>JACRKG010000041.1 GCA_016215315.1 Candidatus Woesearchaeota archaeon | reverse complement strand
TGCTGGAAAGTTACAAAAAACAACGTCACAAAATCACAATATTTCGAGAATATAGAACAAATGCAAAATGCCCTAGAAAACTATTGGAGAGAACATAAATTTACGCAAAATTTTATGCGTTATTTATGTCGCTAACTAGAGATTGAATGAATTCTTAAGATATAAAGACATAATTCCTTTTGAATTATATGCTCCAATTGCAGAGAAGTTTGATGTTCTTGTTGCTCCAGATAAAGGTGCGAAATCAAACGTTCAAAAACTAAGTGATCTGTGTAAAAAACCATTGGTTGTTATAGAAAAATTCAGACCGAAAAAAGAACAAGTAAAAATTCTAGAAATAAAAGGAGACGTTAAAAATAAAAGAGCACTAATTGTTGACGACATGATTTCAACTGGTGGAACGATAATTGAAGCAAGCAAAGTTTTATTACAAAAAGGAGCAAAAGAAGTATCAGTAATAGCAACTCACGGAGTGTTTTCTGGCGATGCAATAAAAAACCTAAAGAAAAGCCAAATAAAAAATGTTTACGTGACAAATTCAATACCTCCCAATAAATCAGAAAAAATAAAAATTATTGATTTGTCTGAATTTCTGAAAAAAATAATCAATAATTAATCTCCATGAATTAAACAGAATCAATAAATTCAACACTAGGTTCATCACTTAAATCATAAATTTGTTCGGGAGTTAAGGTTGCTGTTAAACTATTAGTTGTTTCTTGATTGTAATGTATTTTTTTATCTTTAAAATATGCTTCGAGCAAGAATACATATGTGTAAACGCTTGAAACATCTCCTTTTGCTACAACGACCACATCAACTGATTTGTGATTCTTTAGCTTAGAAACCAAACTATCTGAAACTTTATTCTCCTTTGGCATAAATCCTCCCTCAACTCTTTTTTATTCTCGAGTTTAGTAGTTCTTAACGAACTCGCACTTAAGCTCTTGATAAAGCATTACTTTTTCACTTTCTTCAATTTTTTCCAAAAGTGGCTTTACAAAGTCCCCTTTTAATTGCTTAAGAACAATGTCTAATTCTCGAGATATTGGTTCTGACTTTTGCATTAAGACGATAAGGGGAATATATGTTTATAAACCTTCCGCAAAAATCATGTCAAGATATCGTCAGTTAGCTCAGATATTATGGAAGATCTAGTGGCTGCAGAGTGCTTTACTTTTGTCAAGTACGAAAATTTTTAAATTAATGGCCATTTACTCATTTAATGCCTAAAATTTTAATTCAAAAGAAAAAGAAAGAATTTGTTGAAGAACTTAAAAGAGAAATAATAATTAGAAAGTCAAAAAAGTATTATATAACTAATCTTAACCAAGATTATTCTGTTTCGGGAGATACAATTCCTAAAAAAGAACTTAAAAAGAATGGTGAAAAAATAAAAAGCAGCCATGGTAAAGAGTTCATAATTTTTGACAGCACTTTTGTTGATGACTACAAAAAAATAAAAAGAATGCCGCAAACAATTCCATTAAAAGATGTTGGATTAATACTGGCTGAAACAGGAATTAACAAAAATTCAAAAGTTCTTGATAGTGGTACAGGTAGCGGAGCACTTACTTGCATGCTTGCGAATTTTGTTAAAGAAGTAATAAGTTATGATATTAGAGATGACCATTTAAGTGTTGCAGAAGAAAATGTTAAAACACTAAACTTGAAAAATGTAACCCTCAAAAAAAGAGACATAACTGAAGGAATTGAGGGAGAAGAATTTGACTTAATAACTCTAGATGTTCCTGAACCATGGAAAGTAATAACGCATTGTGCTAAAGCATTAAAAGTTGGAGCATTCCTGGTTTGTTATTCAATTACAACACCTCAACTGCAAGATTTTGTCGCAGAATTAGCTAAAGAAGAAAGATTATTGTGCGTGAAGAATGTAGAATTAATAGAAAGAGAATGGAGTGCTGAAGGAAGAATAGTAAAACCCAAAACAATAAGTATAGGACACTCGGGATTTTTAACATTTGTGAGAAAAATACTAAAATGAATTATGATGGATGGAGTAAAAAAGTAGAAGATAACGGTGCAGAACTAAGCAATGAATACTTTAACATGCAAGTGGGTCTTCCTTATTCTGAACAAAAGATTCACGAATTAGAAAAAAAAGGAGAAGAGTTATCAAAATATTTCTTAGATCACTTTAAAGAACCTGAAGAAGTATACAGATCATCAGTTGCAGGAATAGCAGGAGGAAAAACATACCAGTTATTGCTAAAACTACATGACATAAGAAAGACTGATGTAAAATCAGAAAAGCACAAATTTAGAGATCAGCCCGTAACTTGGACAACTTGGAGACAATTTGTGGTGAGCGCAGAAGATAAAGCAAGAAAAGAAGTTTATGATGAGTTCGTAAATTTAGTTCCTAAAATATCTCCTCAAATAAAAGAATTTTTTGGTACTAGTAAAGTTATTTTCGAACAACACAACTTAACGCCATTACAAAATTACTTACTTGGACACAAAACTTCTTACGAAAAAATAATCAATTTTTTAACTGAATTAAGAGATGGAGTTAAAAATAAATACTGGCAAGAATACACAAATGAAACTCAAAGAATGCTCGGTAGACCGCCAGAATATTATGATGATTTATATTTTATGAGAAATGTAATATTCAATGATTTAGTTGGAAAATTTAAAGGCGCAAACCCTTTAGACTGTGTTAAAAAAACTTTAACAAACTTAGGTTTAGACCCTTCAAAAATACACGTTGATGACGCAGACCGCCCAAATAAGTACCCTTCGCCATTTTGTTCTTCTCCAAGAGTTCCTCAAGACGTAAGAATTTCGTACAAAGCAGAAAATCCCTTAAATGATACAAGAAGTATTTATCATGAAATGGGTCATGCAATTCATGAAACACACGTTGACCCGAAATTACCTTATCATGAACGTTATTTGTATTCTATGGGTTTGGCAGAAACATTCTCGCAATTCATTGAAAGCTTAGTTGCAAACAAAACTTATTTAGTTGAAGAACTAAAATTAGATCCTGAATTAGCAGAAGAATATGTTAGACGAATAAAAGTAATGGAATTAATGACTGTTGCATTTTATACGGGTAATTCTTTGTTCAACTTAAAAATGTGGCATGATAATGTTCCTTTTGAAAAACTAGACGACTTGTATGCTAAAGAACAAGAACAAAGTATGAATTTGCAAATTCCTGGCGCATACTGGCAACTACATCACATTTTGCCAGAAAACTTATTATACGTTCCTAGCTATTTATTATCACAAGCAAACGTTTGCGAAATGGTAGAAAAATGTCAAGAAATAGGCGGAGAAAGATGGTGGAATGATAAAAAAGCAGGAAAATACATTGTTAGTTTAATGAAGCCCGGCACGAGATCACCTATGAGTGATTTTTCAAATGTAAAACCTGATAAGTTGATAAAAGAATTGATGGATTTCTAGTAAAAATTTAGAACTATCCTGTTGTTGATCAAAAGAGTTATTTTTCATGAAAAATAAAGAAGCGGTAAACCATTTCTTGGAACTTCTTCAATTAAAATTTTAACTTCTTCAGGAAGTTCTTTTCCTGGTGTAAATTTAACAATCAATCCTCTTCTTGTTAGTTCTAAACAATCTTTTTTATCCCAACGCCAAACTGCGCTGTGAAAATGAACTAAAGGATTTAAGTAAATATCAAGAACGCTCTTTTCTTTTCTTATTTTTTCTTCATGATCCAAAATTCGTTTTATTAAATTTCTATCCGGACTGTTAATTCTGTAACAAACTGGTGCTGGATCTCTTCTGTCATCAAGATCGGGTCTTTTCATTTCTAATTCTAATGGAGGACTGCTAATATTAACTCCAGGAACATAGTTCTGAATTTGTTCATTTAAAACAGAAAAATCAAGTCCTCTGAGAGTAACATAGACTTCATCAGGTTCGCTTGAGAGTAAATCAAGGTAGCCTTCAATTTCTGATCTTTTCAATGATTTTATTGCTCTTTCAGTCATTTTAGAAATAAAAACAGTTTTGATTTAAAAAATAACGCAAAAAGCTTTTAAGGAAAGAATTTTATTATTAAATTAGAAAAATTGGTTGTTAAGCACAGACACCATACTCGATTCTTCCAAGCAAATCATTTACTTCTTTTTGTTTTCCTTTTTTGCAGTAATCATAAGGTCTTTCATTTCCCAAAGCTAAAGCATTAGAATAAAACCATTTCCTTGCAACTTCTTTATTTCCCCATACTTTAGTCATTTTTTCTATCAAATCTTTTCCTGCATAATTTATCATTTCTTCATTCAAAAATTTATCTAACTCTTTGAACTTTTCCTGAGCCAACAAATCTTCAATATCCATAATTCAAAAATAATGATTGATTTATATAAATTTTTCGTGTACATAAAAAGCAAATCCAAACCAAGCTTGAGAATGAGCCTAATCATACTTCTTAACAACAAAAATAATAAGTGCAATTAAAGAAACTAATGCTGCAAACCCAAACGTGTATTGTGGTCCTAAATATTTCCATAGCAGTCCTGCAATTATTGATGCAGGAAGATAAACTATTCCTGTTGCTAAGTTATAAACTCCTAATGCTGTCGCTCTTGTTTGTTTTGTTGACAAATCAGAAATGTATGCTTTTGTTTGGGCTGAATCTATTGAATAAAATATGCCGTACAACAAGAATAAAATTATGACTTCAATTTTAGTAGTTGCAAAAATAAATCCTACAGACATTATTGCATAAATTAAATACTCTAAGACGATTATTTTTGACCGCTTTATTTTGTCTCCCAACTTTCCTATTGGCACTGCAAAAATTATAAAAGAAAGATTGAACAATGCGTAAAGCAAAGCAACATCTTTTATTTCAAATCCTACAGTGTATGCTTTCAATAAAAGGAATGAAAAACTAAAATAAGCGAGAGAAAAAATACTTGCACTAACTAAGTAATGGTTGAATTTTGGATTTAAGGAACTTTTTAACAATGGTTTGAAGTTTCTACTTTTAATTGGATGATCTTTAACAAATATTCCTAAAATTAGAACTGACAATAATGCAAATCCAAAAGAAATGATGAACAAAATTTTAAACGTGCCAACTGTTTGACCTAGTTTTGCAAGAATAAAATAGGCAACTAAAGGTCCTAATACTGCTCCTAATTTGTCCATTGCTTTGTGAAAACCAAAATTAAAACCCAACTTTGATTCTTCTGAAATGCCAGATATTAAGGCATCTCTTGGAGGACCTCTAAATGACTTGCCTAATCTTTCTATGACTCTGAACAATCCAACATGAAAAGTTGTAGATGCAAAGATAAGTAACGCTTTGGCTAGTGTAGAAAATGAGTATCCAGATAATACAAATATTTTTCTTTTTCCACTTTTGTCAGAAAAATAACCTGAAGCAAAATCTAGTGATGAAGCAGAAAAGTCGGCTAAGCCTTCAATTATTCCTAGAATGAATGTTGATGAACCTAGAATTACTGTGAGAAAAATTGATAAAACAGAAAAGATAAGTTCAGAACTGATATCTGTAAAAAAGCTAACAATGCCCAACAAGAAAATCTCGAAATCAACACCAAATATTGATCTTTTGCGAGGTTTCATTAGGTAATTGCTGCAAAGAAGATATATAAATTTACTCTTTTTGAGCGAAATGTTTATAAATAAGTATTGGTAATGATTAATAATGACTGATGACTTTGAGTTGATATTGACAGAACATGCGAAAGAGCGAATGGCTGCAAAAGGGATCAGCAAGGAACAAATCAAAACTGCAATAAAACAAGGCGCTAAACAAAAGCAAACTGAGGGATTGTTGGCAACTTATACTTATCTTGAAGTTGCTTACAAAATAATAGGCAAAAAATATGTTGTTAAAACGGTGAAAATAAGATGAAAAAAGAAAAATGTTACATTTGTGAAAAAGGATTTTTAGAAAATAAAAAAGTAGATTTCAGTTTATATGGAACTAATTTGGGAAAATTTGACGCACAAGTATGTTCTGTTTGTGGTGAAAAATTTTTTGATGAAAAAGCCTCAGACGAAATTGACGATAAAGCAAAAGAGAAAGGTTTGTGGGGTTTAGAAGCAGACACGAAGGTTACGAAAACGGGTTCTTCTATGGCTGTGACAATAAGTAAAAAAATAGGCGATTTTATGTGTTTAGAAAAAGGAAAAAGAGTTCACTTACGTCCAGAAAACAAAAATAGATTAGTGGTAGAGATTGTATAATCTTTAAATCCTATTAACAAAAGTCAAAGGTTTTCCGTCACAATTTAGTAATTTTATTTTGCTGCCTTTTTTTCTTAACTTTGTGTATCTGTCCATTATTTTTTCTTCTAATTGGTGGAAGAATTCATTATATTTGAAAAAATTTTTGTGATTGAAAAACCATTCATTGATTGAGGAATGATATATTTCGCATTCATTTATTAATTCTAATGATTCGACCTTTGAGCCTTGATGTAAGTGTAGTAGAAATTCAACAACATTAATTGGTTGGTATAATAATGCAAAATCTACATCACAACGATTTACTACTTCTATTGTATTTTTTTCTCCATTTATTACTTGTTCACATATTTCAGGGCCTTTATCTATGTATGCTAAGATTGTTATTTCCCCTTCTTTTGGAAATTTTTCTATGACTTCAGTAATATTATCTTTTTCTAATACAACATAACAAGGTAATTGAACATATTTTTCTAAAAGCCTGCTTTTAGAAAGCTCAAAATCAAATAAAAAATGTTCCTTTGCACTTGGAAATAGTTTATTTTCTATTATTTCTGAATTATGATTCGTTACGCGATACATTCATAGAAGGCAATAGAGGAGATTTATAAGTTTTATTAATGGTTTACAGTGCGTCCTTTAAACTATGAACCGCAAACTGCGAACTAATTGGCATAATAGTATTCTCCATTTCTTTTTTGTTCTCTGTCCAGTACACTATTTGGTTTGTTGATTCTAGGTCTAAATGTTTCTTGATCTTTTCTTAGAGTTATTTTCATTTTACTCAAGAATTTATTCATTCCTTCTTTCATATCATAAGGACCGTGCGCTTCTCCTTCTTTTGCAGGGGTTCCTTCGAAAATCAATAATTCATCGCTGATATAGTCAATAAATAATAAATCGTGATCTACTACTAATATGCTTGCTCCTCTTTGTTCTATGAAGTTACGCATTATTTTTGATAAAGCAAGTCTTTGTTCTATATCTAAATATGCTGATGGTTCGTCAAGTAAGTAGAGTTTTGCGTCTTGACTTAAGCATTTAGCTACCATTACTCTTTGTAATTCTCCACCGCTTAATTGACTCAACATTTTTTTAAAAGTTTGTTCTAATTGTAATGGAACTATTAATTGATTTTCATATTTGGCAATAGCTTCTGCCAAGAATATTTCCACGGGTTCATCCTCTTTAATTTCCAAATATTGCGGTTTGTAGCTTATTTTTAGTTCTTCATTAATTGCTCCTTTATCTGATTTAAGTTGTCCTGCAAGAATTTTCACAAAAGTTGTTTTTCCAATACCATTCTCGCCTAAAACTCCTATGATGCGATGCTTGTGAAGTTTTCCTTTGTTTACTTTGAGTTTGAATCCTCCTAAATCTTTTGTTATGTCATCCCAACAAACAAGTTCTATGCTGGTCTTTTGAGCAAATGGTTGTCTTGGTAAAAATTTTATTTCGTAAGGCCTAAAACGCATGTTTTCATCTCTAATATATCCTGACAAGAACGTGTTTATTCCATTCTTGCTAGGTTTAGGTTTTGACACTACTCCATAAGCGCCAGCACTACCATACATTATGTGAATAATGTCAGTCATGTAATCTAGAATTATTAAGTCGTGTTCTACTAACAATACTCCTGTTTTTTCATCAACTAAATTCTTCATAAATTCAGAAACACTGATTCTTTGTTTAATATCTAAATAAGATGTTGGTTCGTCAAAAATGTAAACATTTGCCTTCCTTAATGCTGTTGCTGCAATTGCAACTCTTTGTAATTCTCCACCGCTTAATTGAGTAAGTTCTCTATCTAAGAAATTATTCAATTCTAATTTTTCAACAACTTCGCTAAACTTTTTCCGTTCATCAACTTTTCTTAATAATTCTCCAACTTTTCCTTTAGTTGTTTTAGGTATTAATTCAACTTGTTGCGGTTTATAGCCAATTTTTATTTTTCCTTCTTTTAAGTCTTTGAAAAAAGTCTGAGCTTCAGTTCCTTTAAAATAATTGATTAATAAATCAAAACTTCCTTTTTCTTTATAATTTCCCAAATTAGGCGTGTCTATTTTTGCCAAAATTTTTATCGCAGTAGACTTACCAATACCATTAATGCCTAGTAATCCTACAACTTTTCCAAAACTAGGACAAGGCAAAGAATAAAGCGCAAATGCGTTTTCTCCATACCTGTGAATTGGTTGTTTATCCCATTCTTCAGGCAAATTAATTATTTGAATCGCTCCATGGCCTGGCTTAACACACAAACCACAACCAGTGCAAAGATTTTCATCAATAGTTAGTCTTTTATCTACTTCAATCTTAATACATTCCTTACCAGTTTTGTTAACAGGGCAAATTCTCTGAATTTCAAGCTTCTGCTCCATGCTTTTCAACTTGGTATTATCAACTATTGCTATTCTAGGCATGAATGTAATAAAAAAGTCTGGTTTTTAAAAATCTAACTACTAAATATTTAAATATCGCATGATTTTGTTTACAAAATTATGAAATGTGAAATATGTAGCAATACTATTGAAATTACTTTTTTAGAAAAAATCATGGGCACATATGTGAAAGATGAAAAAGGAAAAAAACATTTAGCATGTTTTGAGTGTCAGAAAAAATTGAAAACAAAAAAAGAACTTCTTGAGAAAATAAGCTAATTTTTTTAATTGACATTTTCACCAAAACTTTTTAAACCACAAACTACAAACTCCAAACTACAGACCAAATTGCCTCCGTAGCTCAGCGGTAGAGTAGCGCTTTCGTAAAGCGTTGGTCGGGGGTTCAATCCCCTCCGGAGGCTTACCATAAGAAAAGGAAAGTCATCACTGGGCTTCTTTCGGGCGTCAAATATTCCTGGGAGTCGGATGGTTGCTGAGTTTTATTTTTGTTGCTCTGTCGTTTTTCCTGATTTATTAGTTTTTCTGATTTTCAGCCATTTCGAAAAAGCAACAGGTAAACCTAATGTAAAGTAAAGTGCAGTAATATATCCTATTGATTCAGGTATAGATTCTGGTTTGCCCGCAACAGCACTAGCAGCATATAAAGGCAGCATTAGTGGATGTAAACCGTGAACTATTACACCAGAATACGTGAATGCACTCATAGTTGAGATGATTGGATGATTATTCCCGCCAAAAACCTTGTAAACTTCTTTTATGGGTGTTTGTGCTATTGGGTTCCAAGTTGCCCAAAATGATTCGTATGCTTTTAAAATATTTCCTCGTTTTAAATGCCTTGCAACTAATTTTGTATTTAAAATTCTTTTACCCATTTTATACTTTTCAAAAGAATCCCAATCATAATATTCTAATTTGTCTGAAAGATAATTTCTGACTTTTTCTGAGGGGACAAACACAGTGGCATGTTCAAGAGTCTTTGCAAAAACTCTCGCAAATTTTTGTTTTAAAGTGTGGTTTTCATATTCTCTTGTTGCAGTTTCAACAGCGGGTTCTAACATGGATTCTTGTGATTTTGTTGTGTGATTAGTTTGATTTGCTATATCTTCCAATCTTAACTTTTGTGTGTTTTCTTCTTTCATTTTACTATTTGCGCACTTTGATTAAGAATTGTTTTGGTTTTTTAGTTAAAATATGTTTCTCAATCTTCGTGCGCCTTCAAAAGTGTAGAAGTTCGGGTTGCTTACAAAATCAAGTAATGTTTTGTAATTTGTTCTGCCTGTGTAAAAAGTACTTGTCAAATGATTTAAACCATCATACTTCAAACCTTCTCTTGCTTGGACATGATAAGAAATTATTTCGTCAAGTTTTGATGAATCATTACTTTTTAATATGGTAGAAAAAGCTCTTCTTAATCTCAAATCAATTTTATTGCTACTGATAGCTTCTTGAAGTTTACCTTTAAATTTTTTATTCAAACTCATTTTGTTCACATCCTTAAATATTAACTAATATTTCTTAGAATAGAATAACATTTTTAAAAACTACTGTTGATTATCAAGAAATTTTATTGAATTAATTTTTTCTAATTTACAAATTTTTCTTTAGAAATTTTTAATACTGCTAGCTGCAAACAGTGAGCTGTAAACTCGAATATGAACCAATAGTTAGTATTAATCAAAAGCAAACTATATAAAAGTAATTCGCTTATGTTATGTTATTAAGAACGAATCGTTCTTAAGGGGGGCAAAAATATGTCAGATGGAGAAATACCAAGTCAAGACGCGCAAGGTCTGCCAATTGTTGCTAGTGTAAGAACTGGCTTAGTTGGAAAAGATGATGCAATAATGCGAAGAGTTCCAATAGAGTACGCAGAAAAAACAATTAGAAATGTAATAGACCATTTAGTTGGTTCAACAGACATTACTGACACAGAACTTTCTTTAGCAGAAAGCGTAAGAAGAGAATTAAATGAAGTGGGTAGTGTTGTAGTTGCTAACCAGAAGACAGCAAAATTAGGCGATTTAGTAAAACAATACCTAGTTGAGAAAGAACACGAACTACCAGACGGCACAAAAAAACCTTTCAGAGAACTAGAAATAGAAATCTCCGCAGTACAACAAGGCGGAAACTATTTTATTTAATTTTTTTTATTTAATTTTTTTATCTGGGAGGGCCGTGAATGGACTTTAAGAAAGGCGATAATATAGTTATTGGAAGAAATCTAGGATTGGCTAATAATAAGTCTAGTAATAAGCATTACTATTACGGCGGAACTATAGGTGATTTGCCTTTAGAATCAAAAGGAAAAGTAGTTTCAGTTGATTCTCAGAATAATTTTATTTTAGTAAATTTTCCGGATCTTAATAATTTGAACTGGCGGGTACACCCTGATGAAATACTGTTGCAAAGAGAAAAGCAAGATAAAAGCTCAAAATTAGAAATTCAAGATCTAAAAAGTTTAGCTAGACATCCTATTTTTGAATTGGCTGAACAATCGCCTGTATTTGTAATAAATGAAAAAGTTTATACTGTTAGCGAGGGTGTTGTTGAATCTGATTTTTTTAAAGATAAAAAAAACAAAAAACCGCTAGTTGAAATTGGAGATATTAATTCATTTGATGAACTATATTTTAGCCGAGAACAAACAACAATTGAAAAAATCGGTTTAGAATATGCTTCGGAAATAACTAAAAAATTAACTTCTTTAAAATTAGATGATGATGTTTTAGATGTCCCTCAGCTTATTTACAAACAAGTTTTTCCTTATTTTAAAGGAGAAGAACACAAAAATAAACTCATAGGAATATTAGGTGCAGAATTAAGTAAGACACATGAAGAGAAAAAGCCTGCGCAGAGTTCTCAGAATTTGAGAAATTCCCCTGAATTAGAAAGAATAATTAGAAATGTGCAAGCTGAAGTAGGCAATATAAAATCAGGAGTAGAAAAAGAAGGTGCGGTAGCTCCAAAGAGAAGAAACAGTTCTCAGAAAAAACTCGATAATTTATTTGGTTACCAACATAGAAAAGAATACTTAGGAAATTCCCTTCTTGGAAAGGCAATAGATGGAAGAGATGTTATACTAACTAAAGGAAAAATTCATGAATTAATTTTAGGATCTGACGTTGATTGCACAATTTCTTTAAGTGGAAAAGGATATTCTATTCACACCAAAATAAGTAGTGTGAGTGAAATAGAAAAAAAGTATTTTGCCAGTTTAGACAAAAGAATAAAACTCAGTTCTTTAAAAGATAACTTTTCAAAAGAAAAGATACTAGAACTTCTTGACAAAAAGAGCAGAGACTTATTGGCAATGAAAGGAAAAACAGAATTCAAAGGAGATGGATTTGGTTTTACTACTCATGATAGTCATCATTATGTTTATATTGAAGTTCCGGAATTTGCAATAAAAAGTCAGTTTGATGATAATTATTACTTTTTTGAAAAAACAAGAATTGGATTTTGGGTTTACTCGGGTAATGGAAAGTCATTAAGTTATTCTGATGGCTTTTTTATGATCGACAATAATAATCACCCTTTTAATCACAACGTAGAGGGCAGTTTTGTCCGAATCTGCACAGGAAATCAATCGTTTTCAACAAGTGGAAAAGATGCTGGCGAAGTTATTGCTAAAAGACTTAGAAGATGCAAAGAAGTGTTAATGTATGGTTATACTAGCAATTCATATGATTCGCGATATAAATTAAGCAGCATTAGTGGTAATTATTCTTCTCATATAAGAAAAAAATCAGACTTAGAAAAGAAAGGAGTTTTAATAATTCAAGGAGGGTCGAGAAGATGACAAATCAGGAATCCGCTCTTGAAACTCCCGGCCTGAAAATTTTATCCAGACACCCTATTTTTGAACTGGCTGAACAATCGCCTGTTTTTGTAATAAATGAAAAAGTTTACACTGTTAGCGAGGGTGTTGTTGAATCTGATTTTTTCCAAGATAAAAATGGTAAAAAAGCTTTGACTGAAATCGGAGATCTCACTTCTTTTGAAGAACTACACTTTGATCGAGAGCGAGCCACTATTGATAAAATCAATTTGGAATATGCTGCAGAAGTAAAAAAAGAACTAAATTCTCTGAAAGCAATTAATGCCAATTTAGATATCCCTCAGCTTATTTTCAAACAAGTTTTTCCTTATTTGAGAGAATCAAATCATAAAAATAGGATTGTGAAAATTTTTGGAGGAAAAGCAACAGAAGTTGGTGGGGAAAATTCTTCAAAATTAAACAGTCCCGCGCTGGAAAGAATAATTGGGAGTGTGCAAGAAGAAATAAATATTATGAAATCTGAAGTAGAAAAAGAAGGCAGGATAGTTCCTAAACAAAGAAGAAATTTTGAAAAAAAGTTAGATTCTTTATTTGATTATGAGCCAAGAAAAGAATACAGAGGAGAGTCTCTTTTTGGAAAAGCTATTAGTGTTTCTGATGTAGTATTAACACAAGGCAAAATTTATGAATTAATCCCTGGTTTTAATGATGCATTTTCGGTCTTTTTAGGAGGAAAAAATTATTCGACAAGAAGTCAAGTAAGCAGCGTAGCTGAAACAGAAGGAAAATATTTGAAATTTTTGCAAAGAAAAATGAAGCTAGATTCTTTAAAAGAAAAGTTTTCAAAAGAAAAAATAAAAGAAATATTTAATGCACAAGATGTTGATTTGTTGCTTATGAGAGGAAAAAACAGCCATGAAGATAAAGGATTTGGTTTTACGATTTTTGATGGAACCTATTTTGTTTATGTTGAAGTTCCAGAATTTGCAATAAAAAGCCAATTTGACGGCAATTATTATTTCTTTAATAAATCTAAGATAGGGCTTTATACTTATTTTAGCGACAACAAATTGACAAGTTATTCACCTGAATTTTGGATGATTAACAATAACAACCATCCTTTTATTTATCCTGATTTCAGAAGAAGCGGAAGAGATCTTGTTAAGATTTGTATAGGAAAACAGTTATTTCCAACAAGTGGAAAAGATTTAGGTGATGTTATTGCTAAAAGATTGAGACAATGCAAAGGCATGTTAATGTACGGATATAAGGAAGGAAAATATCCCGCTTGTGATGAGTTGAGAGAAAATACCGATTTCAGGCGCAATGTGAAAGAAAAATATGAACTCGAAAAAAAAGGAGTTTTGATAATTCAAGGAGGAAACTAAAATGAAAAACTTAGATTTTTTATTAAACCAAGAAGAACCAGAAGAAAACAAGAAAGAAGAAGGGCATAATTTAGGTACAATACACGTTACAGAGTATGCATTTGAGAAAGCATTTGCTTATGCAAGATTAATGTGCAGCATTGCTGGAAGAACAATGGAATGCGGCGGATACTTGATTGCGCCAAAAGACTCTAAAGACTTAATCGCTACAGATGCTTACCTTGCAAGAGATCAAGAAGTTCAAGAAGGATTCTTTGAAGTTCACGCAGAGGACGTTATTAAAGCAGGAAGAGAGTTAGACAAGCAAGGATTTAAAGTATTGGGTTGGTGGCACAGTCACGGTTTTTTGAGAACATTCTTCTCAGGCACTGATGACAAAGGACAAAGAACAGTTCTCAACGAAATTAGTGCAGTTAATTATATCAGTATTCCTGAAGAAAAAGAATTAAAAAACTTAGAAAGTAAAGTGGAAAATGGAAAATTATTATTGTTTGATAAAAAAAATCCTTTGAGAAAGTATGAATTGCAAGTTAAGGGAGATCCTAATACAGTTAAAGTTGAAGGATTGAAGTTATTGGGGGAGAAAAGAGTAGGTTTTGCATATGGTTTAGTTGTTAACGCATGGAAGGATAAGCGAGTTCCTTATGCAGAAATAGCAACCCGTGATTTGTGTTTTTCATGCAGAAAATCCAGAGATGAAAGTGAACGAGTTAGCGTTACAGTCTATGATACTGGAGATCATATTATTGACGGCAATGAACTAAGAAAAGAATTAAGAGAAAAGGTAAGATACGAGCGAAGAAGATATGTGCCTAAGCAATTTAATTTCAAAGGATTCAAGTCTTTATTTAGAAAAGTAGACGGTATATGGACTCCAACGGACCAAGAAAAACCAAAAGATGATCGACCAGCAAAAGAAGAATTGTCTGCAAAAGAAGAACAGCCCGTTAAGAATGAAAATGACAGGAGAAAACGAGACTAAAAATGACTGTAATAGATAGATATAACAGGCAGGAATTAATTAAAGGTTGGAATCAAGAACTATTAAGCAATGCAAGAATTGCAGTAATAGGATCTGGATATCTGGCGAATTACACTTTGACAGCACTAGCAGCATTAGGCATTGGAAATTTAGAAATTTATGACACTGCAAAAGTTGGTGAAGACAAAGAATTCTTGTTATTTTCTGCAGAATTAGGAGAATCAAAAGTCAAGTCATTGGAAAAAATTCTTTCAAAAATAAATCCAGTTTCTAAAATAAAAGGAGTCGGTATTTCTTTTGAAACACCATCTCTTGCTTTGATGCTAGGCAAACCAGAAATAGTTATAGATGTCACTAACTCTTCAAAATCGAAATCAACAATTCTAAATTATGCATCTTCGAAAGGAATAAATGTAATTTCTGCATCTTCAGATGATGATATGGCAGAAGTTTTTATTAATAATCTTAAAGAAAATGCATTTTTGAAAGAATATAATGGAGTAAAACAAGGAAGAGTTGTAAGTGGGATTATTGGCGGAATGATTGCTGAAGAAGTAAGAAAAATGATCATGCCTTTAGATAAAAATGACATTCCTGCAAAAACTGCAGCATATTCTCTGTCAGCGCAAAGAAGATTTTCAAAAGAAAAAGAAGGAAAATTCCAAAAATCTGACTTGAAAGATAAAAAAATTTTAATTGTTGGTGCTGGCGCGCTAGGTAATTTTGCAGCATTAGGAGCTGCGTTAGAAGGAATAGGAAACATCGACATTCTCGATTTTGACGAAGTGGATTCAACAAACCTTAACAGGCAAATATTATTTTATGAATCCGTGGGAAAGAAAAAGGCTCGTGCTTTAGCAGAAAAAATCTTAGAAATAGTTCCTTCAGCAAATGTTAAAGGCATTGTGGGAAAATTATCCGAGGATTCTAATTATTTTAAAAAGAACAAACCTGACGCGATTTTGGATTGTGTTGATAGTTTTGCAGTTAGGGCAATAATAAATTATTTTGCAGTAAGAAACAACATTCCTTTGATTAGTGGAGGTACAAATCCTCGTTCAGGACAAGTAATAGTTTATGAACCTGGACTCAGCGCTTGTTTGGATTGCAAAATTGAAGTTGAAAAAGCGTTAGCAGAGCAAAGAAAGGCTGCAAGTTGCAGATTTGCTCCCGATCCTAGCGTTATAATGACTAATCAAATTACGGGAAACATGATGGTTGGTGAAGCCTTAAAAATTTTAGACAAAAATCGTGGTGAACCTGTTAGAAGAATTCTTAAGTATGATTCTGTTGCGCCAGTTAGAGGAGGATTAGTTGGTCCCGGTGAAAGCTGTTCTTGTACTAAACCAGAAATAAAAGAATGGTTGGGTCAAATAGACCAAAAATTAGAAAATAAACAAATAGATTTAAAAACACAGCCATAATTCTAGTAGAATACGGAGGTTTAAAATGGAAGGAAAAGTAAAATTTTATAACAAAATGAAAGGATTCGGTTTCATAACTGCCGAAGATGGAAAAGATTACTTTGTACACCAAACAGGCTTAAAAGCTGGTGTTAACCTACAAGAGAATGATTCAGTTACATTCGATGTAGAACAAGGCGACAAAGGTCCAAAAGCAGTTAATGTATCTAAGTCTGAGTAAAAAAACTTAAAAATCTCCGCTTAAATAACGGTTTTAAAAAAGTTTAAACAAAATTTTTTATTGTTTTTTATTCTCATTTTTTTTTATTCTCTGATTTAGTTTATTTTTCTTGTTTTTCATAGTAATAAATAATTATATTTAAAAATCTGATCTTCGTTTTCTTATTATGGCACGCATATTATTCGGTGGACCTCAAAAAGAGGGAGAACATAATCCGGTTCATGATGATTTAGTTCAAAGACTTGCTCTGGCAGGTCATAGATTCTATTATATGGATAATAGTGAAAGCTTTCTTTGGGAAGTTGGAATGATAAGAATGTGCAATAAAGTGCAAGAATTCTATCCTAAATTTGCAGAAAGACTGATTGATAATGTTGAATTAAGACCTTATGACTTGGTAATTTATGATTTTGATTTATTATTCAAAGAAGTGCCTTTGAATGAAAGAGTTGAAATGTTCGACCAAACTACGGGAATTTATTTATCAGTAACTCAAAGACCTACAATAATTATTGCTCCAGAAGAAGTAAAATTCGAATTGCAGCCAAAATTAAATAATGGAAAATTTACATTAATAACTAAACCTTACAAAGCTGAAGAAGTTCTTCAAACAATAAATAAATTAGTTCAAAAATAATTCTTTGGTGATTTATGAAAACTCAAACAACAAATGAAAAATTAATTGTTGTCGTTGGCACAAATCTTCAAGGCTATTGTGATGCTCAATTAGCAGAAAGAGAGCAATTAGCTCAGAAAATAGAGGAATGCGGATTTAGAGTTGAAAGAGTTTCTGTTGCTTGGCCTAGAGATCATTATACTTTTCATGATGGAAGTTATGCAATAAAAAAAATTCACGGTAAACCTGGTGAAGGGGGATATTTTAATTTTGGAAGAGAGTTTGTTCTAGTTTCAGAGAGATTATTTGGGCATTATACTCCTGTGGATTTTGGAAAAATACAAAGGGAAGTAGAACTACATTATCCTTACAAAAAAATTCACATAGTTCCAACAGGATATGATCCTGATGAGATATCTGCGCTAAATGGTCCTATGTGGATAGATCATGTTGATTTAACTTGTTTAACAATCCCTTCTAAACGATTACTTTTTGTTGATAAAAATTTTTACACAGAACAAAAATCAAGAGATTCATTTAGCGGAATAGCTTCTCAAGAAGATTACCAAATTGTTTTTCATGACTCAGCACCAAAAAGCAGTTTCAAATATTTTCCTCTTAATTGTTTAGTACTTCCTTGCCAGAATGGAGAAGAAGTAGTTTTTGCTAACAAAAGAGTTCCTTCTTTTCTAAAATTATTAGAAAAGTACAAAATTAACTTTGAAACTGTTGACTTTAAAATAACACCTGGCCATACAGGTTCTATCCGATGCTGCACGAATTCGAAAGATGAAACTATGTCTTTAGATGAATTACTTGATTCTGATGAATGAGTTTATTTTTATAAAATGTTCTGTTGATTACTTGCAAAAAATTACCTTTTGATACCCACAAATATTTTGACACCCGAAGATACCTCGTGATGACAGTCAGAATTAATGAGTTGGCGGGCGCGTTCCTGAATGGAAATCATATCCTAGTAATGGGTCACCCTCTACTTTCCTCGGCGCCGCACCCCTGCAAGCATGAATTTGCTTGGTTAGTGCTGCTTCATTCCTGACCTGACACATTTTCCTAACAAACCACCAAGCAGGACAGCACGTCAACGTACGGCAGAGGACCAAAACTAAGATACAAAACCTCTCCAAGAGCTTCGGCACCACATATAGCTGGTGGTTACAAGAGCTCGCTAAACCCCCGACCTAGCCCGCCAAAACGAATAAAGAAGATGATGTTTTTAAGCGTTTCTAAAATTTTGCGTGCGCAAAATTTTATCCTTTTACGTTCCCAATAGGTATTAATGAAACTACTTTTTTACTTATTCCTGCTATTTCCATTGTGTCAACCACTTCGTGAATGTTTTTGTATGCTAAGCCTGCTTCTTCTGATAGTCCTGACATTGATACTGCTCTTACGTAAATTCCTTTTTTTTCCATGTCTTTAATTAATTTATCTCCTCGGACTAATTTTCTTGCCTGAGTTCTGCTCATTGTTCTTCCGCTACCGTGCATTGTTGAACCCCATGTTTGTTCGCTTTCATCAGCTCCAACTAATAAATAACTTCCTGTTTCCATACTTCCTCCAACAATTACTGGTTGTCCTGTTTCTTTGTATAAACCTTCCATTTCTTTTCTTGAAGGACCAAAACATCTTGTTGAGCCTTTTCTATGCACGATTAATTCTTTTTCTTGATTGCTAACATTCCAGCTTTCTAGTTTTGCCACATTATGTGAGATGTCATAAATTATTTCCATGTCTAAATCTTTTGGATCTTTTTTGAATACTTGTCTGAATGCTTCTCTTATTTGGTGAGTTATAACTTGTCTGTTTGCCATTGCCAAGTTTGCTCCGCAAGCCATTGCTTTGTAATAGTCTTGTCCTTCTGGACTTTTTAGTGGTGCACAAGCTAGTTCTTGGTCTAAAATTTTTATTCCGTATTTTGGCATTATTTCTAAAAATTGTTTTAAGTAATCTGTTCCAATTTGGTGTCCGAAACCTCGTGAACCACAATGAACCATTATTAGTATTTGGTTTTCTTTTGTTATTCCGAATTTTTTTGCCAGTTCTGGTTGGAAAATGTTTGTTTTTTTTGCTACTTGTATTTCTAAATAATGATTTCCACTACCTAAAGTTCCTAATTGATCTATTCCTCTGCTTATTGCTTTATCGCTGACTTTTTTAGGATCTCCTCCTTTGATACATCCATCCTCTTCTATGTGTCCTAAATCTTCTTTCCAGCCATAACCATTATCAACACACCACTTGACTCCTTGAGTTATTACTTTGATAAATTCTTCCCGGTTTATTTTTACAAATCCTTTTCTTCCAACTCCTGCAGGAACCATTTGAAATAATAAATCAACTAATTCTTTTAGTTTTGGTTGGACTTCTTCTAGTGTTAAGTTTGTTCTTATTAATCGCATTCCGCAATTGTGAACAATCATGTTGTTGGCCAGGAAATTTTGATTTTCATCGTTAATTGTTAAATCATAGACGTAACCATTGTAGTCTTCTTTTTTTATTTCTTTTATTTCATCCCAAACAAAACCATCGTTGCCGCAAGTTCTTTCTTGGTATTTTTTGAATGATTCAAACTTAAGTGAAGTTCTCGGGAGAAGTAATTGTCGGTCGTAAATGGAATGTCTTATGAAGTGCTCTCCAGTGTGTTCTGTTTTGAGTTCGTGAACTATTTCTAAAGGGCTTTTGCCAGAGTCGTATAATTTTTTTGCTAGTTTTCTTATTTCCCAACGATTTTTTATGTTTTCTTGTTTTAACTTTAAATAATTTGCCGCAATACTTGCCAGTTTTCTTTTTTCTTTATTATATTCATAACCTACTTCTTCAAAGAATTTGATTAAATTATTTGGATTTCCCGGTATTAAAAATCTTAAGCTGACGGTGTTTCCTAATTTTCCTTCATAATTATTTCCTTCCACATTTACAGGCTCTCTACTTTTTATTCCCAAATCATAAAGTAATAACCTGATGTCATTTAAGAAATCAATTGCATTTTCTTTTAAGTTAATACTTTTATTCATGTTGAGTTGTAAATCATAAAAATTTGAACTATCAAAAGTTTTAGGTTTTGCAAGTTCTGCTCCGAAAAATGCTGCTAAAAACAATCTTTTATGCCATTTTGGTGCTTTCATAACCCATTTTGGAACTCGGTATTTTTTGTCTGTTTTTCTACCGTAAGGAACACCTAAAGCAACAAATAATGCTGATAATGCAGTGCATTTTTTAACAATCCTGAATTCCTCAAAATCAAAATCGGAAACTCCGTATCTTGTTTTTATGTTGTGATGTCTTAATCTTTCGTGTATTTTAGAGATTTTTATTCCTATTTTTTCTAAATCTTTTTTAATATCAATTAAATCTTCCTTTTTAGCATAGAAATGCAAGTAACCTTCTTTTTTGTTGACAAAAGTTATTACACCATCTCCCAGAATAAAACCCATTAATTTGAGCAGTACTGGTATTTGAGGGGAATCATATCTTAGTTCTAACAAGTTATTTTTTTCCAAGAACTGTATTATTTGGCTTCTAGAACTTCCTTTGTTAGTTTTTTCTAATTGGTCTAGTGTTTTTTCAACCATCTCTCGGGTTAAAATTATTTCAGAACTTGGGATTTCATATTTAGTTCCTTTAAAACTGTGAACTAGTACTTCATCAGTTTCTTTCAGGTTTTCTGCTTTAATATATCCTTCTTTTGTTAAAATTGGGTGTTCTTTTGTAATTTTCAGAATTCTTCCTGATTCTGTTTTTATCTCGTAAATTTTATCATTTTTCTTGCTTTTTATGTGAACTAAAAGTTCTACTTCTTTTTTGTTCGCTGTTTTATGATCAAATAAGGGTAAATTTAAGTCCTGATTTATATGTTCTAATTCTTCCGCACTTAACCAAGTTCCATATTCAAGATTAACTTTTGTTTTTGGATGGATGCATCCAATGTCAAATCCCACTCCTCCAGGACTTATTACTCCTCCTTGTTCTGGGTCGAATGCTGCGACTCCTCCTATTGGAAATCCGTATCCTGAGTGTGCGTCTGGCATGCAAAAGGAGTAGTTAACTATGCCTGGGAGAGTTGCTACGTTTGTTAATTGGTTAAATACTGTTTCTTCTAGTTGATCTATGATTGTTTGTGTTGCATAAATTCTTCCTGGGACAAGCATTCCTTCTTTGTAGTCTTTTGGTAATTCCCAAATTACTTTTCCTACTTGTTTTAATTTTTTTAAGAATGGTTTTTCTTTATTCATACGTCAACCACCACCGTTGCTTCCCAGCCTTTACTTGTTTTTTCAACTTTGTAATTATGATAAGTTACTGACTTAACATCAGTTATTATTTTGTGTTTTTCCATGTTTAGTTCTTCTCCGAAAATTTTTGCGTTAAGCAAAAATTTTCCATCAAACTCATTAATTTTTACTTTAATTTCTTTAAGCATGAATGATTCGGCATCTTTCAAAAATACTAATTCTTCTAGGAATTCAAATAATAATTTTTCCACTGTGTTATTTTCTAGTTTTATTTCTTTTTCTATTATTTTGCTTACGCTTTTTGGGTCTACCATCACGCTAAATATGGCCATTCCTGCGTTAGTAAATAGTTCTTCTAAATTTTTTCCATATATTTTGAAGGCATAGTCTGCATCGGTTATTCCTTCAACTAACTCGAATTTTTTCATAAAGTGGGGAAAAGAAGGAGTATTTTTAAATCATTCCAAACTTTTCTCTAAATCATCTAAGCTTTTTGTTAAATCTGAAAGCTCTTTATTAACATCTTGAGTTGTCTGCTTTGCTTGTTCTTCATTTACTATTTTTTCTTCTGCTGCAACTGCAGTTTTTTCTTCTTTTTGTACTGGTTTTTGTGTTGTGCAAGAAATAATTAGCAACAAAAGAACCAAAAGCATTATTTTTTTCATTTTTTCACCTCAATAACTCTTTGAGTATATCTTTCATACTATCTTTAAGTTTTTGTATTGAATTCTTTGTTTTTCCCATACTTTCTTCATTAGTTAGATCTTTATCAATGTTTTCTCTTAAATCTGATTTTATGTTGTCTACTTCATTGAGTGCGTTATCAAATAAGCCGCTTACTACTTTAAATTTGTTCGCATATTCTTGTTCACTTTGAGTTTCATAATAGTCTGCAATGTTTTGTGTTTTCTTTTTTAGTTTATCAAATTGTATTCTTAATTCTTCAAGTTTGAAAGCAACATTGAACAGTCTTCCCAAATCATAGTCCTTTTTTTCTTCAGGAGGCAAATCTTTTGGTTTCTCTTCTATTAAGCAAGCTACTTCTTTCACACAACCTTGTTCAGATTTTATTTTTGGTGAGCCGTTGTTTGATACACATTTGTTCAATTGTGCTTGAACTTCTTCTTTTAGCATGCATTCTTTTGGTTCAGAACTCGTAAAAACACAATCTGTGTAAGTGCATCCGTTTGTATCTGTTTTTATTTTAAATTCTCCTTTGTATTCAAAAACACACTTGTTTTTTTGTGCTGCTATTTCTTTTTCATCTTGAGGAGGACATTTTTTTTCTGGGACGCATTTGCCTCCTGCATCAGGATAGTTTCCATCCAACTCGCATTTGTATCCTGGAATGCATTGAATTCCTGCAATTCCACCACAAAAATCTTTATTTTGTTTGCATTCATAATACTCGCATCCTTTTTCGTTCTTTTTTACATCGGGAGTTCCTCCCGATAAAGCGCATTTTTCTTTTTCTTTTGCATCTAAAACAGGACATTTTTCTTGTTTATTGATTGAAACACATTTTCCGTATTCTTGCTGATAATTAGGTCCGTAATTGTTTCTATTGTCTGGTTGTTCGCAATAAGACCCCTGAGGGCATTCTAGCATTCCCATGCCATTTCCACTACCACATTTGCCATCTTGAGAAATACATCTGTAATCATAACAATTTTCTGCTCCGGACCAAAAATTTTCTCTTTTTTCTAATTTTCCACCCGATTGATCACATCTTTGTTTTTGTTGATTAATTTCTTCTTCTCTCCAAACGTAACAGGAAGTTTGTTGATTTTCATCTTTTACACATTTTCCTTCTTTATTTCCGTCTTGGCTATCACAACGATATCCTCTAGGACAATACCAGCCAGCACTTCCGCCGCATTTGATTATTCCATCTGAAGGTTTTGGAATCTGACAATACCAACCTGGTGAAAAGTTTTTCCCACAAGTATCTTCGTAAGATGTTCCTTTCATGACATAATTACAATCTTTGTACTCACAAAAGCAATTTGTTGAACTTTCACATTCTTGCTTACTAGAATAACTTGATGGAGAAGGATAGTCGCAAACTATCATGGGGCAAGTTGGTCCGCCGTAAGCATAATTTTGTTTAACTTCTCGGGGAGATCCGCCGTTTGTTTTGCATCTATCTTTTTCTTTTTCAGTCCAATCGCAGGAAGGAGCGGCCATGCAAGAAGTTTCATAGCATCCATCGCTTATTGGCCATTTTTGAAAATTTCCTTTTGAGTTTTCACAACTTTCTTTTTCCTTACTTATCTCTTCTTCTGTTTTGCAAACTGTTGGCATTTTGCATTCTCTTAAGAAAGTACAAGAATTTGAATCTACGCCAAGAACAGAGCCTCCACCTTTTGTTCTGCAAGCCAGATCTTGTGCCACATAATCATTTGAACAACAACCAATTACTTGTTTACAGTTATTACTTTGATCATACTTGGGATCTAAACCTTGTTTTTGGCAATCAGTTATTTGAGGGGTTAAATCAGGACAAGTTTGTTGAGCAAAAACAACAACAGACAAAACAATTAATAAAGCAGCAATTAATAAGATTTTTTTCATTAATATCACCAATTTTTAGAACAAATCGTTGAAATTTTTAAATATTTGGTTACTACACTCTTCAATTGTAATTTTTTTAATATTGGAAATTTCTTTTAAACATTCTAGAACAAACGCAGGTTCATTAAGCTTATCTTGATATGGTGAAAGCCAAGGACTATCTGTTTCAGTTAATAATTTGCTTAACGGGCATAATTCTGTAACCATATGAAAATGCATTAATTTATTTATTATTGGCGGTATTGAGAAATAAAATTTGTTATCAATACATCTTTTTACTAATTTCTTGTTTCCCCCAAAACAATGCATTACTACTTTGGTTTTGGTATTTTCTAGTAAGTCAATACATTCTTTTTCTGCATTTCTTGAATGTACAATTAATGGTTTGTTCATTTTTTCTGCTAACTTAATTATTTTTTGAAAAACTTCTATTTGTTCATTATCATAATCTCTAGACCACTTGAAATCTATGCCAACTTCACCAATAGCAATTGGCTTTCCAAGCTCTATTTGTTTCAAAACTTTTTCAACATCAACGCTCCCTTTGATTAATTCTCCATTCTCAAAACTTAAACCAACAGCATCTAAAGGATAAAGTCCTAATGCGGGTTTAACAATATCAAATTGTTTTGATAATTCGAGAACTTTCAAGTTATCTTCATAATTAGTGCCGTTAGTAATTATTACTTTAACTCCTGCTTTTTTTGCTCGCTCAACTACTTCTTTTGCATTGATTTGTTTGTCTGTTAGATGACAATGTACGTCTACTAGTAGCATGGTGTGTTGGTATTGTTAGTTTATTTAATACTTTTTGATTTTGTTAGGCGTGTTTAGGCTTGATAATCAACAGATTGTTTTTTAAATTTAATTCAATTACTTATCATCTATGAATAAAAATCTTAAAAACAATCTTTTAGGTTTTATATCTGTAGTAGGCCTTGTTAGTTCAATTGGTTTTGGTGTTAATTATGGTCAAGCACTATCTAATGTTAATAAAAAATTAAGTCGAAATTCAGATTATGTCGAAGCAACCAAATATCAAGGTTTATCAAGTCAATTAGAAACTGCTGAAAGAGAACTTACTGGGAATCATATCGCTGCAGCTTCAATGGGTTTAGATCTCGGATTAATTCTCGGTTATGCTCATGTGCATTCTATGCCTCATGTATCGCATCCCCCAAGACCAGATTATCCTGATCCTGCTGATGCAAAAAAAATTCTCTCAAATGTTCTGGACACATTAGGAGATTATAATGACTTAGATGATAAATTAAGACAAGTAAAAGATTCTTTGCCTGATCAAAATGAAATAAAAGAGTATAATGGAAATAAAGTCACTCAATCAACTTTCAAAAATGAAAGAGAAATTATTGATTCGGTAAAATCTTCTCTAATTCAAATTAGCAAGAATTATATGAATAAAGTGCCAAAAGAATTGTTAGACGAACAAAGTGCGTGTAATAGGGGTATTTATTTTTCTGTGTTTTCAGGAATTATATCTGTAATTCTAGGAATGTATGTTTTAGGAAATAAAAACAAGTAGAATTTTTATTTAGGTCCGAACTTCTTATACGCAACCCAAAGAAGTAATGCTAATAATACTCCTAATAATGCCCATTGTAAGTATTTTGATAAGAAATTCCATGCACCAATAACTCCGCGAAGGATTATTATTACTCCACCAGCCATTATTGAATTACTAATTACTTGAACTGAAACAAATAAGCCGCCAATAATTATTGCAACACCTAAAGTACTTAGAACAAATAAAACGTACATTGAATGTTTTTCTTGAGCTTTTTCGTAGACCGGTCTGCAATAAAAGTCAAAATCACAATAGCCTGCAGGACAATTAACGCTTTCTTTTGATATCGCTGCTGGGCAAGGACCTTCTCTAGGGAACCATTTTCCTTTTGCAGTATTGCACATTACTTCAGTTGGTTCTTCATAATAAGGTTTTGGTGCTGTAGTACTGTAATAATTACAGAACTGATCATATGTTGGTTCTTTATAGAACACTTCCAGTCCATAAAGTATAAAAGCGACGAGCAAGACTAAAATTCCAATACCTAAAATAATTTGTTGCAGTTTCGATGAATTCTTAAATTTGCTCTTTTTTGCAGCCATCTTTTGTTTTTTATATTCAAAAGATATATAAATGTTCTGTTATTCCCTCATAGTTACAATGGAAAAACGATTAAGGGGAAGACCGATTCATTCGGAAATAAGACAAAGAATTATGGAAATATTAGCCGTGATAGGATCAGCTTATGGCTATAAAATCCACAAGTTGTACAACGAAATTTTTACACCTTGCACCAGAGAAAACATTTATTACAACTTGAAGAAAGGAGTACAGTTGGGGGAAATAGCAGTTGAGTCAGTAAGACAAGAAAAAGGAACTTACAGTTGGGGACCAGTAGTTACCAAAACATATTACAAGCTAGGATTAAGAGCAAGACCTCAAGGACACCCAGCAGTAAAAGAATTTTTTAGTAAACTAAAAAATTAAGTTAATTCTTTTTTTTTATTTTTTTATTTTTTGCTTCGCAAAAAATTAGGCCTGACTACAGAATGATTTGCAAATATTCTTTCTGAAGGACTGTCTGCCTTATCATAAATTTGTTAGGTCACCAAAAAGGCATCTAAAGACTTCGAAAATATTACGGGACATCAAATGTTTGCAGACAGTCCTGAAAGTAAGTGTTCCGAAGGAACTGGAACTTAGAAAAAAATTTTTTGTTAAAAAAAATTAAATAAAAAAAGAAAAAAATAATTAATTATCTTGCATTCACTACTCTTTTTGCATCTTTTGCTGTTGTTCTTAGTGCGTCGCATAATTCTTGATTACTTAAGTAAGGATTTACTTCTGTTGCAGGAATTACTTTTGACACGGTGTCTCGGGATCTTGTGTTCGCAAGTTGGCATGTGCAAGAATTATCTCCTTTTGCAACTGCAGTATATGTGTTAAAGCTTAAAGTTCCACTTAATCTAGAAACACACAAATTGTCACAAACTTCTCTTAACGTGCAAGATGATCTTTCGGGCTCGGTTTGTCTTTCAGCAGGTTCTTCTTCTCTAGCAGCTTGCTCAGAACTTTCTTCGCTTCTTTGTGCTCTGCAAAATCTATCTGCAAATCCTGGAGTAATACTTTTTTGATCTCTTGACGTAGTTCCTTCTGCATTTGTGAAAACACAAGTACATCGCATTTCGTTATCATTGAATGTTGCAGTTACTTGTTCTCCTTCTTCTGCTTTATAATCACAATAATTTTGGCATGCTGTTTCTCCAGAACATCTTAATCTTGACATCATATCTCTAACAACTCCTTTCTTTTGTTCTGGACCTTGAGCATTTTCAAAACCTTCAACAAATCCTTTAACTAAAGCTCTTCTCCTTTCTTCTCTTGCTCTTACTTGCTCTGCTCTTCTTTCTCTTTGTAATTCTCTAGTTGCTCTTTCAAGTTCATCCAATTTTGCTTGATCAACATTTCCATTTCTATCAAGACATATTCTTAATACTTCTTCTTTGCTTACTTGAGCAGTTCTGCTTTGAACTTCTACACTATTTCCTTGACGATCTTTAGTTCTTGTAAAAAATCTACATGTACAACCATCATTTGTTACTTGAATGTCAAAGCCTTCTCCTTCTTGTGATTTTTGATAACACAATCTTGTGCATACATATTCTACTTTTTCCTGCGGACAAAGACCTTTAGCTGGTTTTCTGCTTTCTCTTTTTCCTTTAGTTTTCAATTCTTCAGTTTTCAAAGGTTCTTCTGGAGTGCAAGCGATTTCTTTTCCAGTTTCGCTTTTTTTGCTCTTAAGAACATTCATTACATCTTCTTTTGTTGGTTCTTTATCTTCTAACAAAGTTGCTAATTCATCATCAACTTCATCTTGTAATTGATAATTAGTCATTATTGTTGCTTCTTGACACCAGCCTGCTAGAACTAATGTGTTTGCTGAAACAATTCTGTTAGTATTCAAATTCATCATTTGTTCAGAAGCTCCAGGAACTGCTTTCTCAACTAAGTTATTAGCAAATGGTCCTCCTAAGAAAACTCTTAATTCTGAAGGAGGTAAATCTTTCAAATTGTTTGCTTTGCTTAATACTGCTTTAAGTCCGAACCCAGCTAAATACTTGACTAAGATATCTCCATCTTTAACGTCTGCATTTTGTGCGTCAACAACAACATCATATATTTGTGTTGATTGTGCTTCAACAACTTCTACTGGCAATTTATGTTCTACTCCATTTTTTTCTACATTCATCAAATAACTTCCTTTGCTTAAAGCCAATTTTAATTTATTATTCTCAAATACTGCTGACTCAACTAAAGTTACCCAATTATTTTTTAATTCATCAAACTTACTCAAACTAGCACTATCAGGATTCCAAGGCAAACTAAATTCTAATTCTTTTGAGTCTTCTCTTTGTTTTAAATAAAATACTTGTCCGCTACAAACATTTTTCTTCATTGAAGGAACTTCAGGCGGTGGAGGTAATACTGCTCCTTTCTCAACACAATAAGCAAATTCTTCTCCAGAAACTAAATCAGTTTCAGTAACTCTTTCTGTTCCTTCAGGACATTGTGATAACTCTTGTTTAGGAACTGCTTTGCAGTCTTCTGAGCAAGTTAAAGGGCTTTCTCCTTTTTCAACAGTGCAAACACCGTCACCACAGAATTTTTGTTCAGGCACTTTTAAACCATAAGAGACACACTTGCATTGGTAATCGCAAACATAATTTTTTTGACCATATCTTTGCTGACAGTAAGAATCTCCTTCATTTTTAAGAGGCAGCTCACATTCCTCAGGATACTGTATAAGTCCATCACCACACCTGCTTTCTTGCGCAGCTACTGGTTCTTGAACTTGTAATGGAGGCTGTGGAGGAGGGGGAAGTATTGCGCTGGGTTGTGGTGGGGGTAATGTTACTTGAGTGGTTGCTTTTGCCGTGCATTGATGATTGCTGCTACATTCATATCCTTCACTGCAATCCCAAGGACCTTCACATAACTTTCCTTGCTGAGCACCTGCTAAATATATTCCCAATATTAACACTGAAAAAATCAATATTATTTTTTTATTCATTTTTAACAACCTCTCTAACCAAAATTGGACATTCTACTAGTGCAAGATTTGGCAAATTGCTTATTGGTTCTTGATCCACTATTTGAAAACCAGTAGTACTGCTAAAACTATTAACATTTGAAACTACTAGAACTCCTAAACTGCCTATTACTAATAATACCAAAAATAATGCATGAACTTTCAAAATATCACCTTTTTTGTTTTCAACAAAAAAGACTGGAAGATTCCTAAATTGAATTTTCGCTGCCTTTTTTACTTTTAATACCTGTTTGTATTTAAATAGTTTTCTCTGCTGCAAATAAGGTTTGGGGTTTATTTCTTTACTACCACGTTTTGTTTGTAAAGCAAAGAATTAGGTACATAAATTAAGTCTCCTTTCTTAGTTCTAACTCTTGTTTCTACCAAATCTATGCCTTCAACTTTTCCCTCAACATCGCCAACTTGTATTTTGTCGCCTTTTTTTAATTTGTCTTTTCTTAAAAGAACCAAACCAGCAATCAAGTTAGGAAACAAATCTTTAATTCCTAAAAAGAAAGCAAGGATTATGAACAACAGAATGGCTCCAGATAGAATATATAATATGATTGCAGTCAATCCTAAGCGATCTATTGCAATAATTGCAGTAATAAAATAAATCAAATACTCCAGAGTTCTTGACAAGAATTCTTCAACACTGCCTTTGAAATTAAGTTTGCCCATTGTTTTGTCTAAATCTGTTTCGTGCAAGAACTTCTGAGAAACTCTCCTTAAAAATTTACCAATCATGAAACCAATAAGTAAAACTAGTACAGCAACAACTATTTTACTTAGGTAGTCTCCAAGTCTTGCTGTTAGCCATGAAAATAATATCATAACTGATTGTTTTAGATGAAGATATTTAAATTTTTGGTAGTTAAAATTAAAAACAAACACATTCTAAGACCTTTTAATGGTTGATTACGAAGCAAAAATTAAGGAATTAGAAGATGAGATGAGAAAGACTCAGTACAATAAAGCTACTGAGCATCATTTTGGTGTCGTTAAAGCAAAGATTGCAAAACTAAGAGAATCCATAGAAAAAAAACAAGCATCAAAAAAGAAAGGTGAGGGTTTTTCAGTAAAAAAAAGTGGTGACGCAACAGTAGTATTATTGGGATTTCCTTCAGTAGGAAAAAGTACTTTACTAAACGTATTAACCGGAGCAAAATCTGCAGTAGCAGCTTACGAATTCACAACACTAGACGTTATTCCTGGAGTTTTACTTTACAAACACGCAAAAATCCAAGTACTAGACATGCCGGGAATAATTGAAGGAGCATCAAAAGGAAAAGGTAGAGGTAGAGAAATTCTTTCCATACTCAGAAATTCTGACTTGATGATTATACTTATTGATGCATTACACCCAGAGCATTATGATAAAATTATGCGTGAACTTTTTGATGCAGGCATAAGAGCAAACCAAGAAAAACCAGACGTCACTGTTAAAAAGAAACCTCGAGGAGGATTAAGTATTGGATCCACAGTGCCTCAAGTTTTAGACAATAAAACAGTAATTTCTGTTTTAAGAGAAATGAACATTAATAATGCTGATGTGGTTTTAAGATCAAAAGTAAACATAGACCAATTAATCGACGTAATTGAAGGAAACAGATCTTATGTTCCTGCAATCACTATAATCGCAAAAGCAGACTTGGTAAGCAAAGAAGAGTTATTGAAACTAGCAGAACAAGTAGAACCTGACTTAATAATCAGTGCTGAAAAAAGAGAAAACATAGAAGAACTAAAAGAAGTTATTTACTCAAAATTAAAATTAATAAGAATTTTCTTAAAAGACGTTAACAAAAAAGCAGACATGGAAGAACCATTAATAATGAGAAAAGGAACAAAAATAGAAGACGTCTGCAACAGACTGCATCGTGGATTTCTTAAAAGATTCAGATATGCAAGAATTTGGGGCCCATCAGCCAAATTCGAAGGACAAGTAATGAAAAGAGTAGATAAAGAATTACGCGATGGAGACGTTTTAGAAATCCACTTATCATAGCTCGGCAATCGAAAAGCAATCATTCTGAGATCAAAATATTACTTGGTGTTGAAATATTACTTGTGTTTGAGCAAATCAGTTGGTGTTAGTTCGCGTCTTCTTGCTCGTTTTCATGACTGTGATCGCCGTGTGCGCAACAACTTTCCATTTTTCTTGGAGGAGTTCCTTTATCGTATTCATCTAGAAGTTCCATTATTTCTTTCAAAGGATCCTTTTTCTTCTTACTTTTATGTTCCATAAAAGTATAAAAAAGAAATCATATATTTAAAATGTACTTTTCAGTTTAAAGTTTTTACTTCCTAGTTTGCATGCAAACTATTTTACTCCATTCCAGGCATTCCGCCCATGCCAGGAGGCATTCTTGGTCCTGAATCTGCTGTTCCACACATGATTACGTCGTCAATTCTTAAAATCATTTGAGCAACTTCTGAAGCACTACTAATTGCTTGAGTTTTGATTTTTAGTGGTTCTATAACTCCTGCTTTCCAGCTATCAACTACTCTTGCTTGAAATACATCAATTCCTGCCCATTTTTGTCCTTTATCATGGGCTGCTTTTAATTCTGTAAGCATATCAATTGGGTCAAGTCCTGAGTTTTCTGCAAGAGTTCTAGGAATAACTTCTAAAGCACTAGCAAATGCAGTAACTGCTAATTGTTCTCTGCCACTTAAACTTTCGGCATACTTACGTAATTCTTTACTTACTTCTACTTCGGTACTTCCGCCACCTGCAACAACAAAACCAACTTTTAATGCTGCAGCAACATCACCGATAGCATCACTCAACGCTCTTTTAGCTTCATCAACAATATGGGATGTTCCTCCTTTAACTAATACGGTTACTGCTTTAGGATTTTCGCACTCAGTAATGTAAGTCATTTCGTCACTACCCATTTTTGTTTCAAAAACAGAGCCAGCTTTTCCTAAATCTGTTTGTGATAAATCATCAAGGTTAGTGACTACTTTTGCTCCAGTGGCTCTAGCAACTGCTTCCATGTCGCTTTTCTTAACTCTTCTTGCAGCATAAATTCCTTTTTTAGCTAAAAAGTGTTGAGCAACATCATCAATTCCTTTTTGGCATAAAACTACATTTGCTCCGCTTTTTGCTACTTTTTCAACCATGTTTTTTAGCATTTTCTCTTCCTGACCCATGAATGCTTCAATTTGTGAAGGATCAGTAATGCTGATTTTTGCTTCAATTTCTGTATTCTTAATTTCTAAAGCACAATCAATCAATGCGATTCTTGCATTCTTAATATTTTTAGGCATTCCTGCATGAACTGCTTCTTTTTCCAAAACAATTCCTTCAATTAATTGAGTATCTTCAATACTTCCGCCGACTTTTTTTTCTAACTTGATGTTTTCTTTGTCAAAAACAAATTTGTCTCCTCGCTCTACAACTTTTTTAACAGAATTAACTGCAATTTCTGCCAATAACTCTTTAGCACTTTCTGCACCTTTGCCCGTAATTGCGGTCATAGCAATCTTTTTTAAAAGATCGTCGTCATTTATTGTGATTTTTTCAGCAATTCGCTTCAAAATCTCTTGAGCTTTCTCACTAGCCAATCTATACCCTCTCACAACAACAGTTGGATGAATTTCTTGCTCTAACAAATCTTCTGCTTTTTTTAATAATTCTCCTGCAATAACAACTGCTGTAGTTGTACCATCGCCAACTTCTTCTTCTTGAGTTTTAGCTATTTCAACCATCATTTTAGCGGCAGGATGTTCAATTTGCATTTCTTCAAGAATTGTAACTCCATCATTAGTAACAGTAATATCTCCCATAGAATCAACAAGCATTTTGTCCATACCTTTAGGACCTAAAGTAGTTCTGACAGTTTCTGCAACTAATTTTGCAGCCATAATATTATTGCTTTGAGCATTTCTTCCAGAAGTTCTCTTTGTGCTTTCAGGTAAAATAAATATTGGTTGTACTTGTTGTTGTGACATTTTTGATCAATCCTCCACAAGAATGATACTTTTTGTATTTGATGACGCTATTTAAAATTTACGAAGAAATAGTACAGGACATAAGTAACGCATAATTTATATAGTGGTTGTGTTTTGTTGGTGTTATGATAAATCTACAAACACGGGAACTGATCCTTAAATGGATGCATGAAGGCAAAAAACAGTGGCAAATTGCGGATTTGATTG
>JACRKG010000040.1 GCA_016215315.1 Candidatus Woesearchaeota archaeon | reverse complement strand
TGCTGGAAAGTTACAAAAAACAACGTCACAAAATCACAATATTTCGAGAATATAGAACAAATGCAAAATGCCCTAGAAAACTATTGGAGAGAACATAAATTTACGCAAAATTTTATGCGTTATTTATGTCGCTAACTATATCTTTGTAAAATAACCCTCCTTTTTAAATTTTATCACTCTCGAGTAGTTAAAAAAAGAAAGATTTATATACTCCAACTATTCATATTATTCCAACATGAGCTTAGAAGATAAAATAAAATTTTTGAAAGAGAAATGGCTTGAAACTACTGTTAAGTTTGCAGATAATAATTTCTACAAATATTCTGTCGATGTAGTAAGCGGATGGGTTTATTATACCCCGACATACGCCTTGCAAGAAGCAATTGTTGGAAAAGATCTTGACACAATTGTAAAAACAAGAGCTCTAGGACTATTAGCGCACGCAATTGCAATGAGACCTATGGGCTTACTAAGGAACTATGTAGCAAATAAATGGAACGTAACAAAGAAAAGTCCATTAAAAGATAAAATAAAAGTAAATTTAGTTGCAATCACACCAATACAATCAATAGTATACGCAGGAATGATATCTGGAGGAATGGTTTGGTCCGGCAAGTACGATCTCAAATCTTCAATTTACGCTTGGTGTGTTGGAGTAGGATTAGGAGCATTACATGCAATACCTTATGGTTTTGTTCAAGATGCTGCAAGAAATATTTTTGGAATAAAACCCGCAATAAAAAAATGAACCTATACATACCTGAACCGGAACGTGCAAGTGTTTTACCAAAGGCATTTCCAGAACAAGACAATAGCTTAAATGAAGGCGCAAGTAGTTTAGATACTGCTTGGTTTATGTCTCCAGAAGATTTTTATCAAACATTCTTTGCAAGTAGACCTGACTTAATTTATTTGGCGCTAAGTCATGCATCAATAGCAATTGTTACACATCCGAAAGCAACAAGTACTTCACAAGAAAAAGCAGAATTACTAAATGTCGATCCTTCTAGAGTAATAAAAACACTTTATTTTGTTAACGTAGATACTGAACAAATTTATGCTTTTGTTATTCCAAGCACGAACAGAGTTGATTTGAAAAGTTCTGCACTGAGAGAAATGTTAGGTTTTAATCCAGCTAAAAAGTTAAGATTTGCAGCTCAAGAAGATCTACCTGAGAGAATGAGTCCTGGAACATGCCATCCGTTTATTTCAGAAGATTGCACAAAAATTAATGTTATTTTCTTCGATCAAACAGTAATTGAGGCTTCAAGAAGTAGAGGTCATAATGATGATTTTGCCATAACTTTAGAAACAGTTGTAGATAATCATCAATTATCACTGCAAATGTCATATGCTGCAGCGCATGATGTTTTAGCAAGAAAATTTCCTGGTAAAGTTCAAACATTTTAATTGAAGGATAAATAAACAATGACACCAAACAATGAATTCAACGAAGAACCTGAAGAGTATGAAGCTAGTGGTCCTTTTGATGTTTGGTTCGTAACTGAATCTATTCGTAAAGGTTATTTATTTGAAAGAAATTTAAGAAGATTGGAATACCTAGTTGAATCTGGAAGTTTTGACAGAGAGGATGCAAACTTGGTTCTAAATAAAGGAAGAAAAAATGAACTTAGAACTACTCTGAAAGAAATTCTAAAAGGAGGAGAAAATGTAGAATATTTTATTTCTGTTGCAATGAATTATGTTTCAATGGGAAAAATAACTGAAAAAAAAGTTGAATTAGTAATAGAAAAAGGGAGAAAAAATCATGCTTATCGTCTTCTAGATTTAGTTGCTGAAGGTGATGAGGGGTTTATTGAAGATCTTGACAAACAAGTCATAGAAGGAGTAATAACGGTAGAAGAAGCAGATGATGCAAAACTAAAATGCGAAAACTATTCAATAAAAAGAAAACTACCCTATTACCTTCAAAATGTAAAAGAAGGATACTTGCAATTTAAGGAATATCTTTCAAAAGCTGTTGAAAAAGGATACATAAATAAAGAAATTGTAGACAAAGCAATTGCTCAAGGAATAATTGAAGAAATCAAAAAAACTTTAGACTATGTTAAAAATGGGTTTAACACTGAATATGATGATAGATTACCAATCTTGAGAACTGCAGTTGATTCAGGACTTCTAGACCAAGAAGATGTTCATCTTGCAATAAATGAAGGAAAAAAGAATGCTGCAATCCATATAATGGAATTTGTAATTGCAGGAATACAACTCAATCAACACATACCAAAACTTTTAGAAGAAGTAAGAAAAGGACGTATTGATCAAGAAGAAGCATTCTTAGCAATCATGGAAGGAAAAGGATTGAGAAAATTATACGATAACAATTCTGGAAAAGGAGCTGTTATTAATTAATGATTTAATCGAGGTTAAAATGATGTTTAAAAAATTAGAATTCATTGTACAACAAAGAAAGCCAAAAATGACTGAAGAATATGTTAATAGAGTTGAAGAGACAGTATTCAAAGCACTCATTGATAATGAAGAAATTGGATATGTTGTTGTTGATAGATTTATCAGACCAAATGAAACAGAACTAAAAGATCCTTTCTTTACAGATCATGATTTTAATCCTTCTAGACCTAGACCTTATTTGTTTTTTATGAGCGTAAACGAAGAACACCGTGGTAGAAAGATTGCAGGTAAGTTAGTAAACTTCGCTAACGAGTATTACATATTTAATTATGGAACTCCTTTGCATTCAGGAACTTGTAATAACAATGAAGCAATAAGAGTTTGGGAAAAACTAGTTGAACAAGGAAAAGCACAAGAATATTCTTACAAAGGAAAAAGAAGATGGAGATTGTTGTAAATAAAGCTTAAATTTCACAATAATTGCCATAAATTCTTGAATTAAATATTTTGAGATTTTTCAGAAATACGTTTCATAAACCACTTCTTAAAGTCTTTACTGTGAGAGCTAAAAAACTCTTTTTTAGTATTAATACTCAACCATTGTTTATGATTATTTCCCTAAACTCCTCCTTTCCAAACACTTTTTCATCAAAAACCTTTATTTTATTGATAGTGATTTTGTACATTTTTGTTTCTAACTTTTTTGAATTGAAATCGAAAATCTTCTTAACAAATTGAATTACTTTAGGAAATCTTTTCAAGTAAAGAGCTCCGCCAAACAGCAACTCTTTATTATTGACGGGTCTGCATTTGCCAAACATTTGCAATCCTTTAAGCAAAGTACCCCATTTTTGGGATGAATCAAAAATGTTTACTGCAACTTTAGGATTTTGTTTAATATTCTTTGAATGAATAGCATTAGAGCTAGTCCAGAAGTACAAATTAAGATCATTGTCAAAAACGTAGTAAGCGGTTGAAGAACAAGGTTGATTGTTCTTTTTATCGAGAGTTGACAAAGTTAATAGCATATTTTGTTCCAAAATATGTTTAATTGACGTCATAATTTGTTCTTTCTCTTTTTCTTTCATTTTATTTACCTCTCCTTTCAAAAAACTACAAACCATGAACCACAAACTATAAACTATTTTGTAAGCATTCCAATATCATTTGCATATGAAAGCAGCAAGAGCATATCTTTATCTTTAGTTTTTTTAAACAATTCTTTTTTTTCTTTCATTAACTCTAATGATTTTACAAATTCATTATTAAAACAGTTATTAAACGCTTTTGAGTAAAATTCCTTAATTTCTTTCATCAACTTATTTTTTTCTGTGAGAAAAAAAATATCGCTTATTTTTTCCATCTTTTCAGCAATCATTCTGCAATCCATTGCTCTTAACAGTGAAATTTGGTTTTCTTCAGTATATTTGCCTTCAGCCAGAAATCTTCTAATCTGCATAACTAGCAAGTAATAGAATTTAACTAATGAATTTTTTAATTCTTTTAATCTGTTATTATTTCCTACTTCATCAAACATGTTGAGAGATAAATGAAACATTCTTTTCAAGCACTCCTCAATGCTTAACTCATCAATTTTGAATACTTTAACAACAATTTTGTTGCTCGTCTCCTCAATTATTTGTACATTCATGAATTTGTTCAAAAACTAATGAATTCTGGCTTCTTTATCAAAAGTAATAGTTATTTTTTCGTTACCTTCAAAATAAGCGCTAAAAAATCGTTTAGAAAAGAAATCATCAAAAGGGATGGTAGTTTCTTTCTTTTCTTCTTTTTTAACAAACTCAGGAGCAATCAACAAGTTGCCTGCTTCCGAAATAGTCATCTTAATTGGCGAACCTTTCTTCAAATTAAGTGTTTTAGTCCAAGATTTAGGCAAAGTAACTAGCAAAGATTGGCCTATTTCTTGTAAGCTGCGTTCGATTACCTTCATAATAATTAATCCTCATTAAGTTTATAGTTTATGGTTTAAAGTTTATAGTACGTCCTGTAAACTATAAACTAGTATTTAAGCTTTTCTAAGATTTATAGAAGTTTAAAGATTTATAGAAATAGTTTATATTAATATACCGATTACTGTATGTTATGAAAACTTTATACATTGCGGGAAAATTTGATGATAATAATGGAAGACCTTCAAAGATCGCTGCGCAAATATATGAACAAGTAAAAACAGAAGAAATGCAGTACATTAATGGAGGCAGCTTCAGTGATTTAGAAAAAATTCTTGAATCAGTTACTGATTTCAAACTTATTTACTGGTTTGCTGATGTCGATAATGAGAAACCTAAATTAATAAAAGAAATAAAAGAGAAAAATAAAGAGTGCATACTAGTAACTTCAAAGAGAAACAACGGTGAATATTCTTTTGCTGATCTAATTTATCGCGCTTTAGACAATAAAAGCAATTTATTTGTTGAATTCTCCCAATTAAATGACCGCTACAGAGGAAGAGTTGCTGACCCTTTAGGCAATGTTTTCCTTGATTATTCTAAAGATTTCAATTTGGTTGGTAAAGCCTTGAAGAAAAGAACACAAGAATTGCTTAATTTTAGCAGAGTTCAAAGTGAACAAGTAAATGGAGAAATAAAAACACCAAATGAAACTGAATTTTTTACGTTAGTAAAAAATTATGCAACTAAATTTCATGAATTAATTCATGCACATCCTGAGGCGGTAAATAGATTTTTTGGTAATGCTTCTTTCAGATGTGAGAATGGGTTTCCTTCTTTTAGAAAAGATAAGATAATTTTTGTTTCAAAAAGAAATGTTGACAAAAGAGAAATAAGCGCTTTATCATTTGTTCCAGTAAAAATAGAATTACCTGTGCAATACCAAGGTGAAAACAAGCCTTCTGTTGATACACCAATACAAGTTAAACTTTACGAGCACTATAATAATGTTAATTATATGCTTCATGCGCATGTTTACGTTAAAGATGCTCCTTTTACTGACAACATAGTTCCTTGTGGTGCATTAGAAGAATTTGATGAAGTTGTTAAGCTTTTTCCCAATAAAACTAAAACAAATTTTGCAGTTAACTTAAGAGGTCATGGATCGCTGGTGTTAGCAAATAATCTTGCTAAATTAGAAAATATTCAGTATTTTCCAAGAATGATTCCAGAAATACACGGAGGTTACTTAGAATGATAAAAATAGACATCCATGCACATGTAACAAACAGACCCGTTGAAGGAATTACTTACAAAGATGCAACAATCAAAACTTTAGAACAAGAAATGATAAAACATCACGTTGAAAAAACCGTTTTACTGGCAACTTATTTCCCTCACAAAGGCACAGGCATTAGTAATTTCCGAATGCTAGATTGGATAAAAAATTATAATTTGGAAACTCCATTTCATGAATTTCTACTTTTTGGAAGCCTTGACTTTGAAAAATATTTTTACCAAGGTTATAACGAATTAGAAGAATTAGCTGAAAGAAATGAATTAAGCGGAATAAAAATTTACACAAGCTATCAACACATTGATTTACACGGAGAAAACTTCAAACAAGTCCTAAAACTAACAGAAAAATATAATTTACCTTTAATGTTTCACATGGGTTACACGCACGGTAGAAAAGATAACCGTTTTATTGCTGGAGAAGTTAAACCTTCGGAACTCGAGTTTATTGCACAAAATGGACAAAAGATGATTCTTTGTCACCTCGCAAGACCTTTTACTGAGGAGCTCATTGAAGTTGTGAAAAGAAATAAAACAATTTATGCAGATTCCAGTGCGCTACTTAAATCTCATGTTGACTTGACAAAAGAATTCCTGAATGAGTGTGGTCCTGAGAAATTATTATTTGGCACCGACTTTCCTGTTGAAACATATGAGGATTCTATTTTTGTAATTGAAAACGCAATGAAAGATTTTTCTGAAAAGGATAAAAAACAAGTTTATTACAAAAACGCAAAGAAATTAATTCTTTCAAATGAAAGAAAAAGAATCTCACCACTTTACAGCTATTATGATGACTGTGGTTGTAGTAGTTGGTATGAAGCATATGATAGCTATGAAGATTTTTGTAGCTAGAAGGAGGGAAAAATGAACCAAGACTTACAAGTTAAAAATTTAGGAAATTATTTGGAAGGGAAAAAAGTGGCTTTATGTGTTACTGGAGGTATTGCTGCAATTGAAACACCAAAAATAGCAAGACATTTGCGTCGTTATGGTGCTAAGGTTACTGCTTATGTTACTTCTTCTGCACTAAAATTCATTGGAGAAACAGCATTAGAATGGGCTACGGGCAAACCAGTTGTTAAAGAATTAAGCGGTTTAGCAGAACATATTTGTAGTGAAGATATTGTTTTAGTTGCTCCGGCAACACTAAACACTATTAACAAAATATATTCAGGAATAGCAGATGATCCTGTTACAACTTTAATTGCTAGCGCTTTAGGAACTAACAAAATTTATTCAAATCAAGTAAATCCCGATTTTTCTGGAACAGAAAAATTAAAACCTGCTATTTTAGCCCCAACAATGCATGAATCCCTTTACGAAAATCCTTTTTTACAAAAGAATCTCAGTAATGAGCTTAACTCTGATTACGGAATTCACATAATAGAACCAAGACTTGAAGAACATAAAGCAAAAATTCCTAAAATAGAAGATATTGTTGCAGAAACTTGCAATATCCTAAACAAAAAACCTTCAAAAATTTTAGTAACTGGCGGCGCAACACCGGTGAAAATAGATGACGTACGAATCATAACAAATAAATTCAAAGGAGCTTTAGCTGTTGAAATTGCTAAAGAAGCATATCACCGAGGGCATGATGTTACTTTATTGCTAGGAAAGACAGGGCTAAAAGCACCTTCTTACTTGAAAACAATTTATCATGAAGACTATGATGAATACAGAGACAATGTATTCAAAGAATTGAGTAACACAAGTTATAATGCTGCAATTTTTAGCGCAGCAGTAGCAGATTACACACCAGTGCAAAAATTTGACGGTAAAATTCCTTCATTAGGTGAATTAGAAATAAAATTCAAGCAAACGAAGAAAATAATTAATGAAGTCAGAGAACTAAATCCTGATTTATTCATGGTGACGTTCAAGCTAATGGCAAAAATAAGTCAAGAAGATTTGTTAAGCGTTGCAAGAGAAAGAGCTAAGCATTATCAAATCGTTGTTGCTAATAGAAATGAAGACATGAAAGATGCGCATACAGCATACATAGTAAAATCCGAAAGTATGGGAGGGGAAATAATTGAAGCACATGATAAAAATGATATTGCGGAAAAATTAATCAAAGAAATAGAAGGACAAATGAAGAATAAAAACAGGCATTCACAAAAGTTTATATAATATTTAATATATTTTATCAAATATGAAACAGAGATGGCATGTTAAAACCGCAAAAGACGTTTTTAAAATACTAAAGAAAGAGGGTTGTAGGCAAATCACGTTTCACTATAATCCTAAAACAGATCTTAAATTAGTTTGGGTTGTTGATTCTATCCCCGAAAAAAGAGAAAAATCAGGAAAATTAAGCAAAAATGTTTCTGCTTCTGGAGGAACTAGATTTGCCCATCAAGACGCAGACATTGCTTTGCAAGATGCTCTAAAATTAGCAAGAGCAATGACTAGAAAAGCTAATGTTCTAGGAGTAAATGAAGGCGGATGTAAAGCAGTTGTATTGGCAAATCAGAAGAAAAATACTCTTTTTTTACAATCAATAGGAGATTTCATTCAGATGCATAAAGGATTATTCAAAACAGCAATTGATTTAGGGTTTGTTATGAAAGATGGAAAACAAATAGCCTCAAAAACAGATCATGTTGATTCATTATCTCACTTAGAAAAAGGATTGGGAAGTACTGGAGAAAATACTGCAGAAGGTATGATTCACGGATTTGAAGTTATTTGTGAAGAAATTTTAAATAAACCTTTGCAAAAATGTAGTGTTGCAATACAAGGACTTGGAGCAGTAGGTTTCCCCCTCGCACAATTACTAGTCAAAAAAGGCTGTGATGTTATGGCAGCAGATGTAATAAAATCAAATTACAAAAAAGCAAGAAAAATAGGCGTAAAGATTATACCTCCCAAAAAAATACTTTTTCAGAAAGTTGACATACTTGCTCCATGTGCGTTGGGTGCAGTAATTAATGAAAAGACATTGCCAAAATTGAAATGTAAAATCATTGCTGGAGGAGCGAATAATCCTCTTGAGAATGAATTCGATGATGAAAAAATATTATTAAAAAAAGGAATCACATATATTCCTGATTTTGTGTTAAACTGCGGCGGATTTTTACAGGCGTTGATAGAAAGAGAGGGCAAAACAGTTCTAGAAGCAAGAAAAAAGTCCAATATTGTCGGCAAGAGATTAAAACAAATTATTCAATATTCAAAGAAGAAGAAAATTACCTTGCTCAAATCTGCAGCAGAATTATTTGATAGATAGAGTGCCTCTATTTAGTTTTAAGGTCTCGCTCAGACAGTCATTTCTTCACGATTCTAATTAAGTCATGCTGATTGTTCTTACCAATTATTTCTATTTTTAATTCAACATCATCGCATAGTTTGGATAAGAATTTTGTATTAATGTTAATCCAACTGAATTTTGAACTGATTTTATTGTTCCACTTGAATTTTCTTTTACTTGCATTATATTTTCCTTGAGTTTTTCGATGTATTACTAGAATTTGTCCTTCATTTTTTAATAAATCGCATAATATCTTGAGCATTCTTTTTGCATTTGGTAAAGTTTCAGCCATGCCAAGATTATTTTGCAGTAAAGTAATCGTATCATATTTTTTATTAGTAGGAAAATGAAAAATATTCGCAACATGACAATTGTTTAGTCCCATTTCTTTAGCTACTTTTATTGCTTTTTCAGAAATATCTATTCCCTCAGTTTTGCCTTTTTTCATGAGTGAAGGTATATAATAGCCCGTTGCACATCCAACATCGAGAATATTCCCCCTTGCTAACGAAATTAATTTTTTTTCAAGCGTTGTTAATTGGTTGTGTTTTCTAAAGTAAACTTTTAAATTTAGAGAGCAGCATTCTTTTCCAGATATAAATATCATGAAAAGTTTAGATTTTCTATCGCCTTTCCAATACGCATAAAGTGCTTCACCAAACAAATCCATTGGTTTTTTCAAGGCGTCTCCAACACTCCGTTTTCTTTTATTGTTTCTAAACAAATCATGCTTTCTGTTCGTTCAACACCATCCCAGATTTTTATTCCTGTTTTGTCGTTGAAAATGAAATCTGAGAGTTCTTTGTTGCTTTTGAATCTTACTTTTGCTATAACATCAAATACTCCTGCAGTAATATAGACTTCTTCAACATTTTTTAAATTAGCAAGCCTTTGAGCTATTACGTGAACTCCTTTTTTGAATGATACAACAATATGAATAAGTGCGCAGACATTAAGGTTTATTTTTTCTGGGTCAACAACTGCTTTTATTTGCGTGATTATTTTATCTTTCTTGAGCTTTTGAATTCTGTTATGGATCGTTGATCTTGGTATTTTCGTAATTTTTTCTAGCTGATACATTCGTCTGTCAGCATCTTTCTGAAGCTCAATCAATATTTGTTTGTCTATTTCATCCGCCATACTGCAACATAAATAAAGACAATATTTAAACTTTTCTATTTTTAACAGTTAAAATCCCAATTAAACGTTAAATCTTGTATAATATCCCATATTTAGTGCAATAAGTAAAAATACCTCCAAGGCTGCAATGATTCAGAAGTCATGCAGACTCTAAACGCGGAGAAAATAAAAAATGTTTAACGAAGAAAAACTAAATGAAAAATACCAGAAAAAAATAGCACAATTGGAAGAAGAACTAAGAAATGCTCCTGAACCAACCAGAACAGAATATTTTTCACAGTATTCTGCTTTTGTAAGTACTGTTATTACAGCACCCGCATCTTTACTTACATTATTTGTACTGCCTAGTGTTTCATTGTATGAACCGGCAAATCTCGAAAAAGCGGTATATACTGTCGTGGCTTTTACTGCTGCAGCAATTCTATCTTTTGCGACTTTGGTTAATGCTACTGCAAAAATAAATAAGAAAATAGATCACAAAAAAAGACTTGAAGAACAATTAGAAAAAACAAATACAGAATGTGATTTAGCAAAAAAATGCCTTATTCAAATACAAGAGACCACAAAAAACCAATATTCAGATAAAAACATAGAAAAAACTCTTCAAAAAATGATCGATAAACACTATGAGGAAGAAGAGAAAAACAGAAAATGGAAAGACGATTTAAAAAAATGGAGATCAGATAAAGAAACTACCTCTGGAACTGCCTGGTAAGCAATTCTATTACAATTGCTATTTTTTGTATATTATAGTATACGATAATTAATAAATATTGCACACTACACTATAGAAAGATTTATAAATATTGAACAATGAGATGTATAATATGATAAAAAACTTAGCATTATTTGGAAAAGAACTCGAAAAATTAAATCCTTGGTGGATAAGTGACAAATTGGATTTATCTAAATTTGTTGAACGAGATATATTTAGTAAACTAACTGAAGAACTTGAAACGAGAAGAATTATTCAAATTTTAGGGCCTAGACGTTCAGGAAAAACAACATTAATAAAGCAAACAATCTCTTTTTTGCTTAAAAAAATTAATCCAAGAAATATACTTTATTACTCTTTTGATGATCCTGTTTTGGCTATTCATACAGATTCTTTATTCAAAGATATTCTTGATTTTTTTCTTGAGAATATTGCAGTTGAAGGAAAAAAATATGTTTTTTTTGATGAAGTGCATACTTGCAAAGACTGGCACGTATGGATGAAATCTTTTTTTGACAAATATTCTGAAAAAGTAAAGTTTGTAATAACTGGTTCTTCAAGCCTGGTTCTTCAAAGAGATGCTAATTTATATTTAAGAGGAAGATCATTTGACTTTACTATTTATCCGCTTTCATTTCACGAATTTCTAAAATTTAATAACGTTGAAATTAAGCTTTTCACGATTAAAGAAATTAAAAAAATGGATTCAATTGGAGTTAGTAAAATAAGAGAAACGGTTATTGATTTATTTCGCAGCTATGTTTTGGTTGGAGGATTTCCCGAGTGGTTTTCAATAAAAGAAACCAGCAAATGGTTTGAAACAATCAGAAATGACATTCCAAAAAAAGCAATATATGAAGATGTATCTAACCAGTTTAACATACGAAGTCCTAAAACCCTTGAAAACATTTTTACTTTTATCATGGAAAATCAATCTAAAATTTTAAGTTATGAGAGTATCAATGAAATAGCAGGTCTTCATAGGAGCATTCTTCTTAATTATATTGAATACCTCAAAAGTTCTTATCTCATAATAGAGATTCATAAATTTGCAAAAAGTGTGAAAGAGCAGATTAAATCTAAAAAAAAATATTTATGCATAGACCAAGGATTAAGGAATGCAATTGTTAAAGACTACGAAATCAAATTTGAAAATGAAGGATTTATAATGGAAAATCTAATTGGAGTGCATCTTGCTTTGCGAGGAAAAACATTTTATTTTAGAAGAAATGGAGAAATAGACTTCGTTTTTTTAAATGAAAAAATAATTCCTGTTGAAGTAAAATATTCTTCACAACCTGAAGTGAATAAAGAATTCTTTAGCTTCATAGAAGATAACAATCTAGATGAAGGAATTATCATCACGAAAGATTATTTTAAAGTTGAAAAAATAAAAAAAACAACAATAAATTATATTCCTGCATGGTTGTTTTTGCTATCTGAATTCACAACAACTTTGTGATTGTTAATTTGAGGGATTTAAATTTTAAACGTCGTATTTTTTAGGCTCTTGAAGACGTGCTTGTTTAACGTTTTCATCTTTCTTTACATCAAAAGCAGCTTCTTTTCCATCATAACCAAGAAGTTGATCTATATTTTGAACAATTAATTCTGCTCTTCTTCTAAAATCAGGACTTTTAAAATCTTTCACTTCAAAAGGTCCTCCACCAACAGGATATCGATCATAAAATTGAACGTGTCCATCTCGAACTAAAACTTGTCCCATGTATTCATTCATGGTTTCATAGCCAGAAAAATCATTCTTTCCAACAATATAAAAATTAAAAGGCGCATCACCAGGAAGCAAACAATCTAAATTAATCCAATGATGTGGCGCTCTATCTGGTTCTAGAATTACTCCGGCCATATCTTTGCCGAAATTTTCTGCTAATTCTCTTGTACCTATTTTAACTAATTTATCTATTTGCCACATAGTGGTGTTATAATTAACACATATTTATGAGTTTTTCTTTTTTATCACTGTCAAGTGGTTAAAAATAGAAACATTTAAATACTAGTGATAGTATTACTCTCGTTATGACAACCCATTTTTATCAACTTCCAAAAACAGAAATGAATAGGCTTGTGGATGTAATGCAGAGTTATTTGCAAAAACAATTACTAAAATCACTTGGAAGTCGAAAATTAAGCGAGGAAGAACTAAGAGAACTTGCTATTTATTGGACTGCAACGCTTATCAGTGGTTATGAAAAAGTAAATTCGGAAGAGCTTGCAAAAATGTCTGATGAAGAAACTCAGCGATTTTTTCTTGAAGAAAGCGGTACTTGGGATAGAGGAATAGAAGAGTACTCTAAGATGGCAGGCGCTCCTCTAGTGGAAATAATTAATGCTAAATTAAAAAAGAAAGATAATGTAGAATTGTTAGATATTGGTTGTGGACAAGCAGTTTTTTTAAGAGAAATTCAAGACAAATTAGGAACTCCTATAGTTGGTCATGCAGTTTCTAATCAAAAACAAAACGTAAGAGATACAATTAATTTTAGATTGTCTATAGCAGAAGTATTGCCTGAAGAGTGGACTGATAAGTTTGATTTAGTAACTTGTTTTGAAGCATCAATGTATTTTTGGGATCAAAACAGAGCGTTTAATGAAGCTTTAAGAGTTTTAGCGCCAGACGGCAATTTATTCTATGGAACAAACAATTTGAAAACAAGTAGCAACGAAGTCATTTTACAAGAAAGATTAGGTCTTGAAGATTTTGTTTACACTTGTCCAGAAACATCAAAAAGAGCTGGTGAAGTGTACCAAGGAGTTTTCGGGAAATATATTTCAAAATTTATTCCATTTATGGGAATGCTTAAAAGTTTAGCAGATGAACAAGGAAGATTTGAAATGCATGGAAAAGTTTTTGAAATTAAAAGTGAACGAGTACTTGCGTGGTGTCCTGAAGTTTTACAAGTCAAAGCATTGGGATACAAATAAAAAAATAAAATGACAAATTTATTAGATATGTTAGAATCGGAAAGTGAATTTCTCAGATACATGATCAACCTAGGTAACCCTGGCGCTAATGATCAACGCAGATATGGAGATTCTGAGCAAGTTAAGTATGTAATAGATAGAGGACTTGATAAGTACAGTGAAGATTTCATGAATTTTCCAATTGATTTATCTACCTCAGATAATCCGAAAGAAAAACCACTATTAGATATTGTTATAGAAGGTTTTAATGGTTGTCTTGAACGCGGTGAGAAGTTTAGAATTCTAGATCTTGGATGTGGACGAGCAGAATTTTTACTGGATTTGTATCATGAATTAGAAAAAAGATATGGTATTGAAGCAGTTAAAAATAATTTAGTGCTGGTTGGCCTATCTATTGCAGATCTACGTGACAATTACTTTAGTGAGCAAAAAAGACATTCAACAAGAGACCTGCTTGCAACGAGAGGAATAAAATATCTTGTAGGGGATATGAGACATCTTGATCAAATTTTACATGAAGAAACTTTGAACGGATTTGATTTAATATTTTCTGACATGGCCTTATGCTATATAGACCCAGATTACATGAGATACAATGTTTTAAAACAAGCATACCGAAATTTAAAAGAAGGAGGCTTAATTGCAGCTCATGGAGCTCTTATTCTTGGACATGGAGAGACTAAATATAATCCATTTCAAGGTAAAATATCCCGAGATAAGGAATTTATTGCCAGACATCTAGAGCAAGAAGCTTTAAAGAAAGGTTCAAGATTACAGATAGATATTAAAGCAAATAATCTTTTCCTAAGAAAAGAATCTGTTGAATTATCATTACCAATGATGTATAGTTTGGGTGGAAGTCAGTTGGGGGTTGTTGAATGGGCGGCAGAGCTAAGAGGAGAAATTTTGCCAGAAATTAACAAGGAACTTTCAAGACTTCTCTGGAAAGTTTATTATACCGTAATGCATGATTTTTTGCCAGATAATTGTATTGCCGTAGACTATGCTGATCATTCAACAAGAACAAAAATTTCTGAACCTCTAATCAATATGTTATTTGAAGAATTAAATACAAACATTAACTCAGAAAGACAAGAGAAACACATGCCTGCCGTAGACACAGAAACTATTTTGAGAGCTATTAGAAAGTATACAACTAGCTAACAAGAAAAAAAGTAGTCCTTATTCTGTTTAAAACCGAAAAGTTTAAATATCAATTAATATTGATATATCTATCAATAAAAATTTATATTGTTATTTTCAAAATATATGCTAAAAAAAGATGAATTAAGGACATTGAAGCTGTTATTTAAAGACTTAAGCAAAAATCTCACGATAAGTGATATAACTAGAATTTTAAGACGAGGCTATTTTCAAGTTCATCAAAGCGTGCATAGTTTGGCTAAGAAAGAAGACGTTATTATTGAAAAAGTAGGAAATAGCAAAGTTATAAGGCCAAATTTGAAAAAACCTAGCACTAATCAAGTTTTTGTTGAAATGGAGAGAGCGGATGATGTTTGTATTAATACTACTCTTAATGTTGTAAGAAAGAGCATCAAAGGAATGAATAAAAATTTTATTTGCATACTATTTGGAAGTCAAGCAAATAAACCAAATGAAACTTCAGATATTGATTTACTGTTTATTATTCCTGAAGAGTACAATTATGCGAAGTTCGAAAGCTTAGTAAAAGATAGTTTAGTTGGTTATAATTGTGATATTAATATTGTTACAGAAAAAGGCATGCTTGAAATGTGGAAAACACCAAATAAATTTAATGTAGGTAATGAAATATTAAAAAACCATGTAGTTTTATATGGCGCCGAATATTTCTTAAATATATTGAGGCAATACTATGTTGGATGATACTCAAAAAAATAAAGCAAATACTTCGCTTGAAAGAGCAAGAAGATTCTTTAAAGAAATTAGTAACATATTGGACAAAAATAATAGATAAAAAATAAAAAAACAATGTTAGTCACCACAAACTCCAAACAATAAACCCCAAACTATATCTCCACTGCCTTCACTGCATCGATTTGGTCTTTTCCTAAGTTACTGATTGTTGATATAAAGTCTAGTACTGTGTTTGACCAGCCTTCTATGTTGTACAAGTTTGGTTCTTTTGCTGGAGCAGTGCTATGCTTGTAAGGTGCTATTCTTATGTAAAATACTTTCAGGTTTGGATTGATTTTATTTTTGTAGTCTCTTAGTGCTTGATAAAAACCTCTATCTGTGCTTGATTTTGTGTTCCAAAAGTATCTTTTATCACTGTACCATTCCTCGCTGTCAGTAATGCATATGTAGTTGTCTACTTTTATTTTATTGTCTAGCAAGTAAATTATGGGAAGGTCTAATTCTGTACCTCCGCCACCTAGTTTTGCTAACTTTTCTGCGTTACTCATTATACTGTCTCTAGTGCTGCAAGTGTGTGGGTGTATTGCTGTGTCTACTGGTAATATCATACAATCTTTTGTTTTCTTCATTAATGCGGCACTGAATATTCCTGCTATGTCTACATTTCTAGGTTTTCCTGAACACATACTTCCACTTACATCAGGAGCTATGCATGTTTTTCCTTTTATTTCTGGCATGTTGACAAAGCTTTTTTCTAGAGCATCAACTATTGCATCCTTTACTTTGTTAGGCACTGAAATATCTAAACTATTTATCGCTGTATAAAATCTAAAAGGTAATATTTTGCTTTCTTCAACGTGTTGTAATTTCTCGCAAACATAATTTACTGCTTTTTCTGACTCAAATACTTTATTTCTAGCCATTGTGTTAATTTGTCTTAGCGTTGCAAATATTGGCATTTGGTACAATAGTGCTTCCCAGATTTTTTGTGTTGGTGTTATTGCTCCAACTACTGCTTCGTAAGGTAGTCTTCCTTCTTCTATTAATTTTATAATTTCTGTTTCATCATTTGCGGGATTCATTGTCTTTAATTTTTCCACTGCTTTTGCTTGCTTAAGATCTTCAGTAAGTTCTCCTCTCATTATGTATTCGACAATTGCTTTTTTAACGTCACCAAATGCTTTAGCATTTGGCCTGCTTAATTTCACTGCATCTTTTAGTGCTTTCTTGTACTTTATTGCGTAGTATTCAGTTAATTTTTCTTTTAGATAACTGATTATTTCAGTTTTTATGCTTCTTCCAAGACCTTGTCTTACAGATTTTGATCTGCACAAATCTAAGAAAGATTCTAAATCGCTAGGTGTAAGAACTACTCTTTTGAAAGTACTTCTGAAATAACTCTTATCTGTTATTGTTGACAAGAAAACTAGTCCTAACACTGGTTGTAATCTCATGAATCCTTTAGTTCTTGCGTAAACTAATGCTTGCGCGTAAAATTTAGGATCTTTTGCAAGCATTTTTTTATGCACTTCTATGCTTTCTTTCACTAATTCTTCTTTATCAGCGTAAAAAGTATTTGAACAAGTGTTTGTTAGTAATGTTTGCATGAACAAGTCTTCATCGCTTAATTCAAAAGCAACATTTCCTTCGTAATTTACTAGTGTTGCATCCTTGTATATTCTATATTTTTCAAATAGTTTTTTTATTTGTGCTTTCATTTTTACCTCCACCCCAACTAATTGCGGGGAATTTTTTGATATCAAAAGACTTCACGTGACATCAAGCGATTCTCAAGAAGCCCTGGACATCCTTTGATACCTTTTGAAGTCAGTTTGACTGGTGATTGTGCTCGAGGACTATCGGAGAAGATCACGGATTTGAACCGTTAGCGTTATTAGCGCGTTGACCGAAGTAACTTCTCCAGCACCTCGAAAATGAATAGGATTCTCTGATACCAAGTATTGTTTTGATATCCGTTTGATACCTGGCTATGATTCCCACATTTTGTGTGCGTTTTGAGGACTAAGAGAAAAGGTAATAATTGTTCGGTTTTAAGCCGGAGTAACCTTTCCTCCACCTCATAAAAAGAAAGAAAAGCAAGCTTTAATATAAAATTTAAGTTTTTATTTTTTACTTTTCTAGGTAAAATTTATATATTTAGTCCAATTTTAGTAAATAATATGCCTAAAAATGTTAAATCCATAGATAAAAAGGATAAACAAATACTGTATTTGCTTAACGAAGATGGAAGGCTGTCTCAGACGAGAATTTCTAAATTAATCCATCTTTCCAGAGAGCTAGTTGCTTATAGGATTAAAAAACTGATAAAAGAAAAATATATCACAGGAATAAATCTAGTAATAAGTAATAGAAAACTCAATTTTGATACGTATGTTATAACACTCAAATTACAAAAAATAACCAATGAAGTTTTAAATGAAATGTGTTCTTTTTTGAAAACACACAAAAATATCAAATATCTTGATAGATGCAGCGGTGATTGGGATTTTATTATTACTGTTGCAGTCAGAGATAAGTTCGGTTTGGCAGATTTTATCGACGAGTTAAATGATAAATTTGGAGATAACATTGCTGAAAACCAAATTCTTTCAAATACAATTCCTATGAAGCATGAAAGACTTAATTTTCTTGCAAATATGGATTACAGACCTAAATGGCCTGAGAGATATTACGGAAAAATAGTTTTGGAAGGAAAAGATAGAAGAATATTGAACACCTTGTCAAACAAAGCCAATATTAATATGGCTAAACTAGCGCAAATTACTAATTTAAGCATCGACTCTTGCACTTCAAGATTTAACAAACTTGTAACAACAGGGGTAATAACTAAGGCTAAAGCAATTATTAATTATGAAAAGTTTGGTTTGCAAACTTATGTTTTGCTCTTAAAAATTAACAAATTTTCTAATGAAAAAAGAAGAAAAATTTCTGAATTCTTGAAAACACAGAATAATATTCTTCATGCAGAAAGATTGTTGGGAAATTATGATATCAAAATATTAATTATTGCTAAAGATCAAAGAGAGTTCGATGTACAATTCACAGATTTAAGAGCATATTTCAAAGAAGACTTAAAGCAATATTCTTTCTCAATAGTTCTTGAAAATTTGAGAAGATTCTCTTATCCTAAAGGAATGTGGTAACTGGTTTACAGTTTGGAGTTTATAGTTTATGGTCTGCTAAAAATTTCACTCTTTTTGTGGCTTTTTTTCTTTTAACAAGTCCATCGCGCGTACCATAATTTTTGTTGCATAGAACATTCTGATTGCGGGTTGTCCGTGTAATTTTTCATTTTTGTGTTTTTCTTCATATGCAACAACGTCTTTTCCTTCAGGGCCTTGTTCTCTTAGAAGTTTTACGTAGCCTTGCAAGATTTCTATTTCTTTCTCATCTCCCGGCGTTAATTCTTCTTCTGCGCCAAAAGGTATGTCTTTAATTTTATCCGCGTCTTCAAGTTTGTCTGTTAAATCTGGAAGAAAACCGTATTCTGTATATTTTTTTCTTAACTCAGCCTGACTTTTGGTTAATTCTGCTTCATATTTTTGTGCATGTTCCCATGAATAAACTATTTTAAAATTAGATATTGCTTTGATATCAATTGTATGAGCAAATCCAAGTATTGCTTTGGTGCATTTTTCTTCTTGAATTTTTTTAACAAAGTGATTATTTGCGTGAGTATTTCTTAAAATTTCAACAAGAGTTGGCCAGCTACATTTTTGTACTTTTTTTAGTTCTAATTCATTGCAACCATATGCTTTTAAGAGCAGATGAAAACTTTCTAAATCATACATTTTGCTTGCAAGTCTTAGAAAATTACTTCTTTGACTATCTAAACCGCAAATGTTTGAACATAGTGGACTTAAAGCTTGATAAACTCTTAAGAAAAAACCGTGACCTGAAAGAAAGTAATCGAGCGATTCTTGGGTTTTATCATATCTGAAGTTTGAACTTTCTTTGAATAAAATATTTGCCAATCTTTCTTCAGCTTCTTTTATTGTTAGTCCTTCTTTACTAATTTGCTCATAGAACTTGATATCTTTGGGAGTTACTTCAATACCTATTTTATCTTCTTTTTGAATGTCTTTAGAAACTAACTCAATCACGCTTTCTGCATTTTCTCTAGAATGCCCTACTCCATAAACAATTGTGTTTAAATCCATTTTTCAAAATCAACAAAGTAATATCGTGTTAATATTTTTTAAACATATCTGTTTATTATTACAGAATCTCCGAACTCATTTCAGTCGTTTTTTTAGTGGGGTAAGCGTTAGCGCACCCCCGCTGTTTTGCTCAAACTTTGCTAAAGTTTGATAGAAACCTTTTTAAATAACCCTGTGTTTCTGTACTTACTTCTTCGGAGGTTTCATGGCATTAAATGACGTTCAAAAAACAAAACTCATAGAAAAAGCAGCTGAGGAGTTGAAAAACTTAAAAGAAATCGCTCCACCAGCATGGGCTCCTTTTGTTAAAACAGGAATGAGCAAAGAAAGACCTCCTGTTAGAAAAGATTGGTGGCATGTTAGAGCAGCAGCAGTATTAGCTAAACTTGACAAGTTAGGTCCAGTTGGTGTTTCTAAATTAAGAAAAAAATATGGTAGCAGAAAAAATAAAGGTCATAAACCATCACATGTTTACAAAGGTAGCGCTAATATAATTAGAAAGATTTTACAACAATTAGAAAAAGCAGGTCTTGCAAAGCAAGTAGAAAAAGGTATCAGAAAAGGTAGAGTAATAACTCCTAAAGGATTATCTTTATTAGGCAAAGTAAGTAATGCTTTAACTCCAAAAAATGGCTAGGTACAAACATCCCGCAAGGAAGAAGAGATTAGCTAAGAAAGCTTCACAAACTAGGTGGGCTCCTATTTGGACTGTTCCTAAAATTTACGGTAAAGGAAGAAGAGTACATCCAGGAAGGCATACAGCAGTCAAAAGACACTGGAGAAGAACAAAAACAAACGTTTAAGGTGAATAATTATGGTTGAAAGAACATATGTGATTCCATTAAGGAAAGAATGGCTTAAAGTACCAAAGTACAAAAGAGCTAAAAAAGCAGTAATAGGACTTAGAAGATTCTTAACAAGACATTTCAGAGTAAGAGATGAAAATATAAAAGTAGGTAAAGCTCTTAACGAAGAAATATGGAAGCACGGAATAAGAAATCCACCATCAAAAGTAAAAGTTGATGCTGTAAAAGATGATAAAGGAATAGTTACTGCAGAATTATTTGGACAAAAATTCACTACCGAAGCTAAAGCTGAACCAAAAAAAGAAAAACCAAAGAAAGAAGAACACAAAAAAGAGGACAAACCAGCACAAAAAGCTGAAGTGAAAAAAGAAGAACCAAAAATAGCTGCTAAGCCTAAGAAAGAAAAAAGCGTTGAAGAAAAAGTAAAAGATGTAGCAAAACAAAAAAATAAAGATCCCGCAGTAAAGAAAGGCGAAGCAAAAATTAAAGCAGAGCTAGAAAAGTTAGAAAAACAAACAGCACAAGTGGCAGCATAATTCTATTTTTTATTTTATTTTACTAAAGTTAATATAAACTACATATTTTAATAACATCAATTCAGTGCAATAATTCTTTTAAATGAAACAATTGGAATTATGTTGTGTTCAAAGCGGTGATTTTTGATTTTGATGGTGTAATCATAGATACATTTCCAGACCAATATAAATGGTTTAATCATATCTGTGATGTTCTTGATAAAAAGTTTTCTTACAAAACAATTGAGGAATTTAGAGAAGATTACAAAGAGCCAGTTTATCCTGACATGTATTCAAAATTAGGATTTGATTGGGAGAAAGAAAAAGATATTATTTGGAAAGAATATAACAATCACAAAGCCAATTCAAAAATTGATTTATGTAAAGGAATAGAAGATGTACTAAAAAAATTAACTGAAAAAAAGAAAAAATTAGCAATAGCTTCATCAAACACACACTCAGCGATAAATAAACAATTAAAAGATCATAATTTAGAAAGTTATTTCAGCATCATTGTAGGAAAAGAAGATGTTACAAACGGTGAAGAAGTCTTACTAAAACCGCATCCTAAATGTTTACTTGTTGCATTGAATAAATTAGACGTTTCACCATACGATTCTGTTTACATCGGAGATTCTCCTACAGATATCATTGCAGCAAAAAGAGTTAGAGAGTACAGAATAACTTCAATACCAACAATAGCAGTAACTTATGGTTTCACAACAAAAGAAAAATTACTAAAAGAAAATCCAGAACATATAGTTGATAGCGCGGAAGAGATACTCAGATTGGTCTAATAAAATTGCGAAACAATTAAAAATAACAAAACCTGAATTAGTTCATGGTTCATAGTACGTCCTATAAACCATAAACTTCAAACTATAAACTAAAAACGAGGTGTTTAAATTGACAAAACAACATGCATGGCTTCATTACAGTGTTGCAGGAATATTAGCAATAGCTGCTTTAGTTCATTTAGTAAGAATACTTCTTAATTTGCCATTAATTCTCGGCGGAAGAATGTTTCCAATGTGGGCAAGCTGGATAGGATTTGTAGTAGCTTTAGTACTTGCAGGATTATTATGGTTTAGCGCTGAAAAAGAATAATATTTGTGTTTTAGATTTATGCCTAATTTACTTTCTTTGATACTCTAAATTTCTAAATATTCTAAGAGGAGAATTAGGGTTGCTAATAACATCTTTAGTTTTGCGATATTTTACTGCCTTACCATCACGAGTAACAATAACTTCATCAGCACCGAAAGAAAACATGCGACCTTCAAGTTCAACTTGCATACCAAATCCTCTAACATCATAACCATTACTGTCTAGTATTTCATCTAGGACACCTTGACGATTATAAGTTAAATTTATTTTAACAACACCATCCAAGTCTAAACTGAATTCTGTCATCACTCATCACTCCCATAAACTGATTCATATTTGCCGTGATCTCTGCCAACTAATTGCTTGTAAATACCATTAAACAATGTTGCAGTTTCTTCATCATCAACTAAATCTTGTAATTTATCACCCAATAAATCAGTTAATTCTGAAGCTTCCTCAGCAGTTAAATCGGGCGGAAACATTGATTTCGATTGAAGTTTAGTTTGGATTCCTTCCAAAGATTGATAATCTGTGCCTTCTGATATTTCTTCATCTAATAAATCGTACAATTCAGTTCTTTCATTGCCCATTAATTTTAATTCTACCATCTTTTTATCTCATGCCTCTAGATTTTGCAGTAACTGAATAATTGCCTAAGTATAACGTTTCAACTTCAAGTGAGAGACTTCCACCACGGTTGCTTACTTTTGCATCAACAATTATGCCAAGATTTCCTTCTGAAGAAGCTTTTAATATTGGCTTAACTAAGTAATCATTATCATATTTTTCATTTAGCATCATTGCAAGTACTACCGGGGTTTCTTCTGAAGAAACAAATCCTCCTTCACTCTCTAAAAAGAAGATGTGATAGGCTCCTAATTGATCTAAACCTCTGGCCATACCTTTTACTGATACTAAACTACCATTTTCTAATTTTGCTAAATCTGCAAGTGTTTTTAATTCATGTTTCATTTTTTTACCTCTAATTTAACATAATAAGAAGGTAAATCTTTTAAAACTAACTTTTTATTATTAGTTCATTTTTGTGTACTAGTACACAGTTAGCTATTTAAATTTCCGCTGATTACTCTATTTTTATGGAAAAAACAATAAGTTTGGAAGAAATATCAAAAGGAGCTCATTCAGCTCATAACGAAAGAACACACTACAAAATAAGTGATAATGTAACTTGGAACAAAGTTTGGACTAAAACATTCGCTAATTGCTCATCCATACCTGCAGTTCCTTCAGTTGATTTCAGCACTGAAATGGTACTAGCAGTTTACATGGGCGCAAAAAGCAGTGGTGGTTACAACATAACAATTGAAAAAATTGTAGAAACCGAAGAAAGATTAGAAATTCTAGTTAAAGAAGTAAACAGAAAACCGGGAATGATGACCACAATGGCAATAACAAAGCCATACCACATAGTAAAAACAGCAAAGAGTAATAAAGAATTATTATTCAAATACACTTAATTCTTTTTTATTTTTCTTATTCTTTCTATTACAATAAAGCTTTTAACCTGTTCTTTATTTATTGCTAGTTATGGTAACAAAAGAACTAAAATTAGAAGAAATATCAAAAGATATCTATTCAGGGCATAATTGGGGAGAATATTACGTAATAACTGATTTTATAACTTGGAATAATCTCTGGAGAACAACACATTCAAAGACGTTACCGATGCCAGAATTACCTGAAGTTGACTTCAGCACTGAAATGATATTTGCAGTTTATTTTGGTGAGACAAAAAGAAGCGGGCGTAACATTTCTATAGAAAAAGTTCTTGAAACAGACAAAGAATTAGTTGTAAGTGTGATTCATAGTTACCCAGATCCAGAAGAACAAACAGCAGCAGTATTAACCGCGCCATATCATATAGTAAAAACTCAAAAAGTAGACAAAGAAGTAACTTATGATAGAATCATTTCAAGACCTGAGATCGATTGATAATTAAGGTTGATTTACCTAAAGTTCACTGGACACCTCTTTCTAAAACCTATTTTGCGTTTATAGACCGTATAAAGCCATTTTTTGCAAAAAAGTTGGGAAAATTTCCCATTTTTTGGGCTCACTGGACACTGGACATTTACGCACAGAGTATTTAAACTATCATTCTAAAAATAGCATATGAGCAGATACAAGTATCAAATAAATGAAAATTTTTTCAGAACTTGGAGTTCAAATATGGCATACATTCTGGGTTTTACTTGTGCAGATGGCAATGTTTATGGCCCAACATTATCTTGGGATTTAACAAATAAACACAGTTCAAATCTTAAACTATTGAAAAGCTTCAATCAAGTGATGAGCTCTAATTATCCTATTAAAAAAAGAGAAAATTCTTACAGGCTCAGAATATCTAATAAAAAGATCTTGACAGATATTAAGAAGTTGGGCGTGATTCCAAACAAAAAGAAAATTTTAAAATTTCCTCCAGTTCAAACAATATTTTTGAGAGATTTTATTAGAGGTTTTCTTGATGGTGATGGATGGATAATTGCACAAACTAAAAGAAGATCAAAAGAAATATCTGTTGGTTTTGTTAATGGAAGTCTACATTTCATGAAAGAACTAAAAATTAAGTTAAATGAAAATGTTAAAATAAGTCATTTCAATCTTAGAAAAAGAATAAAAATTACAAAAAGAGGAATCAGGGCCATATGTTATCAACTAGATTTTTATTCAAATAATGCAATGAATGTCATAAAATTTCTATATGATGATTTAAAAAAAAATGACTTGCTTCTTGAAAGAAAGTATCAGAAGCAATTAAAAGCAAGAAAATATCATGAAGAAACAATCTTAAAAAGGAAAGTACCAAAAAAGGTTAGAAATGTAGAAAAAAAGTTTAATACTTCTATGAAAATTTTATTAGAAACTAGATTGTATTCAAAGCGCATTCTTCCACAAAAAATTGCAAAAGAATTCAATGTTAGTATTTCTACAATATATCGTTGGTTAAATAACGCTAATGTTAGAAAATTATCAAAAAGAGGCTCTGAAGAGTGGAAAAAAAGAGTATTTAATAGAAAACAATATTAATAGGCACTAATTAATTGATTGTGTGGAGTGCTCAGTTGAAGAAAGAGAGAGAAAATTAGAAGAAGTTAAAAAAAGAATAATTATTGCGAAACTTCCCCTTCATGAAAGCGCAACTAATTTAGTATTTGGGAAAGGGAATTCATGCGCAAACATAATGATAATTGGAGAAGCAGCAGGAGCCAACGAAGATTTGCAAGGCTTGCCATTTGTTGGTGCAGCAGGAAAACAATTAGATAACTTTCTTCACATGATCAATTTATGCATTGACGACGTTTACATAGCAAACATTCTAAAGTATAGGCCTCCAGATAATCGCAATCCTAACGATGAAGAAATAAGAACTCACACACCATTTTTAATAGAACAAATAAAAATAATTAAACCTAAAATAATCCTTACTTTAGGTAATTTTTCTACAAAATTTGTTTTAGGCGGTTTTAGTGTTGAAGGAATGAAAAAAATAGAAGGCATAACAAGCCTGCACGGCAAACCAGTAGAAAAAGAATTAGATGGAACAAAGTTCTTAGTAATACCTATGTATCATCCTGCAGCAACGCTGTATAAAAGATCACTGACGCAAGAACTGGAAAAAGATTTTTTAATGGTTAAACAGATTCTTGAGAAATAAATAAGGAGTCATAACTTTTCCTTTCTAATAATTTCGAGATCATCAAAATCTTTATCGTAACTAATTATTGAGTTGCAATTATTTAATAACGCCGAAGTATAATGCACTAAATCCAAAAAAGTTAATTTGGTGTATTTTTCTGCTCTTTTAAGTGCTTCAAAAATAATATTAAAATCTACATCTAAAATAATAATGTTAGATTTAATTAAACCTTTTATAGCTTTAACAGCCGTCTCTCTAGACGTTTGTAACTCGATTATGTTAAATGCCTCAACAAGATTAATTGTATTTATTAATCCGCCAGATCTTAAAACATTTCTACAAGAATCTCGGAATTCATTTTCATAAAAAGCATACGCTATTACATTACTATCTATATAATTCATCTGAACATCTTCTCATTAATTTCATCCATTTGTTTTGCAGTTAATTTATGTTTAGGCTTTATGTGTTCCGTTTCTTTGAAAACTTTCTCAAGATCATCACCAATTGGTTTTAAAATTATCTCTTTATTTTTGACATTTATGTCAACTTTACTTCCAACAATCAAACCTAATTCTTCTCTTATTAAAGAAGGTATAGTGATTTGAAGCCCCTTACTTACAGATACTATCATTTTTTACCTCCATGCTTAATGCTTAATTAAGCATTAGACATATTTAAATCTTGCGATCTTTTAGAAAAAAAGATCCATACTTAGAATTTTATCCCAGGAAAATAATCTTTTAATGACAATTCTAAATCTTTGCTTTTAACTCCTTTTGCTATTGCGGATAATGCTAAATCCTTTGCTTTTTTTCGATCTACCTCTAATAAAACTTGAAACATACCTGAACTGAGCGAAGGGTTCAAACTTAATTTTTCTATCATTTCGAAATCATAATTCTCAACAGGCAACAAATCAAAATAAGTTCGCATCAAATAATATTGTTGTTCAAAATTAGGAGATTTTTCATTCATTTTTTGATTAATCATGTCTTCGAATAAAATAAGTGAAAATAATTTTTGTGCAACTTGTTCATTTTTGTTTCCGAAATATAACTCTCTCCACAAGTCAATCCCAAAAAGACCGGTCTTGGCTCCGGGCCCTAGAAATTTTTTTTCCGTTTTTTTATAAAACAAGTTTGCATCTGTTAAACAATCTACCACAGCATCTAAAAATGCTGCCAATCGTTTAGAAATTTCTTCAGAAGAAATATTAATTTGTCGTGGTGCATCAGGGTGTGAAAGAGAAAGATATATTTCACTTATGCCTACTCCAGGACAATACAGTGCTCCGCCTCTTCCATTATCTTGAAAATGCTTGCTAAAAGAATATGGATCCTCTTCATTAATTAATTCTGCCTCAAAATAGTGCTTAAAATCTTCTTTAGTTTTCAAGTCCTCAAGTGCTTTATTTACTTCATTATCAAACGTTGAACTCATTTTATTTGCCTCGTAAAAAGTATTTCACCTTAATTAGTGTGTATGAAACACTATAGATATATAAATGTTTTGGTAAATTCTTCTTATAAGTCATTAAATATTTAAATAAAAGAAATAAAGATAATTTTATATGAGCAAACCTAATAGTGCTACAATATTAATTGAAAATAATGATGGTTATCTTGCATGTTACATTTACGACTATTTTAAGATTAATTCAGTGCAAAATATTATTGATCAAGTTTGTAAAAGCCCAAATTTAGGTTATAGATTTGAAAAAAAATTAGATCATTTCTTTTTTTTCAAAGATAACTACGGTTATGGACCTGACCAAGCTTTAGATGAAAATACTCCGCTCACACAGTATATTCATTCAGATTTAATTGGACTTGAAGGAGGAGATTTAGGTGAGCAAAAAGCAAAGGAAAAGTGTTTAGAACTGCTTCTTAAAGACAAAGATATTTTGTACAAAGTAGTATTTCTTAAAGAAAACAATCCGCCAGGATTAAACCTTATCACAGTTCAACACGCAGGATGGGCTGATTGATCGTAAATTAACCTTTTAGGAACTTTAATATTAAATCTAAAGTCTTCTTTGACAAAGCAGCGATTGCTTTAAAGACCAGTATTAATAATGTTATCCAGAATAGACCTAAAGAAAATCCGGCGATAACATCACTGAACCAGTGAACATTCAAGTATATTCTGCTGAAGCCCACTAGTAAAAAAAGAGCGATATTACCCACAATAAAACTGTTTTTTAATATTTTATTCTTTATGTCGTCTTTGAATGAGTAAAGCAAAAGGGAAAAGAAAATTATTGCCATCGTTGCATGACCGCTTGGAAAACTATAATCTGCTAATTTAATTAAAGCATTTGAGGGTCTTGCTCTGTGAGCAATTAATTTTATAATTACTTCAAATAACAACCCTCCAATCATACTGAATAAAAAAAGCAGGAAGTAATACCATTTCTTTTTGTATATGAGAACAACAGATAACAGAATTGATAAAATAAATAAGTTAGTTGGACTGACAATATTTGTAATAAAAATCATCATTTTATTTAGCCAGGGGTTCCATAAAAGCGTTATTTTTGTGTTAATCCAAACATCTAATTTTGTAACAAACTCTTTTTCAACAATATCTTCGATCATCTTAGAAAATAAGTATAATGAAGAAATGTTAAGGATTAAAGCATAAAGATGATACTTTGAAAATATGTGTTTTCTTTTATTCACGAACCGATACAAATAAATAATTATTAGACTTAAAATGATTGCAATAAGAATAAATTTTCCAAGATATTTTGAGGCTACTTCATAGCTTTTGCCAAAAATATAACCAAGCAGGACAAATGAAACTGCCCAACAAACACCCCCGACAATATTGTATGTTAAGAATTTCATAAAAGGGATTTTTGTTGAACCAGCAATAAAAGGACCAAAAGCTCTGGTCAGGGAATTAAATCTGCCAATAACTAACGTTTTTCCAGTATGCTGATTCATTAATTTTTTTGTTTTATCAAAATGTTCTTTTTTAAAAAAGAAATATCTTCCAAACCTCGTGATAAAAGAATATCCATACTTCTTACCTAACACATAACCCATTAAATCTCCCAAAATAGCTCCAACAATTGCAACAAAAATAACATCACCAATATCTAAAATACCTTGTTTTGCTAGAAACCCTCCTAAAATAACCATTAATTGTCCTGGAGCGAGCAAGCCAAAAATGGGCGTTGCTTCAAGCAGGGATGCAAGTAAAATAATCCAATAACCCCAATGATTCAAAACAGGCAAAGGCAAGCTTAATAACTTATCAATAAATAACATAATAAAACAAAAATAAAGAAATAGATATATAAATAATTCTTTTTAACTAAGTTACGTTCCTTCATTCCAACTGTTTAAGTATTTTTTTTGTTCTTCGGTTAATTTGTCAATATTTACTTCCATGGATTCTAATTGTAGTTTTGCGATATAATCATCAATTTCTTCAGGCAGTGTTATTACTGAATTGGTTAGTTTTCCTCTGTTTTTTGCTAAATATTCGCAAGCCAAGGTTTGTCCTAAGAATGATGTTGCCATGACTTCGCTAGGGTGTCCTTCTGCAGCAGCTAAATTTACTAAACGTGCTTCTCCGCAAACATAAATCTTTTTCCCATTAACATTATATTCTTCAAGGAATTGTCTTACTTTTCTTTTCGGAAATTGATTGTTTAAGCTAGCAACGTCAATTTCTATATCAAAATGTCCTGAATTTGCAAGAATTGCGCCATCTTTCATGTTTAATACGTGTTCTTTTCTTATAACATGTTTATTTCCGGTGACTGTAATAAAGATATCTCCATGTTTTGAAACGTTTTCCATTTTGTCAACATTAAAACCATCAAGTCTTGCCTGTAATGCTCTAAAAGGGTCTATTTCTGTTACTGTGACAATTGCGCCTAAACCTTTTGCTCTTAAAGAAACTCCTTTACCACAAGAGCCGTAGCCACAAACAACGACATTTTTTCCTGCAAACAAAATATTTGTTGCTCGGATAATTCCGTCTAAAGTAGATTGTCCTGTTCCGTAGTAATTATCAAGCAAGTGTTTTGTTTTATTATCATTAACAGCAACTACTGGATACTTTAGTGCATGATCTTTTTCCATTGATCTTAAACGAATTACTCCAGTTGTGGTTTCTTCGCAACCACCTATAATTGTGCTTATTAGCTCAGGATATTTCATGTGTATTAAACTAACAAGATCACAACCATCATCTATCGTGATATTTGGTTTCAATGAAATAACATTTTGTAAAAAAGTATAATAGTCCTCTTTAGTTTCTCCTTTGTAAGCAAAAACGTTAACTCCTTCTTTTGCTAGTGCAGCTGCAACATCATCTTGAGTGCTTAAAGGATTGCATCCTGCAATTGCAACTTTTGCTCCTCCAGCAATTAAAGTTCTAACTAATACTGCTGTTTCTTTAGTAACATGTAACGCCATACCGATTGTTAGTCCGCTAAAAGGTTGCTCTTTTTTATAACGCTCGCGAACAGACAAAAGAGACGCCATTCTTTTCTCAGCTAATTCTATATTAAGAAATCCTTGGTCTGCTAAACTTAAATCTTTTACGTGATAATTCATATTTTTAACTCTTTGAGTAAGAGTTAATAAATATTATTATCTTAGTTTGTGGTTTGTAGTTCATGGTTCGTAGTCTTTCGTTACTTCAAACTCCAAACCACAAACTATAAACTATTTCAGTCCTTCGTAAAAAGTTCTTCCTAACAATAAGTTTCTAGAATATTTTGCTTGCAGTTTTCCGTCAACATTTTTTGTTTCCATTATTGCATTTAATCCATTTTTCGCTGGGCCTGGATTTAAATAAAGCACTTCAGTGAATGTGTTTTCTTCTATTTTTCTTCCTAAATTATCTACTGCGCCTATTCCTTCATGAATGTGCCCTGAAAAAACAAAATTTATTCCTGCTAATTCAACAAAAGATCTTATTAATTCACTACCTTGATTGGTTGCTCCTAATCTATAATACCCCGAATCTATTGCTTCTTTAGTATGCCTTCCGTAAACAACTGAGCCGTCAATTATGCTTATTGCTTGAACACTAAAATCTGTTCCGGTAGAATAATCTTGTTTGGGCGGTTCATGAGTGAATAAAAGTTTGTTAGTTAATGGTTTTACTTGTTTTAGTACTTTTTCTAAATCTTTCTTATTGACGGTAAATCCTCTTCTCGCGTCTTCTGTTCCAGGAATAAAAATTAAATTAAGATCATTTAACTGATAAACTTGCTTTTCTGCAGCATTTACAAAATTAGAGTATCTTTTTGATAATTGTTCACAAACTCCATCCCAAATATCTTTTGTTTCATAATTTCCAGGAATTGCATAGAATGGTTTTCCTATTTCACAAAAAGAACGCAGTACTTGCCACAAATTTTCTTTTGTCGAGTGTTCAACATTATCTCCAATACTAACTATAACATCAACATCCCTGAAAGAATTTATTAGCAACTCTTCAATTTCTACCTTGCTGCTGTGATTGTCTGTAAATAAACCAAACTTCATTCTTCGGAAGTATTAGATTCTCCTTGAACTGGTTCTTGTTTTACTTCTTTTGTTGCTTTATCACGGTGGATTGTTGCAAAAGCAGGAGTAACTATTACATAGTCTTCTCCGAAACCTGCAATTTCTCCGTTAACAGCGTCAGCAGTTTTCTTTAATTTATTAATCGCTCTTTTTAACTCAACAATATCCTTTTCTCTTAAAGGTCTGATGTTTACGAGTGCGATTGTCTTTCCTTCTCTTAATGCGTCAAGAACTGATTTTATTTCTTCAAAATCGTTAATAGTAAACGTTCTTACTACTGCTTTTGCTCTTAATTCAGCAGCGTTAGTGTCAAGCTCTAAATATCCCTCTTCTGCTTCAAGTTCGTCGTATCCTGGACTTGATAATTTCTTTTTTAATTTTTCAAAAAAACCGGTCGCCAATTGTCCCACCTCACTAATATGAGAAGAGAAGAACCTCATATTTAAATTTTTTGTTTCCAACACCAAAACCTTTTTAAATGACCCTTTTTTCTAGTAAGTACATGGTACAAAAGATTGGCGGATCAAGACGAAAGTCAAGAAGTTTATTCACAAAACACGCTCGACAGAAAGGAAAAATACCAACTTCCAAGTATTTTCAAGAATTCAAAGAATCAGACGTAGTTCTACTCGCAGGTGAATCTGCAGTACAGAAAGGATTATACCATTCGAGATTTCACAGCAGAACAGGAGTTGTTAAAGGTAAAAGAGGAGCGTGCTACGAAATAGCAATCATGGACAAACATAAAGAAAAAATGTTAATAGTACACCCAATTCATTTGAGGAAAATATAAAATGAAACCACAAGTATTAGCAGAAACACCAATAACAAGCTTTGAACTAAAAGAAATTCTTGAAAAAAACAAAAAAGAACAAGGAGAACTAAGTTTTAGAGCACAAAAAACACTAGAACACTTAGAAACAACTGTAAATTTCAAAAAAAGTCAAGTTGAAGAATTAAAAGGAGAAATAGAAAAATTAAAAATACCAAGATTAAGAGAAAGCCAAATTGCAAAATTAATCGACTTAAAACCAACAACACCAGAACAAGTAAAATCAGCATTACAAGCATACGTATTAACAGTAAAACAAGAAGACATGAAAAAAATTGCTGACGCATTTAAAGCAGCTGTTGAAGCAAAATAAAAGATTAAATTCTCAGTGTTTTATTTTAAAGGTTTGATATTTTTGTTTAATAATAATTCTCAGTTTCCAGTCCTGCGGACATTAACACTCAGACTGGCCGGCAGATTGATATAAACTTTGGCCGGCCAGTCTTCGGAATAATAGCTCACAAATTTTTTAAATCCACAGTCTTAAGTAGTCCCATGCCACAAACAAACCTTTTCAAAGGTGAAGAAGGACAATTATTTCTAGAAGAATTAATAACAAAAATTAAAGCACAAGAGCCTGACAAATGGATTTATACTTTAAAAGTTAATAAAGAAAAAATTGAACTCAAACAACCTGAAACAAATTATGAACAATCAGATCAAAAAGTAATATTTTTGAGAAGCGACAAACCAACCTTAGGTTTTGCCGAAAGTAAAGGATTGGAAAGACAGTCATACTATTACTCAAATCATCAAGAAATTTACAAAACAAGAATAGACCTTTTAGATGTAATACTCGAAAATGTTAAAGAAAACAACATATGGGGAGAAACAGTAGAAAAAGATACTTATTCCTTAATTGTCATGGTTGGTGAACAAATAGGAACCACTCACGGAAGCAAAATAAAAGAAGTTTTTGAATTAGTAAAACAAAAAGTTAGTGAATACAAGAAAAAAGAAGAAAGTACAAAAGAATTCTGAATTCACAATTCGGTTGAGTTACACTCTCGACCATTGTGGTTTTCATTATTAATTCTTTTAAGATACATTGGTTTTTCTGAGCTAGGGCCGCCCGGGAATTGTGTGCTCAAATAGTTATTTACTGTATGTGGCGGCTAAATCATGAGTCCATAGAAATAGAAGTGTCTTTTTAATGCACATCCGGAGCTAAAAGAAAAAGATATTTTAGCGGCAATTAGTTACGAATAACTCTTTTTATCGTTACTAAATTGTCATAACAAAAACATTTAAATACTAAATACCTTTGTTTTTGATATGGTAAGTCTACTTTATCAAAAAAGTAAAGAATTCTTAGACAGCTTGATTAATGAAGGCAAAATTACTCCACAACTTGAAGCACTAAAAAACCATCATTTGGAATCTTACGAGCATAGCATGCGTGTTGGTTTGCTAAGTGTTGATTTAGGTTTAGAAAACCATGTAAATGACTTTGAATTAAGATTATTAGGTTATTCAGGATTACTTCACGATGTAGGTAAAGTTAAAATTCCGTTAGAAATTTTATCAAAAACTGAAAAATTAACAAGTGAAGAATTAGAAGTAATAAAAAGTCATTCTAGACTGGGGTTCTTAGAAATTGATGATGAATTAGAATACGGCTTAATCAAACCAATTATTGTAGCACACCATGAGTATAAAAAAGAAGGATATCCTAGAAAAGGAAGGGATAGACGTAAAAAAGCAAGAAATAAGGATAGAAGAAAACGCAAAGCAGACATTAATAAATTGGCAGAAATCATTGCCGTGGCAGACATGTATGATGCACTAACAAGCTCTAGAAGTTACAAAATTGCTTTACCAAAAGAAGAAGTAGAAAAAATACTAAAAACACAATATACAGGCAGTACAAAATATGTTGAGCAAGTGCTGGATAGAAATTAGTTTACAGCGGCCTTTTGCTTGCGCAAAACCACGGGGAAAACAAGCAGCTCAAGAGCGATACGCACTGCGGTGCTTACCCGCAAATATTTGTAAACTAATTAGCTCTTCTCCGCAAGAAAGTCTTATAAATGTTTTTCAATATATTCTAAATAATGACGGAAGATAAAGATTTAAACGAAATAAACAAAAGCATAGAAGTTAACAGAGGATATATATCTTTATGTGAAAGACTTCTAAATGAAAATCTTTCTTCAACAGATAGGGACGAGGTTAATTATCACTTAGATTATTTGAAATTCGAAGAACAAATTCAGAAATCAAAAAAAGAAGCTTGTCTTAGCAAAGCAAGATTATCTGCAATTTCAACAAAAGAAGAAATGGAAAAATTCGAAGCAGAACAAAAATTACCAATCGAAGAACAAATCAAAAACGAATATAAAGAAATGGAATTATGTAAACAAAAAATAAAAGTTGCAAATATCTTTTGTTATTTTCCATTAAAAAGAATCAGAACAAATGCCGGAGAAGTTAAAAAAAGTTATGAAGGTCTTTTAGCTGCATTTGAAAGAAAAATAAAAGCTCTTGAATCACTCAAAACAGCAAAACAAAAAAATTTAGAAAGAAAATCAGAATATGATCAAAATGAAGCAAAATTCTACCAAAGATTAAAAGAAAAAAATCCCACTTTAGATGATAAATTATTACTGGAATTCGCCACGAATCCAAAACTATACACGTACACAGTACTAGAAATGATGAAAAAAGAATATTTTTACAATCCTCTAGAAGGAGAATACGATTTCTTAAATCCTGATGAACAGCAATGACTTGATAGCTGAAAAGTTATTTATGTGCACACATCATAATAAAATTAAAAAAAAGAAAATAAAAAAGAGTTTAGAACCAGCTTTGTTTTGCCAATTCTAAACATTTATCATAAACAGCTTGTGCATCACTAACTACAGTCTTTACTGCTGCAGAAACTACTGCTTTATCGCTTTGTAGTTCTCTTCCGTCAGTTAATTTACTGTGGAATGCGTAAACTGCATCTACTGAAGGAACTTCATTATTCCATTCTAATGTTCCTACAACTGATTCAAAAGCATCTTCTTCGCTACCAGTATTAGTTCCTGGAATAGAAATAACTTTTCTTCCATCTTGATTTACTGAAACAAATAAGTACATTTGTTTTCCTTTAATTGTTTGGTCTAAATGCTGTCTTACTGAAGGATTATTTAACATTTCTCTCATTTGTTCTCCTAATGCGCCTATCATTCCTGAAGCTTTTTCTCCACTTGCTACAGCGTCAACTCCTGAAAGGTCTAAAGCAACATAACCAACATTACCTGTTTCATTTACGTAAGCTTTTCCGCCAGAAAAATTCATATTTAAATTAGTTCCTGGCATTTTTTGTGTTAAAACACCTGCTCCTAAAACAACATCACTCAATTCATTCCATTTTTCGTTTTTGTACATTTTATTTTTCCTCCGAAATTCTTATTTAATTTTTATTTAACTCGATCTAGATAAAATAACATATTCTAAAATTCTTGCAATTGAATTATTATTTTCTGGCATGACTCTAGCAACATCACTGAGTTTCTCATATGTCCAAACAGAGCCATCTCTATTTATCTGAGTTACATCTGCACCCAAAGAAAACAATTTTGCTTCTAATTCATCTCCTTCAATTGCATACGGATCAAAATCTATTCTAAACCCGCTTTTATCCTCTCTAAAGCCCATAAAACAATCAATTTCATTTCTACCTTTATACTGAACAATTAATTTAACGATTCCGTTTGTATCTAATGACATTTTTTATCCCCAAAACAAATTAATTTAGTACTATAAACTTTGATCACTATTTAAATCTTTCTAGTTTTTACCACTGTAAAGAAGTAATAATTCAATGCAAAGGCATATATATCTTAATGAATATCGATTGATATCTCACAAGATATAATATGTTAAACTGCGCTCAAGTACCCTAAATATTTCAAGTAAGCGCTTATTTTAGCAATATCTGTGTACTCTAAAGGCATGCAGTGTTCTGGTGTTGGTTTGTAATCTGTTTCTACACCGCAAACATTTGTGTTTTGGTCAAAAAAGAATTTTATTCTTCCGCAAATTTGAGATTTTAGTATTCCTTCAAGGAAATTATTTTTCCAAACTGCTCGTTCTACATCTGGTTTATTTCTTACTTGAGTAACGTCTATTTTTCCATTGTAAACTGTGCAAAACCACATTTTATCATTCCAAAGAGTATAACACCAGTCATGCAAGAATTCTTCTGGGGCAATTTCTTTTGAACCAATCAATTCTGGTTCTCCAGGCCAAGAAGGTTCGTTAATTTCAGAAAAATCCATATTTTAGTACCTGTAATAGTTTCGTCTTTTTCTGTCATTAAAATAACTAACTAAAAAACCCGCTCCAGGAATTCCAAAAGCAAAGCTTAGCAAGAATAAATTCCACCATTTAAAGTTTAAATCATCAATTTTAGTTCTTAGCTCTTTAGGAACTTCATTAAGTCTTTCATTTTTTATAACTTCAAAAGAAGAAACTAATCCCTCGATTTCAGTTCTTTGATATTCATAATAAGATCCATATTCATTTCTTTTTATTCCTGTCAGTTCATTCTGTAAATAAATAAGATTTCCTTCTAAATTTTTAACATCTTGATCCGAATTTAGAGAAACATTATTTATGTTAATCATTATGTTATTTAGCCTTTCAAGTGCAGTATCTGGACTAGGCCAATGAGTGTGTTTACCGCTTCTGTATTCAGAAATATCCACTTTAGCACTATTTAACTCAGAAATAACATAATTATCAAGATTAACTGCAACAACATATGCCGGGTAGTCCCGTTTAGTTTTAGCAATAAGCTTGGCTTGTTCATCGCCAGTATTATTACATCCATATCCAATTCCTAAACTACCCGCCAATAATGCAAGTCCTAAAAATAATTTTTTCATTATAGTCCTTAAAAGAAAATAAATTTATAAATTTAAGTTTTTATTATTATTCAAGAAAGCAGAAAAACTAAATCATATTTTTTTCAGTAATTGTATGACAACTTCCTTTAACGCTGCCTTAAATTGTTGCGTTCTTTCTTTAATTAATGGGTAGACTTTTTCTGGATCGTCAATGTTTTCTTTTACAAGATCTTTCAAACCTAAGAGTTCTTGAGATAGTTCCGTGACTTGTTTTTTTGCTTCAAAGAAAGCATTTGCTTTATCCATTTGATCATTTTGAGCGTAATAAATTCCTATAGTGTCTAATCTTTTTCCTGTTTGTTCAAGACCAATACTAGTTTCTTCTAATTTTAGAACAATTCCCAATAATCGGGTTGTTTGATCGTCAACATCTACTTTTGGCGCAGGAACTCCAGGTTCTGCTTTCTGAGCTGGTTCGGCTCTTTGAGGTACTTCAGCAGGTCTTTGTTCAGAATTTGCTTGTGCTTGCCCTGCTGCTACTACGGATCCTACTCTAGTAATTGTTTCTGTAGCTGAAGGAGATGCTACTGAAGAAGATTCTGTTGTAGGAGGTAAAACGTCTACTTTTTTCTGAATAAGAGAAGGTGTAGGAGAAGCGGGTTGTGGATTAACAGGAACTAGTTTAGCACCAGGCGGAGCGATTAAAATTGGTTTTTGTTCTGGAGGAACATAAGGCTTGTAAGCATCAGAATTTTGAGAACATTCATCAGTGCAAACTTTCTTAATATTTTCTTCTAAACATGCTGGAGAAGGTTCACGCCCAGGATATTCTTGAGTGAAAATGCAACGTTTAGAACTAAGACAAGCGTTAACACAAGAATCAAGTTTTGATGAATCTGTTGGTTTAACTTCAACCTGAGCAAAAACAACAGAAATTAATAATATGGCAACAATCATTAAGAAAAGTGCTTTTGTTTTCATGTAAACTAAATAATTAAACGTTATTTAAATCTTTTTTGTTGTTGAATTAATAAAAAAACTCAGTTTATTTAGAAAAGTTCATAAATAACTACAACATAAACTAGTAAAAAGAGGTAAAATGATAATATTTGGTTTGAGAAACAGTGTTAAGCTTGCCAAAAGTATTGCTAAACATGCTAGAGCTCAATTTTCTGAATTTAATTCTCAAAACTTTCCCGACGGAGAAAGTCATTTGCGTTTTATGAAATCCGTCAAAAATCAACATGTTGTTCTGGTTAATTCGTTTCATCCGAATCCTAACGATGCTTTGATTGAATTAGTTTTTGCTACTCAAGCAGCAAATGATTCTGGTGCTAAGAAAGTAACTGTTGTTGCACCTTACTTGGGTTATATGAGGCAGGATAAAGAATTTAGTCCTGGAGAAGTTGTTTCAAGTAGATACATGGGATTATTATTAAGTTGCGCTGATGAAGTTGTTACAATTGATCCTCACTTACACAGGTATAAAAAACTTGGTGAAGTTATTGAAACTAAAACAAGAAGATTAAGTGCAAATGAAGACATTGCAAAATACATAAAGAAAAATCATCCTAAAGCAATAATTGTGGGTCCAGACGGCGAAAGTTATCAATGGGCTGAACATATTGCAGAAAAATTACATCATCATGCAGTTGTGTTAAGAAAGAAAAGATATAATTCAACAACAGTAAGAATTAAAGTAAAAGAAGATGTTGATTGGAAAGGAAAAGATGTAGTGGTTGTTGATGACATTATTAGCACTGGTCATACAATGATTGAACCAATCAAACAATTAAAACAAAAAGGAGTTAAAAAAATTTATTGTATTGCAGTTCACGGAGTATTCGTTCTAGATGCAGTTAAAAGATTACAAAAACTAGGAGCAAACGTAATCTGCACAAATACAATTGAAAGGAAAGAAAGCAAAATTGACGTTGCTGAACTGATTTCGAGAGTATTATGAAATTAATAGGAACAAGAATAATATTAAGGACCCTGAAAAATTCTGATGCACATTCAATTTACGAAAATGCAAAAGACAAAATAGTTGGAAAATATACTTCTTTACCACGCCCTTACAGGTTAAAACACGCGGTTGAACTAATCAAAAATCTGCATAGAAGTCCTCAAAAAACAAAAAAAGAAAAAACCTCTTACGATTTGGGAATCGAATTAAAAGAAACTAACAAAATAATCGGCATGGTGGCTTTATTTAAGATAGATAAGACCAGTAAAAATGCAGAACTGGGTTTTTGGTTGGGAAAAAAGCACTGGAATAAAGGAATAACTTCTGAAGCAGTAAAATTAATTCTCGATTTTGGTTTCAAAAAATTAAAATTTAAAAAGATTTATGCAAAGGTAATGCATCCAAATATTGCTTCAATAAAAGTTTTAGAAAAATTTCATTTCAAAAAAGAAGGAACGTTCAGAAAACACATTTTCAAAAATGGAAAATGGTTGGATGACTTGATGTTTGGTCTTCTAAAAAGTGAATATACTAAATAGACGAGAAAAATTCAAAATAAATATATTTAAATATAAGTTCTCAAATATGTTTTACTTTAATAAAAACAATTTTCCTGCGAGGTGCAGTTATTCCAAACAAAAAATGTTACAGACGACAAAAACAAGCAAAGAAATACTTCTTAGTTTAATTAGTTTCAGCTCTAGTTTACCATTTATTCTAAACAACAATAATTTCAGAATTTTTTCCGAAGGAAAAAATTCAAAGTACGGAGGTGTACTTTAAGAATGAATCAAAACATTTTTGGGCCGCACCTAACCCTTGATTTAAGTGGGTGCAATAAAGAAAAACTCAAAGACTTAGATTTTGTCTTTGGACTATTAAATAACTTGCCTGACATGATCGGCATGACTAAAATAACACAACCTTTTGTGTTTCCTTACTCGGGATTAGTTCCTGAAGATAAAGGAATAACTGGAGTGATAATAATTGCAGAAAGTCATATTTCTGTGCACACATTCCAAGAAAAAGACTACGTTTTTATAGATATTTTCTCGTGCAAACCATTTGATTATGAGAAAGCAGCAGAATTCTTAATCCGTGCTTTTGAAGCAAGAGAAGTAGAAAAAAACGTAGTTCAAAGAGGACTGAACTTTCCTAGAGAAGGAAACTCAGAACCAGTCCATAGTTCACAGTTTGCAGTTTGCGGTTCGCAGTAAAAAACTTAGCAAGCAGTAAACGGCAGCAATAAAAAATATTGTCTGCTTTTTTTATTTTTTCCAAAACACTTTGGCGACTGCGTCGCGAATGATATTGCTGAATTTAATACTTGCACTTGTTTGTGCTTTAAACTGAGCTTTTATCAGTTTACTCGAGCGTTTTATTTAATTTTTCAGCTAATTTTATTATATCTTCTTTTCTTGCGATCTGGTTTATCCATTTTTTAGGAATTTTCTCGAACCCATAATAAATTCCTGCTAAACCACCAGTTACTGCTGCAACTGTATCAGTATCATTTCCAAGATTTACTGCAGTTAGAACTGCATTCTTGTATGAAGAAGTATTTAGAAAACACCACAACGCTGCTTCCAAAGTATCAACAACATAACCCGTTGAATTAATTTCTTCTTCAGAAAAGGACGCAACATCATCTTTTAATATTCTGGAAAAATTTTTTAACTCTTTTTCTTCATTTTTGTAAAAATCAATTATTACATCCTTCATGTTCTCATAAGCTTCTTCTTTATCTTGTCCTTTGAGAATATTTATTGCAAATTCAACATATATTGCACAAGAAATTATAGATCTAATATGGCCGTGAGTAATTGATGATACTTGCGCAATAATCCTAAATTTGTCATCACTTTTTTTGTTTTTTACAAAAAAAACTATTGGAAGTATTCTCATCAAAGATCCGTTACCATTATCTCTTTCAGATCTACCTCCTGCAAGCACAGGATTCACTCCTCTTCGAATATTTGCAATAGCAATTCTAGTAATTACTCCTGCATCAAACACTTTACTCCAAGGAGTCCAGTACGCCTCATGCAAAAACTTACAAAACATTTGAGCAATATTATTTAAATTAAATCCCTTACAAAGACTTTCAGCTAAACAAAAAGCAAGAGAACTATCATCAGACCAAGTACCTGGAGGCTGATTATAAGCACCAAAACCAATCATATCCCTGACGGGATTCTTTTTTAGTTTTTCTCTACTCACAAATTCGACAGGCACACCTAATGCGTCAGCCACACATAATCCGAATAAACCATCAAGAACTATATTTTTAGTCATGAATAAATTAATGCTTTTCTAAATTATAAACTTTCCCATACAATAATAATTAAATACTTAAGAAATCAAGCATATTTGTGGATAAAAAAACTTTAGACACACTAGTAAAATATGCAGACATTTGCAAAGAATACGGGCTTTATTCCTTAGCCGCATCAAATTACTTAACAAACACAACTCTCACTCATGAAATGGAAAGGTGGATTAAAACTTACCGAGTTCTTGCGAGAGTAAAAGCAGAGCACTGGAATGTTGGAGACATAGGCAATATAGAAGACTTAGCGCTTTATGATGAAGATACTACACGAGTTGAATCAGTACTAAAAAGATTGGAGCCATAAAATGTTAGAAGATGAAATAAAAAAAATAATTGATGAATTTTCAGAAGTAAGCAAAAAACACGGATTATACTCTTACGAGACTTCAGAATACATAAAACAATATGAAAGTACAGAAATGGAAGAATACTTGAAAATGGCAAGAAGACTTCTAAGAATAGTAAACGAAACTTTTGGAGAAGACATAGGACAAATAGATGATAAAGTTGCTTATTATGAAGATGGAGAAGAAGGGTTAGGAAGTGAAGAAGATAAAGATGATTTGAATAATTTTTAATTATTCATCCAACTCAATGCCAATAAAGGAAACACAATTGTTGCTTCAGCTTCTATAACTACACTATTTTTTTCGTCTTTTAGCTTATTCCAACTAACTGCTTCTTTAGGATGTGCTCCAGAAAGAGAACCATCATATTGAGTTCCTGTTTGAATGTAAACCGCGCAATCTAATCCGTTTCTTAGTATTGCTGCACCGATTAAGTGATGTTTGGGAAGGCTTCCACCTAAGAATACTCCTCCAGTTTTTTCTGAGTTGAGAATTAATTTATAAAAAATAGTCAAGTCTTTAGCAGTATCAATCACTAATTTTTCTTTTTGTTTTTCATTGAAAAAGAAGAAATGATCTCCCATTGCTCCGTCGACAAATCCGGGAGAGAATATCGGAATATTATTTTTTGAAGCCCAGTAAAGAACACTATTTTCATCATTTAATTCTAAACCCAATTCATGAATGTATTCACTAGGACTCCAAACCTTTTTTTTTGCGCAAGTTTTTTCCAAAAATTTATTGTGAAAGCTTTCCAACCAAACATAATGATCATCTGGAACAAAAATATTACCAATCCTATTGAGCGTGTTCTCTTTGACTTCAGTATCATCAACTTCAAAACTGCCCAAATAAAAATCTTTTTTTGTTTTCATAACATCTTCTTCAATAAAACCAGTAGTAGTAATTATTGCTTTCACTAATTTGTGCTTAACTAATTGCGCAATTATTTCTCTTAATCCAGAACTCATCATGTTGGAAGTTGCAGTCAAATAAATATCAACTTTTTCTTTTTTCATTTTTTGAATTAATTCTGCAGCTTTAGCAACATGACTCGCCTGAAAACCAAGAGTTTTGTAATTTTTTAATAATTCTAAAGCAGAAACATTTTTATCAAGCTTAAAGCCTTGAATCTTTTCTAAATTATTAACATCAATTGTTTTTTGTTCTTTTTTTCTTTTGAATGAAATGTTTTCCATTTTTAGTTATTGTAAAAATCTTCAGGACTTTCCAAATAATCTTCGATTGATTTTTCAATTCCTTTTCTTTCAATAATTTGAAGTGCGGGAAGTACTGCTTTGTAAATTCCCTTCATTTTAGTAGATGAATCGCGATTAGTATAAAACTCTATCTTTTTCTCAACATTAATCCCTTTAACCGCATTCAAATAATGTAAAACTACTGCATGAACAAAACCTTCTTCTGCTTCGGCTAAATTATTCTGAACATTGTTCACATCTGCGTAATTGTAAAATGATTTGTTCTTATTTCCCATTTGATTAACATAAAATTCAAAAAATCTGCATCTAGCACTTAAGAGTTGATAATGAAGTGGTTCGCAAAGTTCTGCATAAAATCCTTCCAATTCATTTTCTGGCACTTGTAAGTGACTGAAATACAATTCTACTCTCGCCCCATTTATTCTTTCCATATCATAATCGAAAACAAGTGTAGTAAAAACTTCTCCATTAATTGCTTTATCAGTTTCTATTGTTACTTCTTTCAAAAATTTTTTATTTTTTCCATTGGTGTTTTTTGTCATTTCTGCTTGATAATATTCATAAGAATGCATTGTGTTTACTACGAACATCTTAACAAGTTTGGGATTGTATGGAACAAACACTAAATCATCAGAATTGGTTGGAATTTCAAAAACTACTTCAGGAATAGTTAGTCCTTTGTTTTCTAACCATTCACGAAACTCATCAATTCTTTGACTTGATCCACGAACATAATTTTCCAAACAAGAAGGATTTTTTATTAAAGAAACAGTTCTGCCAGAGATTTTTTTATGATTACTAAACTCTAAAGCATCATTCTGAGCAACTCTTGCAGGAGTTTCTCCTCCACTCAATTGATAATTTCCCGGTTCAAGATTTTTAAGCCAAACATTAATCTGAGCAATAGTTGTTTTATCTGGAGTTTTATCTTCTTCAAAAAAAGATTTAACTTCATCTAAAGCAGGTTTTTTTGGTTCTTCCCATAAATTAATTTGTTTAGCCGGAGTGCTTTGAACAACTCGAGTGGGTTTACTAAAATAATACATGCCAGTTCCAGCTAAACCAAGTCCAAAAATAGCACACATAATTGCCTTATTTAATTTACCCATCACAGTATGATTTTTAAAATTATTTATAAAATCGATGGGTAATTTTATAAATACTGAACTTGATTAATAAGTTTCAACTTCTATTCCTTTTATTCTATTAAAATGTTCTACGTTTCTTGTAACTATTTTATTTATGCCGTTTGCTAGAGCCATTCCTGCAATTAAACAGTCACAATCAGAAATCATTTTTCCTTTTTTTGTGAGATCAGAAGAAATCTCAGCAGCTTTTATGATGCTATTATCAGCTAAACTTATTACCCTGAAGTCTCCAATTAAATCTCTTGCGTTGAGTATTTTATCTGGAGATTCACCCCTTAAAAGCATTCCTCGTATAACTTCATACATGCATATTTGTGTTGTAATTAAAGGCTTGCCACTTTTAAGCAGTGCCACAGTTTCTTTTTTACCCTTCAAAACATCTATTAAAAATGTTGTATCTAAAAGTTCCATTTAAGCCTCTGTTTTTGTAATTTTATGTTTTCTTCTTTTATTCTTTTAAGATCTTCAAGCATCTTATCTCCTTGCTCCTCAGAAATCAAACCAAATAACTCCATAGGATCTCTTTTTTTTACAGAAAGCAATCTTCTTAATTCTTCAGAAAAACTTTCTTCTTCTCGTTTATTTCTCAATAAAAGACCATATACATCTTCCATTATTGTCAATGTTTTAGTAACCATAAATATACGTGTACACGTACGTTTATTTAAAGATTTCGCTTTTCAAGCAGATATGTCTAAAAAGATTTATAAAAGAAAAACACACAGTGTTTTTTAATGAAAAAAGTGGTGTTGATAGTTCTTGATGGTTGGGGTATTAGAAATAGTTCAAAAGGTAATGCAGTAAAGCTAGCTAAAACTCCTAATTTTGATAAATTAAAAAAAGAAAAATTTTACCAAGAATTACATGCATCTGGAGAGTATGTTGGTTTGTTGCCTGGATTTATGGGTAATTCAGAAGTTGGACACTTGCATATCGGTGCTGGAAGATTAGTGAAACAAGATTTAACAAGAATTCATGAAAGTATAAAAAATGGCTCATTTTTTATAAATAAAGCACTTATTAAAGCAATAAATGACGTTAAGAAAAGTTCTTTACATTTATTAGGCTTAATTAGTGATGCAGGAGTACATTCTCACATAAATCATTTGTTTGCATTGCTTAAATTTGCTAGCAAATTTAAGCTAAAAAACGTATTTGTTCACTGCATAACTGATGGAAGAGATACTCCGCCTAAATCCGCACTGAAATATATTAGATTGATTGAAAATGAATTACGCAAATACAATAAAAATTGGAAAATAACAACAATTACAGGCAGATATTACGCAATGGATAGAAATAATAATTGGGCCAGGACAAGAAAAGCTTACGAAAACATAAAGAATTGCAAAGGACTAAAATTTTTGAGTGCAGAAAGTGCAGTTAGAAATGCATACAAACGTGGTGAAAGTGACGAGTTTATCACTCCTTCAGTCATTAATAATAACCAATTAAACAAAAAAGATGTAATAATATTCTTTAATTACCGTGCCGATAGAGCAAGACAAATAACAAAATTACTATCAAAAGAAACTAAGTTTGTTTGTTTTACTGAGTACGACGAAAAAATAAAAAATCCGGTATTTCCATCAATAGAAATCAAAAATACACTCGGTGAAGTTTTAAGCAAACATACAATTAAGCAATTTCGATTGGCTGAAACTGAAAAATGGGCTCACGTAACATTCTTTTTTAACGGATTAAGCGATCGAATTTTCAAAGGTGAAGAAAGATTGCTGATACCAAGTCCTAAAGTAAGCACTTATGATAAAACTCCTGCAATGAGTGCTTTTAAAATTTCTAAAAAAGCAGTTGAAGTAATAAATCAGAAAAAGTACGGATTTGTTTTTATCAATTTTGCAAATCCTGATATGATAGGTCATACTGGTAAAATTAAGAAGGCCGTTGAAGGAATTGAAGTTGTAGATAAATGTTTAGGAGAAATTTCTGAAGCATGCAAAAAACAAAATTACACCTTGATTGTTACTGCAGATCATGGAAATGCTGAAAAGATGATAGGAGACCATATTACATCGCACAGCACGAGCAAAGTACCAATAATAATCACTGAAAAATGCAAAAAAATCAAAGATGGAGCGTTGTATAATATTGCACCAACAGTTCTTAAAATTTTAGGCATAAAAAAGCCTAAAATTATGGAAAAAAGCTTCTGATCAACAGATTGCTAGTTCTCAAAAGAATACTAATAAGTATTATATTAGTATTTATCTGAGAACTAATCAGTTCAAAAAGAATATTTTTGAGCGAACTGTGTGAGCTCAAATATTCTTTTAAACACAAATATTTATAAACAAAACTTGCATAAAACAGGTATAAAAGAGGTTTTTGGATGAATCAAAAAATTTTTGCTATTTTAGTCATTTTACTATTCATAAATCTACCCTTAACTACCGCACTTTCTTACACAATTACAGGAAGACCTGTTAGTGATTTCCCTTCAGATTTCAACCCACCACCCACCAACCAAGAATTACAAACAATACAACCACCAACTGAATACTACACTCCACAGCCAGTCTACGAAATTCCTCAAGAAAAACCCACTCAACCATCATTACCTCCTAAAATTCCTCCAAAAGAACTAATTCTTACAGGCTTTTGCGGGGATAAATACTGTGATAGAGAAGGAGTGTACAATAAACCAGCAGAAAACGAACTCACTTGTCCTGAAGATTGTCCAAAAGCAACACAAGAACTAGTAGAATCAACATGTACTGATAGCGATGGAGATGAAATTATGCCTGCTCTCGTGCCAGGTCAGGTCACAGGTGTTACTATTACTAACGAGCCATTTCGTGAAGAAGATATATGTTTATTTGACGAAAACGGAAATCTTTTTTTAAAAGAATACTCTTGTGATGAAAAAGGTTTTTCTAAGGAGGAAAATATTTATTGTCCTGAAATAGAAGTTTCTCCAGGCAAGAAAGTTGAGTTTTCTTGTTTTGATGGAGCTTGCAGACAAGTAAGTTGTGAAGATACTGTTGAAGGTGCTAAATATTCTTACCCTGACGGAAGACAAACATTACAAGAAAATAAATGCCAAGGGAATCAACTGTTAAAGTTTACTTGTAAAGGTTCAGAAATTGTTGAATGCCAGTATGGTTGTAATTCTTTAGAAAATAATTGTTTCGATAAAAGTAAAAAAAGCAATTACTGCATTGAACTAAAAAATCCATTACATATCGAAATTGGAGAAGTATGGCTCGATGAAAAAGGAAACACTCAAACAAAAGCAGAAAGTTACCCCGATTATTGCAATGATAAAGTTCTTAATCATTTTAGTTGCGAAGGAACAATTAACAGATTAAGAAGTACTTACTGCCCTAACGGTTGCGATCCAGTAAAACAGGACTGTGTTCCTTCAACTGAATCTGTTGCTAGTTTTCCGAAGGAAAACTCCCCGCAGAATTTCTTAGAAAACTTACAACAAGGACTTGTTTGCTTAAAACAATGCCCCGACTGCATGGACAAACCACAGCCACCAAAAGGAATCGATTGTAAATACATTTTAAGTTCTGGCGTTTGGCCTATTGCACCAATACCTCAATGGCCACTAATGCCTTTCGTGAAAAAAGACAAAGAAAAACCAATTATTATTGATATTGCTGACGCAATAAAAGAATATGAAGAAGAACAAAAAAATAAAGATTCCGCAAGGAATCTTTTAACCGGCAAGGCAACTCAGCAAGATCCTGAAAAATGGTTATTTGACCAAATTTACGGCGGAGTAATGAATTTCATTGAAGGATTAATAAAAGTTCAAGAAGATAACAACGCTGTTGGTGAAATAAACAAAATAAGTCAATGCTTGCCTCCATTAGACCCAGAAATAGAAAAAGCAAAACAATACTTGAGCACTTGTTCTGATGATTCTGCAATTATTGCTTTAATGAATGCCGTTAACCAAATCAATCAAGCAAACGGCAATTTGAATGATGCTTACAAACACTTAGTATATGGAGCTTCACCATTCACTGAAGAGTTTATTTCTAAATTATTCGACGCTGAAGGATGGGACACTGATTTTGCCATAAGACAATCAAAACAAAGAGGAGAAAAACAAAAATCAAGGGATTTGGAAAACTTAAAGAAAGCAATGAACAAAATCACTCCAACAAATCTAAAATATGATTTACAAGACAGCATTAAAACATTCGACAATGTTAACAACCAAGTGCTTGTTGATTCTTTAAATTCTGTCTTAGAAGCAATGCCTCAAGCAGCATGCCCCGGAGTTAATAATTATTTAGATAAGGCAAAGCAAGAAATTGAATTAGTTAAATTTTACGATGAAGAATTCAAAAAAGGAATTAACCAAGCAAAAGCACACGCAAATAGTATTGGTGGAGAAATTAGAAGTTCTATCTTTAAAGCAATGGTTGGTAATACTTTTGTTAATTATGCAGCACACCAAAATGTTAGAGCTTCCTTATCAGGAGTCAAAGCATCAGTTGCCATCTTAAACGCAGTTCTGGAGAGTGTTAAATGCATAAAATGTCCTTTAGCTCAAGCAAAATACGTGAATGAAAAAGGTACGTGTGTTGATTGCGCAAAATGTGGTCCAGGAAGAATGCCTGCAGTAAGCTCCCAACTTTCTTTACCAGAATTAAGAAAAGCAGAACTAGCAAAAGCATTACAAGAAGGAGACTTTGAAAAAGTTAAAAAGATCATTGACAAACTAAAAGGACAAGAAGTCGTTCCTGAAAAAAAGAATCCGGGAATATTGACTAGTGAAAGAATACCTATTGTGGATGATGTTATCGACTCATTTTATTATTTGTGGAAAAAAATAAAAATTAAACTAGAGGTTATTCCAACACTCACAGAACAAATGCAGGATCCTGCTTTAAGTGAAGCACAAAAAATTAAATTAATTAGAAATTTCATTTTAAACAGCGGCGTAGTAACTGATTATGAAGTTCCTCCTTCGGGAACACTTGAAGCACTAAAAGAGATAATTCTGATAAAAAATATCCCTGATGGAGTAATAAAAGAAGTTGTAGAATCTTTAGAACTTTTATATCAAATAGAAAATAGAGATTTAAGAAACGAAATCATTGAACTTCTCGAAGAAATATTGTCCGGCTCAGAACTCGGTGAAGAACAAAAAACGATAATACTAGACAACTTCATTAACAAACTCGAAATGAGAAGCACGTATGAAAAAGATGCAGAAGTGCAAAAAGATTTAGAAAAACTCGAGAAGTACAAACCAAAAAAGACAAGTTATAAATTGGAAACAATTTCTCCATTTTTGGCAACACGCATTGGAAGAGAACCATTTAATTTGCCTTCAATACTAAAAAGTGCAGCTCCAGAAGCACCCCCTGAAAAAGTTGTGGAACCAGATTTAGCAAAAACAGTTAAAGATCTGATTAATGTTTTTATTCGTGAAAAAAATAAGCCTTTCAATGAATTGGTTACGTCTTTGCTAACAATCGCTCAAGGTTTAGAGCTTCTAAGATTTAAAGAAAGTGTTAAATTAAGCGAGATGAATTTGTCCTTGCTTGCTGAAACAATTTTAGGAATCTATATCGACAACAAAGACACATTAGCTTTAGGCGAGACACACCTAATTTTATATGCTTTAGAAACAATAACAAATATTTCTCCAGAAGCAATGAATCCTGAAAATATCATGTTCATATTTGAAGATTTATCACTCAAATATGAAACACAAAAAAATCAGTTAACATTATCCGAATCTTTAGGCATTCTACAACTCTTAAACACGGTCCTTTACAAATTTAACATAGAAAATGAAGATCAATTAGCACAAAGAATTGTCAACTCGCTAAACGAACTTTTTGATAATCACACAGAAGAATTATTTTCCAATTTTGAACTTTTAAAGATGCTAGACGATATTCTTTCAGTAAATTTAATGCCAACATACCAAACAATACAAAAAGGAGAATTAGTTGATGTTACAGGAGAAAATCGCGTTTCAGAAGAAGGAAGACAATTAATACAAAAAATTGCAAGAAAACTATTGGAACATTTTGAGAATAACAAAAAAACTTTATCAACTGAAAAAGTCTCAGAATTATTCAAATTAATTGATCGAGTTTTGTTTGGAAACTTTCTAACCAAAGAAGAAAAAACAGAACTAAACAGAGAAGCATCCTTGAAGCTTTTTGCATTTTTCAAGGAAAACAAATCGAGTTTGACTGAAAGCGAAAAAACGCAATTCCTTCTTGCACTTTACAAAACATCATATGATATAAAAGACACTGCAAGCGATGAAGAAAAAGGAATAATTTTAGCGCTTTACGAAGATTTATTAGCCATAAATTATTCAAGTCTTTCCGAGGAAGAGGTTAAAGACTTTTTAGATAATTTCTTGTATTATCATCTTCTTGTAAAAGACACTCAAGAAGAAACAGTTCTAAAACAAGTAACTATCAAAACGCTCAATTACTTTTTAGAAAACATAAATAATTTGAGTCCAGAAAATCTTTTCAGGCTATCAAGACATGCTTCAAGTTTTATTAATTCTTTCAGTGGTTTCAATAACGATGAAAAGAATGAATTTGCAGACAAATTTATTCAAAAAATCAATGAATATTTAGAAAAACACGAGACTTTGCCTGATGATCAAAAACAATTTGTCAAAGAACGAGCAAATAATGAATTTGAAAAAATAAAATCAATTATTAGTTTACAAAAATTATTTGAAGAAATCAAAAATAAAAGAGCTGAAAAAGAATCAGTAGACAAAAAAACACCCGGAGAATCCGCCAGGATTCTCAAAACACAAATCGGCACAGTAAGAAAGCCTGTTGAAGTATTAAAAACTGAAGAAGTAACAAAAGAAGAAGTGAAACCTGTTGATGAACAAAAAGTCAAAGCAGAATTAACCGGACTAATTAATGAAATTGATGAAATGATTAATTCATTCTATAACAATCCTGAAGAAGCAAAGAAATTAATGGACGAATTAATAAACAGCGGAGAATTCCCCGCACTAACTGAGTTTGATCCAGAACTAACCGATGAAGAAAAACTAAATACTTTTGTTGCAAGAAGACTGCTTGGAAGATTGCAAAGCTACAAAGACCGAATAAGTTTATTATCAAACGAAAGAGATGTTCAAGCTTATTTTGAAATGTTATTAAATTTATATAAACGATATAATTATTTCATAACTTCAATCATCATAACTGAATACGAAACACTTGAATTCACTAAATGCGGGGATAAAGAATGCACAAAAGAACCCACAAGACTTAAACTTACAAGAAGTTTAGGAATGGACTTTCACTTGGACTTGCTAGAATTAGCAAAGCTATTATCTGAAGAACACAGACAAAACTACTTGTATGACTTGTTTGATCTTTTTACATCAATATCAGAAATACCTCTTAAAGCTAAAGAAAAATATTTGCTTGAAGTCTATAGCTTAATGACAGAAAAAACGAAAGAAGCATATTCTTCACTAATTTTCACCGAATTACACAAATTATACCAAGATAGAATAAAAGAAGGTGGCTTATTACTTGAAATAATTAAGTACTTGCCTGATGACAGGAAAAAAGAGAAAGCAATACAAATATTGAACGAATTATTTTCACAACTCGAAATAGGACTGAAGGAAAGAACGTTACCAAACGTAAGTCCTGGAGTGGCTTACTTAATTTACCAATTATTAGAAATGACTAAATTCCCTCCTGAACTAACAACAAAAGCTTATTTCTTGCTAAAAGATTTCGGATTTTATTACCTGCTAAGCGCTCTTGAAAGAGGAGAAAATCTCAATGTTTCAGAATTACTAAAAACCCTTACAACACTATTAAGCCATGCAAATATTAACGAGAAATACTCGGAAGGAACGCTTCCATCAAACATTTATAGTCAACAAATTGACGATCAAGTCACCAAATTATTAGAATACATTCAAGAACAAATTAATTCTTTATCAAGACTAGAATTAAGTACTGAGCAAGCTCAAGAAACATATATTAATTTAATAAACGCGTTAACAGAAATCAAAAAAATAACTGATTTACTTCCAGATTCAGATAGTCCTTACGCACCAAAACCAAAATTAGTAAACAAAACAAAACAATTACTTGCACAACTAGTTAATTTAATAGTTCAAAAAAGAATTCCACCAACACAAGAATTCTATGATTTAATTTCAAGAATAGAAGACATCGGACTAAGAGAAAGCTTACTAAAATTATTGAAATTGAATTTCGGAGAAAAAATTCAAGCATCAGTTGAAGAATCACCCGGAGAAATTCCAGCAGGAATTTCTGAAGAAGGAAAAAGAGAAATCACAAAACAAATCAAAGTTGTAAAATCAGAACAAAAATACCCAGTACAAGAAATACCATCAAAACAGCCAACATCAATACTAAAATCTGAACAAAAAGGATGGTTTGGAAGAACTTGGGATTGGATATCAGGAGTTAAATCTCCTGAAGAAGAATCGTCTGATGCAAAAAAAACAGTTCTAGATCCTGATAAAACTCTTGAAGATAAAATAAGTGCATTATACGTTTTGGCAGGACCGAAAGGTGATGAAACAAACTTTCAAGATTTGAAAGAATTATTATTCAATCCAAATGTCAGTGATGAAATAAAATTAAGAATAATAATTCATTTGTACATTTTTCTCAATCAACAACAATTTTTAAAAGAGCACTCTGAATTAATGGAATTAATAAAAAAAGAACTGATAACTCCAGTAACAAAAGGCAACGAGGGTGCTTTTATTGAAATACTATCTTGGTACGATGTCAACCATTTATTTGAATTATTTAAAAATCCGAATGTTAGCGATTTAAATAAATTATATTTAATTAAAAAAATCATGAAGCTCAGACAAGTAAAAGCAGATTTTGCATATTCTGCCCTGGATTTCTTGAAAACAGCAATACACAAAGAAGAAAATAGAAAATTCTTATCATGGTTTATAGGTTTAATTATTAATTTGCAAAGTTTTGAGAACATAGGATCATTTGCCAAATTTTTTAAAGAAGAAATTTTGAAGTATGAATTAAGTCCTGTTGAAAGGACTGAAATATTAGAGAAAATATTAGATTCAAACAGACTAAATAAATACGAGAAAAGAGAAATTATTAAAACATTTCCAGAAGCTGAATCGACACTTGAATATATCATAAAACAAAGACCGTATGATTTGGACTTATATGAAATAAATGATCAAATCATACAAATTTTAAGTGAAAACGGCAAATTTGAAGTTTTAAAAAAACTACTAAATATACCCGAACTGCACAAATACTATAAAATTCTGATTGCAGAGCAATTATGGCTCGCCAAAGAACTTCTAGACACACCAGAATTAATAGACTTATTAATCTCAGTTGTACCAGATACGAATGTTCCTTTAGAGGTTAGATCTAGCGCAATAAGAGCATTATTAAACAAAGAAGGAACTAACAAATTTAAAGAATTACTCTTAAATCCTCAATTAAGCAGTTATGCAAAAAGAACTATTATTGAAGCATTAGGCACTCTAGCACCAAGTTTCTTTCAAGAAATAATCCTCGACCAAAGAATAGACCTTGATATTAAAAAAGAAGCACTCCACAGAGGTGCTAAAGGTTTTAGCTATCCTGAACTGATGCAGATCGCATTAAATCAAGAACTAGAAAAAGAAATAAGAGACTTAGCCATTACAAATTTAATAAATTTTGATAGCTCTCTTTTAGTAAAAGATTTAATACGACTCCCTTACGAACAAAGAATTGCGTTCTTAAAAGAAATATTATTCAATAAATCTGGAGGAGTTGAATATGAACAAAGATTATTGCTAATAGTTCAAGATCTTTCAGTTGTTATAACTGAAGAAGACAGTATTGAATTATATAGATTAATAATAAAAAATTTAGGAACAGAATTAGCAATAAAAATATTAGCAAAAATAGGATCAAACCCCGCATTAGATATTTTAGAAGAATTATTAAAAGAAAGAATAGCAAGAGAACCTTTCAAAAACTCATCAATTAAAAATCAATTAACTGAGGTAAATTTAGATGTTGGAACGCTTATCTTGCTAATCAATACATTCAATTATTGGAGTGAAACTGGAGAAAATGCCAACATAAGAAGTAATTCTTATCGTGCAAGAGATTATTTGCTTGAACTTTTGGAGAAAAAAGTCTCCACTACTGAAGAAACAGAACTTGCAAAATACTACGATCTAGCAAAATCATTCTTGCTGCCGAAATACTTCGCGGCATTCATAAATTTTGTAGCATTTCTTCCTTTTGAAAAATCCATTGAAGAATTAAGAAGAATTTATTACGATGAAAATTTAATAGAACAGGCAGTAAATAATTCTGGCTTAAGTTATGAAGCAATAATGGAAATTATCATCAATACATTATCTGTTAATGACGAAAAAGCCATAAAAGTTCTTGAAGAAATAGCAAATAATCCTGAAGAGGAATCTAGCATCAGAGAATCAGCCCGCAAAATCGTTGAACACTTTATGAGTTTTGAAGAAGTACCCACAAAAGAAAAAAAGATTACGTCAACTGAACCACCATCCGAACAAGATTTACGTCATTTGGCTTTCTCTGAAGAACAAATAAAAAAAGAAAGTTCTCTTGAAGAGGTAAGTAACGGATTTTTTAATCTGGATCAACTTATTAAAATAACAAATTCTGAATCTTTTAAAGAACAAGTTAAACAAGTTTTACTCAAAGCATTACGAGAGTTTATTTTTGATGAAAATTTAAGTGAATACTTTAGAACAAAGAATCTTCATTATTTGTTAAAATACGGTTCAGGAGAAGATTTCAAGAAAGTATTGCAATTAGTGAACAACTTTTCAGAAGATTCCGCGCATTATTCTTTAATAAACAATCTATTTCCAGAATGGACAGTTGATGAAGAAAATGTTAAGCACAGAAAACAAAAAGTGCTTGAAGAACTAAACAAGCACACATCAGAAGTTGTTAGAAAAGCAGCCAAACGAGAATTAGAAAGATTATTTAACACAAAACCTAAAGAAGTTAGCTCAATCCAAACTAAACAACCAACAGAATTGTTTTATATTTCTGACAAACCCAAAATTAATCATTTCCCCATTTTCAAGGATGGTGTTGCTAAAGGTTTTGTCAATACAGCTAATGAAATATTAAAGTCAGAACACGCCAAAGCGCCCAGCAAGGGTGTTTCTTCAGAAACACCTCCTAAAGAAATGCAGAATTTTAAAGATTTGCTAGATTATATTGCTGCAACTTTGCAAATTCCATTCATTACTCCTGTCGGCATTTTTTTTCCTGAAGGAATGCCTCAAAAAGAAAATTTCAATTATCATGTTGATAGAATTATTGAGTGGATGGAAAATACCGGTTTAATGAATGCAGACTTCTTAATTGAATTAATGGAATTACCTCTTGAAGAAGCAGTTCAAAAAATGAAAGAAAGGATTGAATCCATTCTTGATGATGATTTAGAAGTTGAAGTTATTAGTTGGAAAATAGAAAAAGGTCATAAAGAAGGCACCTGGAAAGTTCCAAAAGAGGAAGGAATGAGTTATGAAGAATTTGGACAGCATGCTGTTGGACTAAGAGGCGCTGGAACATACGCGTCTGAAGGCGATTCAGAAACTAGTCCAGAAGGTGAAACTAGCACTGTTGATATAAAAAGAAGTGATTCTGTTGAGTGGGGCATTACGAGCGAAGGAAATCTATTTTTTTCATTTAATGAAGACTACCAGGAAATGATAGGACTTCCAGAAAAAAGTATTACGACTGCAGGCAAAGGAAAAACAGTAATATTGGTCATTAGATCAAAAAATAAACAAGTAAAAGAAAAACCCAAAGAAACAAGCATGAGAACTGAGAAGCCAGTATTTAGAACCGAAACGCCCAGAATTCTTTCAATGAGAAAATCTGTTAGCGTTCCACCACCAATTTTAATGCAAGAATCAGTACAACCACAAAAAGCAACATTGACAGAAGATGTTTCTAATGAAAAACAATTTGAAGAAGCAAGAAAACATTTAGAACAACTTTTTGGAGAAGTTGAATCAGATTATAATATTTATTTAATTGAAGCAATTAATAGATTTCTAAATGACAATCCTGATGCTACATCTGAGGAAATTATTGATAAGATTCAACAGATTCAATCTGATGATAGTATTGAGGTTTTTGAGGAAGGCTACAAAATTCCCCCTTCATTAGAAGGTATGCAAGCTGAAGAAGAAAATTTTAAGCACAGACAAGAATTAAATAATGAAATTGAGTTAGCTTTTAGGAGGGCTGCTTATGGCCACGAATCTTTTTTTAAAGTGCTTGCAAGAAAAATTTTAGGACTGGCTCAGTCCATGCCTTTTGAAGATCCCTATACTGTTAACGAACCAAACACCAAAGCATTTATAGAAATTGTTAATAATATTAAAGCAGATAACGACCTTATTCTGGTCAAAAAGATTTATGAATTCGTGACTAAGATATTGCCAATTTTCGAAAGAAGTGACGTAATGTGCCGAAACTTTGAAACGCTTATAACACAAGGTAAGGCTGTTTGTAGAGAACGCTCTCCACTACTTGTCTACGCATTGAAATTGAGAGGTATTGATGCAAAAATTATAACTTCAAATGCTGTTGGCGAAGGCGCAGGCCATATGTGGGTTACAGTAACTATTAATGTTAATAATAAACTTGTCGAGTTTGATTTAGATCCTACGTGGTATAGAGAATTCATCCCACTACATGAAAGATTTAAAGGAGTTGAAGAAGAAAGAGCCAGAGAAACTTTTGAAGCTATATGGAAGCAATATGAAGGAGTGCAAGGAAAAAGATACATCACAGAACCAGAAAAAGCTAGTGAAATACCTAAAGAAACAAGTATGAGAACTGAGAAGCCTAAAGAAGTATCAAGTACAATTCTCAAAACAGAAGTTCCAGGATTTTTAGCAATGCAGAAACCAATGGGCGCATCAATACCAATTCTTAAGCAAGAAGAACAAAAATATACTCAAACAAAGCCTACACTTGATGAAATAAACAGAAGATGTAAAGAGGATAAAGAAAGTTTAATGAGAGAAGCTTTAGAGAGAGATTTTTACAAAGATATTCTTGATTTATGCGATGGCAAGAACTTAAGTGAAGAGTTAACTGCCAAAGTTGTTGAAAGATTGAGAAGTGAATATGCATCAAATGGTAGTTTATTTAGGCACTACATTTACCAATTTGGTTCTAAAGTATTCTTTTCGGAAATACAAAAAATTTATTCAGAAGATAAAACAAAATTATCTCTTAGCGAAATTTATTTTCTCGTAAATTTTGGTTATGATGATCCGAAAATATCTGAAAGCATTGCCTCTTTTTTAATGAATGTTTCACTTGATAAAGAATTAAATGAAAATTTTAGAATTGAAGTTCAGAAATTATCAATAAATTTCTTTTTTTATTTGAGAGATTATTTTGAGCAAAAAAAAGAAAATCCTGATTTTACTAGCGTTGAAGAGAATACTTATGATAACTGGGCTGCTGAGCTAATAAAAGAATTAGATAATAAAATTGATGATGTTAAATATGTTCTTCTGGCAAGTCAAATAAAACATAATCCTGAAGGGATGTTAGATTTTTCTGTTAAATTTAGTGTTTTGACTAGAAATTTTGGGGAACTAAGTCTTTCAGAAATACTTACTTTAACTGAAGCTGTTGCTAACCATTATAAGATTTTTAGAAATGATTCTTTTGTTAACAACTTTCTCATCCAAATAGAATCTTCAGAAATTCCTCAAGAAAATAAAGACGACATAATTAGAATATTAATAACTCACTTAAGTCTTCTAAATCTTCAGAAAGAAACCCTTCCTTGGTTTAATCCTGAAGCTCTGATCGAATCAATTGCAAAAAATAGTTCTGAAGCAGTTAAAAATTATGCTAATACTGTTTTAATTTTAATGAAAAAAGCAGAAATTGTTAATTTTGAAGAAAACACCGTGTTGATTGATCAAGTTTTGCTTTTTATTAAAGATAATATTGCTCTGTTTGGTGATAAAGCCATATCTAGTGAGAAAATTATTGATTTTATTCAACAAATACAAGGAGAAGATTGGGTGACAGGTCTACACAGTAAATCGTCTTTAGAAACAGTCCAAGATTTAGAAAAAAGAAAATATTACTCTTACGGAATATTTGACATATATAAGTTTTCTTATGAAGGATCTTCTTTTATAGGTAGTTTATTAAGAACTCTTTCAAAAATTATTACTTTTAATTATGAAGACTACAAAAATCCTTACACACCTCAAGAACCTCTTTCCGCAGCATTCCTTGATAAAATAAGACATTTAGAATCAAAAAACGAGCTCGAATTAGTAATGAAAATTTATTCCCTGGCTGAAGATATGGTTAAAGTTTACGAACTTCATTCAGAATTTTGCAAACCCATGGAAGAAGTCTTATTGAAAGGAAACGGAGTTTGCAGAGACTTTGCAGCGCTATTATATCATGCACTAAAAGAGCGAGGAATTGATGTTAAGTACGTTGATGGTTTTACAGAAAAAATAACCGAAGGACACATATGGGTCAGAGTCAGAATAACTGTTGAAAACATTCCTATGGAATTTGATTTAGATCCTACAGGTTACAAAGAATTTTTCCCATTACATCCTAGAGAATTCAAAATCGATAATGAACAAGCAATGAATTACTTCAAAGAACAAGCATTTGAACAGCCAGTATTTTTAGCAATGCAAAAACCAATGGGAGCTCAAATACCGATTCTAAAACAATTTGCACCACAACCACCACAAGTAATACCTCAACAAGAAGAACAAAAAAGCAATGTTGAAGAACAAGTCAATAAGTTGTTTGATGATTTTTTAATGCTCTTAAAACAGTCTCCTAATGAAATTTACTCAATTAGTTTATTTAATGCATTTAATCAAATAATAAACCAATACTTACAAGACCTTAGAAATAACGGCAATCAAGAAGAACAGCAAAAAGCATCTTTAATGATTTACAAGAAATTCACACAACTCAGAGAAAGTAAGCCTGAAATTTTTGAAGTAGTAAAACGAAATTATTTATCACTCACAACCAATCTTTTCAATCAAATGAGTCCGGATGATAAAAAACAATTTGCAGACCAATTATTTAATTCATTGCTTGAGCAGTATAAAGAAACAGGAGAACAATACATAATTAACAACGCAATACCTTCAATAATGGATTTTTTAGTTGAGAAAAAAATAGAGAAAGTAAAAATGATTTTAGATTTAATACTAACACAGATTGAAGGAAATGAACAAAATTGGAATACTTATTATTTACCAGAATTAGTTAGAATGTTAGGTTATCCTGCAGAAGCTACTGAGAAAGTTTACGAATTAGTAAAAAAAGAGACTTCAAAATGGGAGTACCAAGACGCGGGTGCTTGTTATCAGATGAGAGCGAGGTTAATAACGCTGTTAATACATAGTCAAATAGAGAATAAGAACCAAGAAATTCAAGAAATTAATTCCATGGTTGTTGCTAAACTTAAAAGATTACCTGAGAACATGCTTGATAGAGCACATTATGGTCCTCTTTACAATGAATTAATGAGTGATATAGAAGCTTTACCTGAACTTCAACCACTCGCTGTTGATTTGTATGAATTACTTATGAATATTTTCTTTCAAAGAATGAAGGATAACTTTCAAAGACCTGATGATGACTCTTTTAAACAAATGCTTTACAATGAACTTCCAAGTTTATTAAAATTATTGCCTGAAAGCATGAAACAGGAAAAGACGGAGGAACTTTTCAACATATTAATTTTATTAGCTAACGGAAAAAGAAGCTTAATAGAAGATTCTAGACAAAAAATTCGCCAGAACAAAATCAATGAACTTGATCAAAACAAACTAGGGGAATACAGAAGATTGTTGGCAGCATTACTTAATGTTGTTGAAACGTTAGGTTTCCCAAAAGAAAAAACTGAAACAGTCTATCGTTTAGTCAAAGAACTCTTTACTATTATGAGCAACACTCAAGTAAATTGGAAAATGGAATTTAATGAATTTGAAAAAATGGTTAAAATAATTGATGTTTTAGGATTAGATAAACATAAAGAATATCCTACAATACTCCGAACAGACAACATAAACAGTGCAGAATCGGTAGGAATTGGATATATGATTGGTGATTGGCGTACAATGATAAAGGTCTACATAATGAATCAAATAGCTATGTTTGGAGAAAATAATTTCTTTGGAATAATAGAAATTGCAAAATTATTCACCAAAATAAGCGACTTTGTGCTTTCAATCCCTCCAGAATTAGAAGAATTAAACTTAGATAAAAAGAAAGAAGCATTAAGCGACGTTTTAAATAATATTCTGAAAGCACAAAATAAATTTGAAAAAAGAGAAATACCTGAAGAATTCTTTGTACAATTAATCAAGTCAATAAACAGTTTACCATTAGATGAACAAACAAAAAAAGAGTTTTTATTAGAATACTTTAAAGAGTCATTAAAAGAGTTAAGTACAAAAGAACAAACTTACTCGTTACTGAAATATTTCTTGGAAAACCTCGCTGATGAACAGAAAGAATTTGTCAAACAATCCATTCTAGAGTTTATTGAGAAGAGATATTCTTCCGATAATGTTATTGATATGAAGGCAGCCCTTTATGATTTGGCACGCATAGGATTCGATGATAAGCCATTGTTAGATGATTTTTTCCAAAAATTATCTAATGACCAAATTTTAAGTTTTGTTTCATTTGAAGAATTCGCACAATTATTTTCATTTTTCAATTTTGAACTGATAATGAATAAATTAGTCGAATTAAAAAAACAACAAGAACAAACATATTCTGAAACAACCAAAGCATTCATAGATGTACTTTATGCAGTTTTAAATAAAAAATTAAATTCTGCATTTGAAGAAGGAAATAAAGAATTCCTGACTTATGTAAGATTCAGCATACAAAGCAATGAAATAGAATTATTAGGCGAACTAATTAAGTCTGCTTGGTCTGATTTAAGTGAAGAAGAAAAAACTAAAATCCTAGAATTTTCAAAACAAAAATACTTACCTTCAAATATCACTCAATACGTGGAATTTTCCAACAATTTACCTGATGAAGTGGCTTTACAAATCATTAAAGAACTTTATGAGAATGAACAAGAATTTGATAAAGTAATAAACGCTTTAACAAAAGAAAGAGGACTTTTTGAGAATGACGCAGAAGGAGCTTATGAATACGCAATAGGCATAATTATTGATGAGCTCATAAAAATTAAAGGAGAAAATTCTGTTGCTTTCATAAAAAAAATAATTAAAGATAATAAAGATAATTCTAAAATTGTTGAAAGAGCAAGAAAGAAATTAGAAACATTAAGTGAACCACGAAAGACAGAAGACGTCAAGGAAGGACTGAAAGGACAAAAAGAAGAACTGAAAGTTATTAAAAAAATAAAGTCAACGGTTAAATTTCCAGAAATAGAACAACCTGCACAAAAGCCTGTGCAAAAGTCTGCTGAAATATTAAAATCTGAAGAAAAAGATTTGACGCAAGAGAAAACAATTGAAGAAAAATCTTCACTTGAAATTCCCGAACCTGAAGTGCCTAGTTTAGAATTAAGACCTTTATTTGAGAATTTTCAAAAAATTACTGAGCAAAGATTTGAAGAAAAAGGCGGTTTTCAGAATTTAGGTGAATCTTTAGCTGCGTATTATTTTGGGCAAATATTTATGGTTTTGAATCATGAAGAAGGGCATGCGCATGTTACTGAAGCTTATGCTGCTCAATATGATCTGGGCATCAATGTTGGTTTTGGCACCTTAACTACTAACAAAAATATGCCAGACCTCGGTTTATTTAAAGGTTTAACACGTCAAAACGCGCGACTTACAGAAAAACAATACGAAAGCATAACTCTGGGAGGTTTTGCAGCATCTCAAGAATTATATTGCAGAGTTAACGAAGGATTAGTACAAAATGATGATGGTTCTTTTGAAAACAGAGTTGGTCACTGGATTGCATTCACTGCAGGAATGGATTTTCCAGTTCATTGTTTAGAATCCTATACAAGTGATGTTGTCAATTATGGTGATATTGACTACTTGATAAAACAAGGTTACGAAACAGATATCAAAAGAGCTCTTGTTGCTGATGTTATTGGCAAAGCTCCTGATTTGTACTGGCATTTTACTAAAGGTTTAGGAATGGAAACTTCTAGACCTGATTGGTTTAGTTTTAGAATTCCAGGAACAAATTTTAGGCTAAAAATAAGTGCAAGAGCATTCATAGACCCTCAAAATAGAATTATTGCTCCTTATGTTGAGGGAGAGATTACTAGTGAGTGAAATAGTTATGAAAAACATTTAGTGCACTTTTTATTCTTTTAATTTGTTAAATTTTCTCAGTTCCAGCCGCCCCGAATCGCGTGCTAGTTGTGTTCTTTTCTTCTTTTGGCGGCATTAACAGATGATAAAAAGTCAACGAGTTTCATAAGTGCACTCACAAAAATCTTTCATTATCAATTTTCGACCGCAGATCGACACACTGTTCCGAACGCTAAGAGCATGAAAAAACTTTTCTAGCACAAAAAGCGAGCGTTCGGCTAGGGGAAAATTCAAATTATTAAAAAATAAGATTGAAGTTGTTAACAAAATCATTTTACCGTAAACCCAGACCATAAACTGTAAACTATTTGCTTGGTATTATGCTTATCAAATCTGCTACGCAAGAATTAACACGATAATAATTTACGCTGAAGTCTGTTGTTTGGCAAGTGCATTGTAGGTCTCCTTCTTCATTTATTGTTGGTGCGCTTGTAAAGTCTAGTTTTTGGCCGAATTTTGTTGCGCAATAACCGCAAATATTGTCACAAAAGTTATTGTTTACTTTTTCTTTATCATAACTAGAAAACATAAAATACATTTGGTTTAGTTTTGGAAATAAGGAAGGATCTTTTTTTATTAGTCCATCAAATAATTCTGAATAAATTGCTCTGTTTGCTTCATCAAGACAGGAGTAGTATTCTCCACCGTTAACTTCTTTATCAAAACTGCACGTGCATGAGTCTTCTTTTATTTTTTCTTGCTGCAACTTAGCACCAACTAAGTTTTTTCCTAGTCTTTGACTGCATGCATTACAAGTGTTATCACATACTTTTTTGCTTTGTTCAGGACTGAATTGGTTTCCTTTTTGTATTGTTAGTTTAATTTCGGGAGTACTTATTTTTTTAAACCAGACTGATTCTTCTTTTTTTAGTTCTTCAACGTAAGATTGCAATTCGGGAGCATTTATATCAAGTCCGCGAGATAATTCTTTTTCTTTATCTGGCAAATTAATGTGTTCTTGAGTGATTGTTTTTTCAATTAGTTTACTGCATGAAATAATTAGAACTAAAACTATCAACACTAAAATCACTTCTTTTTTCATAGAAATAAACAAGATATAACTATTATATAAAGATTAGCACTTACTAAAAGATACTGCCTATCTTCTCTCAGTTAGAACATCAAATTTTATTAATTCTCTAGAAGTAAAGTATTCCTTCCTACAATTGGTACATTTAAAACAGCTAACCCTAATTCCTTCTTTTGTTACTTTAACTTCTTTCAATTTTCCTTCGCATTTATAGCAAGTTTTCATAAAATACTTTTTACACTTCAACAATTAATTTGCTTTTGTTTTCTGGACGTAAAAAAACTTCTTCTCCTTTTTTTAGGTGAAGAAATTCCGCAAGTTTTTTATTTATCCGTATTATAAAACTATCACCAGCAATACCTACTTTACTTTTTGCTCCCAAACCCCACAAGCCTTTTGTTTTTGCTACTTGATCTATTTCATCGCTAGTTTTTTCATCAAAACATTCTTCGCCACATTTAGTGCATACTTGAGCAGTAAACTTACCTAAACTTGTGCCATATAAACTAAAATCAACTTCTTTTTTTACAATTTTTCCACCGCATTCTTCACATTTTTCTCGATCCATTTTCATCACCTATTCAACAAATACTGTCTTTATTTTATAACAATCCTTCCCAACTAATTTATATGCAACTTTAATGTAACCATGAGAAGCCAAGTATCCATCAGTTTGCTTTACTTTTGCTCCTTTTGTTATTGCATCTTTTATCATTTCTTTACTAATGGCTTTCTCAGCCATCCTTTCTTTAGCATGTTTTGTTATTACTAAGTCCATACATATCCCTATAATCATATATAATCATCTAGAATTATTTAAGCTTTTCGCTTCTCTCTTATGAATTCTTGTGTTTTCTCAACGAATCCTTCAGAAGTATAAAATCCTGTTAAGAACATTTTGTCTACTTCTTGTCTATTTTGTGCGTAATAGTCTTGTCCTAATTGTGCGCTTATCATTTCTAAACTTTTCTTCACTGGACGTGCGCAATAGATTAATTCGCGTAATACTCCTAACTGTAAGTTACCTTGATCGTCATATGAGTTTTTATGATTCATTACTACTTGAAGTCCAAAGAATGGATCTACGCTTCTTCCTTCAGTTATGCTTAATTGGTTTATTTTTTCTATTTTTTGTTGTGTATTTAATGTTTTATCGGCTAATATTGTTAAGGCGTGATAGTATCTTTTGTTTTTGAATTCTATCAGTAATTCTTCTTCTTTGTGTTTTTTGTATATTTGTTCAAATCTTTCGGTTAAACCTAATTTTTCTTGCACTTCACAATGATTCTTCAAATCTTCAAAAATAAGATTAGCATAATGTTGCGCTATTGATTCCATTGTTGGTAATGAACTTGCTAAATCATCTCTTAAAACAAAAGGCAGGTTTTTATCTTGAGATAAAACAAAGTTCATTCCGTGACCCATACATTCATGACCTAGTAATGTAATTAATCTTTCTTCTTTCAGAATTAATTCTCCATCTTCAGTTTCTTCAGTTATGTCTTTTATTGATATGCCAACCCTCTTAAAAGTATAATTTATGTAAGATCTTTCTTCAGTTGTTGGATGGACTTTCAGTTTTCTTAACAAGTCACCTGTTTTTGAAACAGAATCCAATAATTCCGCAATTGTAAACGCATACTTGTTTATTTTTTGATGAGCGAATTTTTTTGCTCTTTCTGCTAATTCTGGTATGTCTACACTTAAATCATTTTTAAAACCAGATTCTCCAAAATTTTTGAAGCTTGAATCAATTAGTTCTTTTACTTTGCCAATATTTGCGTCAAGCCAAGGTTTTAACTCATCGACGTCTTCTCGCGGTATTGAAAAAACTTTGAAAACAACTTCATAATCAAATCTAGTTCCTGAAAAATCTCTTTTTAATATTTCAACTTCAGTGCTAGTTTGTCTTTTCACTTCATTGAATACGATTTTCTCACTGCTTGTTAAGTTATTTGTGTTTTGTGATTCTAATCTTTCTAAAAATTTCTCAGCATTTTTAAGTAATTCGCGTACATCTGGCATTAATCTAGTTCTTGATCTAAACTTGTAAACATTCTGTATCCCTTTGATTATTTGTTCTGATTCTTTGTATAGGTCTTCCATAAAAATCAGTATTTAATTGAGTGGAGCCTTTAAAAAAGTAACTGAATAGGTTTAAAAGGGGGAATTGAGAGTAGTAACCTCATTGTGTTTCTATAAATATAGGACAAGAACTTTCAGCATAATTTTCGCATTTTTGTGTGTTTTGATCAAATACTGTTCCTTGTTGGCAGCACAACGTGTATGTTTCTAGACCTATAGTTCCATCAGGATACTCGGTGTTTATTTGTTTTTTGAATGGGTTCATTCCTTCAGGACATTCTGCATGACAGGAATATTCTGTTGGTTTTAGTTTGAATGAATTTTGTCCGCATATTTGCTCGCATTTTTCCGGAGAACTTACAATTTGATTTTGGTAAACAAAAATACTGTTTTCAGTAAAACCTGCAGAATAACAATTACAGCAGTATAATTGTTTTCCTTCGCATTTATCGACTAGTTTTTGGTTGTAATCTTGCAAGTATTTATCGCAAATTTCTAGTGCTTTTTGGTGAGAAAAAGTTTTTTCAGTACATAAATTTGCTAAGTTTTGAACACAAAACTCACGCAATATTTGGTCTTCATTTAAGAAGAAATGGAATGAATCAGAACATTCGTCCAAATTTTTATATGTTGGAGGAAGATTGTTTTTTATATATCCTACCAAGTCAGCTTTATCTAGAAATTTACTAACGCTCTTGTAGTCACAACTTATTTTACTAGTACAACTTATAATAAAAATAAGAAGTAATAAGATTAGAGCGGTTTTTCCTCTTTTTAACATAATAAGTGTATTTTAGTTTAATTGATATTTAAATGTTTTCAGAAGATTTATTTTAGACTTAACTCATACCTCAACACGACTCACACTTCCATTTTTTGTCACTTTTATTACGTTTTCTACAAAGCTTTCTATTTTGCTTTCGTGGCTGACGATTATTATTTGTTTTGCTTTTACTTGTGCCAATACATCCCTCATTTTGTCTAATTGTTCTGTACTAAAGCCATCTGTGGGTTCGTCTAGTATTAGTAGGTCTTTTGTTTTTATTGTGCTTATTGTGTCATTGATTGCGTTGTTTAATGCTAATCTGTATGCTAGTGCGCAAGCTGTTTTTTCTCCACCGCTCAAGAAGTCTATGCTAGTGTCGTAACCGTTTTGTTGCATTATTGGACTGAATGAGTCGTCTAATCGCGCGCTTAAGTATTCGTCATTTATTAAAACATTAAACCATTCAGAAAATAAATGATTGAAAGAGTGGTAAACTCTGCCCATTACTTGTTTTTCTATAGTTTCTGTTAGTGGTATGAAGAATGTGTTGAACCAATTGTCTTGTTTTATTATTTTGTTAAGTTGTTCGCTGAATAAAGTTTTTTCTTCTAATTCTTTTGTTAATTTTAATTCTTGCAATTGATAATTATTTAGTTGTTCTTTTATTTTTGTTTGGTTTATTAGTGCTGCTTGGTTTTCTTTGCTCACTAATTCATATTCTTGTTTTATTTTTAGGTGTTTTTCTTCTAAATCGTTGAAAAGATCTATTTGTTGTTCCAGAATCTTCTCTTGATTTTTTAGGTTGATTATTTCTTGGCTTATTGTTTCTGCGTATTTTTTGTATTCTTCTATTTGTTTTTTTCTTTCTTCAAAAATTTTTAGTTGTTCTTTAAATCTGGCGTATTCTTGTTCTTTTTGATTGATGATTTCTATTTCTTTTCTCACTAATTCTTCTTTTTCTATTAACTTTTGAAGTAGTGCTTGGTTGTTATTTATCACTGCATCATATTTTTGGGTGTCTGTTTTTTCTTTTTCTATGATGCTTGATTTGTGCTCGTGAGGTACATCTTGCATGCATAAAGGGCAATGACTTAGTGTTTCTAATTTTGTTATTATAATTTTTGAGTGTTCTTGTTTTGTTCTTGCTTCAACAATGCTTTTATTTATTACTTCTTTTTTTCTTTGTAAATCTAACAATTCTTGTTTTTTTTCTTCTTTGTTCAGTGCGGGAAGTATTTCTTTAGGCTTTTGGTTTAGTTCGGTTAATTTTTGCACTTGATAATCATATTTGGTGTTTTGTTCTTTTTTTGCATTGGTCAACGCTTGAATTTTTGATAGTTCTTGTTTGGTTTTGTTTAATGCTTGTTTTGATTCTTCTAATGCTTTGAGTTCTTTGTTTTTTGCTTCTAATTTTTCTAGAACTTCTTTTGTTTTTTGGCTTGCTAGTTCTAGTTCTGTTGTTTTTTGAGAAAGCATTTTTTTAATTTCTTCACATTCTTTCTTCTTTTCTTCAAAATCGATAAGGCTTCCTTCGCAATACTTTTTTTGTTCTCTGAGATTCTTTAAGAAAATACTCACATTTTCTCTGATTCGTTTGTACTTGTCTAAATCAAATATGTTTCTCAACAAGTTAAGTCTTACTTCGTTGCTTTCTTGAATGATTTTCTTCATTTCTTCTTGAGGAGTGTAAACAGTATATCTGTAAATTAAGTTTTTACTTTTAGTAACGTTTCCTTTTGAGTATCCTAAAAAGTCAAAAATTCTTGCTTTTAATTCAACGGGCGTATATTCTTGCTTTACTCCGTTAATTACTATGCTTCCAGCGCTTTGCTCAACACTATCTTTGCTTCGCTTAAGTGTTCTTTCTATGATTATTCTGTCATTTCCTACGTTAAAATCAAGCATTACGCGTCCATTTTTAGCTCCATGACGCAATAATGATTCACCACTTAATTCCCCCCTTAAAATGCCAAATAAGGCAAATTCTAAAGCATAAAGAATGGTTGATTTACCGCTACCGATGTCTCCTTTCAGTAGTGTTGAGTTTTTAGAGAAATCAATATTCTGAGTAGAGTAAGAGCGTATGTTTTCAAGAAAAATACTATTAACCAGCATCAAAAGCAGACAAATACGGGAGTTTAATAAGATTTCTTAACGGGAGAATATAGGAAAGAGAAAGTTATATATTGAAAAGTTTGATGAGCTCTTCTGTAGAAATTATTTGTATTCTTTTTTGATCTTTTAATTTCTTGTCATTAGACCATATTTGGCAGTTAAGCTTTAGTGCTAAAGCAAAATAGTCCGCGTCTTTTGGGTCTGGACTAAGTTTTCTTGCTAAGTTAATAAAATCTTCAGTTTCTTCGTTTGAAATTGTTTCAATCTTCTTTTTTAAAATTGTTAATAAGTTGTCAAATTCTTTCTTATCGCGTTTTGTTTTTTCTAGTATAACTTCTCTATACTTGTTGAACTCTTCAAACAAGAATTCTGGAGAAAAAAGATGTATTTCTTCTGAAAAAATCAGTTCTTCTGCTTTTCCTGATGTTATGCAAACTGAGAAAAGAATATTTGCATCTATAACTAAATCCATCTTTAATTCCTTCTTTTAGCTAGCTTTTTGTTAAGTTCTCTTCCAAAATGTATGGCTTCTTCCTCAGTTAAAGTGCTCTCTGATTTGAACTTTTTTATAAACTCTAAATCAGAAATCTTTTGGACAAATGCCTCTCTGGCTACAGCACTCCAATTAATTTCTTCAAATAAGTCCATCTTTTGCTTTAAATCTGTAGGAACAGCCAAAGTTATACTTACCATTATTTAACACCTCCGTTAATTCACGTTAAAATATGTACAATACGTTCAAATATATAAATGTTGTTATTATGTTTAAGTTTTGTGCTATCAGGATTTAACTAGACAAAGTTGGGTTTCTATTTAATTTGTGTTGGTTTTGCTTTGGTTCGGGGTGTTTTTGTATGGCAAAATTGACTTATAAGAAGAGAGTTTGGATTGTTAAAAAGTATTTGAATGGAATG
>JACRKG010000039.1 GCA_016215315.1 Candidatus Woesearchaeota archaeon | reverse complement strand
CTGCGCTAAAGCCACATCAGCTTGAGACCTCCCTTTAAGAATCTGTTTTACTATCCACACACGTTTTTCAAAAGTTAATTTGTACATAATAACCACCCAACATGGTTATTAACACCGGAACTAAAAACGTGATAGCACACAAAAGTTTGCAGCTTACGGTTCACAGTTTACTAAACTAATTTGGAAACTTATTTAAGTCAGCTAATTTTTGTATTCTCATGCATTATTCAAAGCTTGTTGAAGTTTACGAAAAACTAGAAAGTACAACAAAACGATTAGAAAAAACAAAAATACTTTCAGACTTCTTAAAAAAGATTTCTGACGATGAAATTGATCACTTAATGTTATTAGTTCAAGGAAGAGTTTTTCCAAACTGGGATCAAAGAGAATTAGGCGTTGCCATTAAATTATTAATAAAAGCAATAAAAATAACAACTGGTGCAGAAGAAAAAAAAATTTATGACACTTTAAAAAAAACTGGAGATATAGGAGAGACTGCCGAACAATTAGTTGGAAAAAAAACACAAAGCACACTATTTTCTAAAGAACTAACAACAAAACAAGTTTTTAACACATTACAAAAACTTGAAGTGATGGAAGGTGAAGGAAGCGTTGATAGAAAACTACAATTAATATCCGAATTATTAACGAGCGCAAAACCAAAAGAAGCCAAGTACATAATAAGAACAATAATTAGTGATTTAAGAATTGGTTTTGGCGAAGGCACAGTTAGAGATGCAATAGTTTGGGCTTTCTTTGGTGAAGAGTTAGAAATAAAATATGATGAAAAAGAAAATAAAATAAGTTTTCCAGAAAAAGATAGAGAAAAATATGAAGAATACAATACCAAAGTACAAGGAGCAATTGATTTAACAAATGATTTTGTCGAAGTAGCAAAAGCAGCAAAAAAAGGCATTACTACAGTAAAAGAATTATCATTAGTTCTTGGAAGTCCAATAAAAGTAATGCTTTACCAAAAAGCAGAAGGAATAAAAGATGCGTTTGAAACAGTAGGAAAACCAGCTGCTTGTGAGTTCAAATTTGATGGCTTTCGAGTTCAAATACACAAAAAAGGAAACAAAATAAAAGTATTTACTAGAAGACTTGAAGATGTCACAAAACAATTTCCTGACGTTGTTGAAGCAGTAGAAAAACATGTAAGTAATGATTGTGTTCTTGATGCAGAAGTAATAGGTTATGATGTAAAAACAAAAAAATACTTACCATTCCAAAGCATCAGTCAAAGAATAAGAAGAAAATATGACATTCATGAAATGGTTGAAAAATTCCCAGTAGAAATTAATGTTTTTGACGCGATTTATTTTGATGGAAAGAATTTATTGAAAGAACATTTTATTGAAAGAAGAAAAATATTAGAAAAAAATCTAAAACAAAAACCATTCGTTTTCAAACTAGCAAACCAATTAATAACAAGTGAAGAAAAAGAAGCAGAAGAATTCTACAAAAAATCACTCAACGCCGGAAACGAAGGAATAATGATGAAAAATTTAGAAGGAATATACAAACCAGGAAGCAGAGTTGGTTATGGAGTAAAAGTTAAGCCAGTAATGGAAACACTAGATTTAGTAATTGTTGGCGCAGAATGGGGTAGCGGTAAAAGAGGTAAATGGCTAAGCAGCTTTACTATTGCATGCCAGAATGATGCTGGAGAATATTTAGAAATTGGCAGAGTAGGAACTGGATTTAAAGAAAAAATAGAAGAAGGAACTAGTTTCGAAGAAATGACTGAATTACTAAAACCATTAATAATCAGCGAAAAAGAAAACGAAGCAATGGTTAAACCAAAAATAGTTATAGAAATTAAGTATGAAGAAATACAAAAAAGCCCAACATACTCAAGCGGTTACGCACTAAGATTTCCCAGATTACTAAGACTTCGAGAAGATAAAAGCCCTGAAGACTGCACAACAATAAAACAAATAGAAAAATTCTACAAAGAACAAAGAGGAAGAAACTAATTTTTTGATGTCTCGTGACTTCTCGGATTAAATGTGCGGTAAAAATCTATAACTCATAGTGCCTTTGTATTGTTCGCATAATTTAACGTACTCATCTAAGCAATTATGTTTTTCTGCAACTACTCTTGCTGTTTGCCTGCCACACCAAGTTGGAATTGTTGTTTCAAAACCTTCAGAAGTGAAGCCATGATCTTCAATGTGATCTTCTAAACGTTTTTTTAGTTTGAATTGATCTCGAGCAACCCAAACACTAAAAACAGCAGAAATAACAATTAAAGAACCTTCCAACAAAAGATTTTTTTTGAACGCCTCAAAAGCATAATGAGATAATATTAACGCAGAAGTTTCTCCAAAAGGAGCAGTTCTATAAAAATCCCAAACAGTACTAATTCCTGACTTAATCTTTTTAATCATATTTTTTTATCCTGTTAACTGGTGTGATTGGTTTTGAAGAGTCATCTTTTTTGTCTTCCGGTTTTTGATATTTCTTTCCAAAAGGATCAACACTATCAAAAACAAATCCTTTATCAAATTCTTCAGAACTAAAATCAAAGTCGTCAGGCAAAATTGTGTTATTGTTCGTCATTTTTTCTTTCCTCCATCTTATTTTTCATTTTATCTAAAAGATTGTGAATTCTTACTCGGTTCATTCTTTGAATCATTATTGGGAAACCAATTGCGGGAAACCATGCTAAAGCGGTTAATGCTAAACCTTTAATTCCAAATTCGTAATAAATTAATGGAGTTCCTGGAAATATTGTGTGTTCTGTTATTTTCCAACAAGCCGCTTCATAAAATTTTGTTAGCGTTTCATACTTTTCTAGTTCACCAATTCCATTTGCTCTTACTTCTTCAATTCTTGGCCAATCAAAATAAAAAATATCTTTCGCTAAATTTTCTATTACATCTTCTTTTCTTTTGTAAAGTCCTTTAAATCTTTTAACTCCTAATTTTCTGTAAAATTCAGCATCATTCTTTCTTTCCCATTCTCTAGGCTCAAAAATCCATTTCAAGAATTTCTTAGTTGGTTTTTCAATTAAAGAATAAACCGCTTTTACAGGCTTCCAGCCACTTTCTCCTTTACTTGCTCTTGCATAAGTTTGTCGAACATCTTCTTTGAAAGCATGATAGAGACTATTGCTGAAAGTATTTCTAACGAAATCTGTAATACTGTAATTTGGTTCAAGTTTTTGTTCTAAATTTTCACTTCGTGAAAATTTGTCATTGTTGTTCTCCATAATGCCTCTCTACTTCTCCTAATCTTTGTCTTGCTACACTTGCAATGTCATCATAGAATTGTTCTTGTTCTGGATTTGTTACGCTCATTGCTGTTGAGTATTTTAGTACTAATTCTTCAACATCTCTTTCTCTTGCAATGCTTTCAGGAGTCATTCCTTTTTGACTTGCGTGAGCATGTTCGTGCATTAATAAGTATTCTTTCATTGCGCTGAAAGAAACTTTGTATTGTTGTGCAAAGAAGTCTATACTTTTATCCCAATCAACACTTGAACTTTTAACCATATAACAACCTTCCTCTTCTGTTTCTAATTGAAAGTAATTGTTTTCTTCTAATTGTTTTATTTTTGCTCCAACAACAGTTGTAACATCTCTTCCTAAAACAACTCTCAAGTATTTTGCGAAATTTCTACCTCTTGATAAGAAGTATTCCATTGAGTCTTGATAGAAATCTTCAACAGGACTGCCAGTAATTCCTTCTAAAGAAGCATTATTTTGTGTTTTTTCAGTTGTTTTTGGATTATGAATTGGTAAAGCTAGTCCATACAGGCTTTCAATAAGTTCGAGTATTTGGCCTAAATTCTGTACTTCTTTACCCAAATCATACAAATTAGTTACCATACAAGCATAATAGTAGTCATACTTTATAAATCTTTCGTTTTTTTACCACTGCTTAGTGGCTACAAAAGCTAAAGCTTTGATCTTGCCAGATTTTTTTAGATGATTTTTAAGAAATCTTAGTACTTTTAGAGCTCGGGTCGCCGTGAATTTTGTGCAAGTTATGTTCAATAACGGAAGTGGCGACAGCATCATGAGTCCAATAAAAATAACTGGAGTCATACAGGCATCACCAGACATCATAAATATTACTGGCAATCAGGAGGCCTTTTGTGCACTTGAAAAACTCCGTTGCCGTCTGACTCCAAGTAATATTCGATTTCCGTTGATTCCCTTTGAACCGTTTTTTGACAGCCCAAAACACCGAATTTTGTCGTTACCTTTTTATATTTAAAAGCCCCTAACAGGAGTATCATGCCTGTTAGTCTTGAAAGAACTATTAAAGAACGTTTTCAAGTTTCTCCTCATGAGACTTGTTATTTTTCTCCTTCTGGAAAGATATCTTTAGAACCTTCTGATGAGTGTTTCATAAAAGTGAATCATTCTAGAGATACAAAATTTATTTATTTTGATTTTCAAAGACCTGTTGAATGGGAAAAAATAGAGGAAATCTTTGCAGATACAAAAAACGAGTGTGCAGTAATATTTGGGTGTGATGCTGAAAGATTTAGAAATTTAGCCACAGAATATCACTTGCTAGGTTCTCCCATCGATGAAAAAATAGAATGTTACGAAGTAGTTCTAAAGACGGATGAAGAATCTTTAGAAGTGCAAAGTGATGATACTTTTTCCAAACGTTTTTTTATTAATTACACCAATTACAAAGAATTTGAAATGCTTTCTTATGATTACTGTCCGGAATTGGGCGATGAAAAACCAATTCCTGAACATATAAAAACAATTCTTGACTGGAGAAGACAATTTTTTTATACTATCCCCGGAAAGGATGGACTTAAAGCACTATTGAGTTTGACTAAAGAAGAAAGAAATGATTTATATCATGTTTATACTAAAGGAAGTGATGAAGTTGTTTTGTTTGATTCAAATAAACTTGAAGAAAGAATACAGCAACAAATTGAGTTTTTCTTAAAAGTTCCAGAAATGGTAAGAAAAGGAGAATTAAAAACAGAATTCAAGTATGAACAAGATTGTGAAATTGAGTATTTCATGACTAGAGTTTATGATGATTTGACAGAAATTTATTCAGACCCAAAAGTTGATTCCGAGCAAGACATGTTTGAAGTAACAAAAGGATACAATAATTCTAAAGGTGAAGATATTGCGTTTCAAATAAAACATTTTTCTGGCGCATGTGATGTTAGAGGTTTCTTAAATATTGCTTTGTTGGGTGAAGGAAAATTAGAAGAATTAATTAAGTATTTTGAGGATTAATCAGAATTTTGGAAAGATTAATAAGTGGCTATTTCAAAAATTAAATAATGATAAAAGTACAACTTCTCATTGCAATCATAATCTCTCTTTTTGCATGGACTGGAGGAAACATAATCGACAAATTTATTCTAAGTAAGAAAAATACCAACAGTTACACTTACACAGTTACTTCAGTGTCAATTCTTTTTATTGAAAGCATAATAATTTCATTATTCCTAAATTGGAATGGCATAACTCTTGCAGCTCTCACACTCCCATTTATTTCAGGAATATTATCTGCAGTATCATTTATTGCTTACTATTACTTGCTTAAGCAAGAAGAAGCATCACAAATATTACCACTACTTTACTTAACACCAATAGGGCTCATATTAATACACGTATTTTTCTTTGAAAGTTCTTTCACTTACAGCCAGATTTTCGGAATTATTGCAGCAGTATTAGGAACTATTATTTTAGAAAGCCATAAAACTATCAAAGAACTTTTCGCTCAAAAAACCACAATTATAGGAATAGTATATGGACTACTCATTTCGATACCAATAGTAATGAACGAAAGCGCATCACACATGATGCCATATTGGAATATTCAATTACCTTTCGCAACAGGAGTAATCATTACTGTAAGCTTACTACTTTTCAGAAAAGATGTAAGAAAAACACTCTTAAAACATTACAAACTTTATCCATATACAATTGTAAGCGAAGCATTAGGAATGACGGGAAATCTTGCATTCTGGTATGCTCTTGCATTCATCACTTCACCGCTTCTTGCAGCAATAGGTAACATACAACCACTAATAATTTTTGGTTTTACAACACTCATCAGCATTTATTATCCGCACATCATTAAAGAAGATTTACACAGAAAAACCCTTTTAAGAAAATTCATAGGAATAGCACTTATTGTCGTAGGAACCGCAGTAATAGCATACACGATTAGTTAAAGAATTTTGATTTTCAAAATTCTTTCTTTAACATAATTTTCTTTAATTAATTCATTTGCAACTTCTTCTAGTTTTGTATGTTCCCTTTTTATTCTTGCATGAATTCTGTTCTTTTCCACAAATGTATCTTCGTGTAATTCTTTAAAGTGCGCAACGTGTTCTTTTAGTTCTAAATTTGGACCTTCACGAATAAATTCATCAGATAATTTGTCTTTTTTGGTCACAAAAAAGAATTTTGCTTTTTCATCCCATTCCCAGCCTGAATCTATTAATTCGAATTCGTTTAGTTTTTCTTTTAAGAATTCAAAAACTTTCAATATTTTACTTCCCACAACATCTCTTTTGCCTTCTAGAGGAGTAATTTCTAAAGTTGTTAGGAATCCTTTGCTTTTAGAAAAATCTTTTTTTTGTTCTTCAAAAAATTTCGCGGATGGTTTTTTATTGAATGCCTTGCAGGCTTGAATCAGTTTTTCATATTTTTCTTGACTAACTACGGATGATGCATTTCTATCTGGTTGTACTGGATCAATAACTATTAGTGGTCCTTGAATTTTTGATTTGTTCAAAATGAATAATGGATTTTTGTTTTTATATTTCTTTTCTGGATCAATTATTGTTTGTTTTTTCCATTTAGCAATTTCTTTCGCTAATTTAAGAAAACCTCCGTAATAAATTGTTAATATATCAACTACGTGGCCAGAAAATCCTTGAATGTAGCTTTCAGCGCCATAAACTCCATTTGCTTTGAAGAATTTCTTTGAAATTCTTATTTCTTCATTGAGTTTTGATTTCTTGACCCACTCTACGTGAAATGGGGAGAAGTCTGTAACATTATGTGCTTGTTCTGGTTTTTTAATATCTAATACTGGAATGATTTCAAATTTTATTTTGTTTTTTATTTGGTAATAGTCACGACTTCCGTGGACACATACTTTTTTGAATTTTTCTAGAATTTTTCCTAGCAAGCTACTTAAGTCTTCATGAACGTATTTCATGTTAAATTTTACAAATATGTCGACATCTGCGTCTTCTTTAAGCCAAGTATTCTTGGCATAGCTCCCGCCAAACACTGCTTTTGCGTTTATTTTTTGTTTTTTTGCTTCACTATTTATTTTTTTGATTGTTTCTTCTGCTTCTTGGATCTTGTTAGAATTAGGCTTTATTTTTTGCAATACTTCTTTAAGCAATTCCATCAGAGAACAAATTGGTTGTTGGTTATATAAAGGTTTTTGAGATTTTCCTGCGGAAAATCATCAGAACGCTTGGCCGTATTGTTCTAGATCGATTTGGGTGTTCTCTTTATTTTGTCTTACTTCTCCGACAACAAATAATTGTATTCCTTTTGTTTGATCTGCTAATTTTTTGGCAAAATCATAATTATTGTGCGTCACTGCATAAATTGTTGTTTGTTTTCCGTTAAGATTTCCCCGAACTATTGTTGTGTATTCCATGTAGGATGATGTTAATCTTGCAGTTCCATCATCTTTTTTTTCTGAAGTCATGTTTGTATTTTCAACAACAAATCCATTCAAGAATACTTTTTCTTTTCCTACTTGTGTTAGGTCGTCAGCATTATCGATTGGCACTACTCTTGTTCCAAATTTTTTATCTCCTGACGAAGGAGTGTTAGTAAATCCTCCATTTCTGTAATAAACAGTTCCATCATTTTGGTACATTCTGAACGGTTTTGCTAAGCTAGTAAAAGAATCTGCTAAAGAGTATAATCCGTACAATCCACTTGCAATACCTATTCCGCCTATCGATAAGTTTGCTGCCCAAACCATTACTAATTCAACATTATCAATGTAAAAAGGTCCTCTATTTTCATTTGCAACAGATAAAAACCATGCACTCCCAACTGCAAGTGCTCCGCATCCAATGCTTTTAGCTAGCTTTCCTAAACCGTGAGAAATTGGATGGTCTGGTTGTTGTTGACAAAGCATTTCTAGACCTCTTTCTGAGTTTGATTGTTTTTGACATGTTGTGCATTCCATTTTTTATTTGCCTCCTAAGTAATTGTTCATTTTGGAAAATCTTGTGATTTTTTAATAAAAACATCAACAATTGATGGTTTACTGTAATCGCAATTCATGCATGCATCTAATGCTGCACGAACTTGTTCAATACTACCTTCAGGTTTGTTCTCAAAAGCAGTAGGTTCTCTAGGACCTTTAGTTAAACTTTCTTCTAATGCTAGCATTGCATTTTGCATTGCGTCATTACGACTTTCAAGAGTTTTTGAGCAGTTTTCACTAGCGTGCCTAGTAAAATTCAAAACATCAAAACCAACAGTAACACATACATCAGTTCGGAATGATGTAATTGTGCCGGGAATGTTAAAAGCATATCCCATACTTGAAGTATATGCAAAACAAGATTTACAACACTTTACAGCTCGTTCAATTGACATAAATATGTGTGAAAGAAACTAGTTTTAAATAAAGTACTATCGATTACCAGAAAATTTTAGGAAGAAAATTTTCTAAAAACAAAAGATTTTAATTCAATGATTCTTTTTATGTGTTTATGATACGTATTATCCTTGATACAAACTTTTTAGTGTATTGTGCTGAGAATAAAGTAGATTTTATTAGCGAATTAAAAAGAATTTGTGATTTTCAGTATGAACTTTTTGTTGTTGATAAGACGATTCAAGAACTAGACAAATTACGAGGCAAAGTTAAAGATCATGGAAGGCTTGCTAAAGCCATGATTAAACAATTTGGAATTAAAGAAATAAAAAGTGACAAACATGTTGATGAAACTATTGTTGATTTGTGCGATGCAAATACAATTGTTGCAACGCACGATAGAGAATTAATTAAGAAATTAAATTGTAGAATTATAGCAGTTAGGCAGAGAAAGTATTTAGTTTTTAGTCATTGAAAATCTTTATTTTCCGACTGAAAGGAGGAATAATAAAGATTTTCTAGCTTACTTTTATCGCGTATTCGCCTTTTTCGTTTATGCCTATTTCTTTTGCAATAAAAGAGTTTTTAGCGTCTAGAATGTATAATCTTCCTTTCCAGTTGGTTGAGAAATTGTTTGTTTTACAAGTAGGACATTCTCCGCTGTCAACAAATTTTTTGCATTTTTTACAAGCTTTCTTTTTCATTTTTTCTTACCTTTTTTATCGTCAGGATTGAGCCACCAGTCTGTTTTTCCTAATTGGTCTTGCCTCATTGTTAATCCGATTTTTGGGTTTGCAGGATCTTTGAATGATACTTGAACTACTCTTGCAAAACAAAAATCGTTAACTTTTAATGATCTTTTCGTGTCTTTACCTGTTAATACTTTTTCTTTTGAGAAAGCTACAAAGTCGTCCATTGTTTGTGAAACGTGAATCATTCCATCAATTGGTCCTAATGTAATAAAAGCTCCGAAATCTGTTATGTCTTTTATTTTTCCGTAAACTACTTCTTGCATTTCTGGTTTGTAAACTATTAATTCAAATTTTGTTTCATAATAAGCTGCTCCGTCGCCAGAAATTACTACTCCTTCGCCAACTTCATTCACGTTAGCTATGTCAACAACTATTCCTAATTCTGGGTCGATAAAACCGGCATACTTTTGTTGCAAGCTTTTAGCTACTGATTTTGAAACATCTTTGCCAAAATAAATTGGCGGGACCCTTACGTGGTCTTGAACGCTTAGTTTGTAGAACATATATGGTGTAATTAAGGGAGTATTTAAAAAGCTTTCTGAGGGAGAGCTAGAAAGTTTTAAAAAGCGTTAGTTTTTCCTCTTAGTTATGGAAGTAAATGTAACTGAAAAGAAAGAAAACAAGCTATTATCAAGATTAGAAGTTAAGGGAAGCTTAACATTTCAAGGACCAACACCAGCATGCAAAGATGTGCAAGCAGACGTAGGAAAAGCACTAAAAAAAGACGCTGAATTGGTTGTTGTAAGACATGTTTATACTAATTTTGGAAGTTCTGGAGCAAAATTTGAAGCACTCGTTTATGATTCAAAAGAAGCACTAAAAAATGTTGAAGCTCCAATTAAAGTTAAGAAAGTAGCTGCAGAAGCTGCTGCATGAGGAAAAAATCATATGGCTGACGATAAAGGAAAAAAACCACAACAACAAAAAACACAAAAAAAACCTAATAAAAGAGGAAAAGCATACAAGAATTACGAAGTTAAAAGTGGTAGTTTAACTAGAAAAACTACTTTCTGCCCAAAATGCGGCCCAGGATTCTCCTTAGCAAACCACAAAACAAGACACACATGTGGAAATTGTGGATATACAGAATTCATGAAGAAAGAGAAGTAAAAAGAGTATAGCATTAGCTTTTCTTAACAATTACATTTTGTTTTTAGATACACTTAAACTTTCTCCTTGCGGATCACTCGTTAAGTTTGCTTGCAGTATTCTTTGCCGGTCTTGGTGATCCGAACACTTTGTCAACCTGCGGTTGAAAATTGATAGTAAAAGAATTTAACAAGTGCAAACAAAGAATTCTTTAGTTATCAATCACTGCCGCAGCAGCGTCAATGTTCCGGTTGCTTAAACCGGAATTAAACTATGTTAGCACAAAAAGTATGCAACCGGCAAGGGGAAAGATCAAGAAATCAAAAGAATAAATCGAAGTCGAAAACAAATAAAAGATTAAAATCAAAAACAGCATAAAAAAGTTTTTAGCACAACAAAACCATTCAAGTGCGAAGCACAAACTTGGTTTTCACTCCTCTTGTTGCATTATCATAAAATCATCATTAGTGAGTTTTTCTCCTTTTTTTAGTTTTTCTTCAACTTGTTTTTTCATTTCGCTTATTGAGGATTTTTTCTTTTTTTGTCTTGATTGTTCTACTTTTTGTTTTTCTTCCTGTAATTTGAATCCTTCAGTGCTTGCAACTTTCAGTACATCTTCTAATTCTTTGTTTACTGTGCTTAATTCTGCGCTCTTTTGGTCTAATTCTGCATTGAATTTTTTTTCTTCTACTTTTAAGTCATCAATTTTTTTGTTGTTATCAATTATTAGCTCGTGTTTTCTTTGGCTATCACTCGCTTTTTGTTGAATTTCCTTGTGATATTTGTCTGCTTCTGTTTTTAGTGCGTCGATTTCTTTTGACAACTTATGGGCTTTATCCCAGATGTCGCTTACTTGTTTTGATTGTTCTAGTTTTTTCTTTAATTCTTTTACTGTCTTATTGAGTGCTGTTTCTTTTTCGAAGCTGAAAACTTCTGTTTCCATCTTGAATTCTAAACGTTCAATTTGTGATTTTATTTGAGAAGGATCTTCTCTTAGGCCATGTTTTTGAGCAGTTTTTTTCTTTTCCTCATTAAGTTTTTTTACTTCTTCAATTTTTTTAGTAATATCTTGATTCAGAACTTTTCTTTTTTCTTTTAATGCGTGAACTTCAGAAGTTAATTTGTCTCTTTCTTCTCTTAATTGTTTATTTGAACTTATTAAAGATACTATTTGTTTAGAATTCGCTTGCTTTTTACCGATTTGAGCTTTTTTTTGGTCGTTAGACTGTATTAATCTTGAGCGTAACTCTTTCGTCTTCTTATTGAGCTCATTTACTTTTTCTTTTAGTTCCTTTTCTTCGTTCGTTGAAAGCATCCTATACACAAAAAAAAGTGAAAAAAAAATTTAGCCGAATAAGGCTCCTAAGCCTGCTGCAGCTTGTTCTTCACTTTTCTTATCGTCTTCCTTTTTATGTTTTTCTTCAGCTTTTGGCGCGTTTCCTGCCGATGCTGCTGGTGCTGCTACAGCTACTGGTGCTGCGCTTGCTTTTTCTACAGCTTCTTTAATGTTAACTCCTTCTAAGCTAGCAACTAATGCTTTTACTCTTGCATCATCAACTTTGACTCCTGCTGCTGTTAAAACTTTCTTAACATTAGCCTCGTCTACTTTTTGTCCAGCTTCGTGCAGTAACATTGCCGCATATACGTATTCCATCTTAATACCTCCATCAACCTTGAATTTTATTTTTTAAAGCTAACATTTGGATGTGAGCTTTTGTAAGTATTTCTTCAACCATTCCTTTAGCTAAGATATTTTGTGATCTTGCTAAAGCTTTGCTTTCTCTCGATGCTTTGCCTATTAATAAATTAATATTTTGTTTTGTTGGATAAGCTGCTTCAACGCTTAAGTTTCTTGCTGAATTTATTGCTTTATTTAATTGACTCTTGAATTTATCTTCATCTATGTCAAGAACTGTTTTAGTGTAAACAACTCCGTTTTCGTAAACAGCGACTAAGTCAAGACCAATTTCCATTGGTTGAATTCCTAACCTTCCTAACATGCTCGCTAATTGTTCGCTGATTGGTTTACCAGTTTTGCAAACTACTGAATCTTGTTTTACAACTATTTTTCCTCCTTCAATTCCTGCAGCCACTCCTAATTGTTTGAACTCACTAATTACTGGTCCTGGAGCAAAAGGAGTTGGACCTGCTTTAATTACTAAATCTTTAGGTGCTAATTGACCTGCTTTTGCGGGTGCAGGTGATTTGTTTTTCTTTAATGTCTTAAATAATGAGAATGGATTTTCTTTAGTGAAGACTAATGAAGGATTTCCTCCTAAGAATTCTTGTAATTTTTCTATCCCTGGTTTATCTTTAACAACTTGTTCAAGAATTATTTTAGCAACAGTCTTCTTAGTCATTATCATATCTATTTTTGCTCTTAATGACTGTTGAATCTTTTGAAGCTGAGCTGCAGGTAATCCTGCTAAGTTGGCAATACCAATAATTGGGGTTTTCTTCATTTTTTCAATTACTACTTTTACCAACTTCTTTTTCGATTCCGAAACGTGTGCTTTTGGTTTGCTCATTGTAATTTCACGGGTTTACCCATAGTGAACTTTATTGTTGCCTTTTTAACGTTATTTCTTTCACTAGGCAAGTTTTGAATTGCAGTATTATAAAGTATTAAAATATTATCCGCCAAATCATCATCACTTAAGTCTTCACTACCTACTTTAGCCTTCATTGCTAACTCAGTTTTCATTGTTAATCTTACTGTTTTTTGTAATTTTTCAACTAATAATTTTAAGTTAACGTTAGGCGGAACAACACAGCCTGCTTTAGGATTAGGCATTTTTCTTTTTGGACCAAGAATTCCACCAAAAGTTTTAGCTACTTCTGGCATTATGTTTGCTTGAGCAACAAAATAATCATACTGATCAGCTAATTTCTTAATAGCTTTTTTATTACCCGCATAATTTTTGAATTCTTCATTACTAATCGTAAAATGACATTCTTTTTTAGATTGAGGAGTTAATTCTCCGCCAGTAAGACCGCATACTTTAACTTGCTTTCCAGTTTGATGAGGTAAAGTTACAAAAATATCAATGTGACCGTCAGTTTTTTTTAAGTCAATATCTTTAATGCTCAGAGCAAAATCTACACTTTGCTTAAACTTTCTCTTAACCACATTTTTTCTTAGCTCTTCTAGAGCTTTCTTAATTTGTGCTTTCTCCATGAATAAGATCCTCCTACTCAACGAGTAGTATAACGGATTACACAAAGGAAAACAAGGTTGTTTATAAAGATTACTGAATTTGCTTCGCAAATTCTTCAAATTGTATTTGTGGGCACAAAAACATAAATGTTCACTTGTGGGCACAAGCCCGATCTTAACAGTTCATTCCTTTTAACAAAATATTAGGAAATTTGCTTTGCAAATTTCCTCTCCGCAAATTAGTTTTAAAAAACTTCTTAATATATTCTTTTTGTGGACAAAAAGAAATTCATGTATGGCTGTATCGGACTAACTAGTTCTGTCTTGTTGTACAATCATTTCAATCCAGGAATTCCTAATTATGAATTAAATTATTTAGAAAAAATACTTCTCGCTTACGGAGTTCCAGTATTAACTGCTTTAGGAACGGGATTATATTTTAAGCACATAAAAAAGAAAGAATTGGGCTCATTATTGCAGCCCGCAGTAGAAAATAAAGAAATAAGCACGGGAATTTTTAACTTAACTCATGTGTTGCCTGTAGCTTTAAGTCATGATCCAAATTTAAACAATCTAAAAATACTTTCTTTAGGACTTATCGTAACAACGGGAGTTAATTTTACTTTAGAACATTTTAGCAAGCACGATCCTCCTTACTTAAGCAATTGTCTTAATTGGGTTGAAACATTAATAAATGTGCACAAGTCAAAAGATCCAGAAGAGAAACAAGAATTGATTCTTTCACAACAATATTTTAAGGATAATAGAACAATAAATTTACTTTTAGCAAATTTAGAAATGCAAAAAGAAAATCCCGATGTTGAAAAAGCCATAAATCACGAATTAATTGCGTTAGAAGATTATGAAAGAAAAGAAAATCCCATAACTCAAGTAATTTACTCAACAGGACAAATGCTTCTTCCAGGAGCTAGAAAGATTTTAGGAATAAAACAAAATCATTTAGAAGAAGCCGTTGGAGCATTAGAATACTGCAGGACAAATCATTTCATCAAGCACATAAATTCTTTTGTTGAAGAACAACCATCCGTCGGATCTAAAAGTTTGAAAGTGTTTGCCTTAGAAAGGATTGCCAAAAGTAAAAAAAATGAAAAAATAAGTAAAGAACTAAATAATTCCTGGCAATCCTTACTTGACGAAATATTTTTGCAGCCGGAAATTCATGAAAGATTTAGAACAATAGAAGGAAAACCAGTTTATACAATTAATTTGTACAATTTCATGAATAAAATGCTTGTTTTGAAGGAAGGAAATTATGAAGAACTAAAAGATGAACAAGATAATTTGTTAAGAATTAAAGAACAAAAATTAGAAGTTGTAGAACCAATAAAAATAGTACAGCACAAAGGAAAATTTTATTTAGCACAAAAATACGCTAACGGAGAGCCAATAAGCAAAGTTTTCCAAAAAACCAAAGACTTAAGGTTAGTCACAGAAGCATTAGAAGTTACAAAAACACTGCACGATTTTTTTCCAAAAAAGGAAAAAAATGACTCACAAGAAAGAACTATAAAGAAAATATTAAGCTCGAAATTGCCTAACGGATTAATAGAAGACCTGGTTAGAAATCTAAGTGTTTCTTACAAGTTAGCAAGTAATTACACAGTTTTCGATTGTGATGCTCACTTAGATAATTTTATTTTGAGCGATGAAAAAATAGTCATTTTAGACAAACCTTCTAGAGGATACATTTTTCCTGAAGAAGATTATGCTAAACTAGTTGATAGAGGCCAAATTTATGAAAGCGTTGAGCAAAAATTTGAAGACTTAATTAAAGCAAGCGGGGATGAAAGAATCAGCGTTTCAACATTAGCACTAACAACTCCTAAAGCAATAACTTACACGATTTACGAAATGAACGCAGGAATAAAACATTCGGTTGATTTCTTAAGAAATGCCATCCTTAATCTTGAATTTTTGTTAAGTAAACAAGAAAAACATTATTCAATTGATGAACTAAAAGCATTAGAATCCACCAGGTTTTCGCTAGAAAACCTTCAGAGTATTGTCGCGTAATAAGGTCCTGCAAATTCGTAAATGTTTCTAACAATGTTGAACACATGATGACCTATTAATGGTTGTTTTTCGAGAAAAGCCTCACAATCTTTTTTTAATCTTTTATATTCTTCCGTGAAAAGCGAAGCTTTTCTCTCATCGAATTTGCAGAATATCTCATAAAGCAATCTGTGAAATGAATTAATGTTTAGTATCATTTTTGAGAAATCTTTGTTGTTATTTTTATTAAACAAGCTCTTGCCTAAACGCAAGTATTCATCACCTAATTTTTCTAAAACCCATAAAATACAATAGGTTAAGTTTGTTTTGTCCATTTTTTGGTTTATTTGCTTGTTAAGAACTCTTTTACAAGTATTTGTTAGTTTATCATTCATTTCTTCCAAATCATTTAATTCTTGCAAGTCAGTTTCTTCTTTGTTTTGCAATATTTTCTCGATAAGCTTTGACATTTCTATGTTAATTAAGAATATTCTTTTTATTAAAACATTAAGCTCTTGATCCATTGGTTGAGCAATGTTTTTTATTGTACAAGAACGTTCTGCTCGATTAATTACTTCAAACCCCATCAAAGTTTTGAGTTCTTTTTGTATTTCGTTCAATAATTTAGGTTGTTTAACAACAACCTCGATTTCATCAAGACCTCTTTTGTACAAAGTATTAATTCTTCTTCTAGCAAATTCTTCAGCACAATCAAGAATTAAAGAAGTTTTGAGTTCAGTTTTAGGATTTTTCGTATTGATTGTTAGTTGGCTGTCATTAATTTCGACATCTACTTCGTCACCTTTCCTAACATTATGCTGAACCGCCCATTTTAATGGCAAGCTGACAACAAATGTTTTTCCTGCCAATTGTATTACTTTTCTCTTCATCAAACAAAGAAAGGAAGTAGATTTTTTAAGTCTTTATTAATACTATATAATTATAAGAATTATATAAGTTATAAGAATTAATTATATAATTTTTTGAGCAATCCCTTTGTTTAAGATCTCAGGAGGTAAAAGAAAATGTTAAACAAAAAGGATTTGCAAATATTGGCGAGCCTAAGAAAGGATGGCCGCACAAGGTTGACAAAAATATCTAAAAAAATAGGCGTACCCGTGTCAACAATTTTCAACAAAATAAAACAAAATCGGGGGGTATTAATAACGAAAAGCACTATTTTGTTAGACTTTAACAAATTAGGCTTTAACACTAGGGCTCAAACAATTTTTAGTGTTGACAAAAGACAAAAAAAAGGATTTATAGAATTTTTAGTTAAACACCCAAACGTCAATTATTTGAGCAGAATAAACAACGGATACGACTGCATGGCAGAATTAATATTTAGAAACTTAAGAGAACTAGAAGAATTCCTAGAAGAACTAGAAACTAGATATAATTTGAAAAAGAAAGAAGTCCATTACATTATAGAAGATATGAAAAGGGAATACTTCCTTTGCGACCCAGACAAGGTTGGAATGCTGTAAAAGTTCACAGTTTGCGGTTTATGGTTTGCAGTAAGTACCGTAAACTGTAAACCTTGAACTGCAAACCAAAATGTTTAAATAAAGAAACCCTTACTTTAACTCAACTAAAGGGTTGATATAATGAGAAAAGGACAATTAACAGTAAACACAATTGTTATAGCAGCACTAGCGTTAGTAGTACTGGTAGTTTTGTTCGGTATATTCACTGGACAAATGGGTAATTGGGTTGAAAAAATAAAAAACGTATTAGGTTACGGCGAAGAACAAAAGTATTGTAACGAACAAGAAGGTTTCAAATGCGTTTATGCTAAAGAATGCCCAAGTAAAGGTACTGCAAAAGCTGGTGAATGGCTAGACTGCTTCGGCGGTGTCTGCTGTCCAACACAATAAATAAAATGAAAAAAGCGGTGATGTTGCTTTTTGTACTATTAAGTATTCCTTTAGTTTTTGCTTTAACAACAGACCAATTTATACAACAACACAATCTTCAACAATCTGTTTTTCCAAGCACGCATGCAATACTAATACCTAGTAATGCAAAAGGTGCAGTGCAGATGAGACCAATTCAGTACGGAGATTTTTTCCAGTATTCTTTAAATTCTGATTTTATTTGGGGGGATGCACATTTATTGGATGATAATTTTAATGTTGTTCAAAGTTTTAACTTGCAAGGAAGCAAAATACCAATGACTACTTGGCTTCAAAAAACTGCCAGTACACAAATAGCAGACACTAACAAATTAAAACAAGAAGATTACCATTTTCTTTATTACGCGTGTAATATTAGACCGCTTAACATAGCTTTATGGACTACTTTAGGACCTTTTGATTGCAAATGGGAATTACATAGCTTCTCACTAAAACCTGGAGGAATGGTAGTTCCTCGATCAACAACAAAAGGAAATTATGGTTTAAGCAACCCAAACAATTTGGGACCAAAAAGTAACCCGAATATTCCTTGTGTGACTCCTAACGATGGAGATAAAATAGATAAAGATACAACATTGTGTCCAGGGACTTACAATTTTGTTTTAGGACTCAAAATAATAAAGGAAGGAATAACGCTTGATTGCAACGGAGCAATACTTGATGGAGACGATAATGGAAAGAAAAGTCTTAAAGGTATTTGGACTGAAATAACAGGAAGTTTTAGCTGGGGTCAAAATTATTGTGAACCAACAGATTTATTAGAAGGAGTAACTATAAAGAATTGCAATTTAAAGAATTATGAAAAGGCAATAACCACTTGTTTAACAAAAAGCAATTTTGATAACAACAAGTTAGAAAAAAATTATTATGGAATAGTCAATGAAAATTCTCTGACCGTACAAACACAACAAGGACAAACTTGGTATAATTGGAATAGTAATGAACAAAATAATTACAGAAATAATATTTTTACAAAAAACGATCGAGGACTAACAAGCATTTACTCAAACTCAGATTCATACGAAAACAATCTTTTCTCAGAAAATAATGATGGATTGTACACTGACACAAGCGAATCAACAATTAACAATAACAAGCTTGATGACAACACTCAAAAAGGTTTTGATGATTGTTGTTGGAAAAATTTTGTAGAAAACAATGACTTTACCAATAACGGAGCATCATATAGAGTCAGTAGCGGAAATTCCGATTCTGGACTTTTCATCAGTGGTTCTGCACAAGTTATTTCACAAAATCACTTCAGTGATAATAGTAAAGGAATCATAGTCAGTGGTTATGGTTCTAGTCATAATATTAATAACAACATAATAGAAAACAGTAAAGGGGCAGGAATCGTTTATTCTCCCACGCAACCATTCGGGTCTAAACCAACATTAATAAAAAACAATTTAATACAAAACAATCCTTATGGAGCATATTTCGAAGATAAATCATATAGCATAACTCCACAAAGAATAACTTTAAGTTACAACGATTTTATCGATAATAAAGTACAAGTTTATTCTGATTTTGTGAACTTGATAGATAAAAATTATTACGGGGATTATTCGCCAACTTGCAAAAATATTAATCCTGCAGACAATTATTGTGATGTTCCTAGACCAGTTGATGGTGGTGCCACTCAAGACTTAAAACCACTAGCAGTAACTTCTTCATCTTTACTAAATCCTACTGGATCACAACCAAAAAATTGTGTTGTACCAACTAACGGAATGCAAATAGATCAAGACACAGAATTATGTCCTGGATATTACAATCAAATGGATAAAGGATTAGAAATAACAAACGATGGAGTTGTTCTAGATTGTAAAGGGGCAACACTTAACGGACTAATAAAACAAGTAAACCAACAAGGAAAAACAACTTATGTAGTAGGAAATTTCGGAGTACACTGGTATGGATTAAGCAACATAGAAGTAAAAAATTGTAATTTAGAATTTTATGGCATGGGAATTTCAGCAGGATCAAGTGATAGCAACTTAATACACGATAACGACATAACGATGACCGGAAGCGGGATATACTCAAACGGTCTTTCAACCGAAATTAACAATAACAGAATAACAAGCAGTTTTACAGGAATAGGATTAGAAAATAGCAAAGATCACCAAATTCACGAAAATTTCTTAATGCTTAACACAGTAGGAATATGGCTTTTCTCTTCATCATCAAATGTAATATTTGACAACACAATTCTCTACTCACAATATGCAGCACCAATTACTACAGATACTTATCCAGGATATAACAATAACGGAATAGCAATATTCTTGGAAAAAAACAGCAATAATAATGAAGTTAATGAAAACTTAATGGATCACAACAAAATAGGTGTGTGGGTAAGTAATTCAAATGAAAACTCAGTTTACTACAATAAAATACAAAATAATATAGGAACAGGAAAACCACACTTAGACGGCATAGGAATTTATGTTGAAGCTGATGGTCAAGATGTAGAACACAACACTTTCACGTATAATACAATAGAAAATTCAGCACAAGCAGGAGTGGCAGTCAATTCATACAGTGGTGGAGGAACTCCACAATTTAACGAATTTAATCACAACAATTTTGTAAAAAATAGCATTCACGCAGTAGATCCATTCGATGATAACGAATGGGATGATGGAAGTTTAGGAAATTACTGGGATGACCATCAAGGAACAAAATGCAATGATTCAGACAATGACGGCATTTGTAATAATCCTAGAGATATTGATCCACTACCTGCAGTAAATCAAGATAATTATCCTTCGGTAAACCCAATATAAGAACAAAAGCAATCAAAGACATCCGAGGTATCATAAATTACTAGGTATCAAATGACAACAAAGAAAATGAAAAAAAACAAATTTAGATTTCACGCATTGTTTTTAGTATTATTAGTTATTGGTAGTTTAGGTGTTCTAGTATTTTCAAATGCGAACAAAACTACTGGTTTTCAAATACTAACGCAAACAAATGAAAATAACCAAGTTAATTCTGAAATCAATGATTGTCCAATATTTGTTGAAGAATCAGAAAATGTCGCTTGTCCGAATCAACAAGTATGTGAAGATGTTTGTGAATTAAAAGCATTAGAACTTTCAGCAAATGACGAAGCATACAATGAATTTGGATTGCCCTCAGAAATGCAAGCAAATTGGAATGGTAAGTCTTGTAGTTGCACAGTTTATTATGGACCAAGCGAAGGAGAAATATTATATCACGATTCAAAAATGCCAATTAATAGCGAAAGATATTGTGGTAAAAATGGAATGGATAATTTAAATGCAGATATCGATCAAGCAGATAAAAATATTCAGTCAGCAAGTACTAGAAGATATTATCGTGCTGCAAACAATGAAGGAAGAACAAAAGTTATTAATGAAGTATTAAAGCAAAAATCTTGTGACGGCAATACTGCTTGCAAAGGATATTGCGAACATGAATTGTACCAATGCAAAGTAGGAGAAAGGCGTGCAAATGGTTACCCCAAAAATGATTGCGCAGATTATGATAAAGCCAAACAAGACTATGACTTAATAGGCTCTTCATGTTACTGTTCATTTTTGAATAATAACTTCGCACATGATGTATACGAACTCGATCCACTTCAAATGACTCCTTCAACTACTAGTTATTTTTGTGATGTAATACAAACAAATAAAGAAAATGAAAATTTATGTAGTGATGAAGAAGTTTGCGGACATACTTGTTCTTTAATGTTGTACGACGAAAGACAGATTCATCCCGAATATTCCAGGAAGTACGAATACAAATTAAATTCACAGGGCTGTAGTTGTCTTTTCAGTAATGCAGATTCAACTGAAGCTTTAAATAAAAATATACCTTTAAAAACAATTGAAGATATAGCAGCCAATAAAGACTTATGCACACTAATCAGAAATGAAGAAACATTTGATGCAAAGATAAATTCTAATTAAACATTCCATTTATCTCTTCCAACACTTCAGGCATGCTAGTTATTCCGTCATCAAAAGTGAAGTGTCCTTTGTCTTTTTCTACAATAACTTTTGCTCCTAATTTCTTTTCAAAATTTTCTTTGTTTTCTTTAACACAGCCGTAAGGATCATTTGTTGACAAAAAGACAGTTATTTTGTTTGTTTTCTCTTTAATTTTAGAAAGATTAATGTGTGTTTTCAGCCAGGGGTTTGCTATTTTTTTTACTTCTTCATTTTCTAAATTAGTTAAGTGAAGCCAGCCTGCAACAAAAATTAAACCACCAATCTTAAATTTTTTAGGTAACTTTTCTAAATAACGCATAATTGTTTGGCAACCAATACTGTGCCCAACAAAAAAAGTATTCTTGTCAGGTTTGGAAATTACTTTTCTCAAATGCGCAACCCATTCTTTAATTTCGGGCTTGTCAGTGTCAGGCATTTTGGGAATTATTACTTTGAAACCCTTTTTCTTCAATTGCTTATTTAACCAAAAGTACCAGTCAGAACTAGGTATGCCATCCCACCTGTGAACGATTACTACTTTTTTCATCATTTTTCGTTATTAACACAAAAACCTTTATATAATTAACTAGCTATTTTTAGTTCATGCAAAAGAAAGGTGTAAAGAATTGCTTTTACAACCTTTTTTTGCTTGCAAAAAAAGGTGAGTTGAGCGTAAAAACATTAATTTCATTACTTTTAGTTGTGGCTTTTTTTGCAGTTGTGATTTATTTATTTGTACAAAAACTGCCAAAACCATGAAAAATAAAAAAGGGGCAATAATAACAGAAACACCAATAGAACTAATTGCGTTAGCATTTGCTGCGCTAGTAATACTTTCTTTGTACGTTCCTAAAATTGTTGATTGGTTTGGTGAAGAAGGACAAAAATCAATATGCGAATGGACCATAGTTGCAGGAGCAATAAGACCTATTCCCGGAAAAGAATTAATCACACCAGAATGCAGGCATACAACTAAAATTATTAACAAAGAAGATTTGAATCCTTACCTTAAAGAAGCAGAAGAAACAATAAACAAATGGAATAGTAATGATTTATACAAAGGAATAAGAGAAGAATTTCCTCAAGCAGACTTGCAAAATGAATATAAGTATGCACTGAACAAAGTTGTATCAAAAGAATTAACCAGTTGTTGGGAAAAAGTAGTTAGAGGAAAACTAGCAATGTTTGACGAATGGTACAACAGAATAGACCTATGGGGTTCTGGAGAACCAAAACAATTAGAAGAATACCGAGACAAAGTTAGAGCAATAATAACCGTGTGGGGAGCACCAACATTCTGCATACTATGCAGTGAAATAAAATTCAACGATTCATTATCAGACTTAAATGTGCCATCAAGAATTGACTTAAACAAATGGCTTCAGTATACTCCTTATGATAAAAACAAAAAAATATCGTCTTACGAATACTTATTAGAAGGACAAACATTGCCGAGCAATTTAGTATCAAGTTCTTTATACGACTATGACGTTCTCCCACCAAACAGGTATGCAGTAATTTACAAAAGAATAAACCCACACATAACTGACCCAATACTTCATGTTGTTTGGAGTGCATTTGAGTACATAGATCCTGTTGCTTACTATCATGATTGGGTTTACGGAGAAAACACAGAAGAAGAACCACCAGATACACTTCACAGATTAAAGCTCGTTCCTCTAGAGCAAGTTGCTAAACCAGCAAGCCAAGGAGGTGAATCATGTTACAAAATCTTAGAATAAAAAAAATCTTCGATTTTTTTTTGGAAAAAAAATGGAATTCAAGAGGAGATACACCGATGTGGGAGTATCTTGTTGCAATAATACTCGGATTACTTGCACTAGGATTCTTAATGTGGTTAGCAGTAAAAGCAACAACCACAGGAATTAATTTATTACCATGAATAAGAAAGGAGCAATGGGTACAGTAATGAGAGCTGTACTGGCATTAGTAGTTATTGTTATAGTTGCAGGAGTACCTCTTTACAGTTATGCTAGCGAAAAAACTGACGAAATAGTTTCGTTCGTAAAAGAAAGATTTGGAGAAAAAGAAGAATTTGTACCCTGGCAAGGACCAGAACTAAAAACAGAAGAACAAACAGTTCAAAATTCTATTAACGCACTAAAATGTGCAATGAATTCAGCACTCGGAGGATATCTGGATCCTCAAGGATGCGAAGGAGGATTTCTAAAAGATAAAAAAATGTTTTTTGGCGACAAAGAAGTAAGTTGTGATGCATTCTTAAAAGACGGAATAGAAACACCAAGAACGTGTTATGTTAAAGGTTTTGAATTACCACAAAAAATAGGACAACCAAGCAACATAGTCGAGTGGGCAAAAAGTTGGGTGAGCGCAGCAGAAGACCCAAAATATTTGTTATACCACGAAAGCTTTCCTCAAGGAGAAGACTCACCATGGATGATTAGTGAATGGAGTTTTTGGAAAGACATAGTAATACTTGGAGGAGTAGTTAACGGAGTTAGCGCAGGAATATTCGGCGGATTCAGCGAACTAAAACAAGGAATTAAAGCAATGAGAGGAATTAGTGAAAACTTTGTAGAAACAGGATTAAGAAACGCTGCAAGAGAATTTGGAGAAAAAGGAGTACAAACACTAAAACCGGGAGTAGCAATAATTTTAGGAAATTTTTTCACAAGAGAAGGATATGAAAGAATAATAAAAAGCCAAATGCTATACAAAGAACTAATAGAAAATGGATTTTCTGAAAGCATGGCACAAGAAATAAGCGACGCAGCACTAACTAGGCTTAGTTATTATGCAAGAATAAAACATCCAAACCCAATTAATGCATTCTTAAAAAATGATTTCCCGGGAGTAATAAGTAAAATAAGCAAAAGAATACCTTCAGAATCAGGATATAATGAAGTGATACAACAATTTGATTTACCCGCATCGTTAAACAGAGTTTTCGGAAGAAAACTCACAAAAGAAACACTAAAAGAAGTTCAAGACTTAGGAAAACTCAAAAGATTTATGACAAAAAATTTATTCAAAGAAGGAACTGAACAAATTGATGAAAAAGTACTAAACAACTTAATAAAAGCAGGAGCAAGCAAAGAAGCCAGTGAAGCTTTAGCAAAAGAAGCAGATGAAAGATTAGCGACAAGAACTCTAGAATACTTCAATTATTTAACAGGAGAAACTAAAGGAGTGAGTTATTTAGCAACAGTTCTAGGTAGAGGAACAAAACAAGCATTAGATAATCAATTAGAACAAATGAGTACAAGATTTGTTCTAGACAAAAATGTAATAACTAGATTAACAACTGGAAAAAGCGCTCAAGAATTAGAAAAATTATTTCGAACAACAGCAACAAAAGATGGCCTAATACAAATAATGAAGAATACACCAGTACAATTAAGATGGATACCAATAAAATTCAAAGACCTAGCAACAGGAAAAGCAGCATTCAAAGTACCAGCAAGCGTATTATGGAGTGCTGGCGCAAGCGCATGGCAAACAACAAAATTAACTGGAGTAGCGGCACAACAAATATGGGAAGCGAGACTACTAAAATATGCAATGCTATACAAAATAGGTGAAGGAGTTGCGAGAATAGACTCAAACAATAACAAGTATGAATCAAGAGGCAACAATAATTTAGTACTAAACATGCCTTTTTCTTTCGAAACTTCAGCAAAATATTCCTTGCTTGAAGGAGCAAAAATGTATCCAATAAATTTGAAAAAAGAAAACAATTACGCAAGATTTTACACCGTAAGCCCCTGCAAGTCAGATGTTAAAGTAACAAAACAAACTTGTTCTTGCCAAATAGAAAGCGGAAGTTATGTATGGCAAGATGGAAAATACCAAGCACCATTAGACGAAGCAGGAGTGGCACTAATAGGAAAACCCAAAAAAACATTTTATTCATTCAGCACTTATCCCGGAGGGATACGGCAGGAAAAAATAAAAGAATCCTGCAGAGGAAGTAGTTTTTATTCTAAAGAATGCAAAAAAGTACTCATAAGCAATCAAGAAATTTACGAAAAATTTCTCAAATTCATTTACGAAGACTTTTACTCCCCAATGATAGATTACTTTAACAAGTACAATGTAGACAAGTTAGGAGGATTTACTGAAAGAGAACCCGAACCTCCCGCAAGTGACCAAAAAATGAAATACTATTATGACGTTTTCAGAAAATACAAATTCTCATTATTGAGCTGGGAACTTTCAGTAGCACAAGTTGGAAAATTATTAGAAGGAATCCCCGGAGGACCACTATTCCAAGGATTATTATTTGAACCAATAGAATTACCAAATGTAAGATATGAATTTGTCAAAACAATAAAAAACAAATTATCCTTTGAAGATTTCAAGAAAAAATTTGAAGAACTAAATTATGAAGAATTTGTTCAAGATATTAGTTCAGCAAAATGGACTCAGTTCATGAACACAATGGTAGAAATAGAATTAGACAAAAAAACAGTAAGCGAAGATAGTTTCTTATATGCAGCAGCAGGTAATGCAAGCTTCCATTACAACATTGTTGAAGAAAAATCATTGGACATGGGACATATAGTGAAGAGTTGTCAAAATTTGAATTATGAAGAAACAACGCAAGATTTAATGTTAGATTATGATACTGAAAGATATGCGAGAATAACAACTCCTTGTATGATCATAGAACATGAAGGAATAGAGGACAAGTATGAAAATGAATTTGATGGATACAATTATTGTTACAGTTCAGAACACGCAACTGCTAAATTCTTGAAAAGCGCAGTATTTGGAGGAACAATGATGATAGACCTAGCAATAGGAGTATGGTTCCCACCAGCAGAAGTGCCCGTAGCAGCACTAACAGGAGCAGGCGGAGCATGGGCACTAAAAGAATTGGATGAAACAATGTACTGGCCACAGAGGTAAGTTTACAGTTCACGGTTTGGAGTTTGTGGTAAAAAGCACTTAAGGAAAGTTTCTGTTATCTTGGGCTGCAACATCGTAAAACTTAGCACGCCCTGATACTGTAACTCTAGAAGCACCATTTTGAGCATTATCTCGTGATTCTTTTTTTTCAATAAAAATATCAACAATAGAAGGTTGTTTGTAATCACAATTTAAGCAAGCGGTTAAAGCAATTTTAACTTTTTTAACATCATTCTTAGGCTCATCTTCCATGGGCGTTGTTTCTCTGTTCTTAGTTAAGCTTTCTTCTAAAGCAGTCATGGCTCGATGAGTGCAATCGTCTCTACCAATTATGAAATCATGAGTTACACTCTCAAAACGGCCAAAAGATGCATCGGAAGACCAATCATTATTTGCATTTCCATGACCAATTTTACTAGAATAAACATGACACAATTCACAAAACTTTATTGCAGTTTCAATTGACATAGATTAAAGAAAGTAATATAGGTTTAAATAAAGTGTTGTTGATTAACTTAATCAAAACCTAAGAATTTTTTAAGTTTTTCATCTAGTTTTTCCTGTAATTCAATGGTTGTTTATCCTAATTTTCCTAATATTATCATTTTATCCAAAGTTGCAAGTTTACCCATTCTAAAAATTGAATCTTTCTTTAACCCCATCTTCTCAAACCCAGGATTTTTTCTAAAAACTAACTGGTCTGTCTCTTCTAACTTTAAAGGAATAACTGAAGAAATGAAGGCGACACAAACATCTCTCGAATTGTTGCTTGATAACACTAGTGCGGGTCTTAATTTTTCAGTTGTATAATCAGAGAAAGGAAACTTAACTAATATTATATCTCCTCTCTTCATTCAGTAGACCTCTTTAAGATCTTCTAAAGAATAAACGTCTTCTCCTTTTTTTTTTAAAAAATCAAAAGCTTTTTGTTTTTCTTGAAGTTTCATTAAAACTGAACTTTCTAATCTTTTTATTTTAAAGAAAAAATTTTTTAGTTTTGCATATTCTTTTTTTGAAACTCTTATAAGATTCATCATCAGATAAGTAAAACTAAAATAATATTTAAGCTTTTCGAAAAAATCATTTCAAAACTATGATTGTTTTATCTTTAGCATCCTCTTTACTAATATCTCCCAACATTACCCCGCCGAAGTGTAGTGAGTAGTCTTCGTTAAATCTTGCTGGATCGTCTATTATTACGTTCATGTAAATTCCTGGTTTGACTTGGTCATAGCTGAATTCTTGCGAGTTTTGGAAATTGTTTCCCCAGAGAATATTCGTTTTGCCTACTAAATTCTTCCAATCTTCATCAACAAACAAGTAAGCTTTGACAACTCCGTTTTCTATTTTTTCAAAAATAAATCCATCAATGATTCCATCATTTGGAATTAAGTCTTGAGTAATTCGCATAATTGGTTTGTTGTTATCTTTGTATTCATTCAAGAATTTTTTCCCTTTAAAAAAACCTTCAAGACTAAAAGCAGAAATTGTTTCTCCATCTTTGTATTGTAAAACATTATTTGATAATACTTCTTTACCTTTCGTTGCTTGAGAAACATCTAATTTGTTTTTATCAAACCAATCTTTTGGCTTATCGCTGAATTGTTGAGTTTTTGGATAGAAATAATAGGCAATGCCTGCAATTAAAACTAGAAAAACCACTAATAACACCACTTTTTTGTTCATAAAAAACACTACGTGTTTTTTGTTTATAAAACTTTTCTATGGTAACTTTTAAAAATAAAGAAAGAATCCTGAACCTTGAGGGGGTAGCAAAGTGGTCAAATGTGTCGGCCTCAAGAGCCGTTCCCTTATTGGGTTCAAGGGTTCGAATCCCTTCCCCCTCAGTTAGTTTATAGTTTGCAGTTTGTAGTTCACAGGACAAACTGTAAATTATTAATCATTTGCGGGTAAGCACAGCAGTGCGCACCCCGCTTATTTTCCCCAGGGTTTTGCGCAAGCAAAAGGCGGGTTCTGAATCAATTCCCCCTCACCATTTAAAAAAGGGGTATCCGTGACATCACTTAGGTGTCAAAATATTACTGGGAATCAGAAAACATTGCAAGCATTTATGCAAAGTATTTAGTTGGATTGAAGCGTAGCGGAAATCCAACTTAACTAAGAAATGTCCATTCTTTGCATTGTGTTTTTATTTCTGGGTCGCTAATGCGATCACATTCTTTATGATCGTTTGATTTTGTGATAAATCCAGATTTTATTGCGTAGCCGTAATAACATAAATCTTTATTTGATGCAAGATCGCAAGTTTTTAAGTCTTGAATTACTGCAGCAACAGCGCCATAACACTTGTCTCGTTCTGAACTGTCCGTTTTTTCTTTGCAGTAATTTAATAATTCTGGGATTGTTTTGTTTTTAGCTAAATCTTCACACATTTCTTTAGGATTATCAAAATTAGGGGTAACACAATTGCCTGTATTGTAAGAATCTGGGTCTACTGGAACTAAGTTAAAGAAATAACACCAACCATCATATTCTGAAGAAGTACTGCAAAATGATTTAGTCTCTGGTTGTGCGCATGCTTCCACAGTCAGCGTATCTTTAGTTAAAGTTTGTACTGTGTTGTTTATTGTTTTAATTTGAAGAGCGTATTGATAATTGCCTTTAGCATAAGGGATATCTGCTGAATATGTATTTATCTTTGGACTGGACTTTTCTAGTATTTCAACTTTGAATGTTTTTCCTTCACCAATCATGTACGCAAATTGTACTTGGTCTATTTTATCTACGTCTCCTGCTAGTTCTGCAGTAACATGAATGGAATTGCCTCCTTCAGCACATAATGGTTTAATGTTAAGGTCATGCATTAAGTTAAGTGTAGTTTCTTTTTCCCGCTCTGTTCCTACTTCTGTTTTTTCTTCTGGTGATAATTCTTCCGTTTGGTTTGTTTTTTCTCTAGGTTTGCAAGGAGCTTTTTCTAAAGCATCTAGTTTGTTTGAATAAACAGTTGCTTTTTCTCTAACTGCCTCATGATAATCTTCGCCGCATAATTTAACTAAAGTATTATTAATACAAGAGTAACCAAAAGCACAACTTAAGGCTGCTTGAGTTTGAGAATTAAAAAATGACACCGCATTAGTTATGTTTCCTTGAGTTAAAGAAAAACATTCTTCATCCTCAATTAAACCAATACATTGTGAGGGATCTTTTTTGGCAACGTAGTACAGAGAACCTCCAGCACCTAGTTCTGATTTATCCGTGCAACAAAATACTCCTTGATTGCAATCGGTGCATCCTTCATTGCAAAAACTTCCATAACTGCATCCTTGATTGCTTGCTTTATCGCAAACTTCGGGAGGTTCTAATTTATTATCACCACAAACAGGTTTTTTAGGTAAAACTTTAGGCGTCACACCCAGACTGCAACCTATAATAAATAATAATAGAATGGCAATTAGTATCAACCAGATTTTTTTCACAAAAAGATTAATTGATTTAATGTATATAAACTTTTCTGCGAGATAAATTTATAAATACTATAACCTCAAGTGAAGATTATGTTGATAGAAGAGCCACAAAATATTGTTAATGCTTTAGGGGACAAAATTGATCCATTGCTTCAAAAACTTCACGGGTTCCTTGGCAATGTAGAATGGTTTTTGGGTGGCTTTTTCGGGCTTTACGCAATTTACTTCTTTTTTTCCTTACTCAAACAAAGAAAAGAAGTCAAATTATTAAAAGAAATAAAACAAGAAATGAGCGAAATCAAAGAAGCAGTCGTTAAGAAGAAACCTCAAAAGAAAGAAAATGCCGATTGAAATAATAGCAGTAGGCGGTTATGGCGAAGTAGGAAAAAACATGACCGCAGTAAAAGTCGATGACGAAGTTGTTATTTTTGACATGGGCTTGCACATGCCCAACTACATTTCTATAACTGAAGAAGAACCTGGAGAAGAATTATTATCAAGAAAATCATTGATTGACCAAGAAGCAATTCCTAATGATGACTTAATTAAGGATTGGAGGAAGTCTGTTAAAGCAATAATTATTTCTCACGCACACTTAGACCATATTGGCGCAGCTCCTTATTTAGCATCAAGATATAATTGTTCAATCATGTGTACTCCTTTTACTGCAGAAGTACTTAAGTTAATAGTTAAAGATCAAAAAAGACCTCTGCCCAACAAAATAGAAAGCAAAGATTATGATGTTGTTTACAAAATTGGAGAAAAAATTTCTGTGCAATTCATTAACGCAACACATTCAACACCAGAATCATCGATGGTAGCATTACACACCCCTTATGGAGTTGTATTATACACCAATGATTTCAAACTAGACAACACACCAACATTAGGCGAAAAAACAAATTATGACGCGCTAAAAAAATTAGGTGACGTAAAGCTATTAATTTTGGATTCATTGTATGGAAGTTTTCAGCGGAAAACTCCTAGTGAAAGCGTTGCTAAAGAAATGATGAAAGACATACTCTTGGGAATAGATCATAAAGGTAAAGCAATCGTTGTTAGCACTTTTTCATCACACATTGCAAGACTAAAAAGCATCGTTGAGTGCGGAACTAAAATTAATAGAAAAATAATATTCTTAGGAAGATCATTATACAAGTACTGCAGCGCAGCAGAAAACGCAGGAATAGCCTACTTAAGCAAAGAAGTAGAAATGGTAAAGTACGGAAAACAAATAAAAAAAAGAATACAAAGAATACTCAGAGAAGGAAAAGACAAATATCTATTAGTAGTTACAGGACACCAAGGAGAACCTAAAGCGACATTATCAAAAATGGCTGACGGAATAGTGCCGTTCAGATTCGGACCTGATGATAGAGTTATTTTCAGCGCACCAATAATTCCCGCAGGAATCAATAAAAATCACAGAGAAATATTAGAAGCAAAACTCAAAGCATTCCACGTAAGAATATTCCGCGATGTACACATAAGCGGTCATGGAAGCAGAGAAGACATGCATGAATTATTAGAACTAGTAAAACCAGAACACTTAATACCAGCACACTCTGAAGAAAAAGTAATTGATGCCACAATAGAATTAGCAGAACAATTAGGATACAAAAAAAACCAAACAGTTCACAAAGTTCTAACAGGACAAAAATTAATAGTATAAACTTTTTTGAAAAAAAAGTTTAGCGAAGACTATTAAGAATTTTCTACGCAACAAATTTCACACTTGTTATTCCAACCACCTTGAGGCGTGGAAAGAATTTTTCCTGAGCATTGCCCTTGAGCTACACAAGTTCCTCCTTGATAACTACAAGTCTTAGCAATTTCTTCAGGAGTTGTTTGCTCAAATAAAGAACGTATTTTTCCAGTGAAATCACCAAAAAATCCAGAAAAAAAACCAATCAAAACAACTAAAACAACTAAACCTAACGCAGCCACAATAATAGTATTTAGGCCTAACTCAGCTCCTTTTTTGTTCATGAAATAACTGAAAAAGACCTAGTATAAAAACTTTACTTAAAATTTTCCGGAGGGAAAATTTTTATCGATTATTCTTAATAAGTGCAAGCAAAGAATTTTTCTATTATCAATTTCCGCGTTAGCGGAGTCAATGTTCCGGTTGCTTTAAACAGGCATTAAACTCAGTTGGCACATCAGCTAGCAACCGGCAAGGGGAAAAGTTAAGAGTTCAAAAACATTAATCAAAGTCAGAGATATAACAACAAAATCTTTAGAACATCAAAGCCGATCAAGCGAAGCATACTGGGCTTTCACTGAAGTGCTTGTAATCTTTCTTCTATCTTACTTAATTTCTTCATAAAATGATCTTCTTTATCTTCAACACTCAGAGTTTTTTCCTTCTTTTCTTTAGTTTTAAGTGTTATTTTTGTTTTTGGAAGATGACTTTGTAATGAGCTTGCCAATTCTTTAATTTTATTCATGGTGCTAACTAATTCTTTTGTTAATTCTTTTTTTTGACTTTTTAATAATTGGTATTCTTTTTGTTTTTTTAATGAATGAATTAATTGTTTTGAAGATAGAAGTAATTCTTTTCTTAATTCGTTTGCATCACTAATTTCTACATAAAATTCTTCATTCTTGGGTTCATTCTTCATTTTCTAACTCGGTGAGTGTTTCATCAATTTTTTGAACTCCTTCTTCTACTAGTCTTAATTCATCGCTCCATTCTTTTAGAATGTGATCTTCTTGGTTTTTTACTGTTTCTATTTCTTCTAATAAATTTTTAGCTTTCCTTAATTGGCCAACTATATTCTCTAAATGAGTGGATAGTTCTTCGTACTCGTTGATTTTGACAAAAACTTTTGCTTTCATCACACACCTCTTTTTTGTAATTATGAACTTTTCTCGTGATTATGAATTATTTCATCTGCTTGCGAAATTTTCTTTTCAACATTTTCAAGTTCTGAAACCCAAGACATCATTACTTGTTGTTGTTTTTGGTAAAGCCCATCTAATTCTTTCATTGTTTGATTGGCTTCTTCAATACTTGATCTTATTTTCAATAAATTTTCATTGACTTTTTTGAAATCGTCTAATGAAACAAAAATTGGTTTAGTTGGTTTAAAATGAATTTCTCTAGGTTCAGGAATAGTTAATCCTAAAGCGTCTGCTTCCTTTTTAACATCAACAAAAGGTAAAGGCCTAGGTTCTGGTATGGAAGGTTCTCTTTGTGGAGGAATTTCAGGAAATTCTAAATCATCCATTGGCGGAGGTGGTGGCGGAGGTAAATCTATCTCTTTCTTCCTTTTTCCACTTAATACGTCAAAAACTACCATAAATACACTCCCCTAAGGTATTTGTCTTAAATATACTTAAAAATCTTTTTGACTATTATAGAATGACAAAAGGTTTTTTTCGATAAAAATATATATAAACTCTTACTATTTTTAGTGGTTTATGAATGAAAAAATACAAGTTAGCGCAATTATAGAAATGTTGGGTGGCCCTAAAGAATACATAGAAAGCACACTTAGAAAGTATATAGAAAAAATAAAAAAGGACGGCACAGACATAAAAACAGAAGTTTATCACGAAGGTGTATCAAGAGAAACTTTATTTTCTACATTTGTTGAATTAGAAGTTCATTTTAACGAAGTTGATGATTTGCTCGATTTCTGCTTTGAATCAATGCCTTCATCAATAGAAATAATGCACCCAGAAAGCATAACTTTACACAGCAACATACTAACAGATTTCTTTAACGACCTACAAGCAAAAATACACCAAAACGACATGTTAGTAAAAAATTACCGAGCACAAAACAAAGTTTTGGACAACAACGCAATGAACGTTTTCAGAAATTTCTTACTATTCTTAGTAAAACAAAATCCATTAACAGCTGAAGAAGCATCAAAAAATGTTGGCATAAATGCTGAGCAGTTAAGTCCTTTTTTTGACAAACTAGTTGAAGAAGGAAAAATAAGAAAAGAAGGGGATAAATATGTCTACAGTAAAAGAGTTGAAGAACGCTCTTGAGTCCTTACTTTTTTCCTCCGGAAAAAAGTTAAGTGTGGATGAGTTGTGCAGATTGTACAAGACTAGAGAAAAAGACAAAGTAGTTCTAGCGCTAAAAGAATTAGCACAAGATTTGCAGCAAAAAGAAAGCTCACTAGTACTAGTTGAAGATCAAGAAGGATGGAGACTAACAGTAAAAAACGAATATTTACCATTCGTAAGAAAAATAGTAAGCCAAACAGAACTACCAAAATCAATACTAGAAACACTAGCAGTAATCGCACACAAAACGCCAGTACTACAAAGTGAAATAATAAAAATAAGAACAAACAAAGCATACGATCACTTATCAAACTTAGAAAAACAAAATTTTATAACAAGACAAAAACAAGGAAGAACAAAACTAATAAAACTAGGACAAAAATTCTTTGAATACTTTGAAACAACAGAAGAACAAGTCAAAAAAGAACTAAACCAAGTCAATAATCTCAAAGAATTAGAAAAAGTAGAAGTCATACCGGAAGAATTAAGACTGCCCAACTTAGGCTGGATAAACTAGTTTGAAGTTCGGAGTTTGCAGTTTACAGTACATGTTGTGAATCATCAATCCTTTGCGGGTAAGCACAGCAGTGCGCATCCCGCTTGTTTTCCCCGGGGTTTTGCGCAAGCAAAAGGCCGCTGCAAACCATAAACTACAAACCAAAATGGTCTATCAATTCAAACTAATGTGTCCACAATGTAAGAACACGCAACTCTATCAAACAAAAACAATACTTCTAGAAGACAAAAGAAGAGTGTGTGTTTACTGCGGAAAGAGTTTTAAGGTTAAGGATAATATAACTAATCAAACAAAATGAAACTAACTTTATACATGAGCCAAACGATAAACGGGTACATTGCAAAAGAAAACGGAGATACTCCTTGGTCCCAAGAAGTATGGAATAGCTATTACAAAATTGCAAAATCATTCAAAGCAATAATTCTAGGCAGAAAAACTTATGAAATAATGGAGAGCGTTAAAGAATTTAAAAAAATAGGAAATCCATTTACTGTTGTTGTTACTAAAAAAGCTAAAAAGAATGAAGATAAAACTTTTTTTGTCAAAAATCCAAAAGAAGCAATAAAATTACTCAAACAAAAAGGATTCAAAACAGCATTAATTGGCGGCGGAGGAAAAGTAAACGCGTCATTCATGAAAGAAAAATTAATTGATGAAATAATCCTAGACATAGAACCACTTATTTTTGGTAATGGAATGAAATTATTTGCTGATAACAATTTTGAAGCAAAATTAGAATTATCTGAACTCAAAAAGTTGTCAGCGAATACCATACAAGTCAAGTATACTGTTAAGAAATGATATGTCCGTAGAAAAGATCTGTAAACTAGAATTCACAAAAATTCATCATTAATTTTGTAATCTTTTCTTGATTGTCCGATGAATCAAAAATAGAGACAATTACTTGTTCTTTTCCAAAAAATACATCGATTTTAAATGCCTCATTTTCAAAGTAAAAATATTTATCTTGGTATAATTTATCGGAATACTTTTTAGCAGAATAGTTATCATCTGAATCGCCAAGTAACTTCAGTAACTCACTCGCAGTTGTGTGTTTCTTGAATCCGAGCGAATGAAAAAATTCTCTAAAATGTTCTAAAAAACTTTCATTTTTTTCAATATGAAATACATTATGCGTTTTTCCTTTTTTAATTACCTACAATTTTAATTTCTTCATGCAAAAAGACCAATTGTTTAAGTTTATATTTTTTACGCTTGTAAACTTTAAATGAACATTGATTTTTATACCAAATCTTGAATTTTTAAAAGACAAAAAAACACCCATTTATTGCAATATTGAAGATAAATACAAAATATCGGCAAATTTATAAACCACGCAGTGTTTTCTAAGCAAGTAATTTATCGACGATAAAACAATAAAAGAACTCTTCTAAAAATGGACGAAAAAAAAGAAGTAAATAATACCACAAATACAGAAACAAAAATCATCCCAAGAATACTAGAAGATGAGATGAAAAAATCATACTTATCTTATTCTTTGAGCGTAATAGTTGGAAGAGCATTACCAGATGTTAGAGATGGTTTGAAACCAGTTCATAGAAGAATTTTATTTAGCATGAATGAGCTAGGACTGCAATTTAACAAGCCATTCAAAAAATCCGCAAGAATAGTCGGGGATTGCTTTGTAAAAGACACGCTTGTTTTAACTGAAAAAGGCCTAGTTCCAATCCAAGAAATTACGCGAGGAATGAAAGTCCACACACAAAAAGGACTTGAAAAAGTTTCAGAACTCTACATAATGCCCAAAAAGAAATTACTCAAAGTTTTCTTAGAAAATGGAATAAAAAACACAGTCACGGAATCACAAAAATTCAAAGTTCTAACAGACGATTTAAATTTTGTTTGGAAAGAAGCAAAAGATCTCAAAGAAGATGATTATATTACTGTAAAATCATATTATCCCGAAATAAAAAATGAGCATCTTTTAGGAGAGCTCAACAGCAAAAAAATGTACTTGAACAAGAACATAGCTTACTTGCTAGGTCAATTAATATCTGACGGATGGGTTGAGAAAGGAATGAGAAGAGGATTCCCGTTCAGATGTGGTTTCTGCTCTTCTTCTATTGAAATCATAAATAAAATAACCCAAATACTTACAGAAGAATTCAATTATGCTCCAACAATAGAAGAAAAAAGTAGAGAAGTTGTTTCGGGAAGTTTATCTTTACTTAAAAAATTATATTTTGTAAGAATAAATTCAAGCACAATAAATGAATTTTTAGTCACTAAGTTCTCTCTGCAAAATGCTGTAGCGAAAACAAAAGAAATACCCGCTCAAATAATGCAGTCACCTAAAGAAGTAATCTTCTCTTTTATTAGCGGACTAATTGATGGGGATGGAAGCGTTCATGAAAACAGAAGCGTCATTCAATATGGAACTATTTCAAAAAATTTAGCACATCAATTGCTTGTTTTATTGCAGCATTTTGGAATTCACGGCTGCATTTACAAAAGCGATAAAAGAAAAGGCGGTAATGTTAACGGCAAGGAAATACTAAGCAGACAAACATTTTTTAGTTTAGAATTTCACGGAAATAATGCCAAACAACTTTCTTCAGATTTAACCCTTGCAGATAATAAAAAACGCGAAAGAGCTAACAGAATACTAAACACTTATTTTTCTGGAAAAACAGGCCATGATATCCTTCCCTTTGCAAATGAAAAAATATTTCAAGAATTAAGTGAGAGACATTTGGGCGGGGGATGGTATGCAGATACTGAGGGAAATAAATTCAGAGCAGGAGTAAAGTATCCCGATGGAACAAAAATAAGGTACAGTAAAGACCTACATGATAAACCATTAAGAATTTCTCAAATAATAGAATGGGGAATTCAAGAAAAACTAAAAAAAATAGGATCTGAAATTTATTCATTCTTTGACTCAGTAATAGAAGACAAAATCTATTTTGTTAAAGTAAAATCCGTAAAAGAATCAGTTGAAGAAGAAACATACGACATTCAAGTAGAAAACGATCACGAATTCGTAGCTAACGGAATGATATCACATAATTGCCTAGGTAAATATCACCCTCACGGAGAAAGCGCAGTTTACGAATCATTAGTAAGAATGGCTCAAGACTTCTCATTAAGATATCCGTTAGTAAGAGGTCAAGGTAATTGGGGCTCTGTCGACGGAGATCCCGCAGCTGCACAGAGATATACTGAAGCAAAACTACAAAAAATTGCAGAAGAATTACTCTCAGATTTAGACAAAGAAACTGTTGATTTCATACCAAACTTTGATGGTTCACTAAAAGAACCAACTGTTTTACCCTCCAGAGTTCCAAATTTATTAATCAACGGAAGTACTGGAATAGCAGTAGGAATGGCAACAAACATTCCACCACACAACATGAGTGAAGTATGCGATGTAACAATAAAATTAATTGATACTCCAGATGCTAGTGTTGAAGAATTAATGCAATTAATGCCAGGCCCAGACTTTCCAACTGGAGGAATAATCTGCGGAAGAAATGGAATACTGCAAGCATACAAAACAGGTAAAGGAAAACTAGTAATAAGATCAAAACACCACATTGAAGAAGAAAAAAGTAGAAAAAAAATAATAATTACTGAAATACCTTACATGGTCAACAAAGCACAAGCATTGGAACAAATAGCAGACTTAGTAAGAGAAAAAAAAATTGAAGGAATCACAAACTTAAACGACGAAAGCGATAGAGAAGGAATGAGAATAGTTATAGAATTAAAACAAGGAGCTAACGAAGAAGTAGTAGTAAACCAATTATTTTCTCACACAAGATTACAAGAAACTTTTGGAATAATTATGATTGCCGTGGACAGACGCAGGCCTAAATTAATGGGAGTAAAAGATATAATTAGCAAGTTCATAGAGCACAGAAAAGAAGTTGTAACAAAAAGAACACAATACGAATTAAGAAAAGCAGAAGAAAAAGCACACACACTAGAAGGATTAATTATTGCATTAAGCAGTATCGACAAAGTAATTAACGGAATAAAACAATCAAAAACAAATGAAGATGCTAGAGACTTCTTAATGAATAATTACAAACTAACAGAAATACAAGTCAAAGCAATTCTAGAAATGCGTTTACAAAGATTAACTGGCTTAGAACAAGAAAAAATAAAGACAGAACATGGAGAATTACTTAAAAACATAGCAGACTTCAAAGACTTACTAGCGTCAGAACTAAAAATATTAAACGTAGTAAAAGAAGAAACAAAAAAAGTAAAAGAAGAATACGGAGACAAAAGAAGAACAGCAATCAATAACGATGAAATGTCAGATATTGATTTAGAACAAATGATAGAACCAGGAGAAACAATCATAACACTATCACACACAGGATACGTAAAAAGATTACCAGTTGACACATACAAACAACAAAAACGCGGCGGTAGAGGAGTTCAAGGAGCAACAACAAAAGAAGAAGACTTCATACAAGAAATATTTGTAGCAAACACACACGACTCATTCTTAGTATTCACAAACAAAGGAAAAATACACTGGCTAAAAGCTTACGAAATACCAGAAACGGGAAGATACGCACAAGGAAGTTCTATGGTTAACTTAGTAAACCTAGAAAAAGACGAAAAAGTAATGACTGCAATACCAATAAAAGAATTCAAACAAGACCAATACTTACTAATGATAACCAAGAAAGGACTAGTAAAGAAAACATCACTAGACGAATTCTCCAACCCTAGAAAAGGAGGAATAATTGCACTAACACTAGAAGAAAACGATGAATTAATGAGAGTATTACTAACAGATGGAACAAAACAAATACTAATCGCAACAGAATTAGGACAAGCAGTAAGATTTGAAGAAAAAGACGTAAGATCCTCAGGAAGAACATCAAAAGGAGTCAGAGGAATAAAACTAAGAGCAACAGACAATGTAGTTGACGGACAAGTAGCACAAGAAGATAAAATATTCTTAACCATAACAGAAAAAGGATTCGGAAAAAGAACTGATGTAAAAGAATACAGATTAATAAACAGAGGAGGAAAAGGAGTAAGAAACATAAAAATCACACCCAAAAACGGAAAAGTAGTATCAGCAAAAATAGTAAAAGGAGAAGAAGACGCAATGATAACAACAGAAAAAGGAATAATGATCAGAATCCCAGTAAAAGACATCTCAGTAGTAGGAAGAAACTCACAAGGAGTAAGAATAATCAAACTAGAAGACAAAGACCAAGTAACAGGAGCAGCAATCATAATCGAAGAATGAAAGCCTGCATAATAACAAGCAAAGGCTTAGAAACTTATTCTGAAAAAGAAATAAAAAGTTTTTTGAAAACAAAAACAGAAATAAAAGAACAAGTTGTTTTTTTTGCTGCGCAAAAAAAAGAAGAATTAGTGAACTTAGCATATTACGGAAGAACTTTTGAAAAAGTTTTATTAGTAATAAATGAACAAGAATTTGATAAAAGTCCAACAGACAAATTTGTTTTTAATTATTCTGAAATCAAAGAAACATTCACAGTTGACGGTGAAAGATATGGCGAACACCCATTTAATAGCTTAGATATAAAACAAGAATTGGGCAAATTAATAGAAAAACAAACAAATAAAAAGTTCGATATTAAAAGCGGTTTAAGTAAGTTTTATTTTTTCGTAAGAAAAAATTACTTCGTTTTCGGCCTAGACATTTCAGGATTTGACTTATCAAAAAGGGACTACAGAATATTTCTAAGCCCAGAGGCAGTAAAGCCAACCATTGCAGCAAGCATGCTAATAGAAGGAGATTATACTAATAAAAAGAAATTATTAGACCCTTACTCAAAATCAGGAATTATTTGCATAGAAGCAGCAATGATGGCCGTAAATCAATCGCCGCAACATTATTCTAAAAACAAATTCAGCGAAAAAGAAGTACTTAAAGATGAAATAAAAGATGTAAAAACACAAATTTATTGTTATGACCAAGATTTCAAGCATGTAAATGCAGCAAAAAAGAATGCAAAAATAGCAGGAGTAAACAAATATCTTGATTTCTCAAGACAAACAGTCGATGATTTAGACTTAAAATTTGATGATGACAGCATTGACTTAATAATAACTCAACCACCCAAATTCTCAAAAAGAAAAGATCCACAACAAATAGAAAGAGCATACAAAAGCTTCTTCAGAATAACAAAACAAATAATAAAAAAAGAAGGAAAAGTAGTCTTGCTACTCAATGATTTGAAAGCAAAAGAATACACAGACCTAAAAATAATAAAAGAACAAGAAGTACTTCTAGGAGAACAGAAATTGTGGATTGTTACGTTAGAAAAATAAGCCATCAAAAGATATCAATCTGATTTCATAATATGCAGGCATAGAAAGAATGCAAAGTTCTTCGTTGATTAATCATTTTCTCTTGAGAATTTCTCGCGCACTACGCTCACCCCTCTAGCAGGTCTAATGTTAGCATATCCTTCACATGCATTGATACCAAATTTAGCGCTACCACCCAAAAATACTGCGATATCTTTATCATTTGATAGTTTATGCTCATACCTCCATAAGTAAGCATCTTTACCAGTAATCCATTTGAAGACTTCATTAACTTTTTGATAGTCAGAAGTGTCAAACAAAGCAGGAATTACATTATCACCACCATAAATAATATCACCACGCTTTCCAATAACAGTAGTATGAATGTGCGGGTGAAAACCCACTCCATAATCGTGGATTAATTCATCAACACCCTTTGTTTTGTAAATAACCCTAGTACTGGTCATCATAAAATCTTCACTAAAATCTTTAAGAAACATTTGTTTAACTTTTTCAATTAATTCAGCTTGAGGACCATCTTTATTCTCATACAAAGCTAAAAAAGTAGAAAAATAAACACTCACATCGGGCAGTTTTGATGTTATTTTAATCCATTCATCTTGCGTATGTCCTTTACCGCCATCCAATAATTTTTTATCCCAAATAAAAGAACACAATTCACCATAGTGCATTAAATTAGTTAATTTATAACTATCAATGAATTCATCCAAACGAAAACTAGTGTAATCTGTTACTCCTAATTTAGAATTATCTTTAGAAATATCTTTCTTTTCAGCAACAACATCAGGCATCTTATCAAAAATTCCATTAACATAATCAGCCAAATTATCATCAAAACTAGATTTCTTCTTATCGCCTAAGATGCGAGGTTTCATTTTATCACGAACACAGCACGGGCAGGCCTGCAAGCATCGTCGCAGGCACTGATGACAAATTCATTGCTGCCCACACCCAACACTACAGCTCGCTCTTCTCGTAAATTAGTTTTACCATTAACTCTCCAAAACTCTGTTCTTTTTCCAGCAACCCAATTGAAAATTTCTTCAACTTTCCTACAATTGCGCGTTCCTAACAAAACATCCATTTCTGACTCGAATTTGCTTTGAGAATTAACATATCCATCAGGCCCAACAAAATCCATAACAACAACATTTTGATTACTCCCATAATCATGAATGATTCTATCTTTGCTTTTAGCCACGTAAGTTACTCTTGTACTAGTCATCATAAAATATTCGGAAAAATCTTTAGCAAACATTTGCCTAACTTTTTTAATTAATTTAGCTTGCTTTCCATCCTTATTTTCATGTAATGCCAACAAACTAGTAAAATACAATTCGGCAGAAGGAATCTTCCAGCCACGATCTTTAGTGTAATCATTCCACCAATCTAAATTATGACTGTTACCATTATCAAACAAACATTTAGACCAACCAACATTTATCACTTCATCTCTAAGCTGAACACTTTTCAAAACGTAAGCATACTCTTGATCTTCAACAAAAAAACTTCCAGGAACAAAAACCTTCTTCTCAGGAACAACAACATCAGGCATCTTATCAAAAATCTCATTAACAACATCAGCTAAATCATCATCAAAATTAGATTTCCTTTTTTCTCCTAGAATGTTCTGATTCATTCATTTTGTGAAGGAAGATAGTTTTAAATACATTTCTGTCGATTAACACAAAAAAATAAGAGAAAAAAAAAATAAAAATTCCGAAGGAATTTTTATTCTGCCATCATTTTGATTTCTTCTGGTTTGTACTGCCAAGTTGCAGGTATTTCGCCAGTTCTTTTGTAGTATTTTGCAAGTCTTAATATTTTTGATTCTGTTAATCTTAATCCTCTGACTGCAGTCATGTCTTTCTTGTTTTTTTCCATGTGTTTCTTTATTGTTACTGCTCTTTTTAGTAAGCTTTGCAAGTCTTCTGGTAATTCTTTATTTACTTTCTTTTCTTTCAGTAATTGTTTAATTGTTTTTCCAGTTATTGCTTTAACGCTTGGAATTCCATAACTATCTCTTAGCATTGCTCCAACAACACTAGGAGCGTGATCTTCTTTTGCTAATTTTACTGCTAACATTTCTACTTCTTTAGCCTTATATCTTACCCAGGATGGGACTTTAAGAACTAATGGTTTTTTACTTCCACTCTGACCTTTAGCTCTACTATGCATTTTTGCCATAAAATTTTTTCCTCCCCGAGAAAACAGTTCTTTTCCCGGTACGAACAAGCCTAAACCGATTCGTCCTAAAGCTAGAAAATGGGAGTTTATTTATAAATCTTACTTAAAGCAACCGGAACATTGTGCCGCTGCGCGGGAATTGATAATGGAAGAATTATTGTAGTGCACTCAGAAACTTAATTTTTTTAAGCAAAAAATTTTAATTAAAATTTTTCTTGAACTCTTCAATCGTCAGTTTACTCTTTATTCCTGTTGGTGTGAAGTGTGTGCTTACGCCGTATTTTAGCAGTTTTTCTTTTTTTGGGCAGCTTGTTTTCAATAATGATGCGACTTCATGCATGTCATAAAATCCTATGACGTTAATTTTTGCTTCGTCAAGAATTTTTTTCAAAAATTCTTTGTGTTCACTAACTCCTATCATTTTTTCAACTAATTCTGGACTCCAAAGGTTTCCTGTAAAAATAGGACCCGCGGTGATCATGTCATTTTCCGTGTTTTTTTTCGAAGAAAAAAATTCCATAGTTTTATTATTGTAATGGAAATATTCGTGCTGTTTGATTATTTCATCTACTTTGCTTTTTCCTCTTTCGCACTGAAAATATATTCTCATGTAGTGTAGTGTTGAATGACAAAATATTGGCGTTAGTGCTTTGTCGTATTGTGATCCCACTAATTGTACTTTTCTAGCCAGAATTCTTATTCCTATTTCATGCATTAATTCATTTCTTAATGGAATGCTCCAATATTTTCTTTGGCAGGCTTTAATGTAACTTCCGCAAAGAGCTGAAGTGTCTGTTGCTGTTACTGCAAGAATTCCTTTATTTTTTAATTTTTGAATGCTTGCATCTAAGAAAGGATTAGGACTTCCAAAAGGATCAATGTCAATATAATCAAATGAAGGAAATTCTTGTAATGCTTGGTGAGCATTTTTGTTTGTTATTACTGCTTTTTTGTTTTTAATATTTTTCTTGATTATTTTTACAGCTTCTGGACTTCCATCATTAACTAGAATTTGTTCAACATTTTTTACTTCTTTCAGAATTCTTAAACTTCTTACTCCGCTTCCAGCAAGAATGTCTGCAATTCTTAATTCTTTTTTGTCTAGTGCTTTAAGCAGAGCAATATTTAAGTCTCTTTGAAAACTCATTACTGGATTGTAAAATACTTGCATTTTTCTGCTTAATTTCTTTTCAGAACTAACATAAAATTCTACTTCTCCTTCCTTTATTTTTTGAAGAGTCATTTATTAATAGAAAAATAACGGCGATTTAAAAATTAATTGCAATATTTGCGTGCAAGTAAGTACTTTTTGCTTTTATATGGATTCATGATGCTGCCGCCAGATACAGTGAATAACTCTATACGCACACAATTCATGGCGGCCTGAGCTCAGAAAATTAATCTTAAACAAAAAAGTAAGCAAAACAAATAAAAAAAATAGAAAGTCTAAATAAGATTTTCAATCTCCTTTTCTTTTGTGCTCTTTATGTGGGTGTTTTTTTTGTTTGTGTCCTGGACCTGCTGCTCCTTGCATGAATCCCTCTTCTGCAGGACTTATTTCATCATCGTCTTCTAGTTCTTCTCTACCTTCTTCTGAATAAACATCTTCTTCTGCTTCTCCTAAATCCATTTCTTCTTTTAAGTCTTCACTGCTTTCTTTACTTTCGTCAGGTTCTTCATGATCATGTCCAGAACTGTCAACGCCTTCTTTTTTTAAGCTACCTTCAAAGATCGACTTCTTTTTTGCCATGAAAATAAGAAGAAATAGGTAGTATAAAAACTTTACTGAAATTTTCCTTTGAAAAATTTGCAAACTATTTTTGTATTGCAAAGAATTCTTTTACCAATGGCAAATAGTTCTCAGTTACCCTCATATTCCAGTCTTTCGGGAAGCAATTTTTGTATCTTGGCCAGGCATATCTTTCATCTAAGAAGACTAGTATTCCTCTGTCTTTTTCGCTTCTTATGCATCTTCCTGCGTTTTGTAGTGTTTTAGTTATTGCTGGAAGCGTGTATCCGTAATCCCACCCTTTGCCATACAGCGCATCATAGTATTGTATTCTTGCGTTTGTTTCTATGTCTGGTTTTTCTAAAGGCAATCCTACAACTATTACACATTTTATTATGCCGGGCAAATCTATTCCTTCCCCGAAACTTCCTGAAGCTACGCTCAACAATACTGAGCCTATGTATTTGTATTTCGAAAATTTTTCTAATAATTCTTGTTTTTGTTCTTTGCTCATTCCTGCTTGTTCAAATAAAACGCTTTTATTGCTTTGGTCAGCAAATAAACTGCTTACTTTGTCTCGCATAAAATAGCTTGGGAAAAATACTAAAGTATTTCCAGTAATATTATTAGTTATGTTTGCGATTATTAGTGCAATGTTTTTGTATTGTTCTTCAGTTCTTTGAGTGAATTTGGTTGTTACTGAAGGAATTATTAAACATAATTTATTTTCTTCGTTAAATGGAGAAGAATATTCTTTTTTCAAGCTCAATACTGGAAATCCTAGTGTGTCCTGATACATTATTGTTGGTAGTAGTGTTCCTGACATAATTATTGTTGTGTAAGAACTTTGAATTACGCTCTTTGTTAGTAATGATGGATCTAGGCAGGAAAGTACTATTTGTGTGTTATCATCTTCTTTTTTTATGTATCTTGCAAATTCTTGTTCTCCTTTAGGCCAGAATTCTAAAAATTCCGCTATTACTCCTAATGAACTTCTTTTTTGTTTTGCTAAAACTACACTTGAAGCGATTTTGAGCTCTGAAGCTAGTAAGTCTTTGTCTTTTATTTCGTTGATTTTTTCTAAAAATTTTTGTTTTGGCAGAACTTTCTCTTCTCCTTCACGCAAGTCTTTGCTTAATGAATTTATTGCTTCAAGTAATTCTGTTAAATTAAGTGCCAAGTCTTCTAGAAAGTATTTTTTCGTTTCAGTTATTGCTCTTTTAAGTAATCTTACGCTTAGTCTGCTGCTCAGGATTTCTCTAGCTCTTTGAGGTAAATTATGTGCTTCGTCCACTATTATTATTGAATCTTCAAGTGTTGCTTTTATTTTGTTAAAAAAATTTTCTTGTATGAATGGATTAAACACGAAATGATAATCTGCAATTATAACACTAGAGCGTTCTGCTAAATCTAAAGCTAATTCATAAGGGCATACTTCATGATTTTTACAGTTTTCTTTTAATTCTTCACTTGCCATTATTGGAGTTATCTTTAGTTCGTTCAGCACTGTTTTTTGTTTTAGTTTATTTTTTGCATTCAAATAATAATTACAAGTTTTATCTTCTCGTAAGGATTTACAATATTCATTAAATGATGAAGAAGTCATTACATCTACATTTTCTTGCAAGCACATGTGTTTTTTTCCTATGAATGAAGTTACCAAAAAATCTGTTTTGTATTTTTCTTTTATTTTTCTTAATGTTTCTAGAACTATTTTGTGCTGAGTATGTCTAGATGTCAAAAAAAATATTTTTAAATTCTTTTCTAAAGCAAGAGTTAATGCAGGTGCAAGCACAGAAACTGTTTTTCCTAATCCTGTTGGTGCGTGAATAATTGCATGTTTCTTCTCTAATATTGCCTTGTACAAGTCTTCTATGATCTCTTTTTGATTTTTTCTATATTCTTCATAAGGAAATAATATTGGTTTTTGCATTCAGTTTTGAATTTTCGCTGAGTTTTTTATAATTATTGTTATTTTGGAAAATAATGTTTTCCGAAACCTTTAAATATATGATACAATATAATGATTTTATAATATAAGATGAGTCGAAAGGTTTATTAACAGAATTTAACAAAAAATTTTCGGGGTGTTGTCAACGTGTCAAAAAATAAAGAAATATTTAAAACATTTTTTCGCGAAAAGCCAGCAATGATGTTGGTTCACTTAAGAAATTCGAAAAGTGAAGTGTATGCGTCTTCACTTGCAAAACAAATTGATTGCACTTATTCTCACGTTGTTAAAGTATTACAAGAAATGGAACAAGAAGAATTAATCAATTTTGACAAACAAGGAAGACTAAAATTACTTTCTTTAACAAAAAAAGGCCAAGAAGTAGCTTCTAGAATTACAGATATTAGAAATTTACTTTAAATCCTTATTTTTTCTTTTAGTTTTTTGATTTCTTTCTAGTGATTTTATTACTTAATCCCTAAATGTATTCTGGTTTTTTGTTGTGTTTTATTTTTCTCAGTTTCCAGTCCCTATGGGACATTAACGCTCAGATTGGCGGGCGAATTGATCTGAACTTTGGCCCGCCAATCTTCAGAAATAATATTAAAAAATTCCAAAAATCAAAATACGAATCAAAGTCATTAACTAATCAACCCATAAACCATAAACTCCAAACTATGAACTTTTTTATCCTACAGCTCTTCTAACGTCAGTAACTTCTACAGAATTAACGCCTTTGATTTTTTCTATTGCTTTTTCTAATGGTTCTGTGCCGCCTCTTTTTTCGTCCATTGCAAACATTACTTTTAATGCAACAAGACCAAAAGCAACTGGTTCATCTTCAATTCTTACTTCTTCATCACTTTCTAAAGCGGCAAATTTTCTAACTTCTTTATCAATTTTAGATTTCATGCCTTCCAAATCAGTATCTGGACTTTCTGGCATTACCTTAAAAGAAATAACAACTGTTGCCATTGTTTAGTTTGGTCCCTTGAAACCACATTCGTGACATTCATACTTTGTGGCAGCTTTTCTACAATGAACACATCTAACAATAGGTCTTTTAGAGCATTGAGGACAGATAAAACTAACAGTTCCTACATCATTAGTGATTTGTTGCTTGCAACTATTGCATTGTGGACTCATAAAGAAGAAGCAAATGGCTTTGGTTTAAAAAATTATTGTTTTTAAGCGGAATTTCTGCAAGCTAAAGAGAGTTATTGAATTCCGCAATCTTAGGATAAATTATTTAAATAGCAAAGATTAATAGTGCTTCATGAGTAAAAAAGAGGTAAAAAAGAAGTCAGAAGACCAAAAAGGTGTAGAGAGCAGGCAAAAAGAACTAATTGATGAGCTAAAAAGAGTAAAAACTCATCTTATTGAAGAAACTGAAGTAAAAAAGTCACTAATGAATTCCTTTCTTGATCAATGGGAAAGAAATTTCCACCAATTACAGTTTGTCAAGCAAGAAATACAAGCATTAATACGAAACACTCAAAACATGATTCATGAAGACTTGCAAGCATTACACAAAAAAGAAAACGAATTAGAAAGCAATACTTTTGCAAAAGTAAAAACACACACTCACACTAATCCTAAAGAATACAAAGAACACGTTAAAGAAATAAAGAAAACCCTAGAAAAACAAGTAGAAAAAGATAAGAAAGAAAACAAAAAAGAAAAAACAAAACCAACGCTGCAAAAAAATCAGACAATAGAAGAAACATTCAAGAAAATAGAAGAACTAATACGCTCAAAAGACGTTAAAACTGCAAACGAACTAATAAAAAAAGCAGAACTTGAAGTAAAAAAATTAAAAGACGAAAACAAAAAGAAAATACTAATCTACGAATTACAAGACTTGAAGACTAGTGTTAAATTGGCTGAGATTTTATAAAATGATATTCAATTCATTAATCCCAGAAATTCTTGTTTCAAATTATAAAAAAAGCTCAGAGTTTTACACTAAAATATTAGGATTCAAAATGGAATATCGAAGAAAAGAAGAAGGGTTCTCATTTCTTTCACTCGAAAAGAACCAAATCATGATTGATGACGTTAATAAAGGCAGGACTTGGAAGACTGGCAAGTTTGAGTATCCTTTAGGTAGAGGAATAAACTTTCAAATACAAGTAAAAAAAATAACCCCCCTACTTCAAAGATTAAAAAAACACAAAATAGAACTCTTTGCGAAACCAGAAGAAAAATGGTACAAAGTAAAAAACTCAGAAAGGGGAAATAAACAATTTCTAGTGCAAGATCCTGACGGATATTTATTGAGATTCTTTGAAGATTTGGGAGCGAGAAAGGCAAAATAGATTATTATCAAACCCTTCTAACAATATCACCTTCAACTTCAAATATTTTACCAAAGAATTGTTCTACAGTGTAAATGTTTGTTAGTGTGTGTTCTGTTATTTCGCTGGTTTTTATTTTGCTTCCAGGCAGGAATGCCATGAAAGGAATTAAGTTATCACAAGTGTACTTATCAACACAAGCTCCAGAATCTATTTCTTTGATTAAACCTTGTGCTGCTTCTTTACCTACAATTTCAGAAGTTTTACGTTTTTCTCCTAAAGCATCACTTCCTAAAATAACTCCTCTATCGCCATTTTCTTTCTCGAAAATGACCCATAATGTAATTCCGCTACCCGTGCTTAAAGAATCGCTGTATTCTGTTGAAATATTAATTGGGATATTGTATTTTTTTAGTAATTCTTTGGCGCTTTTAGCTTGTCTTTCACTAACTTGTGCTTTTTCCAAATCTTTTGAAGCATGACTAGTTCCTTTAATGCAAACTAGTTTGCCTTGAACAGTTTTATCAAAAACAATTTTTTTATTAAATGGAGGTTTTATTTTGAGAGTAACTTTTCCTCCGCCTGCAGGATAATAGCCTCTTTTTTCTTGCTGAAGTTTTATGCTAGCGCATAAAACTTCTATTTGAGGTAATAGTACATTTTCTAAGAATTCTATAGGCATTGCCCACTTAACGCAAGTACCTCCACGAATTCTCAAAGTTATTTGTTTGTCTGCAAAAAAACAAGGAAATAATAACGCTTGAAGTACTAAACCAATTGAACCTGCTGTGCCTACATCAATATTTATTGTTTTACTATTTAATTGGCCTGGTTTAAAAATTAATTTTTGACTTCCTAATTCTAATCCTTCAACTTCCGCATTACATAACTCTTTTAATGCAGTTATTGCATGCAAGTGCTGGTTTTTTAGTCCTGGTTTATCTCTGCCTTTTCTTATGTTTATTACTTCTATTGGTTGACTTGTGATTACTGATAACGCTACTGCAGTTCTTACTATTTGCCCTCCGCCTTCTAAGTAATTTCCATCAATTTGAATCATAAAAAAAATAAAAAAAGAAATAGTATAAAAACTATTCTAAGTTTTCTACTTCTGCCAGCTCTTGCTCCAAATCACCCAATTCATCTAAGCCTAAGTCATCACCAAGTTCAGACATATCACCATCTAATTCATTGACGTTTGCATCAACAACTCTAGTTTCTGAATCTTTATCAACCAAAAATTCAGATCCTACCGAAGTTTTTTCTTGAATTGTTTGTTTTAGAGTGCATGCTGACACTAACACTAGCAAAATTAAAAGAAATAAAAAAGTTTTATTCATTTGCATCACCTGTTTCTTTTATGTTTTTTACTAATGTTTTTAAATCTTCATATGCTTGCTTGAGCTCTTCATGGGCTTCTTTAACTAATTGAGCTCCTTTATCTACTGAAGATTCATCTTTGTTTTCTTCAAGCAAAGTATTAGCTTCTTCATGAGTTGTTCTTGCTTTAGCCATTCTTTCCTCAAAGTTTTTCAAAGCTGTTTCTAAGCCTTCAGTGTTTTTGCCTTTTTCTTTTAATTTAGCAATCATCCTTTCTAAGTTTGTTTTTACTTGCTGTGTTTTTTCTATTACATCGCGTAGTTTGTTTGCAGCAACTCTGTTAACACTAACTCTAATGTCTCTTTTTGCTTCTAGCCAAGATTGCCTTAGCAATCTTGCAGCTTCACGAACTGTTTCCTTTGTAGCTTCACTACTTTGAACTTTTTGAGCAAGATCATCTAACTTAGTCACTCTCGCATCTAATTTTTCTAGCAAAGCAGCTTTTCTTTCTTCAGATAACTCTGAGTTTTGTATTCTTTCTTTTGCTTGAGCTATTAATGCTCTGATTTTCTCGTTGGTTGAAGTTAAGAATTCTTTTGAGTTATCGACTAATTTTTGCCTTAAGTCCTTGCATTGATCTGTTTGCTCTCCAGTTTTACAAGCTTGTAATTCAGCTCTTGCCTCTTTTAGTCTTTCATTAACTTCTTTGTGAGCTTCTTTTATTTTTTGGTATTCTTCTTTAACTTTTTCTCTTTCTGCTTTTCTTTCATCTCTAACATTTTCTCTAGCTTCTTTTCTTAATTCTTTTGCTTCTGAATTAGCAACAGCTCTTTCAAGGCCTTTCTTTTCTCCTTGACCGCTAACTTCTGCTTTGTCAAGACCTGTTAGTTTTTCTTCATCTTCTGTTTCATCGTCTTCTGATTCATCATCGGTTGTTTCTTCTTTTTCTTCATCAATATTTTTCACCATTTCTAGTGCTTTATTAGCATCTTCTGCTTCTAGTTTGCCACTAACAACTGCTTTTTCTATTCTACTTCTTATTTTGTTGAATTCAGCACCATCTACTTTTCCTTCACTAACTCCTTCTCTTAATCTTTCTAATAATTTTCTTGCTTGTTTTGGTTCTAAACTGCCATCTTTCGCTGCTTCGCCTAATTTTTCTCTTAATACTTGGCGATCTTCTTTAACCCATTCTTTGGCTTCTTTTCTTAAAGAACCTTCACCTGAAAGTCCGGGTTTGTATCTTTCTTGTATTTCTTTAGAAATAGGTCCGCCTTCATTGTTGCCAGCAATATTAATTTTTACTTTTGCTGGATCACCACCCATTGCAGGTCCTAATCCTCTTTGCGCGTATGCTGCTTGTGATATTACAAGCAAAAACACCAATAACAAAACTATTTTTTTCAACGAAAAAATATTTTTCATTTTCTAAACCTCCATGTTTGATTGTTAACACAATTCTTAACACTCTTTAGAACTAGTTTATTTATAAAGACACTTATTTTAGTTAAAAAACCGGCGTTTTTTAACACACTTAAAGCTTTATGAAGGTTTATAATTCTTTATCTTTTGCTAAAAAGCATTAATAATGCTTTTTGGTGTTTAAAAAGTCCTCGCAAGGACTTTTTATCGTGAGAAATCTTTAAATACTTGTAAGTGAAGTTTTTCAGTATGAAAAACCTTGCTTTGATTTTTGCTTTGTTAATCACATTCAATGTAGTTTTTGCTGCAAGAATTCATGGAAGCATTTACGGTTTTGATCTGGAAAGTGTTAAAGATGTAGTGGTAAGTATAGGACCAGAGAATAATCAAGTGCAAGTTTCTAAAGAAGGAAATTACTCCTTTGAAGTGCCTTTGGGAACTTATCAAGTTATTGCAAAAAAAAGTCCAGATTTACTGGCAGAGGAGACTATAACTATTAATGAAGAAGGTAATTATTTGGTTGATTTAATACTTTTTCCAGATTTAGGTGATGAAGAATTCATTCTTAACGAAACAAATGATAAAGAATTAGAAGAAGAAACTAATTATTATTGGGTATTTGAAATTTTAGCAGTGTTGATCGCTTTGTTAGCCGCGTTTGTTTTTTTCCGAAGGAAAAAAACTCCTAGAGAAGATGAACTTAAATCAAAAGTGCTAAACATTATTAAAAAAGAAGGTAACAGAACAACTCAGAAAGATTTGAGGAAGCAAATTCCTTATTCCGAAGCAAAAATATCTTTAGTTGTTGCAGAATTAGAAAAAGAAGGTAAGATTAAGAAGATTAAAAAAGGCAGAGGCAATATTCTGATACTAGAAAATGGTTGAAATCCTTGATGGAAAAAAAGTAGCTTCAAAATTAGAAGAAGCTTTAATCAAGGAAATAAAAATATTAAAAGAAAAAAAAGTAATCCCGAACTTAGCCATAATAAAAATAGGAAATGCTTGTTCAAGCGAAGCTTATTTTAATAGCTTGAAAAAGAAATTTGAAAAAATAGGTTTAAACATCCAATTAAATAACTTGCCTGACAGAATAAACAAGAATAAACTAATTGAATTACTAACTGAATTAAGCAATGACAAAAAAATTCACGGAATACTAGTTGAGTCGCCTTTACCACTGGAATTTGATAAGTACGAAATTTACAACTCAATAGATCCTAGAAAAGATGTTGACGGAGTTAACGTGTTAAATGCTAGAGGACTCAATTATGGCGGAGAATACTTCACGCCTTGCACTCCTAAAGGAATAATAAGTTTACTTGAAGCTTACAAAATACCAATCAAGAATAAAGAAGTTGTAATTCTAGGAAGAAGCGAAATTGTAGGAATGCCGTTACTAAAAATGATGACTTACTTAGAAGCAAATGTAGAAATATACAATTCAAGAACTGAAAGATTAGATGAAAAAACAAAAAAAGCAGACATACTGATAAGCGCAATAGGAAAACCATACTTTATAACTAAAGAAATGATAAAAGAAAAAGCGGTAGTTATAGATGTAGGAATTAATTACCTAGGCAAATACTTAGTTGGAGATGTTAATTTTGATGACGTAAAAACAAAAGCAAGCTACATAACTCCTGTACCAGGAGGAGTAGGACCAATGACAGTCATAAGCCTTGCAGAGAATTTAGTGCATGCTGCGAAGATGAACTCGAAATGAGAAATTCTATTCACTAAAAATCTTTGCGCACGACGACCACACCACGAGAATTTTCAACTTCCATCATAAATTATTTTAGTTTTTCCAAGAATTCCTCTCTTGTCAAACCAAGATCTTTCTTAATTATTTTATTAAGAAGTCCCGGACCTATTTCTTCACCCGCATGATGAGGTATTGTTGCTCTTCTTCCATCAGGATGTTTGTAAACCATGTGACTGCCAGTTGTATGACTATAAATAAAACCAAACTTTTCAACTATTTTAGCCAGTTCTTTACCAGTAAGTTTAGGCAACTTCATTTTTTAGAATTATACTTCTATTTGTTGAACACCAACAAAAGTTTCTTTCATTAAAGGTTCTTCTTCTGATTCCAAGTATGCTTCTATTGCCTCTTTTGTTCGTTCCAATAAATCATTCATTGTTTTTGCTTGCGTATGACAACCAGGCAACTCAACTACTTCAGAAACCAACCAACCTTCTTCATCTTTTTCTATCAGTATCGTAAACTTTCTTTTCATACTCAATTAAATAAGTAAAGATGTATATAAACGTATCGAAAACTTTGAATTTAGTGGAGCTGCTTTGAATGCCATGATTAATCACCTTTTTTTGATTTTTCAAAAAAAGACCAGAAATTCATTTTTGAATTTCGCTGCCTTTTTTTTAGTTTACAGGTTATAGCTTGTAGTTTTTAAATATTCCTCAATCATAAATTTTCTCGCACCACGACCACACCACGAGCAGGCCAGCCGCTGCTAATGCTTCCGCTGGCAATGATGCTGAAGTAATAGCCACCAAATACCACAGCCCGCTCTAGACTTCCAGTAGTTGGTTTGTTAAGTCTCCGTAAATATGTTCTTTTGCCAGTAATCCATTTGAAGACTTCAGACACTTCATTCAAATCATTACTGCCTAAAAGAGCAATCATATTATTTCCAAGACCTCCTATTTCATCAACATAACAATGATTACCGGCAAAGTTTGATTTTAGTGCTCTAGATTCTAGTGAGCCATAATTGTGAATTACTTCATCTCTACCTTGATGCTTGTAACTTAACCTAGTACTTGTCATCATCCAATTCTCGTTAAAATCTTTAGCAAACAGTTGTCTAACCTTTTCAACTAAATGAGCTTGAGAGCTATTTTGATTTTTGTACAAAATCAAAAGACTAGCAAAATACAAATCAGCACTAGCTATTCTAAACTTAGTATCTTTTACTAATTCAGTCCACTTTTTTTGGGTGTGAGACTTGCCTCCATCCAACAGTTCTTTACTCCAACCAACACTAACAACTTCATGATCATATTCAACACCGTTTAAAACATACCTACCGTCAAGATCTCGAACACAAAGATTTCCTGGATCAATAATTTTCTTTTTGGGAACATAATCAGCCAAATTATCATCAAAATTAGATTTCTTCTTATCTCCTGAAATGTTTGTATTCATGAAAGTTTCAAGGGAACTAAGTTTTAAATATGTTATTGTTGATTAGTAAAGAGCTCGTTGTTAATCAACAGAAGGTTTTTTAAATTTGTTTGTGTTCAGGATTTATTAAAATGAAAAAAACAAGTTTAATGAGTGCAGTACTCGCTATTGCTGCTTCAATGCCTTTTAGTATTCCTTGTATACTTACTCAACCATCAGTTTACGCTCAAGAAGAAATGGACATGCCTTTAAGTGTATCATTAGAAATGGCAAGTACAGAATTTAGCATAGATAAAAATAACGAAACTAATTTTTTTCCAACTCGAGTATTAAGTGGAGAGAATAAATATTCATTGACATTATTATCCAGTAATGCAGAATCAGATATGTTTGGCCAGCAAATAGCTGCAAGATTTTTTAGGGGCGCACTTTACCAAAAAATGGGAGATTATGTTAGAGCAAGAGAAGACTTTAGATTTGTCGTAAATAATGAACCGAAAGATGCTTTTCCTCTTTATCAAGCAAATGCGAACATACAATTAATGCAAACAAATAGTTTTAATGGTTCTGTCAGAGGAACTTTAAGTGAAGTAATAGAAGGAGAAACAAGAGCAGTAACAAATGGAATGGCAGCTCTGTTTGATGGATATCAATGGACCTTCAGTATAGTTAATGATGGAAATTTTTCATTTTTATACGAACAAAATAAATTAATAGAAAATACAAAATTACCAGTGATTTTTTTCTCTGAAGAAAAAGAACCAGTTTACAGATTATTGGATACTAATAATGAAGCAACTGATTTGGGTGAAGTTATTTTAGGAACATCAAATGAAAAAGGCACATCACACAAAATAGGATTTGCTTATCGTTTAGTTGAAGAAGAATTTAATTATGGAATTGAATTATGTCCAAACAAACAAATAATGTTTTGTCCTGGTGAAACTAAAGATGGTTTTGAACCAATGCTGGGAGCTAAGTCAAATGAAGAGGGATTTTATAAGTTCGCAGTTCAGACAGAAAATTTTAGAGAAGGGTCTGTTAAAGAAGGAATTACTTTAGAAAACAAAAAACTAGATTAAATCAATTATTTCTCGACGCCCGCCGACTCTCGGACCACAAGTAATATTTCGACAGCAAGTGATACCCGCTGAATCTCGATACCCCGTAATGTTACTATACCTTTCGAAGTCAGGCGATCTCCTTTTAAGAAGTGTGTTGGGTGTGGTAAGCTTCCTTCTGTCAGCCTCCAAATCGATGACATTATTTCATCGACACCAGTGTTACCCGGTTAGATAGGCTGTCTTTGCATTCGACTAAGCGTCCATTTTGGACTTGCACCAGCCAAGGGTGATCCGTTTCATCGATCCCAAAAGGAACGTCTGCAGGTTATCTCGCAACAAGTTGCCTTGTGCTTCGCTAGCGTCATCCTCCCTCTTGGACGTGTCGTTTCTGTGATATTGCCATCCATTACTGGATCTCGAAGAGTGGCTTTTTTATGGTGGGAAGACTTTCCTCACACGTACTGCGAGAGCAAAGACCACACCCAAACAAGAAAAAGAAAAAATAAGCAGTTTATAAACCTTCCTGCTAGTTAGTTAGCGACATAAATAACGCATAAAATTTTGCGTAAATTTATGTTCTCTCCAATAGTTTTCTAGGGCATTTTGCATTTGTTCTATATTCTCGAAATATTGTGATTTTGTGACGTTGTTTTTTGTAACTTTCCAGCAT
>JACRKG010000011.1 GCA_016215315.1 Candidatus Woesearchaeota archaeon | reverse complement strand
AGGTGGTTGTGCAGTTACTGTTGGATACAACGAGTTTGCAACTGTTGAGAAATATATTCAGAATCAAGAAGAGCATCATGCAGCTGCATAAAGGCCTCGCAAGGATACCTCGACCTTTAGGTCGGGGAGGAGGTCATTTTGGAGTTTTTTGTTTTATTTTATTTATAGCAGATGCAAGCTGATTTTTTTCTTTTTCAGAGAAAACTTTTAAAACCTCACTTTGTTTCGGTTTTAAAAGTTTTCCACAACAATCTTTATAAATAAGTATAGATTTTAGTATACTAATGGTGTCTTTAGGACCCTTTACTTTGCAAAATGCCTGGGGATTTTATGCATTACTTAGTTTGATTCCTTTAATACTTCTTTACTTAATCAAGCCCAAACCAAAAATATTAGATGTTCCTTCATTAATGTTTTTCCTTAAATCAATGGGGACAAACAAAATTACTTCTTTCTTGAAACAATTAACAAAAGACTGGTTATTTCTTATTCAATTATTAGTTCTTCTATTGATAACTCTTGCAGTTTTAGCACCAATAATGGAATACTTCCATGACATAAGTGCGGCTCACACAGTTTTAGTTCTTGATGTGAGTGCAAGTATGCAAACAAAAGAAGATGGAACAACAAGATTTCAAAAAATGATGCAAAAAGCAAAAGAAGTGGCTGGTTCGAGAAACACAGTTGTTTTGGCAAAATATTATACTAAAATAGCTCTCAAAGATAAAGGAAAAAGCGAAACGGTAGATTTCATAAATAGCTTAAGACCTTCAGAATCTTCAACAAGATTAGGCGATGCAATACTTGCTGCAGGAAGCATTCTTGAACAAGCAGACAAAAACAGAGAAGGAAGAATAATTGTAATAAGTGATTTCATAAATACTGAAGGGCAAGACCCATCAACAGCAAAATCAATACTAGAATCTAAAGGAATGATAGTTGATTTTGTTAATATTGCAAATGATCAAGAAAAAGATAATGTTGGTTTCGTAAAATTGGTTGTTGATGATCAAGCAAGTGTAGCATACATTAAAAATTTCAATAATGAACCAAAAAAAGTAACCTTAACAGCGAATGACTTAACAAAAGAAATTACTTTAGAACCAGGACAAGTAGAACCATTCTCATTTCAAACAGTTGGAGGAATAACAAAGCTAGAAATAAGTCCTAAAGATGACTTGGACTTAGATAATTATGCTTACATAAGTGCTCCAGATCAGTTAAAATCTAAAGCATTAATAATAACAAATAACGACTCAATATTCTTGACAAATGCACTAAAAGCAACAAAACTTTTAGATGTAGAAGTTACTAACCCCCCAATCATTCCGGGAGGAGACTATGATATTTATTTTTTACAAAATATTGATCCAAACGAAATCTTAACTGGAACTTTTGAAGACTTAAATGCACGAGTTGAAGCAGGAGCAAGCCTTGTAATTAATACTCAAGAAAATATGGATAAAATAAATTTAAACCCGCTATTTAATTTGCCCGTACTTGAAAAAATAAGAAGCGGTGCAGACTTAATAGTTCAACAAGTAAATAAGTTCACGAGAAATGCAGATTTTGGAAAAGTAGAATATCACTGGACTTTAGGCAGTGATAATCCATTAACTCCTTTTGTAACTGCAGAAAACCAAACAATAATAGGAATGCAGCAAAAAGGTAGAGGAAAAATAATTTATTACGGAATAATGGAGGGAGCAAGTGACTTCAAATTTTCTCCAAGTTACCCAATATTTTGGACAGAACTAATAAAATTTTTGCTAGAAAAACAAGATCTTAATCAACTAAATCATTTAACTAAAGATTTTTTAAGCACATCACAACCTCAAGAAGTAGAACTGCCCTCAGGAAGAAGAGTTGTAACTCAAACCGTATTACTTGAAGATGCAGGAATTTACAAACTTCCAGGACAAAAAATTGCATCAAACTTATTAGATGAACGAGAAAGCAGCATAACTGCAGTAAAAAGTGTAACAGAAAAAAGTGCCGAAGCATATCAAGTACAGGCAATAAAAGAAAAAAGAACATTTGATATAAGTCCAATAATAATACTCTTGGCAATACTTGCAATTTCAGGAGAATTAGTCTACCTAAAATTTAGAGGAATGCTCTAATGATGATTGAAACAATAGAAAAACTACTGTATTTTTTTAACATATCTTTAAGCATGGAAAAAGCGTGGTTATTGTTATTAATAATTCCTATATTCTTCATACTTTGGTATTTTATTAAAGGAGAATACTTAAAATTACAAGAAGAAGAACATGTGAAACAAAAACGTTTATTAGTTCAAAAGATGGTTTTGATAAGCAGAACAATAATCTTTTTCTTATTACTTCTTGCATTAACGGGATATTATGTTGAAGTTGAAAAAGAAATTCAAGGAGATCTTTTCCTCAAAATATTAATAGACAATTCAAGCAGTATGTCTGTTCTAGACTCATTTCCTCAATCTAGCATTGATGCATTAAGAGATAAAATAGATGTCCAAGTAATGACAATAGGAAGAAGAGAAGAAAGCGAGTTAGGTGATGAAGTACTAAGTCAATTAAGCAAAAATGATAACATATTACTAGTGAGCGATGGACAAGTAACAAAAGGAACTTCCTTAGGGGATGTAGTATTGTATGCAAGCAACCTTAACAGTACAATTAATGGAGTACAATTAGCTCAAGTAAAAGATGAAGCAAGCGTTTCAATACAAGGACCGGACAAATCAACAGAAGACGTAGAAAATACATTTAACATAATGATAAACAAAGTAGGAAAAATAAGTAGTGTACCATTAAAAGTAACAATTGATGGAAAAATCGTTTACGAACAAGTAACTACTGAAAAAATAGTAACTGTATCACAAAAATTCGCAACAGGCTTCCATAAAGTAAGCGCAGAAATCTCAGTTAATGATGATATTCAAGAAAATAATGCATTCTACAAATCAGTACAAGTAGTTCCACAACCCCAAGTATTATTAATCTCAAAAAATCCAAAATCACCAATCAAAACACTTCTTGAACAAGTAGTAAAAGTAAAAGAACTGCCTTATATGCCTGAAGAGTCGCAACTTAAAGAGTTATTAAAAGACGCATACGCAGTAATGGTAAATGATGTACACTCAAACGATCTAAATCCTCATGTGGATACATTATTAGAATATTTAAGAGATGGTAACGGAATGCTAGTATTTGGAGGATACAACAGTTACAACGACGGTTTATACAGAGCTTCTCCTTTTGAAACACTAATCATGCCAGTACAAGTAGGAAAAGCAGGAAGAAAAGAAAGCGACATGAACATAGTGATAGTTGTTGATATTTCGGGAAGTCAAGGAGCACAACTTGCAGAAGGAGTATTATCTGTAGACGTAGAAAAAGCATTAGCTCTAGATGTACTAAAAAACATCCGACCTAATGTACGGTTGGCAGTAGTAGCATTCAACTTCCAAGCATACCTAGTATCTCCAATGGAAATATTATTCTCAAAAGGAGATGTTGAGGAAAGAATATCCAAACTAAAACACTTCAGCAGTACAGCAATAAGTCAAGGAATATTAAAAGCAGAACAATTATTAGAAACAGTTCCTGGAAGCAAAAACATAATCCTAATTAGCGATGGAAAAGACACTGCAGAAACAATAAATGTGGCTTATGAAGCGGCAAAAAAAGCAGCAAACATAGGAGCAAGAATATACACAGTTGGAGTTGGAGAAAAAACTGATGATTTAGCAATGATGAGAATAGCAGAACTAACAAATGGAGTATTCTTCAAAGCAGATGAAGTATCAAAAATAAAAATATTATTTGGAGATCTAGACGAAGATAAAACAAAAACACCAACACTCACAGTACTAAACAGCAACCATTTCATAACAAACGACTTAGCAAACATAAGTGCTTCAATTTATGGATTTAATGACGTAGTACCAAAAACATCTGCAAGATTACTATTAACAACAAACAAAGGAGACCCAATATTTGCAGTGTGGAGAGTAGGTCTAGGAAGAGTTGGAGCATATGCAATAGATGATGGAAGTGTGTGGGCTGCAGAATTAATGAGCGGTAAAAATTCAAAAATACTAGTAAGATCACTAAACTGGGCAATAGGAGAACCCGACAGAAAACTAGAGGAAGGAATCAATGTAAAAGATACAAGAGTGGGAGAACCTGCAATTTTAACAATAAAATCAAAACAACAACCAAAAAGTCCAGAACATACTTTTTACAAAACAGACGAAAACACATATCAAACAACAGTAGTTCCAGAAAAAATAGGCTTCCAAGAAGTATTATCCTCGACTTTTGCAAGCAATTATCCTTTAGAATACCAAAACTTAGGACTTAATCAAGAACTAAGAAATTTTGTCAGCTCAACAGGTGGACTAATGTTTGAACCAAGTGATATAAATGGCATTTATGAATACGCAAAAACGAGATCAAAAAGAGTGGTAACTTCAAAAGAAACACTCAGGTGGCCATTCTTATTGGCTGCAATGATTTTGTTTTTAATAGAAATATTTATAAGGCGTTATTTCCGAAGTGAATAGTATGGCTTTCATAACAAAAAATGCAAACTTGTTCCTTTTGTTCCTGATACTTCTAGCTTCATTAGGGCTAGTATCAGCAACAGTTTATTTTAATTATACATTTAAAAAAATAAATTCAGAATATTCCGGACTAAATACTGATCTAACAGGAATAAAACAAGAGTTAGAACAAAAACAAGCACTACTTAAAAAAATAGAAACAGAATTATCAACTAAATCAGAACGTGAAGAAGAATTCAGCCAAAAATATCAAGAAGTAAAAACAGAAAAAGACAAAGTGGCCAAAGAAAAAGACCAGTTTAAGTTAAAATCTGACGACTTAGAAATTCTGAATAATAATTTAAAAACAAGAAATCAAAAATTAGAATTCGATTACGCCAACCTTGAAGCCTCAAACAACCAATTACAAGAAAAAGTGAATGAACTAATAGCATTAAGTAATTCTTACAAAGATAACGTTAATAGTTTGAGCAACTCATTAGCATCTTGCAAAAGCAGTCTAGCTGCTTGCCAAAATTCATAAGATGAAAACAATTGAGAAAGCACTGAGGGAATTGAAATTTAATGTAGTAATAATGGCAGCCACAAATAGTTTAATAGATAGTTTGGTTGTTTTTTCTATATTCTTCTTAGTGTTTTTATTAATACAAATACCTTTCTATTACACATTTATTCCCTTTGTTTTATACTTACTGCTTCACACTTGGTATGTAATCAAATCAGCTCATTTTGAATACATAGAAAGAAGAGTTCCCTTCTTAAGAGAACAACTAAGAACAGTTGCAGACAATTTACACAAAGACGATTCTGTGATCAATGAACTTAATGAAGAAGTACTCAAAAAGATGGGAATGATAAACAACGCAGTATTCCTAAAATTTGGCCAAATAACTGGAAGAATAACTCTATTAGTAATATTGTCCTTTTTGATTATATTTATTGCAGCAGCAAACATCTCACTACTAAACTTTGCAGATTTATTGTCCAACTTAAAAGAAAAAATAGCCCAATTACCTGCATATAATGTTCAAGACGAAACACTTTACTTAAATGAATCACAAAAATTAGAGGATATTTACGGAAACAAATCAATAGCAGAACTAGGCTACCAAGAACTACAACTAGTATTAAGCCCAGTACAAACCGATATTGATATAAGCAAAATTAAAGATCCCGAAAAAAACACTTTTGAAAGCAATTATAAACCAAAAGAAATAAAAGCAACATCAGACGTAAGCTATCAAGAGAACATACCTGAAGATTATCATTTAATAGTTAAAGATTATTTTAGCAGAATAAGCAAGTAGAATTTAAAAACGAAGCTTCGTTTTTAAAATTCTCAACAAAAAACAAAAAAAGAAGTAGTATAGGAAAATATTTATGTTCCGAACGAAGTGAGGAATAATAGATTTTTTCCGGAGGAAAAAATATGATGAAAGTTGCTGACGCAAAAAAATTAATTGATAAATCATTCTCGGAAGTGGGAAGAGTAATAGTAGGGCAAGAAGAAATGGTTGGAGAAGTAATGATAGCATTACTATGCAACGCACACGCACTACTAGAAGGATATCCCGGACTAGCAAAAACACTAGTAGTAAAAACCATGGCAGAAATGATGGAACTAAAATTCTCAAGAATACAAAACACTCCAGACTTAATGCCATCAGACATCACAGGAACATACTTAATAGAAGAAACAACTGGAGGAAAAAGAAACTTCAAATTCCAACCAGGACCAGTATTCGCAAATCTGGTTTTAGCAGACGAAATCAACAGAGCAACACCAAAAACACAATCAGCACTCTTAGAAGCGATGCAAGAAAGACAAGTAACAGTAGGAAACACAACATACCAATTAGACAAACCATTCTTTGTACTAGCAACACAAAACCCAATCGAACAAGAAGGAACCTATCCATTACCAGAAGCGCAAAGCGACAGATTCTTGCTAAAAATCAATGTTTCATACCCCACATTTCAAGAAGAACTAGAAATAGTAAACAGGTATGCAGAACAAGCAGAAGAAGCAAAAGTAAGAGTTGTACTAAAAAAAGCAGAATTATTGCAACTACAACAACTATCAAAAAGCATACCAATAGCAAACGACATAAAAAAATACGCAGTCGACATAGTAACAAAAACAAGAAATAGCCCACAACTAATAGAATACGGAGCATCACCAAGAGCATCACTAGGACTAGTAATTTCAGCAAAAGCAAGAGCATTACTAAACGGAAGAAAATACGTAAGCAAAGATGACGTAAAAAACATGGCACTACCAATACTAAGACACAGAATAATACCTACGTTTGAAGCAGAAAAAAGCAATCTAAAAGTAGATGATGTAATTAAAAAAATCCTTTAAAATGAAAAGTCTAGAAAATGTTTTTGACTCCCGCGACCTTCCCCGACACCTACAAATATTTATGACTCCATTAGACACCGTTGATGTCGGTAAAACCAAGAGGTTTTACTATGATTGACATAGAGTTCTTGGATCACCTTGATAGGATGAGTTTAATAATTAACAAACGAATTACTTCAAACTACACTGGAGAAAGAGTAAGTAAGCATACTGGAGAAGGATTAGTATTCAAAGATTACACCATCTATAGTCCTGGAGAAAACTTCAGAGCAATAGACTGGAAAGTATTTGGAAGAACAGACAAATTATTCATTAAAAGATTCGAAGAAGAAAGAAACTTAACCATTCACGTAATTGTAGATTTCAGCGCAAGCATGGACTTCAAAAGTGCCAAGCTAAAAAAATCTGAATATGCATCAATGCTAGGAATAGGCTTTGCATTTATGGCAATGAAAAACAACGAAAAATTTGTTCTATCAACATTTGCTGACAAACTAACAATATTCAGACCAAAAAGAGGAAGACAACAATTAATGGTACTATTAGACCACTTAAACAATGAAAAACCTCAAGGACTATCAAACTTACAAGAATCATTATCCTCTTACAAAAAAGTAATCAATACCAAATCACTAATAATACTGATTTCTGACTTCTTATATGATATAGACCAAATAAGAACAACATTACTAAAACTAAAACATAACGAAGTAAAACTAATACAAGTCTTAGATCCAGTAGAAGCAGACTTAAATTTAGATGGAGACTTTAAATTAAGAGATTTAGAAAGCAAAGAACAACTAAGAACTTATGTTAACCCATACTTAAGAAAGCAATACTTACTAAACCTAGCAAAACACAAAAATGAAATACTAAAAGCATGCGACGAAGCAGGAGCAGAATTCTACAGCTTCTCCTCGGATAAACCAATATTTGACTCATTCTACGAAGTATTAAGTCATAAGCATGCGCACATGGGCTGAGAATAATTTGATCTTATTTGCTAGTTTTGTATTTTGCATATGCTACTAGTAGTCTTTTGTATTCTCGATTTATTGCGGTATTAATTTGATCTCCCCAGATTATACTCCCATTAAATACTGTGCTTATTTCGGCGTGGTTTTCTTCGCCTTTAGAAAAAGTTAAAGTATACTCACCCAAAGGCATTATGATATCTTTTGGACTTCTTTTTGCCAAATCACTCAAATTTCTTGGAGCAGTAGGAACTGGCGCTTTAATTTCTATTCTATATATTCCTCTTTTATCTAATTGAACCATTTGTCCATATCTAGCAACGAACAAGTAGTGATCACTAAGTGAAGGTTCTAATCCTTTAACATGTATTTTCTTAACAGACCAATGATCTATTGGAATCTTTTGAACAACATCAAGAATACCTTCAAGACTTGGAAGCTGATTATGCAATTCAGTTTCAATACTCATCAAAATAATCAAAAGTAATAATTATTTAATACTTTCGCAGGAATATACTTTATTTACCTTCATTTCTTATTCTACTCGCTTCACTCTCCAACCAATCTTGGCAGACAACTGTTTTGTTTTTCATATTTATACCTCCAATTGCTTACTGGCTTTTTGGTAAGCTTCTTCAATCATTTCTGATAAGTCTGAGCAGACTTCATGCGCAAACACTTTGTAATCAGTCCAAGAGTTTCTCATACTGTTGTATACTTTAACTCTGCATTCTTTCTTGGGTATGCTTGTAATGCTTCTCATGTTGTGCAGTACATCCGCTAACTTGATAGTTCTCACATCATTGTTATTGCTTATTATTCTGTTGTGGTATTCTTCATCGCTTTCGTTTTTGTCATTTCTCTGAGTCATTCCATCAACTAAGTTAGCAACACTATCTCCGAATTCTTTTCTAACAGTCTCTAAACTAACATCGCAATCTTCAACAACATCGTGAAGCCAAGCTGCAGATAATATTACATCGTCTTGTATTCCTACCGATCTGAGTATTCCAACAACTGCCTTAGGATGCTCTATGTAAGGTGTAACTCCATCCTTTCTTAACACTCCATCATGCGCTTTGTACGCAAAAAGCTTCGCTTTTTGTTCGTAATTTGTTTTCATTTTATTTACCTCCGGTAAATAAAATAAGTTTGTAAGCTATTTATATTTAACCCTATTACAAATATATAGTAATATTGCGAAATATTTATATATAGAAAATGCGCAAGCATTTTCTATGCAAAGGAAACTCACCACACAAGGACCTAAAGAACGAAGTTCTTACACAATTACTTTGCCAATAGAATGGGTAAAAAAGTACGGTTTAGAAAAATCTAGGCAAGTTGATTTGTCTATTACGGGGTCGGCGTTAGTAATAAAACCAGAGGGAATTGAGAAAACAAAAGCGACAGTGGATGCTAAAATATTAAGGCATTCACTAACTCGCGTTTTACAAATACTGTACAAAAAAGGAGTAGATGAAATAAAAATAATTAATGCAGATACAAAACAAACAAGTGAAGTTTATGATGTTATTAGTAATCGTTGCATAGGTTATGAAATAATCGAACACAAAAAAGAATACTTGATAATAAAAGACATAGCCAAGGAAGCTTCAGAAAACTTTGAAACATTACTAAGAAGATGTTTTTTGTTAATAATAGAAATGTCTAGAGAACAAGATAAAGAATTAATAAAAAAATACGATCAAAACCTTAACAAATTGCATGCTTATTGCTTAAGATTACTAATAAAACAAGGACACAAAGATTATGAATTAGTAACTCTTTATTCAAAACTTTGCAGTTTACTAGAAAACATTGGAGATGACATTAATTACATGCTTTTATTCAATAAAACACCAAACAAAAAGATTCAAGAATACTTAGAAAAATGCTATGACTTATACTACAGTTTTACTCCACAAAAATTTGATGAAGTACAAAAACTAATCGGAGCACAAAGATACGCCAAAACAGAATACTTCAACGACCTAATAACAAGAAAAATAAACACAATGCTAGGAATGATTTACGGGATACGAGGATGAAAATATCTAGGAAAGCTTTAAAAACACTTACTTCTTTTTTCGAATTATGCAAGTTAAAGACTTAGAAGCAAACAAAGGCAATGTAGATATTGTTTTGGAAATAGTTGAAAAACAAGAGCCTAAAACTTTTAATAAGTTTGGTAAAGAAGGACAATTGTGCAATTGCAAAGCTAAAGATGAAACTGGCGAAGTTAAATTAACTTTATGGAACGAGCAAGTTGGTCAAGTTAAGGTTGGAGATAAAGTTAAAATAACTAAAGGCTGGGTTGGCGAATATCAAGGCGAAAAACAATTAAGCACCGGAAAGTTTGGGCAATTAGAAGTTGTACAAAATTAAATCTTTCCCATTTTTTTAGCTAACTCTTCAGTTTCTTTTAGTAAAGTTTCTATTTCTAGTAGTCCTTCATTCCAGAATTCTTGATTAGTAATATCTATGCCCATTCTTAAAAAAATGTTTTTTGGAGAATCTGAAGTTCCCGCACTTAAGAATTCTTTAATTTTAAAAATAAAATTTTTATCTTTTCTTAACTTATGCTGCATTGATTTTGAAATTAATAATCCTGATGCATATGAATAAACGTAAAAAAATCTTCTAATATGATTCCAATACAACCACCAATTTTGTGAACCTTTACTTTGCTTGACAAAAGGGCCCATGTATGATTTCATGTTTTTTTGGAATATTTCGCCAATTTCTTTATTATTTAAGTATCCTTTTTCTCTGAATGTTTTATGCATTTCTTGCTCAAAAGTATAACACGCAATTTGTCTTGGTATTGTAGAAATTTCTTCACCTAATTTTTCAAACATTAATGCAAGCCTTAATTCTTCATTTGCTTCTTTTAATAATTCTTCAAAAACAAAATCTTCCATGAAAGTACTAGAAACTTCTGCAATGCAGAGTGGAACACCAAAACTTAATTCGTTTTGTTTTGTTTTCATCAATTCATCATTAATTGCATGACCCATTTCGTGAGCTATTGTTGCAGCATCCCTTAGTTTTCCAGTAAAATTAAGAAGAATATATGTTGGTTTCTTTGTTCCATCACAAGCACAAAAAGCACCACCAGTTTTTCCCTTTTTAGGAAAGACGTCGACGTGACCTTCTTCAATTAATTTTTTGAAAATAGCTGCAAATTCGGAATCTAAATTCTTGAAAACATCATAACACAAATCGACTGCTTCGTCATAGGAGTATTTTTTGTCAAGATCTCCATAAGGAACATTTCTTTCATGATATTCTAATTTTTTTACGCCAAATAGTTTTGCTTTTAATTCGTAATATTTTTGGGATAAATCAAATCTTTTAGAAACCGCTTTTGAAAGAGCATCTACAACTTCGGTATCAATATCATCACTCAGATGTCTATCGCTTTCAGGCCGTTGAAATTTGCGTAATTCATCATCTACTTTTTTGTTTTCAAAAATGGAATTCATTTCCGCTTCTCCGATTTCGATGTATTTTTCAAAAACTTTATTGATTGCTTTAGCTGCCGAATCTCTGGTTGGTTTATTTTTGCTTGAAGTTAAACTAATTACTTCATTAAAATTCTTAGATTTCTTAGTTCCATCTTCATCAATGATTGAACATTCTTCTTTTGAAAGAAATTCATCAGTCATTCTAGCCCAATTAGCATGAGAAGTAGAATATTTTAAAGTCATTATTTTTTCTTCATCTTCACTCAATAAATGCTTTGCTTCAACAAATAAACGCTCAAGAAAATGTTTGTAGACTTTCAATTCTTGAAAGTCCAAAAACTTTCTTTGTTGATATTCAGGAATTCTGGCAATTCGGTGAGTAAAGAATTGCATTTCATTCCCTATTTTTAGTGCAACATCTTTTAATTTGTTAAATTTAGCTTTTAATTCGGAACTATCAGATTCTTGGGACATTCTTAAACCAAAATAATAACCTTGATTTCCGTCACTACCATGATCTTTATGCCATGCTTCATAATCATCTAACGCTTCTTTAAGAACTTCTGGCGATTCTAAATAGTCTGTTCTATTCTTCCACTTATTAACAAATTCTTCACTCTTTTTTAATAATATTTTCTTCTCTTCTTCTATTTTAGGATCATTATCCGAATTAAACAACTGACTAAAATTCCACGTTGTATGTGTGATGTTTATTTGAGTCACGAGTTTAAATTTATTGAAGTGTTATTTAAGCTTTTTGACTGTAGTAAGAATATTTTAACAACCTTTTCCCAGTTAAATTTAAATACATCTTAGTTTCTATTCCATTCATGGCATTAAAATATCCGGATAGTATGGACGATTGTGCTTATTTCACTAGAAGATTAGTTGGTGATCAAAAAATAGTTACTTGGGTGTTCAAAGAAACTTGTCCTCAATGCAAAAAAGGAACAATGGGTAAACCAAAAGATCCTAAAACTGGAAAGCCAAAGATTAGAGCAAACGAATATACTTGTCCTGAATGTGGTCACACTGTTGAAAAAGAAGCTTACGAAGATACACTAACTGCAAACATACAATACACTTGCGGCAAATGCAAAAATGAAGGAGAAACACAAATTCCTTTTGCAAGAAAAAAAGTAAAAATATTTGACGAAGCAAAACAAAAAGATGTAACTGCAGATGCAGTAGTATTTAATTGCAGCAAATGCAAAGAAAGAATTGCAGTAACAAAAAAGATGAAGTGAGAATTTTGCTTCGCAAAATTCTCTGTACTTGAAGAATTCTCCAACCATTGAAAGATTTTCAACTTTTTGAGAAATCTTCTCATTTTTTGGAAAAATTTCTCATTTTTCTGAGAAATTTTTCTAGAAAGACATATAAAGAATAATTGTTTAATATGATTTGTAAAATGAATCGATTGACGATAAACTCAACAGAAAGCAAATTTGACATTTTTTATGCTAAATTTAACAAGTTGTATTACGCAATTATGCCTTGGATTTTGGCGTTGACTTTGTTTTTAGCTGTGCTAATGCTTTTGAAAGGTGTGAAATGATAAAAGATTTGATTAATTTAGTGGTATCGATACTATCTATAGTTTGTTTCTTAGTGGTAATATATATGATTTTACTAAAATTAACTGGGCACAGTCCTACTTTAGATGAAATAACTGTTGCTTTGTCTGTAGGAATAGGAATTATGGTTATTAATATATTCTATACTACTGGGAAATTTTCCTCTTCCATTGAACACATTCAAGAAGACATCAAAGAACTTAAACTTGATCTGAAAGAATTTAAAAAAGAAACTTCTTCAAAATTTGAAAAAATAAATAAAGATCTGACTATTATTAAAACTAAATTATTTAGTTAAAAAATTCTGAGCGTAATCACTCGGGCGTTTTGATCTTCTGATGTAAACTTAATTTATTAGTTTCTATCAAAAAATTCAAGCTGTAATACTGCGCTTGGATCTTTTTGGTATTCTTTTGTTGTCACTATTTTTTTTGCATAAAAGTCAACTACTCTGTACTTACCGTTGTTATCAACTGCAACAGCCCAATGATAGTGATTTTTTTTGTCGTCAGTGCATAAATGAACACATCTTCGTGGGTTTTCTGAATTGCTCAATAATGCGCTAATTGTTTTCTCATTAACCTCATAAGGTCTTCTTACATTTCTTGTGAGAGAATTATTCTCTATTAAGTCAGCATATCCTGCAAGTACTTTAGTGCCGTATTCTTCTACTTCTTTGCTCACTTGCCAATCAATTGTTGGTTTTGAAGGCATGCAGCTTCTTGCTACAAATTTTGCAGCTGACAAAACAGTAGTTTCTCTAGCCCAAGTTGTAGCTACAGGATTGTATTTTCCGTCAACTTTATTATTCTGGTCAACGAGAGCTGCCAAACCAACAAGGCAAGTTCCTAATTCTTGTCCTTCAATAGCAGTCATGATTGTATCAAAAGTCCAACTAGGATAAGTTTTTTGTGTTGCAATAGTCACTGGATCAATAACTGGAGAAACAACAACGGGTTCATGATCTTTCCAGTAAGCATCTTTATTTAATGCTGTAGGCATTGCTTGTTTTAACCCAAAAACTGGATGTGTGTAAATTTTGTTAAACAATTTTATGTTATCAGTTACTTTTTCTGAAAAATTTACTGGATCTTGTAAAGTTCTTATTGCATTAAAGTATCTCGTTAAGTTTTCTGTTTCATGATAGTACCCTTCAACAGGATAACTTCCAACTTTCGCTTCAATATCACTAACTGTTTGTTCAGCAGCTTCGACCAAAGAAGTCTCAAAAGCTTTCATGGCTTCTCTAACACTATAATCTAAAGCTCTAAAATAAGTTAAATCATCAACAACAATTGTTCTTTCCATTTTATTTTTTCCTCCACTCGAATAACTCAGAGAAACCAATCAAGATTTAAAAACCTAATTGTGTACTAGTACACAAAAAGGTTATGTTCGGGTGGTTTAATTGGTTTTTATTTTTATGATGAAAATTCTCAGTTTCCAGTCCTGCGGACATTTACACGAAGATTGGCGGGCAAATTGATATGAACTTTGGCCCGCCAATCTTCGGAATGATCTTTAACTATAATTCTCGAAGACCGTCCGCCACAATTAAATTTTTATCAATTCGCGGACGGGCTGAGACAAAAATTTAAAAGGAGAAAATTAATTAAAAATAACACGCCCACTCTTGTTGTTAAAACTTTGGAAGTCAAATTATTATGGAATCATTAATCGCGAAGCAAGCTTGATTCTAGAATCATATGTCAAATATTTTTCCAACTTTAGAAACATTAATTACTCTAGTATTTCCTATTTTTTCTTCGATTCCTTGAGCTTCATGAACGTGACCGCAAACCACAATATCTGGATGAAATTGTTCTATTGCTCTTCTAACACTTTCGCTACCTGGAACAATATTAGAAAACTGTTCCATCAAAGAACCACTTGGGTGAGAATGAGTTACCATGATTTTTTTCTTTGCTTTGCTAACATACTTGTGTCCGTTTTTTATTCTTTCAAAAATTACTTTTTCCGGAGTCATAAAAGGACCAATACTTGCTCCACCAGCACCAAAAAATCCTACGCCATCATACTCTACAGCATACTTGTTAAGATTTCCAACTTTATAACTTTCAGACAAAAATTCAAGCGTTGTTTCGCTTTCATGATTTCCGTGAACAACTAAAACTTTTTTTCCAATAGCTTTAAACGGACCTATTAAGTTTTGCGGTGCTTGGTCTAACACTGAAAAGTCTCCTGCAATAATAACCAAGTCAACGTTTTCTTTTTTTGCAGTTTCAACGTGCTTTCTAATTAAAGAATGATCGCCGTGAACATCGCTAAACGCTAGTACTTTCATTTTTTTCTCCTGTCATATTTTATTTATGCCGTCCGAGACATCATTTCGGTATCAAAATATTACTTGGTGTCGAATGGCCGCTGAGTTTTTCACTGTGAACTACAAACCGTAAATTTCTAACTAAACGACTGTCCGCAACCGCAAGTGCTTTTTGCATTAGGATTGCTTATTTTGAATCCAGCACCTTGCAAGCTGTCAACGTAATCAATTCTTGCTCCTCTAAGCATTTTTATGCTTTCATTATCGACAAAAAAATTAACTCCGCTAACTTCTATTACTGTATCATTTTCTTTCTTTTCATTTTCGAAATCAAAAGCATACTGGAATCCAGAACATCCTCCTGGAAGAACTTCAATTCTTAATCCGTAGCCTTCTTTTTTTTGTTCCTTAAGAATGTCTTTTAATTTTTCTGCCGCTTTTTCAGTAACGACAACAGTATCATTGCTTCCGCCTGCATCTTTAGGAATTGCATCATTTAATTGTTTAACCACTTCATCGACGTCTTCATCACTCATTCCGTGGCCTTTAAGTCCTTGTTCTATTGTTTCCCAAAAAGCTGCACCGCAACCTACGCAATGAACTCCAGCCTCCATTAAAACTTCAGCGCAAGAAGGATACGTTTGCACAAGCTCACCAATAGTCATACTTTTAGTGATTTTGACTACTCCAAAATCGTTGTCCTTGGTATCATTAGGTGTCGAAATGTTACTGGGTGTCAGAGGGTCGCTTGGCGTCGAATGAGTGTTGTTGCAACTATGATTATGCTTTTCATGATTATGTTCGTGTGTTTTTGTTTGTGTTTCCATATTATTTCCTCCAAAAGATTGTGTTTAATTTGTTTGTTTTTAAAGTTTTTGTCGTTAGTGCTCATCGATTATTGCTATTCTTTCAATGAATCTGCCTAAATCTGAAGGTACTCCTCTGTTAAACACTTGATCGTAATCTGTAATATCTACTATTCCTATAATGTCCTTTCTTCTTAAATTTTCAAAGTGTCTACAATAATATTCTCCAGGACACAGTCTCTCAAAAATTAATCTAACTGCGTCTTCATTCATGTTTAGGTATTTTATTACCGCGACAAATTCTATTGATCTCATAATTGTTTTTTTATTTCCTCAATAACTTGTTCTATGCTTTTGTTTTCAGTGCTAATCTTTTGTCCGTAAATAACTCTAGATGCTAAACTGTAAACTGCTTTTGCAGCGTCTTCACCGCAAGGTTTTTCTCTCTGAGCATCTCTCCTAATGCAAGTTCCTATGCTAGCGTCTAAAGTAAAAATATAATGTTGACCTTCTAAATTTTCAATTAGGTGGCTGATTTGTGCATGAAAGTAAAAATTACCATCAAAAACTATTGGTTTTCCTCTGCTTAAAATTTCTTGAGCTTTAGGAAGTATTATTTCATTAGCTTTAATAAAATTCTTTTCAGGAATGTCATTCTCTACTTTATCTAAACCATTTTCAGATAATACTTTGTCTATTGAAATATACTCTGCATTCAATTCTTTAGCAATACTTTTACTAATCGTAGATTTGCCAACCCCCAAAGGTCCTCTAATTATGATGTAAAATGTCATGAATTGAGTAAGAAACGCAGCTCTTTATAAATGTTTTGTTTTGTAATCACTCGTAAGTGGTTAAAATAGAAAGATTTAAATAGGGTGCATATTCTTATAATGATGTATTTTAAGACAGGTGATAAAAATGTCAAAAAATTTAGGTTATAAAGGTTATATAGTATCTGGAATTAATTCTACGACCTTTTTGCAAGGCTATGATTCAGTAAGAAAAGTATTTGATAAAAGAAAAACTACTATGGCGAATAGGGGGTGTATGAGCACTGCCAAACTTGATGATGCAATTTATCAATATTTGGTTAGAGATGGTAGGAGAATTGTTTATGAGAAAGATGAATGTGCAATTATTGATGGTGTGCCAACTTTAGAAACTGGACTGAATGATAGCTCATGGTATTCTCATATTCTTGCAAAAGATTATGGTGGTGAAAGTTTGTTGCTTATTATGTGTTATCCAGAATGTCGCAATCAGATAGAGAATGTAAATGACGAAATAACTCCCAAAGGTACCTGGATTCAACTATGGCCTCCAATAGTTAAAGTTCATCAAATACTTAGAATGGTAGATGTAGAGACTTACAATCATTCCACAATAGATGGAGTGGCTCTTGTTAAAGGTTTTAGGACTGAAGATATCAGTGATAAGTTTTGAATCTTTTTATTCCGATTCGTAAACGCTCCATACTTTAACTCTTGATCTTTCATATCTGAAGCTGCCTTTGTTTTTTTCTGCTAAAAATTGAAATACGTGCCCATCTTTTCCAACAATTGGTAATGCAATGGCGCTTAAAGCTACAGTATTATTTGAATAAGTAAAATCTGAGTGTGGTTGGTAAACAATCCCTAAAATGTTTTTTACATCTTTGTTTTTAAGAAATGTTGCTAATGATTTGCTAGAGAACATTTTGTTTCCAAATTCACCGCAAGCAGAACCAAAATGTTGAAGGTCGGGAGAGTCAACAGGTATCAAAACAAAAAAATAAGAATCATTTCTTTCAATTCCTGAGAATGAAAGAAGTTCTTCTTCCAGAACTTCTCTTTCTTGAATGGTTTGCTTATTTGCTTTGTAATTCTGAAAAAGATCTTGAACGATTTGTTTAAGATTCATTTCATTCAAGTTTAGCTCTAGCGCACTCTAGTATTTTTGCTTTTACTTGGTTTGGTTTGACTGATTGAACTTTTGCTAAAGCTGTCAAGTCTTTAAGACACTTAGCGTCAGAACCTAGGTAAATTATTTCTAGTTCATTGCCCTTTTCTTTTAAGCTTTTTAGAGTGTCTTGTATTTTGTTGAAATTCTCGATTTGTCCATCGGTCACCATTAGTGCGTAAAAAGGTTCTTTTGCTTGATTTATTAATTGCATTAATTCTTTGTTGCTTAATTGAGTTCCGCCTCTTTGAAAAGTTCTCAAGTAATCACTAAGAAAGCTCATAGCGCAAACATTTCTTGTTCTATAACCGTTTTTTCCATAAGCATCTAGTAAATAAGTCCAACCGGAAAATAAAGTTTCAAGACTGAAATTTATTACTGCTCCGTCACCAGTACAAAAATTAAATGCTTCTTGAGCTCCTTGAGATGCTTCTTTAAATGCGCCGAAGTCTTCCATTGATCCAGAACTATCTAATAATACTGCAAATCCTCTGTATTTTCCTGGACTAACTACTTGGTCCGGAAATAATAATTGGTATGCTTTGACTGGGTCGTTTTGTAATAGTGCTTTATCTGCTTCTGTTAATGATGCAAATCTTGCGTCTATTTCTTGTTGGATTGCAGCTTTTAATTCTTGTTCTGTTGCTGCAAAAGATTGATTTTGTCCTGCTAATGTTGCTTCTAAACCTGCAACTTCTTGTCTTCTTGAATCAACTTCAACTTTAGCTTGAGTATACTTGTTTAATGCTTCTTTCATTTTTTTTACCTCCGTTATATTCTAATTTTGTAGGAACTTTATCTTCTTCCTGTACTGATGTGTGATTTTTTACGCCTATAGATTGGGCAGGTACAAATTGTGTTGGTGCATTTGTGAAATAAAAGTTTCCACAAGATGCTCTTCCGAATGCTAGAACGGACCATTCCCGCTCATTTAGACGCAATGATAACATCAAGTCGTTTAATTTTTCAGGTAAATCTTCAGAACTTCTGCCACAAAGAAGTTCAACTAATTCTTCAGGTAATTCGTTTACTTTTGTTTCTATAACGGTTCCAAAATCGTATTGTTGGTAGATTTTTATTCCGTTGAATAATAAAGAATTTAGTGTTATTTTTTTACTTGCTTTTAATGGATCTATTTCAAGTAAGTATGCTTTGTAAGGCGTGTTGAATTCAGGATCTAAAGCGAACTCGATTTCTTGGCTGCCTTTTTTTAATCTTGCAGCCAAACCAACCCAAGCGATGTTTCCATAAACCATCTTGGAATTATTGAAGAGTTCGGCTGTTTGTTCATAATTTCTATCTCCTTCAAAGTATCTTGATAGAACTTCTATAAGTTCGGCAGGTCTTATATGTCGGTCATATCCTGCAAGTCTTAATCTTTCTAAATTTTCTGAAAATGAGGTAAATTTATCTGATCTTAATTCAATATCCAATCCTGCAAGAATATCTTTTTTTACTGGTGCTACACAAACTTTTGCTTCTTGAGGAAATAAAGCATTGTACCCTTGTTCTAATTGTCCTGCTTCTAAAGCTTTTTTTGCTTCGGCTACTTGTCCTTCTCTTGTTTGTATTTCTTTTGTTAAAGCATCTTTAACTTGGCCACCATCTAAAGCTTTTTCTAAATCAGTAAGTTCTACTCTTTGTTGTGTTAATTGTTGTCCTAAAGAACTAACTTGTTGTCTTTCTTGAACATATTTTCTGAAAAGTTCGTGTAAGTTTGCCATTTTGATACCCCCTAAAATCTTCTTTAACCTGGTATTTCTGCCGATCTTTTAAATCTTTCTACTTTTGCCACTAAATGGTAGTAAATATTTCGAAACATTTAAATACTAGGAGTATTTAATATGAATAAAAATAGGAGGAAAATAAATGTCTGAAAAAAAAGAAATATCTGATAAATTAACACCTGAAGATCAGCAAAAAGCTGCAGAATTGAAAAGACAAATTGATGCTCAACTGAAAAAAACAGGAAGAACTGTTGTAAATGTTACTGATTTATTTGGCGATGCTGAAGATCGAGCAGTAGCTATGGACGCAGAAGAGCGAAAACAAAGAAGAAATTGTGGTCGTGACTATGATGGAGGATACGATCGTTATTGTAGTTAAAAAATAAGTCTAATTCAATTCAGTAAATTTTTTCTAATTTTTTGGAAAATATTTCCATTTTTTGAGAAATTTTCTCATTTTTTTGGAAAAATTTCTCACTTTTCTGAGAAATCTTTCTAGAAAAACATATAAAGAATTAGTGCTAAATGTGTGGTATGATTCAAGTTTATCGACGAGTACAAACATTTTGCAACAAACATCACATAGACTCAATGATGATTTTGATCTTTTTGATGGAAATATTTATTTTGTTATTGTTAATTAAAACTTTCCTTTAATAAAAAAATGACGAAAGACAAATTAAAGGAAAACGAAACAGTAGAACTAAAAAAATCTACTTCCGAGCTTAAAGAAGCAATTATCTCAATAGTTGCTATTTTAAATAAACACGGCAAAGGGCAATTATATTTTGGTGTAAAAAATGATGGTGAGGTTGTTGGACAAAACGTCACAGAAAATACTTTAAGAGAAATCTCTAAAGCCATTAGCGACCACGTAGAACCAAAGATTTATCCAAAAATCAACAGAATTGACTTGAATGGTAAGAATTATGTTATTGTGGATTTTGAAGGCTCAGAAAAACCTTATTTTTCTTATGGACGCGCGTACACAAGAGTTGGCGACGAGGACAGACAGTTGAGTGCTAAAGAATTAGAAAATTTGTTTGTTGACAAGAATGAAGATAAGCTAAGATGGGATGATGAAATTTGCGAAGAAGCTTCATTAAAAGACATTGATAACGAAACAGTAAATTCTTTTGTTAAATTAGCCAAAGAATCAAAAAGAATGATTATAACAGATACAAGTAAAAAGACAATTCTAAGAAAATTAGGTTTATTTTTTAGTGAAGGTTTGACAAATGCCGCGGTTGTTGTTTTTGGAAAAAATTCAGACCGATTCTTTCCAAACATTACTTTGAAATGCGGGCGTTTCAAAGGAACAACAGAAGAATTTGCGGACATTAGAGATTTTAACGGGAATTTATTTCAATTACTCGAAGGGGCTCTTTCCTTCTTTAAAGATCATCTACACGTGCGAGCTAGAATTGAAGAATTCAGAAGAAAAGAAAGCTGGGAAATACCAATTGAAGCATTAAGAGAAGCAGTACTTAACGCATTAATACACAGAGACTACAGAAAAAATAGTTTTGTATGCCTAAAAATACATGACGAATCAATAACAATCTCAAACCCGGGAAAACTTCCTGCAGAAATAAAAATTAAAGACCTCTACAAAGAACATGATTCAGAATTACGCAATCCACTAATCGCGAAAATATTTTTTCTAACTGGATACATTGATACTTGGGGCAAAGGAACAATAAACATTATAAATTTACTCAAAGAAAACAAATTATCCCTTCCAACTTTTGAAGAAAACCAAGGAAATTTTAAAATAAAATTCAAAAGAGAGTACTTTTCTGAAAGAGCTGAAGAAAAGTTCGGAGAAGGTTCGGAGAGAAGTTCGGAGAAAATTATTGCTCTAATAAAAGAAAACAAACACATTAATGCAAGACAAATGGCCAGAATAATTGGAATTTCTCAAAGAGCTGTAGAAAAACAATTAGCAATACTCAAAGATAAAAAAATAATCAAAAGGATAGGTCCTGATAAAGGCGGATACTGGCAAGTACGATAAAGAAAGCATTAATGGAAAAGCATTAAGAAAATTTTATTTAGAGGTTATTTTTGAAGAAGTTGAAAAAGAAATAAAAAAACAAAAGAAAGTTTTAGCATGATCTCACACAATTCAAGACTGTTTTATATTCCCAGGAGTTCGAACATATCTGAATGGCTCACAGGATTTCTTGAAAGTTTTCTTTTTTGTTTGATTAATTGTTCTGCATCAGTCATGAGTTTTTTATCTTCATAATATCTCCCAACGGAATGTGCTTTTCTAGGATTAACTTTAAGAAGAGCTCTGCCTGCATTTCTTAACAAATAATCATCTTCTTCTCTTAAACCAACTCCGCAAGCCTTCAATGGATTTTCCTGAACAAGTGCTTGAACTGCTTTTTCATAAAATTGTTTATCCTGTGCTTGGTGTTTTGCAATTTTGTATGCTTTTTCAGCATCTTTTTCTATTAATACAACAACTGCTCTTTCTGCTAAGTTTTGATTTTGAGAACACTTTCCTGCTTGATATGCTTTGAACGGGTCTTTTTTCAAAAGTTCTTCTGCAGCTTGTGCTGCTAAATTTTTATCTCCTACATAAAAACCTAGAAGATATGTTTTGAGCGGAGCTGCTTCAATTTGCAAATCAGGCATGCCTGCGCCCATATTCCAAGTGGTAATAGTCAAATAATCAACTAGATTTTCTAAATCCGTAAATGGATTTCCTAAACTGGTTTGTTTGTTTTTCATAACAAAAACCTCCAATAAAATAATGAAATGCAACAAATCTTATAACCTTTGCTATCTGAGAGGTCACAAAAGTACTTTTCCCAACAATTCAACAACTTTACTTAATTCCTCTTTTGTTGTGTTTTTTCCTAGACTGAATCTTATTGTTCCTTTGCTTGCAGAATTATTCAAACCAATTGCTTTAAGCACGTGATTTGGTTCTATTGTTTTACTCGTGCAAGCACTACCTGCGCTAGCAATAATATTGTTCTCTTCTAGTTTTTGCAATAAGTGTAATGCTTCTTTTCCAGGAAAACTAACACTAATAATGTGAGGTAAGACTTCTGTTGGGTGTCCATTAATTTGCCCACCTAAATTTTTTGTTTGCTCAACAAAAAATTTGCGCAGAAAATAAAGTTTTTCTTTGTCAATCTTCTGTGATAATTCTAATGCTTTAGTAAACCCAACAATTCCAGGAACATTAAGAGTTCCACTCCTAAAACCTTCTTGCTGTCCTCCACCAATTAATAATGGTTTCAAACTGTCTTGTGCTTCAAGACTTGCGTAAAGAATTCCAATTCCTTTAGGTCCATTGATTTTACTTCCATTTAATGTCATTAAGTCAATGTGAGGTCTTACATTTAAATCAAGCATTCCACATTGGCAGGAATCGACGTGGAATAATTTTCCTTTTTTTTTAACGGCCGCTGCGATCTCTCGGATATCATTAACGGTGCCAATTTCGTTGTTTCCATAAATTATGCTTACTAATTCTGTTTCTTCAGTTAAAACTTTTTCAACTTGTTTTATACTTATTCTTCCAAAATTATCTGGCTTCAAAAATACTGCATTTTTTTGTTTTGCAGGTTCAATTATTGATTTGTGCTCAACTTCTGAAGTAATAATTTTATCAAAACTATTAATGACCCAATTATTGCTTTCTGTACCGCAACTAGTAAAGAATATTTCATCAGGTCTGCAACCAAGTATTTTGCCAATTCTCGCTTTACATTCGAGAACTACATTACTAATTTTTTTGCCAAATTTATGCTCACTACTAGGATTTGCGTAATCAGTACTAAAATAAGGAATCATTTCTTTCAAAACTTTCTCATCAACCTTAGTGCTTGCTGCATTGTCCAAATAAATCATGTTGGTGTAATTAAGGACAGCTAATAATTAAATTTTGCTACGTGGATTTTTCACTTTCTCAAAAATTCTAGAAAGCTTTATAAATAAACTAAGATTCCTCTAAGTTCTGCCCGAGTCTTTATGGCGATTTTAGGGTTGTCATATTTTCTTGGGTTATTAGGGGTAAAAAATAATGTCGGATCAACCATTACAAAACTTAATACGTCTGCTTAATACAGATTTAGATGGAAATAAACAAATCTTATTTGCATTAAGAAAGATTAAAGGAGTAGGTACTATGTTTGCTAATGCCATTCTAGTTGTTTTAGGTATAGATCCTGCTACAAAATTAGGAAGTTTATCAAAAGAACAATTAAAAAAAGTAGAGGACGCAATAAAGTCACCAACAAAATTAGGAATTCCTTCTTGGTTATTTAATAGAAGAAAAGATCCGGATACTGGTGAAGACATGCACTTAAGTGTTACTGAATTATTCTTAAGATTACAAGAAGACATAAAAATGATGAAGAAAATAAAGTGTTACAAAGGAGTAAGACACATATTAGGATTACCCGTCAGAGGACAAAGAACAAGAAGTAACTTCAGAAAGAATAAGAAGAAAGCAAAACTTGGAGTTTCTATTGCAGGTAAGAAGAAGGGTGGAACAACATAAATGGGAGACATAAAAAAAATAACAAACAAATACTCAACACCAAGACACCCTTGGGAAAGAGCAAGAATTGAAGAAGAAAAAAAAGTTTTGTTAGAGTATGGATTAAAGAATAAAACAGAAATTTGGAAAATGAACAGTGTCCTAAAAGAATTCACGGGTCAAGCTAAAAAATTAATTGCATTAAGAACAGATCAAGCAAACAAAGAAAAACAATTATTGCTCCAAAAATTACAAAAACTAGACTTAATGACAGACAAGGCAGGTCTTGATGATGTTTTAACATTAAACTTACGAGATGTTTTAGAAAGAAGATTGCAAACTTTAGTTTTTAGAAAAAACTTAGCAAGATCAGTAAGACAAGCAAGACAATTCATAATCCATGAACACATTAAAATTGGAGACAGAATAGTTTCTTCACCAGCATATTTAGTGAGTGAGGGTGAAGAAGCAGGAATATCATTCACTCCAAAATCAAAATTATCTAATGCAGATCACCCAATGAGAGTTGAGAAAAAACCAAGCAAAGAAAAAATAGAAGTAAAAAAACCAGAAGTAAAAAAAGAAAAAACACAAAAGGAACAACATGGCAAGAAGGAATAGTCCAAAAGTAGAACAGAGAAGAGAAAATAAAAGCAAAGGTAAGAAAGGTCAAGATAGAGGTGGCGCTGGAGGCGGCGGTGGTTTTAGACAATCAAGAGAAAGAGTTCAACAAAGAAATGATCAAATCTGGGGAGTATGTCACATTTTTGCATCATATAACGATACTATAATAACAGTAACAGATGTTACTGGTAGCGAAACTTTAGCAAAAAGCAGTGGTGGAGTAGTAGTTAAGAGTGATAGAAGTGAAGGCTCAACAACAGCAGCAATGATGGCTGCAAAACTTGTTGGAGACCAATTAAGAGACAAAGGAGTTCAAGGAGTTCACGTAAAAATAAGAGCTCCAGGAGGCCACAATGGACCAACAACTCCAGGACCAGGAGCACAAGCTGTAATCAGAACATTATCAAGAATGGGAATAAAAGTAGGCTTTATTGAAGATGTAACTCCTTTACCACATGGTGGATGCAGAAAGAAAGGAGGAAGAAGAGGTAGAAGAGTATGAACATAAAACAATTAAGCAAAGACAAACTCACAGGAAAAGTAGCTCTTCACATTAAAGGAATAAACGAAGCAATGGCTAACGCAGTAAGAAGACTTATCATTGATAGCGTTCCTACAATGGCAATAGAAGATTTAGAAATCGCACAAAACAGTTCAGCACTCTATGATGAAATGCTAGGATTAAGAATAGGACTAATTCCATTAACAACCGACTTAAAAGGATATGACTTACCTTCAGAAGAAGAAAAAAATGCTTTTGGAGCAGACAGAAGCGCAAAAAGTTCCGTACAATTAACTCTCAAAGCTAAAGGACCTTGTAATGTTTACGCAAAAGACTTGAAAAGCAAAGATCCAAAAGTAAAACCTGCACAACCAGACTTGCTGATAGTTAAATTATTGAAAGGTCAAGAGCTAGAATTAACTGGAACAGCAATATTGGGAAGAGGGCAAGAGCACGTCAAATGGAGTCCGGGACTTTGTTGGTACATTAATTATCCAAAACTAACAATAAACAATAGTAGCAGTAAGTTTGAAGAATTCAAAGACAAGTATCCACCACAAATTTTCAAAAATGGAAAAATCGACAAAGACCTAATCATAGAACTAAACTTAATAGACACCGTAGAAGGAATCTGTGATGACGTAGTAAAATTAGAATACGAAAAAGACCAATTTTTATTTTTCATAGAGCCATGGGGCCAGTTATCTCCCAAAGAGATGCTTACTGCCGCTTTAGAAATACTCCAAAACCAACTTAAAGAGTTGGACGAGAAACTCTAAATGCGGAGGTGACAGAGCCTGGTCAAATGTGCTAGATTGAGGGTCTAGTGGCTTATTGCCTGCGAGGGTTCGAATCCCTTCCTCCGCATCATTAAATCGATGCGATCAACATAAAAAAGTAAAACAACAAATCAAAATGAAACGTACAGGGCCAACAAACGAACATTTGCAAGAATTAATTAGTTTGTTAAAGAAAGAATCTGCATTACAAAAAGCTGACTTGTGGAATAGAATAGCTCTCGATCTAGAATTACCAACAAGAAAAAGAAGAGTTGTTAACGTTTCAAGAATTAACCGATTCACAAAAGACAATGAAACAGTTATAGTCCCAGGAAAAGTATTAGGCAGTGGAAATCTTGATCACAAAGTAAACGTAGCAGCACTATCATTTTCAAGTGATGCAAAAAACCAAATTGAACAAAAAGGAAAATGTTTAACAATTCAAGAATTACTAAAAAACAATCCAAAAGGTAAAGACGTGAGGATACTAGGATGAACAAAATAGAAAAAAAACCAATCATGAAAGAAAAAACTCATGAACCAAAAGAACATTCTGAACCAAAAGAACAAGAATCAACTCCTAGAAACTTAATAGTACTTGATGCTTCAAACTTAATCGTAGGACGTTTCGCATCCTGGGTTGCAAAACAAGCATTACTAGGCAACAAAGTTGCAGTTGTTAACAGTGAAAAAGCAATAATAACTGGCGACAAATACCAAGTTGCAGAAAAATACAGATACCAAAGAAGAGAAATAGGAAAACAAAACAAAGGACCATTCTTATCAAGATTACCCGACCGATTTTTAAGAAGAATAATAAAAAAAATGCTCCCATTCAAAAGAACTAGAGGTAGAGAAGCTTTTCAAAGAGTAATGTGTTATTTAGGCGTACCTGAAGAATTTAAAGGAAAAGCAATAACACTAAAAAATGCAGACGTTACAGAAAGAGGAGTTGTCAAATTCACAAGTATTGCTGATGTCATTAAATCAATAGGTGGTAAAAGATGAAAGTAATTCATGAAGTAGGAACAAGAAAAAAAGCAATCGCAAGAGCAACACTAAGCGAAGGCACAGGAATAGTTAGAATTAATTCACAATTACTAGAAAATTATTCTACTCAAATGTATAAAGATAAAATAAAAGAACCACTACAAATTGCAGGAGAAACAGCAAGTAAAGTTAATATTCAAGTAAGCGTTTCTGGCGGAGGAATGAGCTCCCAATCTGATGCTATAAGAGTTGCAGTATCAAAAGTTTTAGCAGAACACAACAAAAAATTACGCCAACAATTCTTAGATTATGATAGAACTTTGTTAGTTCCGGATGTAAGGCAAAGAGAAAGTAGAAAGCCAAACACTCACGGTAAAGCAAGATCAAAAAGACAAAAAAGCTACAGATAAAATGGCTGATGAACTTGACGGTCTCCAAAAGAGCATCGTCAAAGCACTAAAACCAGTAAAAAGTGATATTGCATACATAGCAACTGTTTTAAGAGAATACAGTGTTCTGAAAAAAAATTATTCTTCAGGAAAAACTTTGAGTGAAATAGTGGCACCAGCAACACCTACAATTAACGAAAAAGAAAAATTCGCACTTGCCTCGCGAAGAGTATCCAAAGCAATAAGCAACATAGAAGAACTTCACGGACAATTAGAAGCAGTAGAAGCACTAATTGATTTATACTTTAACGAAAAATACGACGGATACATTCTAGATTTAGAATAAAAGTTTATAGTTTGTAGTTCGGAGTTTACAGTAAAAAACTTATTGACCTATAAACCATAAACTGTGAACTATAAACTATTTTAGTAGAATTCTATCTCAGGAACTGAATCATCATTGTCATCATTCTTTTCTTCTTTTAATTCAGGCTCATTATTAAACATAGAATTAAACGCATTTGATGAACTACTAGAACTACTTGGTGGAGGACTCGAATTACTAGTATCGAACATGTTGAGAGGATTGCTAACACTGGAAGAAGTATTATCATCAAAAATATTTCTGTGCTCAGAACTATTCCTAGTTCCCATTAAATTATTTAATAATTCAACAGCTCTCCTTATCTCCTCTTTTGAATCCAACTTAGTATCGATGGTTATTTTCACAATACATACAAAAAGAAAAATGGGTATTTAAGCTTTTCTTGCTTATTGAAGATAGTTTTTAAAGGCACGAAAAGTTTATATACAAGTAAACATACACGTATGTTTATGACAACAAAAACTATAACAATCACTGAAGATTCATATGGCTTGCTTTTTAATAATAAATTTGAAAATGAAAGTTTTTCAGAGGAGATAGTTCGAGTTTTTTCTAAAAAAGAAGCAAAAACTTGGAAAGATTTGTTTGGAATAATATCCGAAACAGAAGGAGAAAAGATGCTTGAAGATTTGAAAAAAATAAGATCCAAAAATATAAAAATGATTAGATCGAGGTTATGATGAAAGTTTTAGACACCACTTTTTTAATTGATTTGTCAAGAGGAAATGAAGATGCACTTAAATTAATTGAGTCAAAAAGTCCATTGCTTACCACTCAGATAAATATGTATGAATTAATGAGAGGATTATTTTTGAGAGGAATGTCTCTGCCTAAATTAAGAGAAGTTATGGAAGTTTTTGAAGATTTAAGAGTGCTCTCTTTGGATAATAATTCAATCATAAAATCAGCTGAAATATCTGCAGAATTAATAAAATCCGGGAAAGAAATTTCGGATTGTGATTGTTTGACTGCGGGAATTGCTCTGAGTAAAGGCGTGGATATAGTTGTAACTAGAAATCAAGAACATTTCAAAAGAATACGTGGAATAAAAGTTCAAAATTATTGATAGTTCTTAACGGTTTATATTTCTTGTACTCTTTCTTTACGCTTCTTGCGATGACTTTTGAACAATACAAATGTTATTACTAATACAAAAACGGCAACTCCTGAAGCAATTTCTAGAATGAGCATATTTACTTCTGGATGTTTTTTTATTTCATCAAAAATCTTGTTCGTGAATTTCTCGAAAAGTGTTTTAACATTTTCGAGAGATTCTTTAGCACTTTCAAAGAATTCTTTGAAAGATACAAAATCTTTTGGTTGTAATTTTAATTCTTCCTTCTTTAGTTCTGTAATTGTTTCTGTTTTTTTTGTTTCTGAAATTTTTAGTTCTGTGCCTGGTGTTATCTCTTTTTTAGTGGAGGGTGTCTCGCTTTCTTGCTTTGTAACTGTCGTTATCATTGTCTGGTTTTCTACCCAAGAAATACTCACATCAGTACTTAATTTACTATAATTAGTGTTGCCTGCAGAAACTTCAGTCTCAGCAAATAAATCTCCATCTAAATCAAACTGCATTTTTTCATTCTCTTTCAAACTAAAAAATTGAGGCTCCGAAGCTAAAATGAACGAAACAGTTTTAGTTTGCTCATCAACTTTATCCAACATAACTGTGTGTGTTTGAGCATTTAACCTGAATAAAACAACAGAATCTAAACTGCCTTTAATTGCAGTTACTGTCTTAGTTATTTTATTTGTTTTACTCAATTCTGCAATGCTTCCAGGAGCAATAAAATTTGCAACAAAGCCAAGATAAGATTTAGGATCAAATCTTCCAGTATCTTCCGTAGTTGTTTCTGTTGTTGTTCTTGATTCACTAGTCGTGCTAGGAGATGCAGCGGCCTCTCCAACACCATAATCTCCCGCACCGTAAGCACCGGCACCATATGCTCCCGCATAAACTACAGGAATCAAAAAGATAATTAATAAAACAAAAAATATTTTTTTCATTTTAGCTATTAATCACTAATGCTAAAACTTTGCCTTCTTTTTCTTTAAACGGCCTTAATGCTTTTCCAACAACACTTCCTATGCACTCTAATCTTCCAGGACATCTCATTGCATAACCTGGTGTTGAGCTTGGAACAAGCAAGTCTCCTGGTTTTATGGGTCCATTCTCATTAGTTACTTTTACTGGAACTCTTCCAGCCATAGCTATTGCAGGTTTTAAAGGGTTGTGAGCATAAATTCCGCCCATTAATTTAATTGCGCCCCCTTCAATAACTATGGCAGGACTTGTAGACACTATTCCTATAACTGAAGTATCATAACTTTTTCTTGTTGTCTTAACAAATAAGTCTTCTTTTGAATCATCAATTGATACCAAACTTCCTTGTTCAACACTTTCACTAGCTGGATAAAGTTCTGCGTAATCATTTAAAACACAAGTTGCAAGATTGCCGTCATAACAAGCGCCTTGAGCAGATAGTAACGTTCCACCACCAGAGCTAGTGAGAGATAGTACAGAACCCCCTACATTGGCGTTAGTAACAGTCAGTGCAGCAGCGTTAATGTTTGATGTTATAGTTAAACCAACACCAGCAGTAGTGCCAGTAATCGTTGTAGCAGCATCAAGAGCCAATGAATCTTTCAATTCAGTACCATCAATCATATCAGCAGTGATGGCGAGAGTTACAGTAGCACTTTCAGAACCACTACCTGAAACAGTAAATATTCCAGCACCACTATCCGCAACAGTAGCCACATAGTTATTAGTAGTATCAGTACCTAAAGCAACAGCATTAGCATCCACAGTGCAACCCGCTGCACTTCCAGTACATGTAAAGTCGCCGAAGTCAGCATTTAAATCGGCAGCACTTAATCCAGAAATATCATCTGTGCCAAGTCCTGAAATTGTGCTTGCAGTATGCGCATGACTGTCATCTGAAACTGCTAGTGCTCCTAGGTTGCTTAATGTTGCATCGCCACTCATTGTTGCATAAGCAGGAACTGTGGTCGTAGAAACACCTACAACTATTATTTGTCCGTCAGTTCCGGCAGCTAATTTACTTAAAGCAATGGCAGCACTAGTGCTAATATCTGCATTGGCAATAGTAGCATCGGCGATTTGTGCGCTTGTGATTCCTGCTGAGGAGCTAATGTCTGTTGTTGTGATGACTCCGTCTGCGATTTCTGAAGTTCCAACTGCTCCTGCTGCGATGTCTGCTGCAGCAATAGTGTCTGTGGCGATGTCGTCTGTAGTGATTGTTCCGTCTGCGATTTGTCCGCTTGTTATGCCTGCTGTAGCACTAATATCACTTGTCGTAATTACTCCATCAGTTATTTGAGCAGTACCAACAACATTAGAATTTAAAGTTCCATCACTTGCTAAAGAAACACCTAGAAATGTATTAAGTATTGTGCCCCAAGTACCAGAATCTCCATTAACAGTTGGCAGCGGTGCTGCTAAAACACCAGCAACGAGAATCAAAAATAATATTATATATATATATATATTAACTCTTTTTATCATTCTTTCACCCTTTTATCTTTTTAACTATTTACTTTCTTTTAAAGCTTAAATATTTTTCTGTTTTTTTTGTGTTGTTTCAAAAATAGGCATTTTTTGACCTTTTTTAGAATGAGTTGATTTTCCAAAGTTTCAAACACTCTTAGCAGCATAAACTATCTTTGTTGCTTTCTTTCCGCAAACAGCGCACGTATCAGAACTAGCTAATTTTTCTTCTTTTTCAAATAAGAATCCGCAAACGTCAACACCGTTAGTTTCTGTTTTTAATTTCTCGGCACACTTCTTGCCATCAAGCATAACACTGCAGAAAGGAATTCTTACAAAACCACGATGGTCTTTAATTATACTCTTGACTTCGTCAAGAGTTTTTGCATTTTTAATATTATCTTTGAAATATTTGATTGCGGTTTCTTCTAAAACTTTATCGTTTTGTTCTGCAAGTTCAGGTAATTTATTTTTTAATTCATTAATTTTTACTGCTAATTTTTCTTTACTTGTTCTAGCGCTAACAGTTACTTGGTTTTGTTCTAAATCTCTAGGACCTATTTCTATTCTTATAGGAACTCCCTTCATTTCCCACTCATTAAATTTGAAACCGGGAGTTTTATTAGTTAAATCAACAAGCACAGAATAATTTAAATTTTTTAGTTCGCTTTCTAATTTTTTGGAAAGCTCAAGAACTTTTTTACTAGCTTCAGGATCTTTAACAAAAGTTATTGGAATAATTACAACTTGCACTGGTGCAACACAGAAAGGAAGCATTAATCCTTGGTCATCCCCGTGAATTGCAATCATTGTTCCAAAAATTCTCCAAATACCAGGCCCAAAACAAGTCTGGAAAGCATAACTTCTTTTTCCATCCTTTCCAACAAATTGGACATTAAATGCTTTAGCAAAATTATGCCCTAAATCATGAGTGCTGCTAACTTGAATTCTTTTACCATCAGGAAGAATGCTGTCTGAAGTGAAAGTTTCATCAGCTCCTTTAAATACATCCCATTTAGGTCTTTGGAAAAATAAAAAAGGAATTTTTAGTTTATCACGAATCGTGTTCTTCATCATGATTAAATCTTTTTTTATTTGAGAAACGGCTTCGTCGTGGGTTTCGAAGACATCGTGAGTTTCAAAAAACATAAATTCTCTGCCCCTCAAAAAAGGACGCGTAGTCATTTCATTTCTAAAAGTAGTAATTCTAGATTGATAACCTTTCAAAGGCAAATCATTATAACTTCTAATCCATAAAGAATACAATGGATAAATTTGTGTTTCTCCAGTAGGTCTTAATGCTAATCGTTTTTCTAACTTTTTATCTCCCGCATACTCGACCCAGAAAACTTCAGGAGTAAAACCTGCATGTTCTTTTTCTTTTAATAAATGTTCTTCAGGAATAACTGTTGGAAATAACATTGGTTCATGATTGTCTTTCTCGACTTCTTCTTCAAAAAAAGAATAAATCTTTCTTAAAACTCGCATACTCCAAGGGCGATGAACAATAAAACCTTGAACATCATACCTTAAATCAACAAGCTTAGCTCCAGTTTCACCGCAAATCTGAGAATACCACTCACTAAAATTGTCCTGCTTATTTGCTTTAGAGCCTTTTTTGTCAGTCATAAAAATCCAAAACGAATCCAGATTTAAAAATGTTTCTTAGCTAAAACTAAGATTTAAATGTGGGTGTTTTATTTCAGGGTTGAATGAGATTTAATCTAAAACGGGTGGCAGTTTTTGAGTTGATATTAATTCTAGTGCTTTTGTCTTTTCTTGCAATAATTTGTTTCAATAATTATTCTTTTATTGAATCAAATAAAGAAGATTTTACTTTTATTTCTCCCAGAATAGCTGCAGGAGTGTTAGAACCTAAGAGTTTTTTAATAACTAATTATGTTCCTTTGAAAAAGATTTTTGAGTCTTTCATGCAAGAAAATAACTTCACTGCTTCAATTTATGTTGAAAACTTAAGAAATGGTGCCTCCATAGGAATAAATGAAAGAACAGGATATCCTTTTGCTAGCTTAGTTAAAGTTTTAGCTGCGGTACTTGTGCTGAAAATGAAAGAAGAAGGTAAAATAGGTCTTGATGATTTGATTAAAATAGAAGATTCAGACAGAACTGCTAATTTTGGAACATTATACAAAACTACTGATAAAGAACTTAGCGTGAAAGTTCTTCTAGAAAAAATGTTGCAAGAATCAGATGATACTGCTTTTAGAGCGCTGAGCAAAATTCTAAAACCTAAAGATGCAAATTTCATTTTTAGTTATCTTGATATGTACACTGAAGATAGTATTAATAAAACAAAACCAGGCCAAGATTATGACACTGGTCTTGCAACACCCAAATCATTCTACAATGTTTTTTCTAGTATTTATTTATCTACCATTCTTGAATCACAAGATTCCGAGTATATTTTATCCCTTCTTTCAAACACCGTATTTGACATAAAAAAAATTGCAAATTTACCTCCTGAAGTTAAAGTTTCTCAAAAATTCGGAGTAAAATATGAGGGAGAGAATAAATACTTGCATAGTTGTGGTATAATGTATATTAAGGCTAGCAGAATATTTTATTGCATTATGATGAATGATCTAGAATTTGAAGAAGCAACTCAAGCAATGGGTTTTTTCGTGAATACTATATATGAATATGTTTCTAATAACATGAAATTTCTTGATGATTATAAAAAAGGAGCAGAACAAAAACTAAATAAGACTTGATAGTTTGATTTTATTGAGGCTGATATTTTTCTAATAATTTATTTTGGCTGGTAATTCTTTAACAATTCAGTGATAGTTTCCTTCTGTGCTCTTTCAAAAGTTCCTTTCATGTAAGGCATTGGGCCGTACTTTAGATTTATTCTTTCTTCTCCACTAACTTTAAAACCATTGCTTGTTAAGAAAGCGCTATCAAAAGAATCCATTTCTTGAGATGAAACAACTCCGTCATTGTTTGTATCTGCGTATTTTGAACTTGTGTTGTCATAAACACTCTTGAATTCACTGTTTACTTGATCATTTCTAATTCCAACTTCTGCAACTTTAGGAGCGTAAGCTACAACTCCATAAAAAGCAGCACCAATACTTAAGTACATCAAACTCATTCTGACAACTTTCAAAACTTTTTGCAAATGTGTTTTTTCTATTGTTGGAGAAAATACTTCAACTGTTGGTTCTTGTTCTACTGTTGATGTTAGTAATTCGACTTCTTCTAATTTGTTAAGATCTTGTCTTTTGAATTTTTTATTTTCCATAAACAAATAGAAAGCAAGATAGCTTTAAATAAACTACTTTAGATTATTTGCGTTCAGTAAATACTTTTTTAAATAAGCAATAAATATTGATTCTTATGGAATTATTAGCCGCTCAAAACATTGTCGATACAGGATGTTTTTCTTTAGTTAAAGGAAGGATGGCCAAAGGATGCGAGTATTGCATTAAAGGCCAAAAATTAGTATTATTCATTACGGGTTTATGCGGACTAAAATGCTTCTATTGTCCTGTAAGTGATAAAAAAATAAACAAAGATGTAATTTATGCAAATGAATGGAAGATAGAAAAACCAGAAGACCTTCTTGAAGAAGCAAGATTAACTGAAGCAAAAGGAGTAGGAATCACTGGAGGAGATCCTTTAGTGGTTGTTGACCGAGTTTGTGAGTACTTAAGGCTTTTAAAAAAAGAATTCGGCAAAAAATTTCATGCACACTTGTACACTACTTTCAGATTAGTCAATGAAGAAAGATTAAAAAAATTGTACGAAGCAGGTCTTGATGAGATAAGATTTCACGCAAACCTATATGACAAAACTTTATGGCCGCAAATAGAATTGGCAAGAAAATATGATTGGGATGTAGGCATAGAAATACCTTGTATTCCGGGAATGAAAAAAGAAATTCTAGAACTGGTAGATTTTATGAAAGAAAAAGTAAAATTCCTAAACTTGAATGAATTAGAATGGTCAGAAAGAAATGATTGTGAATACTTAAGCAGAGGTTTTATGCTAAAAAACCAATTATCTTACGCAGTCAAAGGAAGCGCAGAACTAGCACTAGAAATATTGAAAGAAGCAAAAAATGCAGGATTGACTCTTTACTTCTGCACTGCAAAACTAAAAGACAATGTTCAATTAAAGAATAGAATAAAACGAAGAGCAAAGAACATTAAGAAAAGTTTTGACCAAGTAACTGACGAAGGAACAATAATCCGCGGAGCAATTTATTTACCAGAACTAACCCCCGGACTAAACTACAGACAAAAACTAGAACAAGCAGACAAAAAAAAGTACTTACCAATTTTAGAAGAATTAAGACAAAAATTAATAGCACAATTAAAAATATCTGAAGATTTAATTTTTGTTGACGAAGTAAAATTAAGATTAATCACAGACAGACGTTTGCTAAAAAAACACGCTTGTTTTTTAAAAAAACAAAACTTAATCCCGGCAGTAGTTGAAGAATATCCCACAAGGGATGCACTAGAAATGGAAGTTAGTTTTGTTTAATTTGGGGTCGTAGTCCAACTTGGTTAAGATTCACCCTTGGGGTGGGTGAGATTGGGAGTTCAAATCTCCCCGATCCCATTTAAGTTTGTAGTTTACAGTTTGAAGTTTATAGGACGACTGTGAACCATAAACTGCAAACTATAAACTAGTTACTGGCTTTTTTTCTTTAATAGTTCAACCAATCCAGTATAATTTTGTCCAATATTTACGTCGAATTTTGCTCTATCTGTTGGTGTTTTAGAAACCCATATTCCTAAAACGTAATCTATTTTGCCTTTTTTTGGTAGAATTTAAGCGCATCAATCATTCCTTCGTCGTGATGAGAATCACCTTTCACTAAGTACTTTCTAAATTGAGGATGGGCATTAATAAATTCTGCTGCTGCGATTTCTTTATTTCTTGCACCGCTAATAATTTCATCAAATCCCAGAACGCATCCAAAAGCATCGCCAACTTCGTAAAGATTTCGTGTAACATAAGTTTTGTATGCTGGTGTAATTAGAGAGTAAAATTCTTTAACTCCAGGAAATAACAAGTCATTCACTCTTTGAGGTGTCAATTGTTTTCTAATTCTTTTTCTTTCTTTTGCATCAATAAATTTGCTTGAGTATAATTTCCATGCATCGCTTTGTTCTCTTCGGTTTAGTATTTGGTTTGTGATTGTTAATTTCATCCACCAAGTAATAAATTCAGGGCGGTAAAAATACCGTTTAATTCCTTGTCTAATTATTATTGGTGCGGTAGGATTAGTGTCTGTGTCATCTAAATCACTCAGAACGGCGTCACAATTAAGGATTTTTTCTCGTAAAACCTCTTCTTCTAAAGAGCTAGATACCCAAATATTGTTATTTTTGCTAATTAATTGCTTCACAGAATTAAAACACCCCTAATCTATTTAAAAGTTATTCATGACGAACGTAGTGAGTTATGAATAACTTTTGTGAAAAACTTTATAAAATAATCGTGAATATATCATTTTAATGGCTAAAAAAACGTTTTACATTACTACTGCAATAGATTATGTTAATGCCAAACCTCATTGTGGCCATTTGTATGAGAAAGCAATAGCTGATGCAATAGCAAGATGGCACAGGTTGCTTGGTGAGGATGTTTTCTTCTTAACCGGAACAGATGATAATGCTTCAAAGAATGAAGAAGCTGCTGAAAAAGCGGGAATTCCAGTAAGAGAATTTGTTGACAAAAACGCTCAATTTTTTATTGAATTATGCAAAAAAGCAAATCTATCAAATGATGATTTCATAAGAACTGTTGAGAAAAGACACGTAAAAGTTGTTCAAGAATTGTTCAAAAAAGCATTTGATAACGGAGATATTTACAAAGGACATTATGAAGGATTATACTGCAAAGGATGTGAAGCGTTTTACACTGAAAAAGATTTGATTAACGGAGAATGTCCCGAACATAAAAAAAAGCCAGAACATATTAAAGAAGAGAGCTATTTTTTCAAATTATCAAAATTCAAAGAGAAAATTCTAGAATTAATAAAAAAAGGACTGATAACTCCTCAAACTTGGAGTAATGAAATACAGTCAAGACTTGAGAAAGAAGAATTAAAAGATATTAGTGTTAGTAGAGTTGGAAAGACTTGGGGTATTAAAACACCAATAGATCAAAATCACACTGTTTATGTTTGGTTTGACGCGCTTGGAAACTATTACAGTGCAACTAGAATAAAAAGTAAAGAAAAATTTTGGCCTGCGAATGTTCACTTTATTGGTAAAGGAATTAATTGGTTTCATTCAGTAATTTGGCCTGGAATGTTGTATAGTTTAGGAATTGAACAACCTAAAAAAGTGCTAGTTCACGGTTACTTAACTTTTGAAGGCCAAAAAATGAGTAAATCATTAGGCAATGTTATTGATCCAATTTATTTAATTGATACTTATGGTGTTGACCAAGTAAGATATTACTTAATGAGAGATATTCCTGCAGGACAAGATGGGGATGTTTCTGAAAAATCAATAGTTGAAAGAGCAAACGCAGACTTAGCGAATTCATTAGGAAACTTATTACAAAGAGTTAACACATTAGTCTTCAAAAATTTTGATGGAAAAATTCCCAAGCCTGGAAAGTTTGAAAAAGATGATGAAGAATTAATACAAAAAGCAAACACGTTATTTACTAGAGCCAATGAACAAATGCAAAATTATGAATGGAGTAAAGCGTTAGAAATAATTTGGGAATTCATTCATGAATGCAATGCTTACATAAACAAAACCGAACCTTGGAAAGTTCAAGACAAAAAAAGATTAGGAACAATACTTTACGTGCTTGTAGAAAGTTTAAGAATTACTTCATTATTGACTTATTCTTTTATTCCTGAAAGTTCTGAAAAATTAGCAAAACAAATAGGACAAAAAATAAAATCATTCAAAGATGCAACTTTTAAGAAAACAACTAAAGGAAAAACAGAAGAACCACAAATATTGTTCAAAAAAGTAGAATTTGTTGAAAGAAAAGAAAAAATTCCAGAAATAGAACTAGTCATTTCTCCAGAAGTTAAAAATTTAGGAATCAAAGTAGTTGGAACACAAATAAACGATTTAAAGATTAGAAAGAAGAGTGAAACAATAGAAAAAATGAAGAAAGATTTGAAAGAGAATCTTCAAAAATATGAAAATAAAGAAGTTCTTGAAGAATACAACAAAATTCAAGAAAAAGCAGGCCTAGACAAAGAAAAAAATCCCAACTCAGTAGTTGGCCTGATAAAATTAATCAAAGGAAATAACTTGCCTCAAATAAATGCAGTTGTAGACGTTTACAATATTGTATCAGTGAAAACATTAACTTCTATTGCAACTCATGACGTTAATAGGCTAGTTGGAAAAATAACTGTAAGATTATCAAAAGAAGGAGAGGAATTTATTTCTTTAGAAGGAAATAGAGAACTTCTAAAAGCAGGAGAACTAGTTTATTCTGATGAGGAAAAAATAATAGGAAGACTCTCAAAACAATGCAATCAAACAAAAACAGAAATAACAACTAAGCACGTATTCTTGATCTTGTTCGGTAATAATAAGATGAGTGATAACCAAATGCAAGATGCACTCAAAGAAGCTAAAGAATTAATAATTGGCTTTAATGGCAAAGAGGTTCAACAAAATACAAATCAAAATACTTCTAAAAGCTTATCTTTGTTAAATCTTAAAGTTGCTCAAATTGAATCCGTAGAAGATCATCCAAACGCAGACAAATTATATTTCTTGAAGCTTGATTTGGGTGGGGAAAAAAGACAATTAGTTGGTGGAATAAAGAATTCTTACAAAAAAGAAGAATTGGTTGGTAAAAAAATAGTAATAATTTCAAACTTAAAGCCTGCGAATATACGAGGTATAGAAAGTCAAGGAATGCTTTTAGCTGCAGAAAAAGAGGGAGTTGTGAAAGTTTTAGAACCGCAAGGTAACCCTGGTGATCAAGTACAAATCGAAGGAACAACACCTAATAACAACCAAATAACTATTGAAGATTTTGCAAAACTAAAACTAGAAGTAAAAAACAAAAAAGCATATTGTGATGGAAAAGAATTAAAAGGTGTAAGTATAGATCTGCCTGATGGCGCAAAGATTAAGTAAGAAAAATGTTGGTAGTTTGTGGTTTATGGTTTTGGGGCGAAAGTTTGCAAGCACGAAGGATTTATTTTTGATTATCGTTTTTCCATTATTTCTTTTATTGTTGAGTGCGTTTCTTTTGACGTTTAATGCTCAATTTTATAATTTATTGTTTGAACTTAGCAACGCTCATCCTCAAGCTCAAGAATATGGGCAAAAAACACTTGATTACTTAACGTACAAAACTAACTTCATTCAAGGCTTTCAGCAAGAAGAAGTAAGTCATATGTTTGAGGTAAGAGATAAAATGTTTATGCTAAATGTTTTGTTTTTGATTTTGGTACTCGTTTATACTTTTAGGATAAATCGAGTAATCATTTTTTATGGAAGTATTCTTAATTTAGTTATGATTTTGTTATTAGCAATTCTGCCTTTTAATTTTTTGTTCACAAAATTTCATGAAATGCTTGCATTTGATCAATGGCAGTTTCCAGGTAATTATGTAATGGTGCAAGTTTTTAATCAAATGTTCTTTCAATACTTTTTCTTGCACATAATTGGATTTAGTGTTGTTCTGTCAATTGTTGGGCTAATACTAGTTTACGGTGGAAAAAATTAACAAATATTTAGTACTTAATGACCTCAAACACCGTAAATTTTGATCCCCTTTGATATCTGTTGATTGCTCAAATAAAGTTTTTATCAATACTTACAGTAATATTTATAAATAACGCTTCCAATATATTACTAAAAGAGGAGATATTATGGGTGTTGAAGAATCAATAGAAGAACTACATGAAAAGCTAGACAAAGTGCTAGATTTGTTTGAGAAAGCTATTGAGCGGTTCGATAAAGTTTTAGAAAGATCGGGTGATTCTTCTACTGGTGCTTTGGCTGAAAAAATGAATGAAGTTCTCGAACAAAATTCTCAAATAGCTGATGGAGTGGTTGCCCTTTCAGAAATGGTTAGGGATTTACGTGATGCAGGTCCAACAAATGGCTCACCTAAAGAAGAAGAGCATGAAGAAATGTTTGAAGACTTAAAAGGTCCAGAAATAAATATTCCTTCAATGAAACCAAAAAAGAGATTGTTCAAAAAATGAGTTATTTGTACCTAAAATTATCTGGATGTTGCTTGTTTTCTTGATTAACTTAAATTTTCTGAGCTCAGGCCGCCGAGAATTGTGTGCTTGCATAGTTCTTTACTGTGGGTGGCGGCAGCATCATGAATCCAGAAGAAATAAAAAAATTCTGCGAGTGCACGCGAATAATTTAGCAGTTATCAATTTCCGCGCAGCGGCGTTAATGTTCCGACCGCTTCAGGTCCTACAAACTATAAACTGTGAACTTCAAACCCTTTTACAAATCCTTGGACATTACTGTTTTTCTTCCGTTTGCTTTAGCTCTTTCACAAGCAGACTTAACTAATTCTTCTGCTTTCTTATCTAATGTGTCAGCAAAATCACTGGAAATATTAAATCCTTGAGCTACTTCTTTAAGCTTTGTTCTAATTACTAAACTCATAATATCACCTTTATAGAACAAGAAAATTGGTTTTTATAAAGATTGTGGCGTTGGTGAAACACAAATCAGGTAATTGATAGAATCTTTCTTTACTTGTTTTCTATTAAACGAACTGTACTTGATTGATTACCTAAATAATCTGAAATTGACTTGAATTCTCTTTGCAGTGATTTTGCGTGTTCATTATTATTTATTTCAAACTTTTCAGCATCAAAATTAATATCTGCAATTCCTTCTGAGGTAAATACGTTATCTAGTTCAAATATGTAGTCGTGCATTAATTGTTGCTGAGCAACTTTGATATGGTATAACGATTGCTCTAATCTATTAGCACTTAAACCGCTGTTTATTGTTTCTTGCTGTAATAAATTGATTTTTTGTCCAATATTTGAAAGGTTTTCTTTTGCTTGTGCTAAGAAAGTATACTTGATTTTGTTTTGCGGATTATATCTTTTGTAGTTGGTTAAGTTTACTTCAAAATCAAAAAGATCTTGAAAAGCATCTTCTATGCTTTGTAGAGCTTTAGCATAAAGTACTGTTTCTCTAGTTTTAGTGATAATCCAGCATACAAACCAACACCCAAAACTAAAGCGATTCCGCCAAATCTCAAGAGTTTGCTATTTTTTTGGTTCATTTCATTTGTGAACAATCCGCGCTTTATAATGTTTTCTTAATTCACCACTAAGAGGTAGTTAAAAAACGAAACATTTATATATTGGTACCTATTAATACTACTAAAATGGCATTAGACAGAATATTGGGAGGCGGATCTTTAAAGGATTTAGTGTTGAATCCTGTGAATAGATTCAGATTGAGATCTTTCAAAAAAAGAGCAGATAAATTAAAAGAACAAGTTTTCTTACAAAGATGTTTAGTGGATAATTATGTATATAATCCTCCTGAGCAAATGAATGGGGGCGGTAGATTTGCTTTAATTGAGTCGATAAATATGAGACGCGAAAGTTTTGATACTGAACTTCAGAAATACTTAACTTTGATGCAGTCAGAACTCGAAAATTTATCCGACATTTTAGGAAAAGGAAATAATTCTAAGCTTTCAGATTTCTTAGCTAGATTGATTGAACCATTGCGAGATTCTTTTGATGCGTACAAACAATTATTTACAAGAATATCGAGCACTTATGAAACTGGTGCTACTAATGTTGTTGGTACTCCATTCCAAGATTATTTATTAGAATTAATGCTTGAAAGAGATGGTGCATTTATTAGAAAATGTCGTGAACAAGATTTTGATCAAATAGGCGATAGTGTTAAAGAAGAATTCAGAGATTACGCAGTTAATATGAAAAGAGTTTATGAATTTGATTTTGAAGGAGTGATGACTGAGTATTTTGGATTACTTCAAGAATTAAGAAATTTATTTCCTGATGATTATAAATTGGCTGTTCCTTTTACTAGAAAATTACCTTCTTTTGGAGATTTTAAACCTGCAAAAAGAAATTCAAAAAATCCAACTGAAGAAAGAATAAGAAAAGCAAGAGAGGAGAGGGGCGGACTTAAAAGATTAATTTCTCAAGAAAAGGATTGGAGTAATGTTGGAGAAATAATTGCCAATTATTACCAAGAAACAAGAAAATTACAAGATTCTGAAACGTACACTATAGGAATGCATCCTATGTTTGGACCAATGTTAGTTCCAACAACTAAAAGAAAAGCAGTAAAACTTTCTGACTTAGTTGGATACGAATCACAGAAAAAAGAATTAGTGGCAAATACTGAAAAATTACTTAAAGGAAAAGAAGCAAATAACGTTTTCATTAAGGGACCTCCAGGAACTGGAAAGTCTTCAATGGTAAATGCATTATTAACAAAATACTCAAAAGAAGGATTGAGAATTCTTGAAGTAGATAAAAGAATGGCTCCTGCATTACCTGCAGTTTTCAATCAAATAGAACAAATGGTTGATAACAAATTTATTATATTAATTGATGAATTTAAGCTAGGAGAAGATGAAGACTTGTATACTGGACTTAAAACAATGATGGAAGGATCTTTTAGCGGCTTACCATCAAATGCAAAAATGTATGTAATATCAAATCATGAAGGAGCTCTAAAAATGGGCTTTAAATCTGATGAAGAAGATGATGATGAAGCAGGCAGAGCACTAGAAGATAGATTCGGATTAATAGTTAAATTCGGATACTTAACCGAAGAAAGTGATCAAAGAGAAGTTTTAAAACACTACTTGAACAAATCAGGTGTTAAAACATTTGATGAAGATAAAATGTATTCTGGACTTCAAGATTACTTATCTGGAAGAAACATACAAAAACCAAACCCGAGAAATGTAGAAAATTACGTAAAAACATTAGATCTGCCTGTCGAAGAAGCACCCGCGGAAGAAAAAACTGAAGAAGAAGACCCGGAAAAAGCAGCCAGGAAAGCAGCTAATAGAAGAGCAGTAAAACTTTTTGAAATTGCTTCAAGCTACAGCGGTCTTGCAGTTCCAAATAATCTTCTTAAAAGATTTGACGCAACTGTGGATTTTGAAAGAGATAATCAACAATAGTTTTTATAAGCTTATTTTATTTTCTTATTTTTTATGGCTCTAGAACAAATAATCTTCATAGGCAAATGGATTGAATCTGATGGTTCTTGTGAAGGAATTCAGAAAAAACTTGACAAGTATGGTTTGGTTCATCAATTAGGATTGAGCGATGAAGAAAGAACAATTTATTTGGCTGGAGAACAAAAGAATCTTCCTCCTTACTTAAGGTCTTCAGATGCTGAATACGATTTTGAGTTATCTGATGAAGGAGAATTTCTTCCTGTTACTGATTCAGACAATAATTCAAGAAAAATAGTGAGCGAATATGTTGTTAGAAGAAAAACCGATTCTTTGGGTGATGAACGATTTGGATTATTTTTTCCTTTTGGCAGTCAATCTGGCGAGGATAAAACTAAACTGATTGTAGGGTTGAGAGCTCAATATTCGTTTAACAGTCAGGGCATTATTCATTCTAATAATTTTTCATCCTGTACAATTGACATTTGGGGTAAATTTACTCAAGTAACATTAGACATTCATGATGCAGAACTAATAATTTTACAAAGAGATCCTGAAGCTGGAGAGAATACTTACAGGCCGTACATGGAATGATTAGTTGTGTCCGTACCAGAATTCTAATTTATCTTTTTCTTTTTTATCAAGTCTGCAGAAACCAAATCTTTCTAATTGTACTATGTCTCCTTCTTTGAGTTTTGATAAATCTTTTTCTCCAAGTCCTGAAACTTTTGTGTTGTCTGGCAATCTTACTTCAACTTTAACTAAGTCATCGCTTACTGGCAGCCAATGGATTATTTTATCTCCTTTATCTTTATAGTTTTCATATTCTAAACTGTCAAATGCGAATTTTTTTCCTTTTTTTGTAAAATTTAAGCAGTCCATTAGTCGGTATAATTTTTTTGCTTTTAGTTCTGCATGATCTTCTTTTGTGATGTAAAATTTGTCTTTTGTTTTGAATATTCTTTTGCCTTTTTCCTTCATACCTGGATGCAAATCTAGTTCTGCTGTTTGTTCGGGTGCTTTTTCTACGGTTATTTCTACTGGTTCTTTTACGAAAAAGTATCGATTACTTGCTGGGTCGAGTATTTCTTTGTTGTGATGATTTATTGCTTTAAAGAAATCTTCTCTTGTTACTGTTTTGTCGCTTAATGAAATTCCCATATCTTCCACAAATCTTTGGAATGCTTCGGGCTGATAGCCTCTTCTTCTTAATGCGCCCAAAAAAGGCAGTCTTATGTCTTCCCAGCCTTCATATTCTCCTGCTTCTATTTTTTTTCTTGTTTGTGTTGTGCTTAAGTCCATTCCTTCAAAGTTTATTCTTCCAATAAATGAGTGAGTTGGTTCTTCCCACTGGAAATAATCTAATAAATATTTTTGTCTTTTTGCGTTGTCTGCATGATCTTTTCCTCTTATGGTGTGAGTGACTTTCATTTCATGATCATCAATTGCTACTGAAAAATTCATTAATGGCCATACGCGAGCTTTTTCTTTTGGATGAGGACTGTCATTTATTCTCATTGCAGGCCAGTCACGCATTGCAGGATTTGGATGGTTAAGATCTGTTTTTATTCTTACAACAGCATCGCCAGGTTTCAAATCACTGAACATTCTTTGCCATAAAACTAATTGTTTTTGTTTAGGTACTTCGCGGCAAGGGCATGCTTTTTTTTCTAAACTTAAGTCATGAAATTTTTCAGAACTGCACTGGCAAACATATGCTTTGCCTGTAGCAATTAGTCTTTCGCAGTAATCGTAATAAATTTTTAGTCTTGTTGATTGAACAATAACTTCATTAACACCGTTTTTTGTTAACCAATTACAATCTCTTGGTATTAATTCATAAGCATCCTTATCGATATTTTTTGAATTGGTATCTTCAATTCTTAAAAATAATTTCCCCTTGTACTTTTTAGCGTACAAATAATTCAATCCTAATACCATTGCATGACCTACGTGTAATGGTCCTGAAGGTGATGGTGCGAAACGTAAAACAACATTTCCTTTAACATTAGGTAAGTCTTTTAGACCTGTTCTGGTTTCCTTAGGCTTCTCCTCAAGTAATTCGGGAGCAGATTTTTCTAATTCTTTTCTTTGTTCTTCAACACTTAACTTGTTGACTTCGGTAACTATTTTATTAATTTCTGCAGATAACTCTTTGAGTTTACTTTTAACCGAAGGATCGGCTTGAATAAGATGTCCTATAACACTACCAACTTGAGCCACACCTTCATGTTTTACTGCGTTCTGTAATGCGTAATTTCTGATTAAATCTTTCATGATCTTGTTAAAATTGACTCATTTTTAAATTTTGTTGTGAAAGAGTTTCTTTAGGGCGCTGAAGAAACTCTTAAATGGAAAACTTTATAGTCCTTAACCTGATTCTTGATAATAATGGAAAATTTCCGGATAGTGGAAAAAACAGGTAAAGAAACTGGCAGAACTGTAGTAATTATGGCAGGAGTTCATGGCAATGAAATTTGCGGAATTAATGCTTTTGAGAAATTATTGCCAGAACTTAAACTAGATAAAGGTAAAGCAATTTTTATTTATGCAAATCTTGAAGCGATAAAACAGAAAAAGCGTTTTGTAGAATGTAATCTTAATAGGTGCTTTCTAAAAAAACAGCCTGATGAAGTTAAAAATACTTTAGAAGGGAAAACTGCAGTTCAAATAATGAAAATACTTGACAGCGCAGATATTCTATTAGACATTCATGCGAGCAATAGTGTTGATTCAGTTCCTTTTGTGATTGGTGAAGAAATTACTTGGAAGTTTGCAAAAGTTATGCCCGTTAAAATTGTAAGTTTTAACTGGGATGAATTTGAGGAAGGAGCAACTGATGCTTACATGAATAACTTAGGAAAAATAGGTTTGTGTGTTGAGTGCGGGTATGTTAATGATCCTAAAGGTCAAGAAAGAGCAGAAACAGCAATTTTGAATTTTTTAAAAAAAGCAGAGTTGCTAAAAGGTAAAGTTAAAGAAACAAAAGATCAAAAATTTTTCAAAATAACAAGTCTGTACAAAAATAAATATGGACCTTTTAAAAAAGTGAACGACTTTGCAGACTTTGGATACTTAAATGAAAAAACGTTGATTGGCCATGACGGGGATAAAGAAGTATTTGCAGAAAAAGAATACAACATAATATTTGTAAGAGATAGACAAGACTTAGGACAAGAGTGTTTTGTATTAGCAAAAGAACAAAACTAGAATTTTAAAAACATCAGTGCTTTGTTTACATCTTTTGAAGAAACAACAAATAACGTGTCCGTCCAACAAGATAATAACTCAACAATATTTACTCCATGTTCATTAAACAGTGCTGTTAAATACGCAATAACTCCTCTTACTTGTTCTATTTCTTTTTGGCTCTTAAAATTAATTAATGCAAGATCTTTGTTTTTGTGAATTATTTTTTGACTGAATTTCTTCTCGAGTTGAACTGTGTATTTGTCTTGCGTAATGACTGTGTAATTGTCAGATCCTTCTATGATATAAAATGTGCCGTATTCTTGTCTTATTTGTTTTTGTAATTCTTGCATGAAGTCAAAATTTATGCTTTTATTTATTATGAATACGCTTATTTTGTTTTTGATGTCTAATTCTGATTGAGAAAGTACTTTTCTTATTTCTTCTTCATAATTTATTTCCTGCTTAAGTTTTTCTCGAAATCTTCTTGCAGCTATCAAGATTGCTTCTTTAGAAGTTTTTTTCTCAATATTTATTTCCTTTCCTATAAACCTTGCAAGTGAAGAATAGTTAATTAAACCTTTTTTCAAGCAGTTCTTTATATCTGGATGTTCCTTGATGTAATCCTGAGTTTGTTCAGTTGTTGTAGTCATAATAGATTGTTGGGTGCGGTTATATTTAAATTTTACTATTTTGTTCTATTTAGAACAAATTTGTATAATGTGTTTTGTGCTAGTCACTAAATATAAAAATCAATGCTAAAATCATGCAAAGATGAGCTTAATAGACTATGTTAAGGATAATTATGTTTTGTATGTTTTAGGCAGCCAAGAAAATATTAAAGGGTTTTGCATGAATCCTTTTGGCATGTCTGCGCATTACATAAATCCTTTGCTAACATCAAGTAAACAATTTGTTGACTTACTAATACAATTAGATGGCATTAGTTACGGAGATAAAAAAATGGGAATGGAAAAATGGGTTGCATTAGACTGTGGAATGCTGCCTAGCGCTTTTGTAGGTTTAGCTAAAAAAAATAGTTCTCTTGAAAAATCATTAAAGAAAAAATTTGAAATCCCTGAAAATTATGACTGTCTTATTCCTGTATCTATGTATTGCGCAATTCCTTCCGCAAAACAAGGATTGTGGATAAGTCATTCATTAGCAACAGCAGAGCAAGGCAAAGGATTAGGTCTGCTAACAAAGTTATTAGGGATTAAGATATTTGGGGCAAAAGAACTTATAGGTATTGCCCAATATGATAACCATTCTGTAAAGATTCATGCAAAGATTAGTGATTTGAAAATAATTTCTGCACTAACTTTTGCGCACAGCATTCCAGAAATGACTTTTGTATATCGACATGAAATAGATCAGGATAAGTTAGAAGAGATTTTAAACTACCCTGCTGCTTCAAAAAAACATTCTTTTTTATTAAAGGCAGATGATTACAAAACTAAACAAAAAATGCAGCAAGAAATAGAATCCGGCACCACAGATTTTTTCATAATTCCACCAGGACAAATAAAGCTCAGTGGAGAAATTTATGTTCCGATAAGAGAAGTTAAGAAGTGATTAGTTTTGGTACTGTTCTAATATTTTTATTTGTTCTTCTATTGTTAATTCAAGACCTGTGCTGTTTTGAATAAATTTTCCATCAATGATTGTTACGTTATTTCTTCCGCACATTTTTTGGTTGAAATCGTTTTTTTCTTTTTCACTTATGTTATGATCAAAGTTAGTGTCTGCGTGTAATACTAGAGCTTTCGCATGTAAATTTGAAGCGTTCATATAAAGATATTTGTACTCCTGTAAACTGTTTTCTTCTTTTTTATTCCTCTCTATTTTTCTCCCCTCTGCCCAGTAAATAAATCCTGCGAATGCCAGAAGTACTGCAATTACAGGCATACATGTCCGCAGGTCTTCGCTTTGTTTGTCAGTATAATCAGTTAAATCAGGTTCAGGTCTTTGATTATTTCTTTGATTATTATTCCCTTGATAAATTGAAGTTTCTTCAGGTTGATTTTTAGGACCTTCTGTTTTTTCAATTACGTCTTGACTTTCCTGTTTAGTTAAAAATTCCTCGATTTGATCTTTTGGTATGAATGTCATTTTTTTAATTCTGGTATTTTTCTAATATTTTTAACAAGTCTTCTATTGTTACTTCAAGTCCAGTGTTGTTTTGGACTATTTTTTTCTATTATTGTTAGGTTGTTTTCTGCATACATTTTTTTGTTAAATGCATTTTTTTCTTCTTCACTTATTTCACGATCAAAATTTGTGTCTGCATAAATTGCTAAAGCTTTTCTGTATGAGGCATAAAGCTCTTGTAAAGAAAATACCTTTAAATAAACTATTATTGATGAACTAAGAAAAAAGAATTATTCTTTGTCTTGTTCAAGCATTTTTTCGAGTAATGCCTTTTTACTGATTTTTGGTCTTAGAGAATTTTTTGAATACGTTTCAGCAAGTGTTGCTAAGTTTCCCGAGTATGGAAAATCTTCTTTCCAGTAAAGTTTTTTCGTGTCTTTCCAATCGTACATGAATTTCATTTTACGCTCCTTAGACCCACTACTATTTTTTGAATACTTATTTATATATCAAATGGCAGAAATGTACAAAAAAAGAGGTATTTGGCATATTTGTTAGTATTTTGACAAAACTGCTGTTTTGTTTTGAACAAATTTTAAATTAAAACAACAAATTAACAATAAAATGGAATTAGTTAAAGAGATATTCATTGTTGAAGAATCGTTATACTTGAAAGAACATGAAACTTTAGTAATCTCTGACTTGCATTTAGGTTATGAAGGATTCTTAGAAAAAACGGGAGTTTTAGTTCCAAGATTTCAACTAAAAGATATTGCAAAAAAGATAGAACAAATTCTGAAAAAAGTAAAAGTTAAACGAATAATTCTGAATGGTGATGTAAAACATGAATTTGGCAAAATATTGTCACAGGAATGGAAAGATATTTCAAAATTATTCGATCTTTTGAACGATTACGAAGTAATCGTTGTTAAAGGAAATCATGATGTTATTCTTTACCCTATAACTGATAAGAAGAATGTAAAATTGGTAAAAGAATACAAAATAAAGGACATTCTTCTTGTTCATGGGGATTATGAGCCTGAATTAGACAAAGAGGTTAAAACGGTTATAATAGGTCATGAGCACCCTGCTATTGGCTTTAAGGAAGCAGGAAGGATGGAAAAGTACAAATGCTTTCTTAAAGGAGACTACAAAGGCAGAACTTTGATTGTTCAACCTTCATTTAACCCTTTGATTGAAGGTAGTGATGTGATAAAAGAGCAGTTCTTGAGTCCCCTATTTAAAAACCCTTTAGACTTCGAAATTTACGTTATCGACCATGAAAAAGTGCTCGATTTTGGAAAACTTAATAAACTCAGGCGCAAAATATACTAAAAAAGCAGTTAAAAACAATGCGAGGTGGGAATAATATGGCAGCTAAACCAAAACTAAGTTTTTATGACGTTAAATCGAAGAAGAAGTTTGAAACAGACACGTATAGTGTAAGGCAAAAAGGCACAAGGTTTTTTGCAGTAGCAAAATCCCAAAGTGGTCCACATGAATGCTGGAGAGTTTTAGGCGCAGAACAAGCTAAAAAGCTCAAATAAAAATTTTTGCAAGCAAAAATTTTTTGACTATTGTTTTTTTTATTTTTTTCTTTGTTTGATTTGAAAATCAGTTCCTGATTTTCTCCGCTTCTTTCAAATAGTTCTTTAAAAGATCTTTATATATAACATTTTCTAGTTCATCAATTTGTTTGTAAAAAATCCAAATATAATCAGAATGCTCTTTTGAGAGAATAACTTTATCAGTTTCGGCTTCTGCTAAGTAAACGTGAGTTTTTGTTTTAATGTTGTCTTTTTCTAGCTCTAAAGTTTTCAATTCCGTAATTATTTTGCAGTTAAGTTTTGTTTCTTCTTTTACTTCCCTTAGTGCTGCGTTTATTTTGTCTTCTTTTTTCTTTATTTTTCCACCAGGGACTTCCCATCCACCGATATGTTCTGGATGAACATCTTTGACTTTTTTCAGCAGTAAATATTTTCCTTTAAATTTTAGAAGTACTTTTGTTTGGTCGATTTGTTTGTCAGGCATATTAACTCTCAATAACTATCTTTGGACTATCCTTAAAACACTTTGGTGCTACCAGTCCTTTACCTCTTAAATCAAAGCATTTAGCTACTTTCTGAACGATGGAATAGTACTCATCTTGGTCTTTGACTCTTAATTTAACTAAATAGTCATAGTCTCCTGTAATGAAAAATACTTCTTGAACTTGAGGTATTTTTACTAATTCTTTTGCTGATTTATCTAAGTCTAGCTCTTTACCAAGTTTTGCTTGACCAAAAACAAACGCAACAAAATTTTTTTCAAGCTTTTCTGGATCTACAAGAACATTGAATTCTTTAATTACGCCAAGTTCTTGCATTTTGTTTATTCTGGCTTGAACTGTTGAGGTCGGTAAACTCAATTCATGAGCTATTTTTGTTATTCTTGGAACGCACAATCCTTTATCTTGGATTAGCTTCAAAATTTTCCTATCAACTGGTTTTACGATACTTTTGCTATTTTTCTGCATATCATACATTAAAACTGTCTATTTTTATAAATCTTACTAAAATTTAACCAAAATATTTTTTAAAACTGTAAAATATACATAATTAACACATGGAGGTGTTCAAAATGGATAGAATTGGAAGGTTTGTAGGTGAGCAAATAACAATTGATGGGATTGAAGGATTAATTTATGGGGTTGCAGAGGATGGATGGTTTAGAATTCCGCCTCATTCGCATTTTAAAGACAGCCATTACAGATTTATTTGGAAAGAAGGAAACAAAATCGGAGAAATGATTGTGAGCGGTAAAGGATTGATTCCTGCAGAAGATTATGTACCGCATGATGACTCAGTTCGCGGAGTAACACGTAGAATGAGTTTTAAGACTCGAGAAAGGCCTGGATTGGTTGGACGAGTTATGATGTACGAATTTGAAGTCAGACCTGCTGTTTTGAAGATTAAACGCGGATCTGATACGGAAGAAACTATTTGCGAGATTCCAGTTACTGTTAAAGACGACAGATACGAACTAATAAGAAAATATGAAGGTTATATGAGAGCTTACAAATACCGTGTAGAAAATCATGTGACTGAGGAATAATTTTTTTTTCTTTTTTTTGTTTTTGAAAATTGCGAAGCCATTTTCTCGAAACATTTATATATCATTACGTATTTTTACGTAATATGGAGATAATTGCTAAGATAAGTAAAGGCAGTGTTATGGATCAAGTTTATTTGCCTAAAAATAGATCTGGCTTAACTGTTGGAAGTTTTGTAGTGATTAAACCTCTAAAACAAAAAACAATTATTGAAAAACCGTTTTTTTATGGCATAAAAAAGTTAGAGCCAATAAAAATTAAAATTATTGAAGAAATTTTCGAGGTGATAGATGAATTGATTGAGAGCTATGATAATGTGATAGTCACTGGTTCTTTTCTTGATGAAGGATTTAATTTTGATGATGTTGATGTGTTGGTAGTGAGTGAAGAGCAAATCAATGAATTAATTATCAAAAAAGAGATTAGTTCTAAGACAGGAATAAAACCTCATTTGATGGTGCTAGATAACAAAACGTTGCTCAGAGGATTATCATCAGACCCTTTGTACCAATCGATGTTAAGTAAATGTGTTTCAAAAAAGAGAATAATCTATTATTTTAAGCCATTAATCAATTACAAAATTCTTGATTTGAATTTATTAAAGAGCAAAAATTTAATTGATAATTTTGAAATTTTAAGCGGTAAAGAAAAGTATTATTTGACTAGAAATTTAATATCTATCCTTTTATTTCTAGAAAAAGGAAAAATTAGCAAAGAACAAGTTGATAACAGAATAAAAGAACTTTTTAATTTGGAAAGCGTTGATTTGTTAAAGAATAATTTAGTTGAGAAGAAAGAATTTCTCAAAAAATACGATAAAATTTACAATGAAACATTTGATAGAATAATGCAAAACATAAAAAATGGTTCAAAATAAAAAGAAATTGATAGACTTATTTGTGGGGAATTTATCAAACGCAATAGTTCATAAAATTTTGGAGAAAGCAATCGATGACGAGAATATTTCGAATAAATACGTGAAAGAAGTTAAGAATAGTTGGGAAATTGCAAAAAAGTACAGAGAAAAAATAAATCCTGTGAGTGATCCCCTGCCGAAAAAGTATTCTGAAGAAATAAGAAAAAAAGTTGTTGGTAGGATACTTATTGAGTTAAATTTGAGAATATCGCGAGGATATACCAATATAAATTTAGGTTTGGTTGAAGAATATGTTGTTGCTGCGCTTAGTGATCTTAAAATTAACTAGTTTTTTTAGTTTACTATGAACCGTAAACTATAAACTACAAACCTTTTACCAAGTCGTCATTCCGTGTGTTTTCTTGAAGTTTTCGTAGTGTACCCAGAGTAATTTTTTTGCCATGCCTTCTGCTGCTTTTTTTTCTTTATCTTTTTTTGCGGCTTTCTTTGCTGCTTCTTTTGCGCTGCTTCCTGTTCCTTTTGGCAGGCTGAAACTAAATATTTCTCCAAAGCCTTTTCCTATGGCCGTGAATGGTTCGAAGAATCCTTGTTTTTTTGGTGCTTCTTGTGGTTTTTTTCTTTCTAATAATAATTTTGCTTCTTCTCTTGTGAGTCCTGTTTTTCCTGCTATGTCGCTTATTTCTTGTTCGCTGTAAGGAATTTTTTCTTCTGCTTCACCTAGGTATTTCCATAAGTCTTCTCCTATTGCATCAATTGTTGCTTTTACTGTGTTGTCTACTTCTGCTAGACTCATTAAGTCTTGTTTTTCTTTGTAATTCATGAATTTTTGAATATCTTCATCGTTCCAAGCGTATGCTCTCCAAGTGACTGTTGTTTCTCCTACGTGTACCGGTCCTCGGTGGTATCTGGATGGGTCTGAGTAGTCCATGCTTGGTTTTGTTCTGTAATTAAAACTGAGTAATATACATGCGTAGTATTCTTTGTTTCCTTCGGGTATTGCTGTGCCCATTATTTCTATATCTATTAGGCTTCCTTCAAATGATGCGATGAGGTCTGCGCTTGATGTTTTTGATAAGTCTTCTCTTAGTCTTTCTGCGTGTTGTAAGTATGGTTTTACCCATGCTAAGTACATTTTTAGTATGTTATAGTGTTGTCTTAAGTATTTTAGTTCGAATAGTTCTCTTTGTCTTAATTCTTTGAAGTTTTCTTCTTTCCAAATCATGTATTGGTGTAGTTTTCTTTTTAGAACGTTTTTTACTGGAAGGCTTATTCCTAATTTGTCAACTTCTTTGTCGAGATCTTCTATTTTTTTTGGTTTTACTCCGAAAAAGAAATCTGGAAGTGCGGTGAATTGTAATTGTTGAGCCATTTGGAAGACGTTTGCGCTTACTGGTTGTCCTTGTACTTTTCCATCAATTAAGTCAACCCAGATTCCTTTTAATGTCATTTCTGCTGCATCTAATCCTTTTTGTGAATCTTCATGATATCTTAATCTTTCTTTTATCCATTTAATATCTCTAACTAATTGGAATAAGTCGTTTCGTACAAATTGGCCTATTAGTGCTAAATATTTTTGTACATTGTCTTGAGCGAGTGCTAGTCTTTGTCCTGCTGCTCCGTAAAAACTACTATGTTCTGATGCGCTGAAAATGTCTGTTAGTTTGTAAACGTTAGGAAAACCCAAGTCAGTTTGTAAATGATTTAATGCCCAAAAATATATTGGTTCAAGGCTTGTATTAAAATTTTCATAAATTAAGTGATATTTGTTTAGTGGTTTTGGATAAAATACTTGGACCATTTGGTCTTTTGCTAATTCCATCATGTCAGATTCAGCGTCTTCAGCTAATTGTTTGAGAACTTCTTTTGTTCCTTTCTCTTTTTTTAATTTGACAATAAATTCTTTTATTTCTTCAGGAGTTTTGCCTTTATACTTGTCTTTTGCTTCTTTTTTTACAAAACCATGCGCTATTAGTAATTCTGGTTCTATTTCCATCTTTTTTGTTCAATTATGTATTTGGTGTTATTAAAGTTTTCTTAATTTTTTGATATGTATTTCTTTCTTTCTCTTTAATTTTTTAGCCCCTACATTTCCTTTGTTAATCAATAATGCTGCATATTCTCCGCCTATTAAGTGAGGAACGAGAACATAATCTGCCCCTTGATCATAAAGCAGTAAAGCATCACTTGCTTCTGATGCAGTTACTATTACTTTTATTTTTTTGTTGTACGCTTTAACATGATTAATTATTTTCTTTGTATCGTTAAGGTCTCCTATTGTTGAAACTACCATTTCTGTCTTTGATAGTGGGAGTCTGTTTAGTATTTCCTCATCACCTATATCTCCGTATATTGCGGGTTTTTTCTTTTTTACTTTATTGATGATTTCTGGGTTGAAATCTATCACTAAAATTTTTTTCTTCTTGAGTGTTAATCCTATTTTTTTCCCAACTCTTCCATAACCGCAAATAATAATTTCGGGGCTGTACTTTTTAGGAACGTAAGAAGTTTTTTCTTTTTTCTTGATCCATTTATTTACTTTGTCTAATGCTGGTTTGAGTAAATTGCATATTTTTCTATCATATAATATGGAGTATGTTGACCCTATGAAAGTTAGCAGCGCAACTAAGGCAGTAAAGCTAAGTACTTCTTTTGGTACTAAGTTTAATTGATGTGCTAGTGAAATAAAAACGAGTGAGAACTCACTTACTTGACCTAATGCCAGTCCGCTCAAAAGAGCAGTTCTTGCTGTAAAACCAAAAAGTATTGTTGAGAAAAATACAATTATTGGATTTCCTATCAATACAAAAAGTGATACTAAAATTATTGGAATGAACCAAAAATTAAAGTTTGCCAAGGTTATCTGCATTCCGACAGTTACGAAAAAAATTGTACTAAAAAAATCTCTAAGAGCAACTGCTTTGCTTTCTATTTCTAAATTGTAGGATATTGATGCTAAGCTTATTCCCGCAAGGAAAGCCCCGATTGATTGTGAGAGACCTAATAAGTTTGTTCCTAGCATTACAGTAAAAAACCACATTATTGAAGTTACAAATAATAATTCTCTTGATTTAGCAAAAAACTTGAATGCTTGAGGTAAAAAAGTTGTATTAAAAAATACTGCTGCAAAAATCAGTATTGCTAGTTTAAGTATTGCAAAAAAAACGGTGTTTAATGAGAATTCTCCTGCCGATAAGAGTGTTAGTGCGCAAAGAGCAACGATGTCTTGAGTTAATAAAATTCCTAAAATTATACGTCCATGAAGAGAGCTAAATCCTCCTTTTTCTTCTAATAATTTAGCAACAACAATTGTGCTGCTTAAAGTAAGTGCAAAAGCTAAATAAATTGCTGAATTAGCAAGAAAAGAAAATTGTAGCAAGACCAAGTACGTTATTGCAAAAGTAAGAATTATTTGTGCCGAACCTGCAGTTAATACTATTTTTCCTAAACTTTTTAGTTTTCTAAAATCCAACTGCATACCCACTATGAATAGTAAGAATGCAACTCCTAATTCTGATAAAGAACTAATTACTTCTTCGCCTTTTATTAATCCAAATCCAGAAGGTCCAATAAGCAAACCTGCAATTAAGTATCCTATAATTAATGGTTGTTTTAGAACTTTTGATAATAAGGCGAATAGTCCTGCAACTAAGAAAATAATTCCTACTTCTAATAATATTTGAGCCACTATATACCTCTTTTTTACTCTTGCAGTCGGATAAAACACTTCTGGCATCGGTCGGTACCGTAAATTTTACTAGGTGTCGGATGGCAGATGAGTTTATCGCTGCAAACCATTAACTATAAGCTAAATTGTGGTTTGGACTTTAAAAATCTTGAGTTTTTCTTGTTCGAATTTTTGCGAAAGCAAAAATTTATAAATTAAAAAATACGCAGTATTTTTATGAAAAAATTGGTGATTTTGTTAGTGCTCCTTTTAGTTCCTAGTGTTTTTGCCATGACTAGTGATGATTGGATTAAGTTTCATGGCTTAGATAAGTATTATGGTCCTCCAAATGATCCTTTCGGGTTTATTGATGCAAAAAACATTGCTTTAGGAGTCTTTGATAACTCTGGAGCCTTGGTTAATAGGGATCCTTTTGTTGGTGAAAGAATTTCTCTTGCTGCTAAGGCAGATTTTATTTGGGGTACTTTTGCTTTGTATCCTGATAATCCTTTGACTTCAATTAATTCTTGGGATTTCAAAAAAGGAATTCCTTTAGGAAATACTGGCTGGTTTAATGGCGCAGCGGTCAGTGATATGATAAGTACTGCGGGTTTGCAACCGCAAGATTATCATTTATTATTTTACACTTGCAATGTTAACTGGCAAAAACCTAACTTGACATTTTATCCTTTTGATTGCGCAGCAGAGGTTTTGACATTTAATCTAAAAACAACTCCACTCGTTCAAATTCCTAATCCTCCAACACAAGTTTTACCTACTCCAGTAACTCAACCAAGAGGATCTTTAGGCTACAAAATGCTTTATTATTTTGAACCACAAGATAAGCTTGATTTTAAAATAACTGAAAAAGATTACTTTGTTGTTAATGGATACGAAACAAACATTTTGAAATATGAAGATATTGCTGCTGTTAATACTGTTTTGACATTTACAGATTTGGCTAGTGGAACAAAACAAATTGTTTATCATCCTTCTTCACAGCAAGGAATAATGGGCGAAGCATCATTAATAACTGGCGGAGTATCTCATGATGTTTTTGTCGATCCAACGGGATTGCTCTCTATTGATATGAACGGTGATAGTAAAATTGATGGAACAGAATTAAGATTAATGACTGATGCCGGACAAGAAATTGATTTAGGCGATACAAATGATTTAAAAAATTCAAAATCTTTTGATGTGACAATAGAAACGCCTAAGAAAAAAATAGAAAGCTTGAATACAAATGAAGTAACCAAAATAACTGTGGAGAAATCAGGCACTGTTTTAAATCTTGGAAAAATAATTCCGGGCTTGATAGCTTTACCATCCACTCCTGAAATTTCACAACAAAGAAATGTTTATGGTGATTTCCTGGAATTATTCAAACCAATGAATAGAATTGGAAATGGAGAATTAACAATGGAAGTGCCAATTAATCAATTATTTTATGAAACGTTCTTAGAATTAAGTGGTGACACGGTAAAAGTTGAAGAACCCAATAATAATTTAGAACTTAATGAATATTTGGGGGATGTAAGGCCTGTGTTTACTCAGTATGACTTGCCTAGATTAGGTGCGGGAACTATTTCAACGCAATCTGGAGTTACACAATATGAACAATATGTGGATTTACCAAAAACTTCTGGACAAATAATATTTGGAAAAGATCAACTTGATAATGTTGGAAACTTCTTGTTTTATAAAAAAGGTGAAGAAATATTCACTTACCAAATAGATCTTGTTGGTGGAATTAATGGAAATGTAGTAAACAACAACGTTCCTGACTGGATTGGTAAAGAGATAAGGATTGGTTGGTCGAGCTATAAAGTTTTGAGTGCTTCAATAAGTGGAAATTCATTAAAGCTAACTTTAGTTGGAGGATTACTTGGAGACATATTAAACGAAGGAGATAAACAAACATATGCACTGGGCGGCAATACTTTTGATGTTGAAGTTAAAGTTATTAGTTCAGCTAACAAAGATGTTTTACTAGAAATTAATGGCTATCTCTTGCCAAAAATGAAAGTCGGCGATGTAGAACCTCTTCCTTCAGGAGAACTTGTTGCAGTATCAAATATCATCATTGGTCCAAATTTTAATTCAGTAGAATTCTTTTTAGGAGCAAATAAATTCACATTTTTAGATGATGATGTAACTGATAATGATTTTACAAAAGGAGCATTAAATGCAAATAATAATCAATACCAAGAAGGCGACGTAAGGATTAGCGCATCAATAAGCGGCAGCTCAATTATATTAAGCAATCTAAAATATAAATTAAATACTGCAGGACTATTAGGTGATATTTATGTTCCACCCGGTCATGGTGTAAAAGAATACTTAAAAAATCCAGAAGCAATACTGCTAAATGATTTTGATATAAGTTTTGACGGTCCAGCACAAAGACCTTTAAGACCTTCAAAAGTAGGTTTGTTTCCTAAATCAATGGAAAGATATAATTTGGAATTCATTAACAAAAATGGATTAGTTTATTCAGTTCCTTTAGTTGTTAATACTAACAAAGTTATGAAGTACGGAGAATAAAATTATTTCTTCTTCTTTGGTTTAACGCTAACTAAGAAATTCTTGTATCCTCTTTTGTTGTCTTCTAAAGTCCAAGTTTTTTGGAAATTTTCAAAATTGAGTTTTGTTCTTCTTAAATCTGAAGGATCGTTAAAGTAAACTTCTTTTGTATCTAAATCATAACCAGTTATTACGCAATACAATGGTTTTTTTGAACTGCCTTTTGTTTTTGCGATTGCAGGAATTCCTTGTTTTAATAAACTAACGATTGTATCTAGTGAAGCATTTTTGTGCGAATAAGCAAAAAATCCTTGACTTGTAGCACTTTTTAATAACTCTTTATCATAAGCTCCGTTAAGTAAGAAATTAGACGCTAAATCCTCTTGATCTGTTTTTGTTCCATAAAAATTCAAAACCATGCACAGTGCAGCAATGCCGCTGTATTCCTCTTTTTCTTGCTTTATTCTGGTAACTTCCAAAATTTGCTTCATAAATGGCCGAAAGTGGCCTTTTTTTATAAAAATTGCGATTCTAGAGTTTTGCTCGCGCAAAACTCTATGACGACCGTAATGTTTGATGCCAGAAGACAACATGGATACCACACATTTCTTGTGTCTAGAGGTATCAGTTTTTTTCTACGTGCATGTCTCCTGCTGGAAGAACTCGGATTATATCGTCTAACTCTGCATTTATGGATTGTTTTATCTTTTTGGCAGCATCGCTGGGTTTCTGACTGCCTTGATTTACTATTAAGTAAGTAGTGCAATATTTCTTTACTGCTTCAATGGGACCGCACATTAATTCATTATCTTTTAGTCCTATGGCTAATTCTAGCTTGACTTGAATATTGTTTTTTTTTCCATATATCATAAAAGCTCCCTTAGTTAAAAATTCTCCAGTATTAGCTTCCTTGCTTACTTGGTCAGGATTAACATGAAAAACTTCTGTATTAGTAACTCCTTGTTTCCAGGCTCTAGAAAAACTTCCAGTAGCAATAGCCGTTTCTTGAATTGTTGCTTCACCTATTTTTTTTCCTTCACTTTTTATAACAAAAAAAGGACTTCCTGGTGATTCTGTATGAAAAACTATGTCAGTTGGATCAGTATGTTTTTTGATAACAATATCATTTGTTGTTGCATCTCTTCCGCCAATGCAAAGAAATCCTTCACTGCTAAAAAACCACCTAAATTTGTGATACCATTTCTTAACTAACTCGATTTTCTGAACTTCTTTGTGCGCTTCTTTCTTGACTTCTTTCTTAATCTCTTGTTCTAACTCTTTTTTAAACTTAGCAATAGCATTTTCGACACCTTCAATTTTTTTCTTCACCTTTTTACTTCTAGCATAATAATCTTCAGCATTCTGAGCAACGTTCTTATTAAGGTCGAATTCGAGTAACATAAAAAAGGATTTATTCGGTTGATTATTTAAAGTTTTACAGAATTTTTACTTTTTTGCGAAAGATTTAAATATGATGAAAAGATAGTGAAAATATGGTGAAAGTTCCTTGGAACATTTATCAAGTTAAGATTGATGTGAGCAAACACTTTGCACTTAAATATATGAATAAGTGGAATTGGGACTTTCATGAATTACGCGAAGCAGTAAGAGATGCATATAAAATAGAAAAAGTCGGAAAAAACAAATATGAAATTTATGTTCAAAAACAAGGTTTCAAAAAAGTAGTCTCTGTGTATTATTTCATGGACGATATATTGTTTTGCATAACTGGTTCGGAAGGAGGAAAAAGAAAATGAAGTGTCCAAAATGTGAAAAAGGAGAACTAATGGAAGTAAACGATGTCATTAATAGTTTGGATGGAGTGGTATTTATAGCTAAAGGAAAAAGGTGTGGTCTTTGCAGTGAAGAATTTATTGGAGAAGAAGAAGGTAACAGAATGATTCAACAAGCAAGAAAACTAGGTGTTTGGGGAACACAACTAAAATTACATCGGAAGTTAAGTAAGAGCGCCAGAGGAACAGTATTAAGAATACCTTCGGACATAGAACGAGAACTTAAACTTAAAGGAACTGAAGAAGTTTTAATATCAAAAGTGGGAGATAACAAATTGTTGATAGAGATAGAGTAAAAAGTAGTTTTTAAAAATAGATTTATTTGGTTGATTATTTAAAGTTGTATAAAATATTATTTTTTAACCTTTGGTTTGTCTATGTTTAATCTTAAAATAAATCTTTCTATTAGAAATAATGTCCAGTAAAGAATAAAAATAACTGCGTGAATTAAAGAAAATATAATTCCGATTATATCTCCAGTGCCAATAAAAATTAATGACAATCCTTCAAAAAACTCACTAAATAGTGATTTTTTAGCAGGGTGTTTGTTTGGATTTATCGGTATGCCTATCGAGTTTAAATCGTGCATAATAACTCCTTAATTTTAAACTACATAAATAATTTGTGAGTTATTGTTTTTTACATAAGTAAACTCTACGATATGAATTTTTGTTATTGAAATTTCCGCCTGTTCTTGAACCGTAGATTTTTAGTATTTCGAAACCAGTTATTTTAAGGAAAGTTTCTAGTTCTTTTGGAGAAAATATAAATTCTTCAAACACGTCTTTGAACTTGTATGATTTGTTTCCTTTTTTAACAGTTCCGTGCCATTCTTCAATCCATTTGTTTCCTTTTTTATGAGAGAAACAGATTGATTTTAGAATACCTCCTGTGATTTTGTGTGTTTCTTCTGATCTTTCATTGTTTGATTCCTTTATTTCTTTGGAATGATTTGGGAGACATAAAATCATTATGCCCTCTTCTTTTAGGTGTTTACTTATGTTTTTGATAGTCTTCTTAATAAGCTGAAAGTTTGGAAGAGCAAGTAATGAAGAATTTAAACAAATTATTGCATCGTATTTCTTATTGATTTTGAAAGTTGACATGTCTTTTTTATACAATTTTATAGTTTTGCTCTTCTTTCTAGCTTCTTTAAGCATACTTTGGCTTAGATCTAATCCTTCAATATCAAATTTATCTTTCTTTAGTGGAATAAAGTATAAACCAGTTCCACAACCTAATTCGAGAACAGATTTAACATTAAATCTGGAAAGCAACTTCGATATGAATTTTGCACTTTTAGCTATAACTTTAGAATCCACAACTATATCATAATAAGGTGCAGATTTTATGTAAAGACTTTTTCTCATAAAAACAATTAACTCTTGAAAATATTTAAACCTAACGAAAAATTAGGAATACTTTCTTTTTACTCGCAATCGGGTAAGTTTTCTATTTGAATACTTTTTTCAGTACAATAAGCTAGAGCTCCGCCAGTCTTTTTGATTGGTGTAATTACTACTTTTAATGGTTTACCAACGTACTCATAAGGAATTCTTAATCTAACTCCTGCGTTTCTTTCTAAAGGTTTGTCGAGAAGATTTTGCACATTGCTAACTCCTTCGCTTCCATGAATTCTTGCATGGAAATCATCAATAATAGTATTAGGACTATTGTCTAGACTAATGTCTAAAGTTCTTTCTTTAATGCAAACATGAGGTACTCCTCTGATTGTTGTAATATCAAACTTGATTGTTTCGCAGCCTAAACCAACTTCTGGTTCTCCTTTAGCAAAGCCTGCATTTTCTCCAATGTATGCTTCACCAAAAGTCATAACAACAGCACCAAGAACTACAGATAATAAAACTAATAGAAAAGTAGCAATTAACGGAGACACACCTTTTTTTTGAATAAAAACTCGCATTAAAAACACTACGTGTTTTTTATTTATAAACTTTTCTTAAACTATTTTTTAACATGCAAATATTTGTTAAATTTTTTTGAATCACTAAAGAATTGCTGATTTTAGGAAAGCAATCACTTGTTTTTTTCCTATTTTTGACTTTCCTTCTTTTCTTTCTAAAAATACATAGTTTACTTCTTCTATCTTGAGGTTTTTAGAATTTTTAAGAATATCAAATAAAACTTTATATCCTTCTAAAACAAAACAACGCGGATATTTTTCTAAATACTTTTGAACATACTCTGTTCTAGCTCCGAAAAAACCGGATAAGATATCGCCACAGTTAGTTCCTGTGAGTTTTAGTCTTATTTTTCCTAAATTTTCTGCTATTTTGGACATTAATTTTCTATGCCAAGGCCAGCCCGGAACAGACTCCCGCACACCCACAACTAAATCGTGGCTTTCAAGAAGTTCTCGTATTTTTGAAATCTTAGTAATATCATGTTGTCCGTCGCCATCCATCACAATGAAATATTTTGTTTTTGTGTTTTGGACTCCGTCCAAAACACTGGCGGTTAAACCTTTATTTTTTGTTCTGTGAATTACTTTTGCGCCAGCTTTTTCAGCCAATTGTCTTGTTTTATCTGTGCTGTCATCATCAACAACAAGAATGTTTTTTGTGTATGTTTTGCACGCCTGCAAAACGCGGGGTATGTTTTTTTCTTCGTTAAGTGTTGGAATGATTATGGTTAAATCTTTCATTTGCCTAATTCTTCTAAGTATTTGGCTAGTGCTTCTATTCCTTTGTAAAAGTTTAGTTCATTAAGGTTTTCTCTTGGTGAATGAATATCACAGTCGTGATTGTTTATTCCGAATAACACTACTGGAACTTTTAGTTCTTTGTTTAAATCAACTACTGCAGGGATGCTTGCTCCTTCTCTTAAGAATACTGTTTTTTTTCCAAAAGTTTGTTCTAGTATTTTTGCTGCTTTTTCTATGTAAGGGTTGTTTATATCTACTAAAAATGGTTCTGCCAATCCATCTACCACAACTATTGCTTCTGGATTTAGTTCTTTAATATAACTCACAAATAAATCACGAATCTTTTCGGGGTTCTGATCGGGAACCAGTCTCATGCTTACTTTTGCTTCTGCATAAGCAGGAATGATGGTCTTTCCTCCAGGTCCTAAATATCCTCCGGTTATTCCGTGAATCTCAAAAGTAGGCAAAACACTTCTTTTAATTAATAATTCAACTTTATCCTGACTTGTTAATTTTGTTCCAACTTCTTTTTCTAAATGTTGAATATTTAGTGGAACAAGTTCTAGAAGTTTTTTTTCTTTTGCACTTATTTTTTTAACGCTATCATAAAAGCCAGGAATCAAGATTTTTTCTTTTTCATTTTTTAAGTTTACTAATATTCTTGCTAGTTCTAAATGGGGATTTTTTACCATCCCGCCAAAAGTTCCAGAATGTAAATCAACATTTGGACCATTAACACGAATGTATGCATAAACTATTCCTCTTAAGCCACAAGGTATTGCTATTGTTTCTTCATTTAACCATTCAGTATCACAGACTAACACGCAATCACACTTTAATCTTGATGCATTTTCTTTGATGCAGTCACCTAAATTGCTTTTGCCTTCTTCTTCGCCTTCTATTAAAAATTTCGTGTTTAATTTCAATCCGCTAGTGTTTTGCAACGTTTCTACTGCTTTGATGAACGCAAATACTGGTCCTTTATCGTCTGCAATACCTCTAGCATGCCATTTTCCATTTTTTGAATTAACTTCAAAAGGATCTTTTTCCCAGCCTTCTTCTTTATGTGCGGGCTGAACGTCATAATGGCCATAAAATAATATTGTTGGTGCTTCTTTGTGAGAGCAGATTTCTCCAAATACTGCGCTTATTCCTTTTGTTTCCAAAATTGAAGTTTCTGCACCCACACCTTGCAATAAACCAACCAAGTATTCTTGGCATTTTTTCATTTCTTCAGAATAACAAGAATCAGTGCTTATGGTTTTGAAAGAAATGAACTTATTTAATTCTTCAAAAAAAACTTTTTTGTTCTTATTTAGGTATTCTTCAATTTGCATGTTCTTTAACCAGTTTCTTAATGTTCATAACTGATTGATTTTTTTAAAACTTGTGTTTTAAAGCCTAAAGTAGTACAGGACATAAGTAACGCATAATTTATATAGTGGTTGTGTTTTGTTGGTGTTATGATAAATCTACAAACACGGGAACTGATCCTTAAATGGATGCATGAAGGCAAAAAACAGTGGCAAATTGCGGATTTGATTGGT
>JACRKG010000038.1 GCA_016215315.1 Candidatus Woesearchaeota archaeon | reverse complement strand
ATTTGAACTATCTCGGAGGATAAGTAACATTTGGCCTAATTCTAGTTCCTTTGGCAATGTAAGTTCCAGGATTAATCACAACATTGCAGCCTGTTTTCACATCATCTTCCATAATTACGCCTAGCTTTTTTAGGCCTGTTTCATATTTTTTTCCATCAATCCAAATACTTATTTTTTTTTCATCAAGTCTTAAATTACCTGTTTTAGTTCCAGCACCAAAATTACAATTCATGCCAATAACACTATCACCAATAAAACTGTAATGCGCGGCATTAGAATTAGAAAGAATCATTGAGTGTTTAATTTCAGTACTTCCAATCCTAACATTATCTCCAATAAAGAAACCCCCTCGCAAATATGCAAAAGGACCTATAACTGAGTTTTCTCCAAAGAATCCTTCACCTTCAATTCTTGAAGGCGCTTTTATTAACGTGTTGTTAGGCAATACAAGATCTTCATTAGTCACATCATCGAACTCATCTAGAAGGAAAAAATTTTCTTCATCAGAAGCAAGAAGTTCATCTAAGTATTGCCAAGGAAATTCGGATTTTAGTTCAAACCCTGCAAAATCATTAAGGTATTCCTTCCAAACCTTCCATTGCTCAGACATAAACAATCTTGAGTATTTGCGTTTTTAAAATTACTGAATCGTAAATGCCTTGTTCATAAATATTTCTGTTTAGGGGTAAAATTTATTAAAAGGATTACTTTCTTTAATTTCATGCAACTAAATACAAATTTCAAACAAGTCTTTGGTGTGCTCCCGATTTTAGGAATGATTCATTTAGCTGGAGACGACCCAGTAAAAAATGCATTAGAAGAACTTGTAATTTTTGAAGAAGAAGGAATTACTGGAGCGATAATTGAGAATTATCACGGATCTGTTGATGATGTCGTTGACACTTTGAAAGCGATGCCTGAAACAAATCTAGTTATTGGAATGAACATTCTTCCAAATGAATTCGATCAAGCATTTCCTTTAGCAAGCAAGTATGGAGCGGATTTTATTCAATTAGATCACGTTGCAGGATCATATCGAGAAGGAAATCTGGATTTTGTTTTTTACAAACTATTTAAAGAAGAATATTCGCAAATAAACGTTTTAGGCGGAGTCTGGCCAAAATATTACAAACCAAAAACAGGCTCGATTTTGGAAAAAGATTTGAGCAAAGGAATAGAAAGAGCAGAAGCAATAGTAGTTACTGGCGAAGGTACTGGAAAAGAAACTCCTTTGGAAAAAATAAAAAAATTCAAGCAAACAATAGGCAATCATCCATTAATAGTTGGAGCTGGTTTAACTCCAGAAAATGCTTTTGAACAATTAAGTATCGCTGATGGCGCAATAGTAGGAAGTTGTTTAAAACAAAATAATAGCACATACATGCCTATTGATAGAAGCAGAGTGAAAGAGTTAATGACTGTTGTTAGAGAAGTAAGGAAGATGAGAAAATAGTGAATTAACATAAAATCTTCAAAAACTCTTCTGGAGTTATAATTTTTATTTCTTGGTAATATTTGACTTTAAGTAAATGTTTGTCTTGGGTTATTATGAATTCTGCATTACCTTCTACTGCAGTTTCTACAAACTTATCATCTTCAGGATCATCTTTGACAACGTTTATTCTTGTTGATGATTCAACCAAAATAGAATTCTTAGTTAGCATCTCTTTCCATTCTTGTATCATTTCTTCAGGCATTTTTATTTTAAAATCCCTCAAAGTTTCTACTAGTTCTTCGATCACTTCTTTTGAAATAATGAGTGTGAAATCTCCATTTTTCCATGCATCTATTACTTGACTGGAGTAGTTCCCACTCCAGAAAATACCTGAAATTAAAACGTTCGTATCAATAACTACCTTCATTTATTTCTCACTCTGTGTATTGCTTCTTCAACGTCTTTTTGAGTTATTTCCTTCTTTTTAGCAAATTCTCTAGTTTTCTTTAACAATTTGTCAAAACTCTTGAATGAAGGTTGTTCTAACTTCTTCAGCAAAATCGTATCTTCTTCTCCAATTACTACAAACTTTTCTCCTTCTTGCAAGTGCATTCTTTCTCGTATATCTTGAGGAATAACTACTTGCCCTCTAGAACTCAAACTTGTTATTTCCATTTTAGTACCTCTTCGATAAGTATATCTTATCAATAAGATTATCTTATATATAAATGTTTTGATGAAATTAAATAAAAAGAGCATATTTACTTTCTATTTTTCTGTGCAACAAAAAGCATTGACTCCGGACATCCTGCGAATCCGTAGCGAATCTCAAGAATATTAAAGCCTGCTTTTGTAAGCATCTGTTCCATCTTATCTCTAGTGATGCGCAGAAGTGGAGCTCGAGACAGTTTTGGCTTGAGAAGTACAGATTTTTCATGCCATTCAATTTTTTGTCCGGTAACATCTTTTCCTTTTAATTCGTATCTGATATCATCCCACCGTGTATCAAAAGCTCCTTTTGTAAGAATATAGGTCTGCTTTAACACGCGCAAGCCATTTCCCAAGTCTATATTGTAGGTTGGAATTTTGAATTCTTTATCATGCCGGGGAAAATGAGTAAAATCTACAAAAAAGAGACCATTCTTATTGAGTGCCTTAAAGATTCGTTTTAATGTGTCTTCACAAGAGTTGTAGCTTGATAGGTAGCGGAATGACTCCCAGAAACAGCAGAGTACATCATACTTTTTTGAAGTTTGCAGTTTGCTCATATCGGCCACACTGAATGTTGCATGAATATCTTTTGTTCTTGCCTTCTCGATCTCGTCTTTGGAAATATCTGTTGCAGTTATAACAAATTTTGCTCGCGCTAGTTGCTTTGTGAAATTACCTGTGCCACAGGCCACTTCTAAGAGTGTTTTTGCTTTAGGATTGTACTTTTCTATGAGCGTAATTACTTCCGTAGCTCGCTTTTCATAGACAGTTTCAGTGGTAATTTTATCAAACACATCTACCATCAAACCAGAGTAAAATTCCTCCTTAGCATTTCCAATTAATGCTTTTGTCTTTTTCGCCATTTTAAGAATTATTTTGTGGTCTTATTTTAAATAACTTTCTCCATATTTTCAGAAAACCGATTCATAACCTTTCAATTTCTTGTTTTCTTTTCTTTCTTCAAAAAATTATCATCTGAATCCGGACATGATCGTTTGAAAGTGATTCTTACTACAAACCAAATAATGTAATAATAACACTCAACATTTATAAAACTAGAATTTTTCTTATAGTTTATGGCAACTTTATCATTTGAAACACTCAGATTTGCAGAATTACAAGATAAAGTTAGAGTTATTTTCTTAAAAATCTATGAATTCTTTATTGATAGAAAAGAATTAGAAAAAATAGCGCCATTCAAATTGGAAGGGCAAAGCATAACTTTTGATTGCGATGATAATAGAGCTCAAAAGTTTAGTTTATTATTAGAAAAAGGATTCAAGAATTTGACTAACATTGTAACAAAAAAACCAACAACTTACATTCACAAAACTTCAGGAATACCATTACTAGGCAATATTGCTTTCGGAGTTCTTGACCGAGATACAACGGTCATAGAAGTCAGACCAATTAGTGGGTGTAATATTAGATGTGTTTATTGTAGTGTTAATGATGACGCTCGTGTTCATGAATTTGTTGTAGAAGCAGATTATTTGATTGAAGAATTCAAAAAAGTAATTATGTTAAAAAAACAAAACAATGTAGAAGCACACATAGCATCACAAGGAGAACCAACACTTTATGCAGATTTGCCAAGACTAATAAAAGGTCTCAGAGCAATCAAAGAAGTGGGAGATATTTCTATTGACACCAACGGAACTCTCTTGAATGAAGCATTCATTGATACCTTGATTGAGTCTGGTTTGACAAGAATTAATCTTTCACTTAACGCAATGAGCCGAGAGAAAGCTGATGAAGTTGCCGGCACAGTTTATAATTTTGAAAGAATAAAAAAAATGGCAGAATACATTAGTAAAAAGTGCAAACTAATCATTGCACCAGTATGGGTTCCAGGATTGAACGATGATGACATGGAACAATTAGTTGCATTTACCAAATCATTAAAAAATAATAAGTTTACTGCCAAAATAGGGATACAAAAATTCTTACCATACAAACATGGAAGAAATTGCGCTAAAGAAATGCCTTGGGAAGAATTTTATGCAAAACTAAAAGAATGGAAACAAAAATACGGCGAAGAAGTATTTGTTGGAATTTCAGATTTTAATTTTAAAGAAGCACCAGTACTAGAAAAACCATTCAAACAAGAACAAGTAATACCCGTAGAAATAATAGGCAAAGGAAGATTACCTAACGAAAAGCTAGCAATAGCAAAAGGAAGACTAATCTCATTCTTTACAGATCAAGAAAAAGGAAAAACAAGAATAAAGATAAAAAGAACAAAACATAATATATTTAATGCGGAAGTAGTGTAAATATTTTATTCACTCGAACAAACCATAACCTGGCGTTCTTAAATGTTTTCCATCTTCAAAACCATAAAAGTTAATCATTGGCACGGAAGGGAATAATTTTAAATTAAGTTCAGGATTGATGTGATTCAACAAATAAAGCCATATATCTGCCATATCCTCTGGAGATAATGAGATTCTATCATCATCTTGATCTAGCTTGTCCATATCATAATTTAATTCTTTTAATTTAGTCACGATATTTTCTTCCAAATAACGGTCTTCATATTCATGACAGATATCGCCAATTTCAAATCCTAGAACTTTTGGGGCTTCAAAATGTGCTGCGCGCACTTCTTTTGTTGGTTTTTTTGAACTTACCAAAAAATAATTGCACTTACCATGTCCGTCATCAGACCAATCACCAACTGGAAAATTAATGAGGTAAAATTCTTCTCCTTGATAATTAACTTTTATATCTTCCATAATTAAACCTTTATCGAACTGGAATATTCTAATAAAAATCGAAGATTTTTATTTCACGTAAACAATCTTTCTTCTCTTAGCTTGTTCTAAACCAACAAGTCTTCTACAATCAGTACACCATTTTCTCATAGGACTGAAGCTTTTAACTTTTTTCCCACACTTTTGACAAGCCTTTTGTTTTATCATTGAAAAAAACCCCCAACTTAGTTTACAGTTTGCAGTTTACTGTTTACAGTACTGTGAACTGCAAACTGTGAACCGTGAACTCGTTTATATTTGTTTCGAATTAATAATCACTGTTTAGTAATTCAATAAGGGAGAAAGTTTTATAATGGTTACTAGCACTTACTAATAAGATGTTTAAAAAAGAGCTGCAAAAACAATTAAAGCTTGAAACTGGCGAAGAATCAGAACTAGCTATACCTTCAGACCCTAAAATGGGAGATTTCGCTTTCGCGTGTTTTTTTCTTGCGAAAAAAACACAAAAAAAGCCAACGGATATAGCTCAAGAATTAGCCAAAAAGTTCAAAAAACCTGCATTCATTTCCAAAATTGAAGTTAAAGGACCTTATTTGAATTTCTTTTTAGATAAAGAAAAGTTTGCTGATAAAGCAGTTAAAAAAATTTTATCAGAAGAAGAATTTGGATGTAATTTCTCGGGCAAAGGAAAAAATGCATTAATAGAACATACCAGCATAAATCCTAATGCAAGTCCTCACGTTGGTAGAGCTCGTAACGCAATAATAGGTGACGTGCTAACAAGGCTTATCCGATTTGAAAAATATAATACTGAGGTTCATTATTTTGTTAATGATATAGGAAAACAAATTGCTTTATTGGTGCTTGCTTGCAAGCACAAAGGAAAAATTCCTAAATTTGATGAATTACTAAAAACGTATATTGATATTAATGAAGAAGTCAAAGTTGATCCTTCAATTGAAGAAGAAGCATTAATGCTCTTGAATTTGTTAGAAAAAGGCAATGAAGAAGTTAGAAAATTGTTTAACGACGTTGTAAAAGTTTGCGTTGACGGGCAAAGAAAAATACTTTCTGATTTAGGCATTGAATATGATTTTTTTGATTACGAAAGTGAATATTTGTTCAATAAAAAAACAGAAAAAATTTTGGAAGAGTTACAAAAGACTGGAAAATTAGTTCAAGATGAAGACAAATGCAACGTTCTAAATTTAGAAGGATTTGATTTGCCATTAAAAAACCCAGTACTACTATTAACCCGAAAGGATGGAACTTCTCTTTATCCATTACGTGATTTAGCATATACCAAAGATAAATGTTTGAAAGGAAAAGATAAAAACATTCTTGTTTTAGGTGAAGATCAAAAAGTTTATTTTCAACAAGTAGCTGCAGGAATGGAATTATTGGGCTTAGATGCTCCTCAAGCAATCCATTATTCTTTTGTTCTAATAAAAGATGTAGGCAAAATGAGCACGAGAAAAGGAGATGTTGTTTTGCTTGATAAATTTATGGAAGAGGCAAAGAAGAAAGCAAAAAGAGAAATAGAAAGCAGACGTACAGATCTCACGAGTACAGAAATTGACAAGCTAGCAAAAAGCGTTGGTTATGGTGCAGTAAAATTTAGTTTCTTAAAAGTTTCAAATGACAAAAATATTACTTTCGATTGGGAAAGCGCTTTAAGTTTTGAAGGAGATACAGGACCTTACTGCCAATACACGCATGCAAGAATTTGTTCAATACTAAACAAAGAACCATCAAACGAAGGCGATTACACAGTATTAATTTCTGACCAAGAATTTTCTTTACTAAAAATGATGGTCACGTTTCCAGAAATAGTAAAAAACGCACTAGATACATTACAACCACACCTAATAACTAATTACTTACTAGATTTATGCAGATCATTTAATGAGTTTTATCATAAATGTCCAGTACTGCAAGCAAATGAAGACGTAAAAAAAGCAAGACTAGTTCTAATTGATTGCGTAAAAAGAATATTAGCAACAGGACTTTACTTAATAGGCGTTGATGCGCCAGAAAAAATGTAACTGGTTTACAGTTTATGGTTCACGGTTTACGGCCACTAGAAAAATATTTATTCATTCTCTGTTCCTTTCCAATTATCTCCATCATCTTCTTCGTCATCTTCATCCCATTCTTCTAAATCAATTATTACGTCAGAAATTTCTTGATTTGTTTTTTCAAATTTTTTATAAGACTCTTCCATTCTTTGTTTTAAAATTTCGAGTTTATACTTAGTATTTCTATTAGTTTTCCTTAAAAATGAAGAATACACACTTATTAATCTAGTATTTTCTGCAATTAAGAAAGCAAAAAGAAGAAAAAAAGAATGATCTTGCCCTTTCATAGCATGATATGCTGCACCAATTTCTAAAGTTGTAGGAAGTATTCTACACAAACCCATTTCAGCAAATTCACCAACATAAGAAACGACATCATACGCTTTAGACTTACCTTTAAATTCTTTTCTTTGATATCTGCCATAAGCGTATTCTGTAGGGATATGAAGACCTAGAAAATAGTCACTTAAGAAATTTGTTAGTTTCTTAATCATACCCGCATAACGGGTTTATTCTTATTTAAACATTTTGGCATATTTGCGTTTATTTTTCAAGAATGGTTCTATATGGACAAGCACATTTGCAATTCGCGGGTTTGAATTTACAACAGTTCCTTTAACCAGGTGGGATATTTTATGCCCTTCAGTTACAGAAATTTTTCCGTTCACTATCACATGCAAGTCAACATAATAATCAAATCCAATCTTGCGCACAAAACATTTGTCAAGCGCCATCACTCCTTCAACAGATAAGGCAGTATTCCTGACAAATAAATCCATTCCATTTGCAGGAGATTCATCCATCAACTCACTAATTGACGGCTTCAAAAGCAAGCATGCATTTAAAAAAATCATTCCCGAAGCAAACAATGCTGCAAAATCATCTGCATTTTCATAACCCTTTCCACCAATCAAGGCAATTAATATTCCTATAAAAACAGCAGCAGAAGTAATCGCATCACTTCTATGATGCCAAGCATCTGTTTTGAGCGCCAAACTATCCGTTACTTCACCAACCTTTATTATATATCTAAATAAAACCTCTTTAAAAATAATGACAATAGCCAACACCCACAAAGTAAATGGTGCTGGAGAATTATGTAGCGTGAATATTTCTTTAATGCTTTGAAAAGCAATTAATACTGCTGCGCCAAATAAGAATACTGTAACAACAACTGCCGCCATTGGCTCGGCCTTTCCATGACCATAAGGATGATTTTTATCTGCCGGTTTGGCAGCAATTTTTAATCCAAGATACACACCTAGCGACGTAAATATATCCGAAATAGACTCAATCGCGTCGGCAATCAAAGCATAAGAATTTCCTAAAATACCAGTCACACCCTTAACAACTGCCAACAGTACACTTGTAATAATCCCGATTAAAATAGTTTGAATGCTTTTGTTAGATGGATGATCTTTTTTGAAAGCCATTGTTTAACCAAATGAATAAGCAAGAATGTTCTCTTTTTAATTTTTTTCATTCAAAAGTATTTTAGCACCAAAGAGTAGTAACAAACCAAAACATTTATAAATGATCAATCTATCAACAACATAATGACTCTCCAAAAAATAAAATTTGAACAAGTGCCTTGGATTAATAATGGAAAGCTTTACAGAGGTACATTTCAAAGTAATTTAGAACTAAAATTACTAAAATCAATTGCCCAAGGTCAAACACCTTCTTATTTTGGATATACTGATTCCAGTGAAGGAATAATTACTTCTTGTTCAATTCAACCCTTTGATGCAGCCATATATGCTTGCTCAAGAGATCCCGATAGAAATAATATGTCTTCTTCAAAACCAGACAACAGGTCATGGCCTTTTACGAGGTATCCTTCAGTAATAGAAATAAATGCAGAAAATTATGGAAACCAATTATGTTCAGGCCTAGAATGGCCTAACGAAGTAGTAATTAGAGGGCCAATAGATTTTAAAGACATAACAATACTTTTTTCAACAGCTCACGATTTACCACAAAAAGAAGATCATGAATCGCAAGCGATGCAAATAGAACTAGAAAAAGCAATAAGTGCAAAGAAATTTTCAAAAGACCACTCGCTCCTAAAATATTTAAGAGAAGAAACAGATGCAGTATTTGCTGCAATTTACACTTACGGCTTCGGCATGAAATGTTCACAAACTGAAGAAGAACTTCAAAGAATTCAAGATTTTGTAAGATTAATGGAGCAAACTTTCAAATGAAAAAATTATTAAGTTTAATCGGAGCGGGCATAATTAGTTTATGTAGTTGTGATCTAAACACACAAAACAACAACCCAAATAACAATCCGAACAGTAATCCTAACATTCAAGTTGTTGAACGAATTGTTCAAAAACCTGTTGACGTGAGTCATGTTACAATCGATAATGTTTTAGCCAGTGAAAATTCTTTAATGATGTTTTCAATTTCGAATTTTAGAAATACTGAAATGAATGTACCAATTAATTCCTCAGATTACCTAAGATTTAAAGTACAAAGTCATAGAATACAGAATGATTCAGATATGCTTAATTTTGTCACATACAATCACCCTCAAATCAAAAACATTGCAGAATACTTAAAAAATAATTTTACTGAAGATCCTGCTGAGACAATTCTTGAGTTTGTTCATAAAATAGTCTATAATTCAACAATCGAATCGGATAGAGAGTATGTTAGATATCCAATAGAGACTTTAGTTGAAAGAAATGGTGATTGTGAAGACCTAACAATTCTTGCAGCAGCATTAATGAAAAGCATAGATATTGATGTTGCTCTAGTTCATATTCCAGGAGGAATAATTGACGGCAAAAATGTAACAGGACATATGCCTTTAGGAGTTGCTGGAAACTACACTGGAAATTATTATGAAGCAGAAGGAAAAAAATATTTTTACGCAGAAACAACAGGAACTCACTGGGCAGGAAGACCTTCTTCTTGGACAATAGGACAAATTCCTGAAGAAATGAAATTAAGAAAAGCAAGAATATTTGTAGTACGATAAAAATGTGCTTATTAACAAAAATAAAAAATTATTTTGGATTTGGTGGCAAATCTAAGATTGAAGAAAAAAGTACTGACATCCCTGTTAAAACTCCCGACAACAGCACTAAACCAGTCGACGTTTCTAATGTTACTTTAGATAGCTTAATTTCAAGCGAATCATCTTATCTTGCGGTTCCACTTTCGGATTTTTACGGATTAAAATGGAAATTTTTCATTCCAACAAACGATTATCTTAAATTTAAAGTACAAAAACACAAAAACATTCCAATCAAAGATTTTGTTTATTTTGTAACATACAACCATCCCGAAATAAAAAAAATTGCAGATCATTTAGTTAAAAATATTAAAGGTGATCCTGCTCAAATATTTCTTGACTTTGTTCATTCTTTAGTAATCTATGATGTAACAATAGAAAAAGAATCGGACTATGTCAGATATCCTTTAGAAACTTTAGTTGAACGCAACGGTGATTGTGAAGATTTTAGCATTCTTGCAGCAGCATTAATGAAAAGTGCAGGTGTTGATGTTGCATTGATTTACATTCCTAAAGAAAATAATGAAAACGCTCATATGGCTTTAGGAATATGTGGAAATTATTCAGGAACATATTATGAATTTAATGAGAAAAAATATTATTTTGCAGAAGCTGCAGGAACTGAATGGCTCAACGGGCCTTCAAAATGGAGAATAGGTGAAATGCCTGAAAAGTATAAAAAAATAAAAGTAAATCTTTATGTTGTGCCATGAAAAAATTTCTTACTAGTTTAGGACTGAGTATTTTACTAAGCATCCCATTTAGTGGTTGTTATATGCCTCCTAAAAGAGAAGCGCCTGAACTCAGTAAACAAAGTTGTTTAAAGGCTTCAATCTTAATATCAGACCCAACTAATTTTTGGGAATCTTTGAGAGGACCTTTTATGGGAATATATGAGCGAGCAGTTATTAGTAGTTTAGAAGAAAAACTCAATGTATATCCTTATGAAATAAAATATTCTGCTACTTGGGAAGATCTGCAAAAAGTTTTGCTCGATGATTCAATCAATGTGGTAGTTGTTACTGGCCATGGTGATTGGCAAGGTTGGCTAGCAAGTGATATGCCAGTTAATGAGGAAGCACTCAGCGAATTTGTTTCAAAAAATAACATCAAACCTAAGAAGTATTTTATAAGGCATACTTGCGGTGAAGGAAATTACAAATTTTATAATGAAAATTCGCTAAATGAGTATGTTAAAAGACTTGAATCTAGGGGTTGTGAAAATATTAAATTACTTGATGGAGTTTATTTAGATTGCACACTCATGTCTGATTTTTTAGAGAAAAAATATAATCAACTGCTCATTCAACACTATGGAAAAAGATCTGATTTTTCAGAGCTTGAAGAGCAATTGCGAACTTCAGGATGTGTTACAAGTGCACCTAAATACCCGTATTTGATTTATGTTTATTGCAATACTGAATCCATTAAGGATAACAAAAAAAGAGAAGTAGTAAACATTTTTTTGAAAGCAAATAATCTTCAACGTGTCGATAATTATTCAGCGTATAAAAGAACTGTTGAATTTTTAAAAAAAGAAGCCCAATCAAACGAGTCATTAAGAGATATTCCTTTTTTCTTTGATTTTATTCAAACTGTTAATTTTAGCGCGCCTGACGAAACATCTAGAAAAAAAGCAGAACAATTAGTTGCAAATCATGAACAAAAAGAAAAAGAACATTATGATAAAGTTTACAAAGATGAAGATAGAATATTTGAATTATTTAGACAGGAATATCAACTTTATGAAAAATACTTTGAGAGCTATACAATTTTTTGTGCTACTTTTCTGATAGATGATTCTTCCTACAGAGAAAGCATAAGCAAATTCAAGGAAAAATTGAAAGAAGAAAGAAAACCTCTCGGTTCAAGCGTTGCTGAAACAGTTCTTGGCTGGGATAGAATTACAACTCCTTTCGATTTCTTAAATGATCCATTAGCTCAGAAGAAATAATTACTAATTTTAAAATAGAAAATTCATAAAATAAACTTAACGACGTCTAAACAAACCAACCATATATTCTCCAATTGCTAACGAAGAACTCAATCCGGGTGATTCTGCAAGAACATGAATTGCGTTTTGATATTTTTTGTCTTTTTCTATAACAAAATCATTGTAACCTTCCATTTTAAGTTGTATTCCTGTGTAGTCTAATTCTAAATCATCAGATTTTAGTCCTGGAAAGAAAGAAATTTGTTTAACAAACTCTTCAGAATTTGATCTGTTATTTTCATAATCTGACCTATCACTTGTTTCTTTAGATAGTGGACCGACATGAACTGTGCTTCCAACTTCATAACTTCCATTTGCCAACAAATCAAAAGTGGGGATTAAATGTGTTCCTGCAACATTTCTTGGTTTGCTGTATTGATCCAAAACTCCTCCAGGCATAATTGAAGGAAGTGGATAAACTGCAAGGCCATTCATCAAAATATCTCGTCTCTTTTTTTTGTTAAACTTCATGAATTCTCCTCGTAACGGTTTAATTTTGTAAGGAAATTCAGGATTGATAAGTCTGGCAATTTCTTCACTGAACAATCCTGCAGCATTGATTAAGATTTTTGTTTCTAAATTTAATTCTTCACCGTTTTGAACTATGTTCAAAACAAAATTTGAATTATTTGGAGTTACGTTTTCAACTCTGGTTGATGGAGAAATTGTAACGCTATTATTCTTAACTGATTTTGTTAAAGTTTTGATATAACTTGCAGTGTCAATAATCGCAGTACTAGGAGTATAAACTGCTGCTAAAGCTTCAACATTTGGTTCCAAAAGATTAATTTCTTTTTTATCAATAATTCTAGCATCTTGAGCACCGTTAGCAATTGCTTGTTTTAAATAAAAGTCTAGTTTGATTAATTCTTCTTTTTTTGTTGCAACAGTAATTTTACCTACAGTTTCACAAGGAATATTGTAAGCTTTTGCAAAACTCTTAAGCATTTCAACTCCTCTAGAACATAATTCTGATTTCAAAGAATTTTTAGGATTAAGAATTCCTGAATGTAAAACACCTGAATTTCTTCCAGACTGTTCTTCACCTAAGTAAAGATTTTTTTCCAGCAATAAAATTTCTTGTTTAGGAAACTTTTTGGAATAAAAATAAGCAGCAGCCAAACCACACACGCCACCACCAATAATTACTACATCAACTTTATCCATATTTAATTTTAGGTAGATGATATGTGTTTTTAAAGCTTATTTACTACTAGTTAGCGACATAAATAACGCATAAAATTTTGCGTAAATTTATGTTCTCTCCAATAGTTTTCTAGGGCATTTTGCATTTGTTCTATATTCTCGAAATATTGTGATTTTGTGACGTTGTTTTTTGTAACTTTCCAGCAT
>JACRKG010000010.1 GCA_016215315.1 Candidatus Woesearchaeota archaeon | reverse complement strand
ACCAATCAAATCCGCAATTTGCCACTGTTTTTTGCCTTCATGCATCCATTTAAGGATCAGTTCCCGTGTTTGTAGATTTATCATAACACCAACAAAACACAACCACTATATAAATTATGCGTTACTTATGTCCTGTACTAGATAGACTTACACATAGTACATCACGTGATTGTTATCAATAGGTTTCGAAAACTTTACCTGGTATCGAAGGGCTGATAAGTCTCAGATTATTTTTGCAATTCTTTCAATTTTTCAAGCACGTTTTTTGCGTGTTCGTAAACGCTAACACCTTTCCAAGAATGAGCTATATCTCCCGTAGGACTTATTAGGAATGTGCTTCGGTCTATTCCAATGTATTTTAGGCCGTACAAATTTTTATTTGTCCAAACTCCATAATCAGTAGAAACTTTCCTTGCATGATCGCTTAACAAGTTTATTTTTAAATCATGTTTTTTTATAAAATCACAATGACTCGGAATTGAATCAGTACTAACTCCTAAAACAACAGCACTCAATTGTTTAAATTCATCAATAAGGTTGCTAAAATCAACTGCTTCGGTCGTGCAACCAGGAGTGTTGTCTTTGGGATAAAAATATAACACTACCCATCTGCCTTTAAAGTGTTCTGAAGAAACTGATTTGCCATTTTGGTTCTCTAAAATGAATCCAGGAGCTTTCATAAAAGGCATTAATTTTTTCTTAATTAAATATTTTTCGATTTTATTCACAACATTATTAAAAAACAAGTCAATTTAGCAGATTATGGATTACTCAGAATTCTTAATAAAAGAATATGATTTGTGGGATTTATACTTGCATACAGCACAATATCCTTACATTGGTCGTTGCTATGCTTGGTCTAAAAGAGAAAGCGCAAAAGAAGTTACAGATATGGATTTAAGCGAAACTTCTGAATTGTTCGAAATAGTAATTCCTGAATGGAACAATGCTGTTAAGGAATTATTCAAACATGACAGGACTAATTTAGCTTGTTTATGTAACGATGCAAAACATTTACATTGGCATTTAGTGCCTAGATATCAAAAACCAAGAGAATATGGTGGAATTACATTCGAAGACCCCAGACCAAATCACAATTACGCTCCTTATCCTAAAAAAGAATTAGATAAAAAAATTCTGTTGGAAATAAGAGATAAAATCAAAGGGAAAATTGTTGAGTGATTTAATTCTTGCAGAATATTTTTAGAATTGTTTACAGTTTCAAAATTTTCTCCTAGCCGAACGCTCACTTTTTGTGCGGGTTGAGTTTTATTCTGGCTTAAGGCGTTCGGAACATTAACTCCGCTACGCGGAGATTGATAATTTAAGAATTATAGTAAAGCACACATTTTTATGTTTTAGATTATTTTTTTAATTGTTTTTCAAAACCAGTCTTATCCCAGTATTCTTGAATTGTTATTATTAGATTATCTTTAATTACAAAAATGCACACTGCTGATAAGTGCAAGGGAATTTTAGCATATTTTTTGTCTTGATACATTCCAGTAAAATGTCCTCTACCGTTAAATTCTACCATGACTGTGCTCTCTTTGAAAAGTAAATGAACAATATTAAAATACCAGTCACTGAGTTCGCTATATACTTCTTGCATGTGTCTGATATAAGCTTCTTTTCCTTTTATTATTTTTTCAGAACCGATTAACTTGTATTCTATATCAGGGTGCAAAAAGCTAGACCAAGTTTGCCAATCTCTTTTGTTTTCAGCATCAAGAAATGCCTTAATTATGCTAGTTAAGTTTGACATATTTAAGAAGAAAATTTCTAGATTTAAATAATTAACTTAAAACTCTCTGATATTTTATTTAGAAAAAGTTATGTGATACAATCCGAATTCATCTTGTTCAAAAAGTATTTCAACTTTATCTTCCACTATTTTATCTCCGGGTTTCAAAGAATATTCTTTTCCATTTACATCAAAAGTATACTTGTCCTCTTTTATTCCTTTGAACGATAGAACTACATGTCCATTTTTTATACCTAAGAAATTAGTAGTTTCACACACGACTTGTTCAAGATTGTTAAGTGCTAAGTCATCATAAACAAAACTCAATTGTGTAGGTGCAGAAGCACAACCGCTCGATAAGAAACTTGCAGAAGCTAAAACATATATTGCGCCAGCTTTCTTTATTAAATTCATTTTAAATTCACTCAAAACAAAGAATCTATGAAAATTTAAAAAACCTTCGGTTGATTATGTGCCTACTTTAAACTCAACAATAGTTTATAGATTCATGATGCTGCCTCCACTCCATTAGAAAACTTAGCAAGCACACTTATCGTGGAGGCCTGAGCTGAAAAAGTTCAAAAAAATAAAAAAAATAAGAAATATTTACTCCGCAATATCCACTCATACCTACAAAAATAACTAAGCATCACGAATACTGCGACCCGTAAATTTTTTAATTCTAGTCGCCTTAATGATGTACCATTATTCTTACGTCTTTGCCGAATATGCTTTTCAGACTTTCAAATACTGGTTCGTGTATGAATACTTTTCTCGGTATTTGTGTTTCTGAAATTGATTTTTCCAGTTCTTCATAGCTAGACTTTTCTAGTGGTCCGAATCTTCCTTCTTTGTCTACTTTTACTTTTTCCACGACTTTATCTTCCGCGTCGATGTCTTGAATGATAAATGCTTTGTCTTCAAGCAATATTACTTCTCCGAATTTTTCTCCGTACTTGACGTGGAATTTTGTTTTTGCTATTTCTCTACCTCGCTCTCTTTGAACTGTCTCTATTAAGAATCTTAGTAGTTCTCCGCTTTCTTTTCTTATTTTGTCAAAGTCAGATTTTACTAGTTTTCCTGCTTCATAGTCTTCTTTTGCTTTGAAGATTTCTTGCACTTGTTTGTGTTGTTTGCCAGATAAAGTTCCTTTATCAGTTAATTCTTTCTTTACTGTTTTCATTAAATCATCTTCTTTTACGTCAAATAGGTTGCGTAAAGATAGAACATCTCTTAATATTTTTGTTACTGTGTCATATAATTGTACTACTGTTTCTTCTTCTTTTATTTTTTCTAGTTGTGTGAATAATTTTCTTATTCGTTTCAAGTATTTTTCTGCGCCTTCCAACATTTCATCTAGTTGTTTTCCAGTAATATCTTTCTTTCCGCCGTGTTCTAATTCTTTTCTTACTCTGATTAATTCGTCCATTATTTTGACGTCTTCTTCTTCAAGTAATTTTTCTTTTTTGACGAACACTTCTCTCAATACTCCCGGAGTTTCTTTTGGTGTTGGTGGTGGTAGTCCGTACATCATTATTGCTGCTTGTGATGGTGTTAGTGTTGACCAGAATAAGTCTTCAATTCCTATTTCTCTGATCTTCATTCTGATTCTTTGAATCATTTGTTCTCCAGTGCTCATGTACATATCGATTGCTTCTGGGCTTGGTTTTATTCTTCCCATTTTTAGCAATTGCTTCCAAGGCATGAAGATTCCTCTATCAAAGAATGGAACTCCATCTCTTAAGAAAGTAAATATTACTGGATGTGCTTCTTTAACACTTTCCCAGAAATCAGTTAAGATATATACTTGGATGTTGATTTTGTTTCTTATTCCAGTCATTTCTCCTGCTTGGAATCCCATTCCCAAAATTATTTGTCTTAATTTATCTTTTAATTCTAAACGACTCATTTTTTTGACGTCAGTGTCATCAACGATTAAGAATACATCTATGTCTGATTCTTTTGTTGCTCTGCCTTGAACTATGCTTCCTGCTAGAACGTAAGCAACAATGTATTTCTCGAATTTTTTGAGAGTCATTGTTTTGTGTACTTCTGCAATTTTTATTGCTGAAAGCATTCCTGTATCATGTACTGGAGCGCTCATTGCAATCATTTGTAATTTGTCATATTTTCCGTCATAACAGTCTTGCCATAATGCGCTAACCATTATTACATTTGCTAACAAGTCTTTGTCAACTTCTTCTGCTGATTTTTTTATGATTGTGTCAAGCCTTTCATTCATTTCTTCTTTTGTCATCTTTGAAGGTTCAGAATCATCTACTAATACTAATGCGTGAATTTTGTCTTTAACTGCTTCAAGTTCTTTTAGTTCTTCAGGGCTCATTCCGGGTCTTGGTTGTGGTGGTGGAAGTAATCCAACTCCAACTATGTATTTGCCGAACTTGTCAACTATTTTTTTTGAGAATGTTTCTAATTTCTTTTTTATTTTTTCTAATTTTTCTTTTAGTTCAGGAGGTAATTGCGGCATTTGTGGTTGCGGTGCAACTACTTCTTGACCTTCTGGTTGATCTTTAGTTTTTTCTTCTTTATTATATTGTTTTTTTGACATTTTATTAGCCCTCCGTTTTGGTTTGTGGTTTGTCGTTTTTATCTCTGAAAATTAAACTTCTATATTCTGCATTATCAGAGCTGACACACCAGCCTTCTTGTTCATAATCATGTTCAATCATTTTGAAAATAATTACCACTTTTACTTTTCAGGTATTTTATCACTCCTTCTGCCAATCCAATAGTTTCATCTGATAGTATTCTTGGTCTTTCTTCACGTTGTGGTGAATCCATTTTTTGTTTTCGCAAATCAAAATCTGATGAACAAGTAAGTGCTAACATTGCATATAATGCTTGAGTATTTGCTCCTTCAGGAAGATTGTCTAGCATACAAGCCGCTCCTAAATAATTACCTTGAGATGCCAATTTAGATACTACAGTTCCTAAATCGTAAAGTGTCCGTAATTTTTCTTGTTTTTGTTCTTCCATTTTAATATCCCCCCGTAATTATTGATACATTTCCTTTTACTAATTCTTTAAATAATTCGAAAGCTGTGCTTCCTTGTTTTAGTATTTTTCCTACGAAATCAAAAGCTACATTGTGTAGTCCGTTTTCTGCAGGTCTTGGATGTATGCATGCGCTTAGGCCGCCTATGTTTTTTTCTATTATTTTTTCCATCCAAGCTAGTGAGAATGCAAATGCTTTTGCTTCTTCATCTTGTTGGTTAGGCAATGATTTGCTCATTACGTGACCTATTTCGTGGCCCATAGTTAGCATCATTCTATCAAGATTATCTTGTTTAACAAAAACTTGGTTTAATCCAGTTCCTTGTGAGTTTAAACTAAAACCCATGATGCCTTCAGAATAACTTCCTCCGTGCATTCCGTGAGCTTTTAAGAAATTTTCTTCATCTAAAACATGAATTGATAAGTTTGCAGGCAAATCTTCACCAGTAACTGCTTTGAAAGCTTGTTCAATGAATGGTTTTACATCATCTACGTTGCCAATGAATTCTGTTGTTGGTCTGTTAGTGTTAAGAAATGAATCTGGAACAAACTCCATTTTAGAATTATTACTTAAGTAAGTGTTTTTTATTGTTTCAAGAATGCTGTCTTGTAATACCGCGTTGTCATAATTTGTTGATGGCTTACTGTACCCACCCATTCCAGCATTTCCTGCACCAAAATTGTAATTTATTGTTATGTTAATGTTGTAGGTTGGAGCATTTCCTCCATATTCTGATGTGCTTCCTAAGTATTTTTCCAAGTCTCCTCTCTGATATTGTGGATCTTCACTTAATGCAGTCGTTGAAGTGGAATTTTTACTTCCCATTACTTGATTCGCCAAGTACTTTTCAGAACTCACTGCTCTTCCTGCAGGAGCATACATTTTGCTAAAATCAATAGCGGGAGATGGTTTTGAATAACTATCTCCCATTGATCTTGAAAAACTTTCTAGCATTGGATGAGAAGATCTCATTCCTGAAGGTGATCTTTCAGTTAAAAAACTTGAAAGATCTGAACTTCCTCCATAGCTTCTTCCATATCCTTGCTGTGCTTGTGTTTGATACATTTTTATACTTTTTCCTCTAATTTAGCTTTTGCTTTTTTAGCTTCTTTTTCTAAATCAACACCTAATTCTTTTAGTGCTTTTACGTGAGCTTGCATTAATTGCTCAACAATGTTGATTATTTTTAACAACTCATTTCTTTCATTTGCTAGTGTTGTTAAGGCTCCTTTGTGAAAGCCAACTTGTTCATCTTTTGATTGTTTTTCTGCCATTTTGATACCCTCCTTATGGTTTATAGTTCGGGGTTTGTAGTTTGTGGTAAAAGACCCGTCGAACACATTTGTGACAATTATATCACAGTACACACCTATAGTCTGGAGTATATATAAATAATAATGTAATTGAGAATATGTTTGTGTGATTAAAAAGTCATAACCAAATTCACCGCATGAAACCTAGTCGATACCTTTTATGACAAATCTTTTTCACTGGACACCCCTTTTTCGGTAAAGTTTTCCAAAAAACTGAAATATTTCCCAAAAATTCAATAAAAAATTCAATGCTGAAAAGCAATTCTGTCGTCTAATTCTTTGAAAAACTTACATAGTAAAAACATAATTGGGAAAATCGGCTATCCCCTGGCTAAAGCCAGGGGCATTTATCGCCGATTTTCAAAATCAAAAAAGTTTTTTTTGTTTTGTGGCTGACCAGTGGTTTGATTCTTCTATATATTTCTTAATT
>JACRKG010000037.1 GCA_016215315.1 Candidatus Woesearchaeota archaeon | reverse complement strand
TGGACAAAAAGCAAGTTTGCTGGATCAGTAGGGCATATAACTTTAGAAGTTGCTAAAGAATATGTAAAAAATCAAGAGGCACATCATGCTATAACCCTACTAAGGAATCTCCACCCTTTAGGGTGTGAGAGGAGGTCAAATATGAAAAATACTAACGCATTTTTCATGAAAGAAATTGAAGAACTGATCGCCTTAATAAAAAAGCACAAAAATCTTCCTTTTATTGTTGAGGGAGAGAACGATAAAAAAGCTCTTGAGCGTTTTGGTGTTAGGAAGATTTTTACTTTAAGCAGAAAATCTTTGTATGAAGTTGCTGATGAGCTGGCTAAGAACAATAAGGAATGCATCATTCTAACAGATCTCGATGCAAAAGGTAGAGAATTATATTCAAAACTTTCAAAATACCTTCAAAGTATGAGCATTAGAATTAATAATGAATTACGCAATTATTTGTTTAAAGAAACCAAATTGAGACAAATTGAAGGATTAACAAATTATTTAAATAAGATTTGCTCCGCAAATCTTAAGGGAAAAAATGTTTAAAAATCAATTAAAGACGGTAATTTTGCTTGCAGCTCTAACAGGCCTATTGTTATTTGTTGGAAATTTAGTTGGCGGAATAAATGGTTTGAGTTTAATGCTTGTTTTTTCTTTACTCATGAATTTTGGGAGTTATTGGTATAGTGATAAAATTGTTTTAGCAATGTATGGAGCAAAACAGGTTTCAAAAACTGAAGCTCCAGGAGTTCATTCAATTGTTGAAGAATTAAGCAGAACTGCAGGAATTCCTAAGCCCAAAGTTTATTTAGTTAAATCAGAAATTCCTAATGCTTTTGCAACCGGAAGAAATCCTCAAAATGCAGCCGTTGCTGTTACTAGTGGAATACTTAAAGTTTTAAGCAAAGAAGAACTTAAAGGAGTTTTAGCTCATGAATTAGCTCACGTAAAAAACCGAGATACATTGATTACTACTATTGCTGCAACGATTGCTAGCGTGATTTCTTACGTTGCTTACATGGCCCATTGGGGTGCATTATTAGGAGGATTTGGAGGGAACAGAGATGATAGGGGTGGAAGCAATATTTTGTCATTTTTAGTTTTAGTAATTTTAACTCCCGTTATTGCTACAATACTTCAACTTGCATTATCGAGAAGCAGAGAATATTTTGCTGACGAAAATGGAGCAAAATATTGTAAAACAGGCTTACCTTTAGCTAGTGCTTTGCACAAGTTAGATCAAGCAGCAAACTTACTTCCAATGAAAGGAAACAGTGCTACTGGAGGATTATTTATTGTTAATCCATTCAGAGCTGATGCGTTAGTATCCTTATTTTCAACGCATCCAAGTACCAAAAGTCGTGTAGAGAAATTAAAAGAGATGAAATTCTAAATAGTTTATAGTTTATGGTTTACAGTTTACAGGACGTACTATGAACTCCAAACCATAAACTTCAAACTTTTTGGCGGCTGAAGCTCCGAAAGTTCAAGTCGAATTTATCAAAACTGTCGAAAATTTATTAAACTCAAAATCCCCCGAATAACATAATGTCTGATTTTGATGACTACAAAGGTGGTGAAGTATTTTTGTTAGTTGATGCACGTTTTTATCATTCTATTGATCCTAAAGAAAGTGTTAAAGCTGATTTCTTTGAAGTATATGCTAAATTGGTTGGTGAGAAAGGAAATTTTGTTGATTTGGAAAGAATAGTCTTGGCGAGTGGAGATAATTTTAAGAAACAATTTGATAAAGGAAAAATAAATAAGAAGTATATTATTAGTGTTTTTGCGAATTCTGCTAAAATTAAAGAAGAATGAATCTTGGCTTATTATTTTTAAAAAAGTCACTTTTTGTCACTGAAAAGATCATTCATTATTTTTAAAAACAAGAGTTAATTCTTAGTATTCATGTGGATCTTTTAATAGATTCAAAGGAGAATAAAATGGAAAATTTAGAAAAAAATGAGAAGCCAATTGAGTTGAGTGGTTTAGAAAATTGCTTAAGAAGAGAAAGTGGAAATGCTCTTTTAGGACTTGTTGTTGCAACGGCAGCAATGCCCGTGTGCGCTTATTTAGGAAGTTATGCTGGTGAAGGACTTGGATGGTTGTGGGGAAATATAGTTGACTTTGTTCCTTACGTAAGAGATGTTGCTCCTTGGTTAGCTGAAAGAACTGGTTTAATTCAAGATGCAAAAAATGTTGTTGACTTAAATGAAAACTTATACCAAACTGCAGGAGCAGTTAGTGGATTCTGGGGAGGTCTTTGGTTCCCTTGGAAAGTTTTAGCTAAAATGCATACATAACTGAGACTTTTATTTGAAATTTTGCTTTGCAAAATTTCTGGAGGTTGAATGCCGGAGGTCATTAAACTAATAATAAAAAACAAGTTTTTTAAACATATATCAATTATCCTTTTTATATGAAAAAATTAATTTTAATTTTACTCTTGTTATCTGTTTTTTCCTTCAGTGTTTTTGCTGATTTATTCGTTGATGTACAAAAGGGAGAATTTGATGGAAAATACCTTCCAAAAGAAGATCACGGAAAATACTTAATATTAAATCAATATGAAGGCAACTTAGATCTTGTTAAGAAGGGTTATTATGAAAATCAAGATTTACAAAAGTATTCTGTAGTCTATCAAAGAGGATATTCTTCACCACAAACGTCAGTTATGGCTATTAAAGCTATGAACAGCAATTTAGCTAAAAAATTGTTTTATCAAGAATTTGTTCTAGATCGAGGTTATGTTGCAGTAGCTATTAAGGATTTTTTAGTGAGTCCTGATAGTAAACGATTATTTCAAAGTAAAGAAGACCAAATATTTTATACAAGAAAGGACACAAAGCTCAATTATGATGGTACAGATAATACTTTTGCCTGGATTTCAAAAGAGGATATTGTTTATGTTGTAAACCCCGAAAATAATAAGCTTAATTTAGATTCTGCAGAAGTATACTTGCATTTATTTTTAGGTTTACACCCGAGTGTTGGTTTAATAACATATACAGAAGAAACTAAAGTAATTGACAAAAGTGAAAACAATAACACCGACATAGAAGATACAAATAATGAAAAAGATGATCAAAATGAAGAAAACAATGAAAAAATTAATGGTTGCATCAGTGCATGTGTGAGTTCTAAACGTTGTGTTTTCACTCAAGAAATAAATCCAGATTTTAAAATGCCTCCAGAGTGTGAGCAAGATCATATTGAAAATGATTGTGAAGATAAATGTGAAGATAATGTAGAATCTTACAAACCTTATGTTCCTAAAATTACTTCTCCAACAAAAACAGAAGTTCAAAAGACAGTAGTACCTCAAGGATCTACTTCAGCAGTACAAGTTCCAAAAATTGAGAAAGTTTCAGAAACTACAACGCGTGCAGAACCAGTTCCAGCACAACCTGTTAAGTCAGAACCTGGCATTCCAGCGCCTCAAAAAGAAGTTGAAGATCAAACAACAAAATTATTAGGGATTGTAATTAAATTAGAAGAAACAAAAATCGGCCTAGATCAATCAGCTAAAAGACTTGATGCTATAGGTATTTATTATACTCAAAATAATCAAGAAGAAAAAGCAAATGCTTTCTTTCAAGCAGCAAAAGAAATTAATGAATTAGGACAACAATTGAGTGGTTTAAAATTGAGTGTTAAAGAAAATGTTGATAGCCCTGAAAAAGTATATCCTTTAGTAAAAGAAAGAATTCAAAATTTCAAGTTCGCAATGAAAGAAACCGTAAAAAGATTATTAGAGGCAATATGAAAAAATTACTTATTTTGGCAGTACTATTATTATTTGTTATTAGTTGTGTTTCTCAACCAAAAGAAATTTCTAATAAACAAAATGAAAAAAAGGAATTAGCTCAAGAGCCAGTTCCAAAAACTCAAGAAGAAGCAGTTAAGAAACAATCAGAAGTTGTTAACGACCTAAATACAGTTACTAAAGGTTTTGATGAAATTGAAGATTTGTTAGATTAATTTGTTACTTTCTTCGTTAACCTTTATTTCTGTTATGGCTTTTTTTATTGAAGCTTCTTCAAAATCAAAATTACCACATTTGCTGCATTGATAACTAATAACATCACTATCTGCATCTTGTATTTTTACTTTAACTTCTTTCATTAGATTATTACATTCTTGACACTTCATATTTTTCACCTATCATTTTATTTTTCATATTCTTTTTCACTAACTTCTTTTATTCCTTTTGCTGTTTTTTCTCCTACGCCTTCTACTTTTTTTAGTTCTTCTTCATTTGCTGTGAAGATTTTTTGTAATGTTTTGAAATGATTTAGTAATGATTTTCCTATTTGTGGCCCGACATTTGGCAGTGCGGATACTATGTATTCTTGTTGTGTTTTTACATCTGTTAATTGTTTTTCAAAATGGGGATTGAAGTGTTTTCCTTCATTTTCTTGTTCTCTTCTTGCGATTGTTATTAGCATTTCACCAGTTTCTTTGCTATTTCTGGTGTGAATTATTGGGATTCCAAAGCCTGCTGCTATTGTTGCAAGCATTCCTCTCACTGCATTGGGATGTATTTGTCTTATGCTATACAAGTCTTGTTCTCCTTCCAGGATTAGGATTGGTTTTTGGAATTGTCTTCTTAAATTTTTTAATTGTTCTAGCAATCTGCCGTCGAGAATACTGTTGACAAAGTCACCTCTTTTTTTTAATTCGATTCCCACACTGGGACTGAGGATGTAGTCTCCTTGGGACAATTGTTGTAAGTCAATTTCTGCTTTATCCATTAAATTTTTTAGTACTTCGCTACCTTTTTCTCTGTAGTCTGCAATAATTTTTACTTTTTCTTTTTCCTCAAAATCTCTAAGGGTTTTTTCTTTTTTTTCAAGAAAAACTTTCGATTTTAAATTGTGAAGTATAGTATTCATTCTTTGTTCTTTGTGATGCGCACTCCACCTGTAACCTTCATCTCTTGTGTTTCTTGCAATTAAAACAATTAATCTTCCTTTTTCTTGTCTTCCAGTTCTTCCTCTTCTTTGAATGCTTCTAATTGCAGAAGGTATTGGTTCGTAAAATACTACTAAATCAACGCTCGGAATGTCCAAACCTTCTTCTGCAACACTCGTAGCAATTAATACATTAAACACACCATCTTTAAATTGTGCTATTAATGCTGCTTGTTCTTTCTGAGTTAATCCACTTCCTTTTTTTTTGGCTTGCCCAACGAAAACTTCAGAAAGAACTCCTTCAGGGTTTAATTTTTCTTTTATTAAACTACCAGTATCTCTGTATTGTGTGAATACTATTATTTTTGTTTTGTTATTTTCTTGAACTTCTTTTTTTATTATTTCAAACAACCTATCTAGTTTGGGATGCTTCAAACCTTGTTCGTTTAAACTTCTTGCTTTTGCAAATGCGCTTCTAAAATTTAAATCTCTGACTAAATTTTGTGCTGCTTTTGTTTTTGATTTAAAACTTTCTTCTTCCAATTTTTCAAAATAAGTAACTAATTGTGGAATTCCTTGAGTTTCTAACATTTCTAATGCATGTTGTACTTTCAGTGCTTCTGCAATTAATGAAACGCTTTTCATTACGTCAAAATCTTTCTCTTGAGTTATTTTTCCAAACAATTGTGACTGCAAACCTAACAATTCTGTCTTTGATAGGTTAGTTCTAGTAATGTGACCGTGGCTTTTTACTTGTTCAAGTTTAGAAAGATAGCTTTCTTCTAAGAATTTTTTTACTTGCAAGAATTCTTGTGGCAAATCAACTTTGATATATTGTGCTTCTAATTCTTGAACGTAAGGTTTAACGTCAGGATCTTCATCAGTTCTTACTTCTACTTCTTCAATTCCTAAACTTTTGCATAGCTCAGTTATTTTTTCTAAATCATCACCAGGACTTGCTGTTAATGCGAGAACTCTTGGAAAGTCTGCTTTTTTGTTGTATTGTTGTGCAATAAAAACGTAAGAATATTCTCCAACTCCTCGGTGTGCTTCATCAAAAACACACAAGCTAACGTCTTTCAAGCTTACTTTGTTGCTTATTAAGTCATTTTCTAAACCTTGTGGAGTGCTGAAAATGAATTGGGCATTATTCCACATTTCAGCTCTTTTTTCTGGCTTTACTTGGCCCGTGAATAAAACAAATTTTTCTTCAGGCAACTCTAAGTGTTTTTTGAAAGTATTATAGTGTTGTTCTACTAGAGGCCTTGTTGGCGAAAGAAATAATATTTTGCTGTTGGGATGGACTTTTAGTCTGTGAACTGCAAGCATTAATGCAACAGCAGTCTTACCCATTCCTGTAGGCAAAACTACTAAAGTATTGCTTTTAGTGCAAGCATGCAGAATTGTTTCTTGATATAGCCTTGGTGTAAAGTTAACTAGCATTTTTCACTTTTTTCCTTAAGTTCTAAATAATCTTCTTTACTTAGTGAACTATTTTTAGAATTTTTAAGCATAGAATTAATAAGTTTGGCTTGTTGTCTACTCCAATCAGTATTTTCTTTAACGTAATTTGCCCATTGTTCAACAAATTGCATTCTTTGCTTTTGATTTAACTTCTTTTCTTCCATAACTCTTTGACTAACTCGTCGTAATATTTAATTTTTTCTTGACTAATCACTTTTTTAAGTACTATTTCTAAGTGTTTGGCATCTTCTAAATCTTTATTAGATTTTAGAATTTTTTTCTTGTAAACAATCTGTAATTCTATAGGACCAATAAATAATTCGTTGTTGTCGATTAGCACTTTTATCTTGTTATTTAGAGATATATGGTCGATATCATATTTTGCAAATTTTAATTCCATATTTGGGATAATTTCTCCTTTTTTTGCAAACCTAACAGACAATCCATCACTCAAGTAAGAATAAACTTCATTAGGGTCATTACAATTTAAGCACTCGAACTTTTCCAACAAAGCAAGGTTTATTTCTATCCATTTTGTTTTATCCACTTTTGGTATAATAATATCTACATCTTCTGTACCTCTAGATCTGCCAAATAGAATTGAAATAAACCCACTAATAATTATATAATTAGTATGTTTCTTTAAAATATTAACAAAGTCAAGTACAAATTTATCTAAATCATTGATTTCTTTGCTTAACTTTATTGTGTTTTCATTGATGAGTTCTATCATTTTTACAAATCCAGATATTTTTGTTTAAATGCGTGATTCATTTTTTGCTTTCCAATCTTTTAGTCTTTTCAGGTTGTTCTAAATAGTTTTCGCTTGTAACTACTTTCTTTCCACTTCGTCTTTCCAAATCTTCTCTAGCATTGCCCGCCACTTCTCCTCCTTCTTTAGCTGCTTTTTTATTTTCTTCAAAACCTTTAGTATCTTTACTTTTTGTGATTTCTGTAGTGGCGGCTTCGCCAAGCATGGAAAAGATTAGTTCTAAATCATCCATGTGATCTCTTAAGTTCTCACGTTTAAGTCCTTTAACTTCTTTGTATTCAGCAGGTGTTAGTCCGAAGGTTGCTTTTGATATTTCTGCAGTAAGTATGGCAAATTCATTCCCTTCCTGAACTCCTCTTTTAGCCCATTCACCAGTTAATTCATCTCTTATTGCAATTCCTCTAACTCTTTTTTCTATCCAAGCATCAGAATAACCTTTTAATTTGTAAAGTTCTCTAGTTCTTTTTTGAGCCAATTCTGGATCTTCAATTTCTTTAACGCGTTCATACCCTATCTTTGCTAGCCATAACTTGAATGGTTCTGCTTTAGGTGAGGGAATTGATTGGATGATTCTAAACAATGATTCCGTGTTGGCACAATCAGTTTCTCTTAATTTACCATCTTGTGCTTGTAATTTCAACTGTCGACAAAATGTCGATAGTTCAATTTTGCTTGATTCTTCTTCTCTTTTCTTAAGTTTATACCAATAGTCCTTCGGGTCCACACTACCAGTTAAAGCTTCAACTACATCAATAACTGAAAAGTACCATTCATTATTATGCCAAATCTTTCTTATTTTCTTATCTTGAAATACTGCTAAGCTATTTTTTTCTTCCATCAGACAAAAATTTCTAATTTTATTTAAATACCTTATGCGTTAATGTCCAGTGACTGAAAAAGTAAAATTCAAGGTTATACGCCTTGCAAAGCCAGAATTTAAGGTTTAAGAGGTGTCCAGTGAACTTGGTTCATAGTTTGTAGTTTGGGGTTTGTAGTAAAAAACTAAGTTGTAAATAATCCGGTCTTGGTCCGAACTAATATTCTTTGAGTAAGAGTTTTAAAGCAAACAATCAAGGGATTATCTTTTTAAGAAATTCTTAAAATCTTCTGAGCATCTTTTTTCATGCAGTTCTTTCTTGATTTTATCTGATTCAGCCCTTTTCTTCTTAATTTCATCTAATCTTTTTTCTTCTTCCTCACGTTTTTTTAAAAATGGGTTATTAACTTTATCATAAAGGGGTTTTAATAAAGGACTTTTTTCGTCAAGAATTGGTTTTTCTAACTTCGGGTGTATTAGAACAATTCTGTAATATGGTTCACCACTCTGTGTTTCTTTATTAGGTCTATAGAGATCTGTACTTGAGGAACGGTAATTTCTACGTCCTCCATATAATCTAACATTAAAACAATCAATTTCTAGTGTATAAACATTGCCACGTAAATTGGACGACCAAGACGAACAACCAGTCTCATCACATTCTGAGTCACTATAAAAATCTCTAGAATCATACAGATCACAAGTTTCACTTTTTTTCCAGCAGCCTAAACCAATTTTTTTCAGTTTTTTAATTAGTGTTTCTAGCGTTTCAATATTTTTATCTTGCTTGTTTTCTTTAGTCATTTTAATCCTCCAATAAACAGTATTCTTGCTTGAAACTAGGTATTTAATATTTATTCACCTCTCAGAGGGGTAGTTATTAGAAAGTTTTAAATATCACTGAACATTAGAGTTTATTGTATGGAACTCTTGGCATTGCTTGCTGAAGTTGGATTTACTGAAAGAGAATCAAAAGTTTATTTAGCTTTAACAGAATTAGGAAGCACTACTACAGGACCTCTTATTAAAAAGTCAGGTGTTCCTAATTCAAAAATATATGAAATCTTAGAATCTTTGCAAACTAAAGGTTTCACTTCTTGGATTATTAAGGGCAAGACAAAGTATTTTCAAGCATCAGAACCTAAAAAAATACTTGAATTATTCAAGGCAAAAGAGAAACAGATTGAAGAAGAAATTCCAAGGCTTGAAGCATTGCAAATACACTCCAAAGAGCGTTCAAATATAGAATTATTTGAAGGTTTGCCAGCTATAAGGTCAATGCTTTTGAATCTAGTTAGCAATGCAAAAAAAGGTGAGCACTGGTATGGTTTTGGCACAGGAGCAACAAGTAAAGACCTAATTGTAGCTGAGTTTTATGAGTGGTGGGGCCCTGCAAAAATAACTGCAGGAATACATGACCATACATTATTATCCCTTAAAAACAAAAAACTCATCGAAGAAACACATACAGTATTCAAAAAACCTCAAACAATCAAAGCATACAAGAAATTATGGGAGTTCCGCTACAGTGATGTATCATTCCCAGGAGACATGGCAATATTCAGAAACCAAGTAGTAATCCTCAGTTGGCAAGAAACACCAATAGGAATATTAATAACAAACAAAAAAATGGCAGAACAATACAAAGAATTCTTCTTGAAAGAATGGAAAACAGCTAAATAATCCGTCCTTTTCCCCTCCAAACATTTTTATATTCTGGCTTGATTCTTTTCTCTCATGCAATTCGCAATAATTATTGGGCAGGATTTGGCAGGACAAAATATTAAAGACAAATTAATTAATAATTTTAGTTTCAAGCAAACAAAGGAAGTTTTCAATGACTTGCCTGTTTACGAATTCAAGAATGCAAAGATTTACGCAGTTAAAGAAAAATCCGTTTACAATGAGGATTTAGATAAACAAATCAATGCTGATTTTTTTATTTTTGCAACAACGCATTTTTCTAAGAGTGGAATTCCTTCGTTGACTGTTCATCCTATAGGTAATTGGGGTGGCGCTGACCTCGGGGGAAGACCGAAGTTATTGGTACTTACTGATGCTGTCATGATGAAGAAAGCATTACTTTTCCTTGATAAAATTAATACTTTGAAAGATTTTGCTATAGCTCAAGAAGCAACTCATCACGGACCATACCTTGAGAAGCCATCTTTGTTTATAGAAATTGGTAGTGGTGAAGAGCAATGGAAAAACCAAGAAGCAGGAAGAATAATTGCGGAATGTATTGTTGAAATTGTTAAAGAATATGGCTCTCAAACTGCAAACCGTGAACCGCAAACTGTAAACTTAGTGCCTGTGGTTGGTTTGGGTGGTTTGCATATTCATCAACAATTTGAAAAATTCAGGAGAATAACAAATTATGCTTTTGGTCATGTTTGCCCTCAATATAATGTTGCTAATTTTGATGAAGAAATGCTCAAACAAGCGTTAGAAAAATCTAATGCAAAATTAGTGGTTTATGATCATAAAAGTGTTGGTAATGCAGAAAGCAAAAACAGACTTCTAGACTTGTTAAAAAAGAATAATGTTGAGTTCAAGAAGTACAGTGAACTATACTGACTAGTTTGTAGTTTACAGTTTGGAGTTCATAGTACGTACTATAAACTTCGAACTATAAACCATAAACCAAATTTAAAAGTCTATGCTCTCTATTTTGTTCTCTTTATGCAAGGTATATGCAATATGCGTTCCGAAGAATAAAAGTACAACCGTTAAAACATTAAAACTTGCAATTAATAATCCGAGAGCTCCGCAAACAACTGCCAATACTCCGACTAGTTTTGCTTTTTTATCCCAACGATAAATTAATTTGCCTCCGAAAAGTCCAAAAATAAATGATAAAAGTAATCTATTTAATTCATTACTGGAAAAAACAGAAATAATCAATCCGAGTGTGAAAAAGAATAAACAACTCCATTCCACCCAACTAAACGTGGGATCTTTTATTTCAAAGCTCATATAGAGAGCAAACGTGCTTAAATTTAAATAAGTTTTTGTTGATTAACTGAAAATTTAGTAGTTTCTAGTCCTGCGGACGTTTACACTCAGACTGGCTGGCGAATTGATATGAAATTTGGCCAACCAGTCTTCGAAATGATATTTGTTTATCATTCTCGAAGACCGTCCGCCACAATAAATTTTTATCAATTAGCGGACGGGCTGAGACAAATGTTTAACAGGAGAAATTTTTATATAAAAGAACAAGCAATATTTTTCACTGCAAACTATTTTAGTAACCCGACTCAACAAAGTAGTAATACAGTATTAATATTACGTATGCTGCTATTGTTGCCCAGATGAAAGAGTATACATGAAGAATAAATATTAGTGCTAGATATGCACTATATGAGCTCATCACGAATATGTAGTTTATTCTTGAGGCTACGAACATTCTGCTTCCATCTAATGGAGGAAATGGCAGTAAATTATAGAATGCATATAATACGTTAAAAGTGAATATTTTGTCGATAATGCCTGAATGAAATCCTAAAATCCAAGACCAAGTTAATAATGTTGCTCCTAAAAAGATATTGCTCGCCGGACCCCATAATGCTATTTTTCCATAATCATACAAATCAATTGCTTGTCTTTTGTAGCCTAGTCTGTATTTTGTTGTTGTAATAAACATCCCTGCTGCGCTAAAAAACATAAATCTTCCATTAGTTAAAACCACAGCAAGTAATCCTACAACTAGACCGTTCCACCATAATTTGTGTTCTACTTTGAATCCTCTTATTGCCGCAGTTACTTTTTGTGTTAAGTGATGAACTAGGACTGAAATTCCCACTATGAAAAAGCTAACAACCCAGTTTGTTAATCCTGTAAAAATGCTTGCGAAGTCTCCTGAACCCCACTCTTTAAATGAGTAAATAAAAGAAAGAACTAGTACAACTAATAGAAATGAAATTTTTTCTTTGTTATTGAACTTTAATCCCTCTTTTATTAATTCTTTCATTTTGGTTTATAGTTGATATCTTTACGACTGCAGTTTGATGCGCTTGACAGCCGGTAAAGTTTATGATGTCTTCGATATCCGTTGATGGCCTAATTCTGGCCCGTATTTATGATGTCTACGTTATTATTGGTGTACTTTTTTATTAATCTTACCATTTCTTTCTCATGACCTGCCCCAATAACTGCAATTATTTTCTTATCCGGGTTAGTTTTTGAGAACTTACTGATTTCTTTTGCCATCAAAATATTTCTTTCTTCAACTAATACTCTATGCGCATTAGGATATCTTTCTTTTACTTGCTCTATTAATTTATGAATAAGTTCTTCTTCAGGAACTTTTGTTAAGTCAAAAGTCAATACTTGTTTTTTGAAAAGTAATCCTTTTATTATATCTATAGCAAATCTTCCTTTTTCTTTCCAAGTAATTGATTTACTGAACTTTTTAAGAGTCAATTCAATATCTTGATCAATTAATGCAACTCTTATATTGTTTTTTTTGGCTGTTTTGAAAGCTGCAAGCATATCACTTCCAGGAGTAATTCCTACTTTTTCTCCTAATTTTTCTTGAACATAACTTCCTATTACTGAGAATAAGTAGCCTTTAAGTCCAATTCTGAAAATTTCCTTTAACGGCATTTTTGATTTTTTTTTCTTACTTAATAATGCCGCAAGTCTTTTATTATCTAATTCCAAACAAACCAAGTCTGGTTTTTCTTCAAGAATGACTTTTTCTACATTCTCGACGCTCTCTTTAGCAATATGAGACGTTCCTACTAATATTACATTTTTGTATTTCATCTATATTCTTTTGTTACAAAAAGTTTATATATTTAAGCTCTTCTCATAGCTTTATGTTGAGGGTAAAGAAGATAACTGACACTTACGAGATGAAAGTGTTCACTGATGAAGGAGATTATTTTGGTGATGTTGAAGAAGCATTAGTAACTTCTAACAAAATTCACGGTTGGAGAATAAAAGCAACAAGAAATTCATTCTTAAGTAAAGTTCTAGGAAGCGCTAAAGGAGTAATAGTGCCTCACCAATTAGTAAAAGCAGTTGGCGACGTATTTATTATAAGCAAAGCAGCAGTTCCTTCATACGACGAAGGAGAAGAAGAATAATTCTTTTCTGAGTTTTTGCGAAGCAAAAATTTAAATAGCATTATCGTCTAATTACTTTATAAGATGTATAAAATGAATAAAAAGGTGATTTTATTAGTTATTTTACTAGTTATGCCTATTGTTTTTGCTGAAAATTTTGAGTGGACTTTAGGAAATGTTGATGAAATAAGAGGTGGAAGTCATAATATTGGTTATGGGGGGGATTGCAGTTCAATTGCCCGAGCTGGAAGGAAACTAGCCAGTATTTTTGGTCTTGCAGTAACTGATGCCATATTAATGTCTTCTCAAGAGTACTCTTTTTCTTACTCATTTCCCGATGCAAAAATTTACTCGCTTAATTTTTTTGGAGTTGAGAGTAATCCTAACTGTGGTCAGGGACTAAATGTGGGTTTGTCTGGCAAGGATGGATCTGCAAGCTTTCGATACTCGCCTCGAGGAGAAGAAACTGCTTTTTTAGGCAGTAAAAACTTTAATCACGTTAGTTTTGAAAGATCTGGTGGAAAAGAGTGCAGTACTGGAAACATACTAAAAAGAAGTAGTCAATGTACAATTGAGGTAACCAACTTAAAAGTTTTTGCCTTCGACAAAAATTACATCTCAGGAAGAACTTCTGCTTTCTTAAATGAAGAGGCAAAATCACTGGGAAAAATTAGTGATTTAATAAAAAACCTGCAAGGGATAGTCTTTATTTCTAGCGACAATCCAAAAGTAATGGTTTGGTTGGGCAAAAAAGATTCTTATGATAAAAAAAGCACTGGTGATCCTAGTGCAGAAGCTTTTGCTTGTTTAGATAGCGATGAAAACAGTCAATGCGATTTCATGCAAGCAAAAAATTGTAATGGAGACTGGTATGCTGGTGCTTGCTGTGATGGGAAAAGTTATGATGTGGGACTTCATGAAGTAAGACCTGGAATGAAAATAATTTGTGGAAAAAACCAAAAAGACGAATGGCAATGGGCTCCACTAACGAGTGTTGGCAATATTGCAGACTTTAAAAATCCTAACTTACTGCTGGTTCCAGCAAAAACACAAAGCAATGTTTATGAATATTTAGTGTGTAGCGGAAGTTATGCTGGCTTAAATCAGAACTTGTTTGGAGGATTCTTAATTGATAAGCAAGGATTGCTATCACTAAATGTTTTAAGTACTGGAGAAAAACACAATTATTTTTGTGATTCAACTCAAAAAGTTCTTGCAGAATGCCGTGGTAATTATCCTGCTTTCTCAGAAACCAATTCTTACGGTACTGGAGAAAAACTAGTTGCTGGGCAAAGAAATATTTATTGTGGAAAAGACGGAATTTGGGATTTCGATTTGGACTATTTAGGTGAAGGAGCTTGTGTAAATGCAGGCTTTGGGTGGACTGGAACAAAATGTTGTGGAGAACCAGAAGATTTTCCAGAAAACTATAACGACCCAGGAAATTTACCTACAAGTGGAGGATGCTGGGAAAGTAATTATGTTCAAAAAGGAAACACAATAAAAAATAATCAACTACTAAATTATAATGGTCAATTTTATGGTTGCCAAACAAGCAGTGCAACACCAGTAACAGTATTACAAAAAAATCAATGTGATGTAATGGAAGATGCAACAAATGACTCGCCACCAAAACAATTTGTTTGCCAAACAAATAAAGAATGGCAAAAAGTTCAAGAAAAAGGAGTTAGAACACTAACAAGTTCTGGATGGCAAGTTAGTCAAGGAATGCAAGAAGGTTGTTGTTTAAACAATGAATGCTGGGATGGAAATCAATGTCAAAAAAAGGGGTTCATTCATGAAGAAAACGGAAAATATTATTTATGCGGCTAAGATAACAGTAATAATATTTTTGTTAACAATACTTACTTATGCTGCTATAGGTGCACAATGGCTTCAAGTTAATCCTCAAACTAATTGGGATAATTCACTAACTGGAATTTGTACTGAATCAACTTCTTGCTTAATAAATCCTCAAGGAAACAAAGACAAAAAAACTTCCGAAGACTACTACAAAAAACTCGATCCTATGTGCATAAACAATGAAGATTTTATTGAAGACTATTATTGTGATAACAGAGAATGGACTACTAGAACAAAATTATCTGCACTAGAATTACTGAATCTTGCAGAAAGAGAATCACAATCAAAATACACCTTGCATTGTGGAACACTCGATGAAGTAGGAATAGATGTTGATAACAGACTAAAAAAATCTTGCCAAAAATCCCAAACAACAGTATCTTGCGTTAATACTGCCTGCGCACTAAAATATGACAAAGGAACAGCACTAGCACTAATTTTTAATTCACAAATAAATGACCAATTCGACTCACCACTACCTGTTTTTGGAGTGAAAGAAGATTATTGCAATAACGCACTAAAATCAACAAGCTTTGAAAAATGCACTAATGGAAACTTAAAAGATTATGATATTTATTATAATAACAAAATACAATCACTAATTTATTTACCGAAAACAAGTAGTTTACAATCCTTCAATCAACAACAATTTTCAACTAACTTTATAAAAAATCCATTCAAAACAGTAAGCGATTACGTTAAAGCAGTAATTCACAATCCACCAAGACTAAATTTTGAATTTTTTGAACAAACAAAACTATTCAACAAAGTATACATTGCAAAATCAAGCAATACAAAAGTCTTTGCATTTCTGGAAAAGACCAAAAATCAAGAATATCTCGGAGTGAAATACTCGGGGACGAGTATTTCACAAAAACACTGCTCAGAACTTTTCAAACTAGCTTTGCCGCAAGGAATATTTTGTGAAAACCAACCAATACCTAACGAATTCATGCTAGTGAGCAAAGAAAAAGCAATAACAGATCATTGGACAGAACTAACAAGTAGTTTAAGAACAAAATGAAAAAAAGAGGACAAATAACACTTTTCATGATTTTAGGACTTGTAGTAGTCTTCGCCATACTACTATTGGTTTATTTCTCTTTCAAAGAAGACCTCAAACCACAAGAGTTTCCCAAAGAACTAAGAGAAGAATTACAATTAAACCTACAATCTTGTGCAAAAGTCGCATTAGACGAAAGCGTTAAAGAAGTAAGCAAAAAAATAGGTGACGAAAAAACGGATTATGTTGATTTCAAAAACGAACACATAACAAAAACAGTTTCATTACTGCCCTTATTTTCTGAATCAGAAAATAATGTAGTAATATCAAATAATCCTCCCGATTATCCTTGGACTACCTTTCCTTATTTTCAAGGTCAAGAAGTTTTTATGGCAAACTCGCTATTCGGATGGAATATATTAATAAATTTTAATGACCTAGAAAAAATATTACAAAAAAAATTCAAAGAATCAATGCAAAAATGTACTTCTAATTTAGAAAAAAAAGAATTTATTAAAGCAATTCCGATTTCGGAATTGCACTTAGAAAAAAATTTGATAAAAATACAGCTAAAAGGAACAAAACTAAAATCACAAACCACCGAAGTAACTTTACCTGAAATACTATTGACTCAAGAAACTAAACTAAAAGAAGCATACGACTTTGCTAACACATTAATAAATCAAGAAATAAGCAACATAAAATTCACTCCAGAAAGCACATTAAATTATTTAGTAAATATAGAACGCGACAATTTTAAGAACAACATAATGCAAGTAAAAGAAAGAAGTACAGAACTAAGCATTAATTTTGTAATACCGAACAGACCTCCCGCACTCCAGTACATTAATACTTCTTTTTTTGACACAAAAAATCTGTTATGTCCTGAAAGTAAAGTAGATTTTAATAATAACAAATTAATAATAAGTGGAGGAAATCCCCCGCCAGAGCCATACATTGAAGGCGAACAAGCACAATACTGGGAAGATACATCAGGAAAAAAATGGAAGAAAAAACACGAATGCATACAAAAAACAATTGAAATAAAAGCTTACGATCCAGACTATCAAGAAGATCTGACATATTATGTGACCTTATCAAATCCTCAGCACAACTTACCATTAACAATAACTCAAGATATGTATGATAATTTGCCTTATTACGAAATAACTGTCAACGTTGATGACGGACTAAAAAAGGACTTCCAAAAAATAAAATTATGTTTTAGAGGTGGCATGGCATGCTAAAAAAAGCACTGCTAATAATGATTTTAGTACTTTCATTAGTCCAAATTAGTTACGCATTAGGCTGTTGTTGCGACCCAAATAATAATCCAAGTCCGAATAGAGTAGTTCCTGACGCAAGTGCTTGCACAGTAAACAACATTTTCAAAAAACTTTCATTCCAAGAAATCATGCAAGATGTAGGTTGTGATACAAAATGTGGAGTACCAATACAACCAGGCCAACCAACACAACCAGTTCAACAACCAATAATTTCACAATGCAGCCCAACATACACTCCACCAATAAAAAACTTAGCAATAACTCCCACATCAGGAGAGAAAAGATTGAAATTAAGTTTTGATGTTGAATGCCCTTCATTTGTTAATACAATAACAATAAAAAGATGCGAAGGAAACAAAGACGATTGCTCAAAAAACAAAAACTTCCAAAAAATAGACACAATAAAGTCATCAACACAATACATTGATGAAGATTCAAGCCTAAAATTTCTAAAAGACTACACGTACGAACTAACAATAAATTACGCGAACACCGACAGCGAAGCAGTTATAGAAGAAGGAAATTTAGGAAACCTAGAATGCTACCAACAACAACCAAACGCACAATTCTGCTTATCAGAACGCAACTATTACAAGTACGAGAATTACTTAAAACAATTTGGATACGAAAATTCTGACAAATCACAATTTAACGACATAAAAACAGGAATAATAAACAATTTTGGAAGTAACTTTGAAAAATCCGCGGCATGCAATAATAAAAACCAATTATCATTTGCCAACAGTATTTCATGTCAATTAGGAGAAGTCTGTCAAGTACAAAACAACCAGCCATCTTGCATAAAAAAATCCAATTGCGATATCAATTCAGGACCTCTAGGATTATTTGCTAGCGCTGAAGAATGTGAAGGAACACAACAAAACCCGACAACTTGTTATTTAGAAAAAACAAACACAATAAAAGACAAATGCCTAGATTGTTCAAACTTAATTAATTGCTTTAATTACAAATCCAAAGGAGCTTGTGAAAAAAATAATTGTGGAATACAAAATTGCGAATGGCACGACGTAATTTCAGAATTAGGCATAGGAGTTTGCGTCGATAACAAAAATAATAATTGTGAAAACTGTGATAAATCACAAAATCCATTAGACTATTGTACTCAAGAAAAAGCGAACGCTTTTTCAACAAAAGACTATGCTTGCTATTACTCAAAAACAAGCAAGAAAGCATTCAATTGCGACCAAGCAAGATGTAGTGATTACGACCAAATACAATGCGGAAGTCCACAAGGAGGAATAATTCTAGACTCAAATAATAACATACTCACAAAAAGCACAGACACGTGCGGTATAGGACTCTGCCAATATGAGCCAAACGCGGATGTTTGCAGAAAAAATTCGGACGGAGACCAAACACCACCATGGCAAGATTGTAATCCAAAAGACACAGAATGCGAAAAAGACTACTTCCCTCCAGAAACAGAACTTCACCAAGCAAGAACAAAAACAACCTCTCAATTAGAAATAAAAATAAAAGACAAAAAAATAAAAACACAAGCACCAAGCACACAAACAGGAAAAAATTATAGAACCTATGTTTGTATTTTAACTCCTTCAAACTCTTGTAGTGATGCAAGAGTTTTCACACAAATAACAAACAACAAACTAACAATAAATAACTTAGAACTATTTGACGAAAAAACAAAAATAAGCGACTTGCAAGAAGGACTAAATACAATCAAATTTTACACAAAAGATCCTGCAAACAATTTAGAAACAGTAAAAGAATACTCATTCACGGCATGCACTAACTGTCAAGGAGCAGGCATTGGAAGTTATTCAATAAAAGAAGCAAACAAATTCAACAACATATTTTATACCAGCAAAGAAAAACCTTTAATCATAATAGACTTATTAAATGAAGCAAAAGCAACAACATTCCAACTAAAAGATGGAAAAGGCTCATTAATATCTATAAGCCAACCACTTCAAATACCTCAGAAGTCATTTGAATTTATACCTGGAACGGCTTTAAGCGAAGGTAAGTATAATTTTACATTTAATGCAGAAAAAAATAACATATTTTTAGATCCTTCAATAGAAATAAACTTTGTTGTAGACAAAACAAAACCAACACTAAAAATAAAACCAGAAGAAGAAAGCATAATAAACCAATCAAAAACAAGCATAGAACTAAACTTTTCAGAAGAAGTCAACTTAACATCAACAGATTTAATTGAAGAAACATATCCTGATGTAATAACTAAAAAAATTGAAACAGTAAATCTATTAGAAAAAGTAGATAATAAAGATAGAGATGGAAAAGAATTCAAGTACTCTACAGATAACAAAAATGATGGCAAAAAAACATTAAGAATTAAAGCAAAAGATTACGCAGGCAATGAAATATCGCAATCAACAACTTTTTATGTGGCATCAAAAGGAGGAATGTTAGGATTAGTTTCTCCCGCTTGGGGTGTAGCTGCTTCTGAAAATTTTGCACTAGAAATTTTTACTAACGTAGAAGCAGAATGCGGATACTTATTTGACTTACCGAACCTTCCAGTAGTTGATAAATCAACATTTGATTCAAGCCTGCCACTAACACCAACAGGAAAGCACAATCATAAAGCAAATTTTAACTTAATAAAAACAGGCGACTTAAGACCACACTTTATAGACTTTATATGCAAATCAAACAAAGAATACTTCCATCAAAGAGCAAAAATAAAAATAGACAACACAAATCCCGAAATAATAACCGCACTAGCAAGACCGAAAATAATACAAGAAACAACCACGACAACAAGCAATGAATACGAAACAACATTTATTGTAGAACTAAACGAACCAGGATTCTGTAAATACTCAGAATTCAGTTCGGATTTTAACACGATGAAAGATGTTTTTGACAAATTCTATGAAGTACCACAAAAAGTACTTGAAACAACAGCCAAAGTAACAACTACGGGAGATCACACATTCAATATAGTCTGCCAAAACGAAGCTGGGCTTTTGTCACCAAAAGCCCAGGTGAACTTTAAAGTGGATCCTTTAAGCAAATACTACATTGAAAGTACCACTCCAAAAACATTCAACAATCAAAAAATTATGTTAAGAATTTTCTCTAGCAAGAAAGCACAATGCTTTTACGGAACAAAAGAGGATGAAATAAAATACCAATTCACCCAAGGAAAAATAACAAACTATCACCAAGCAGAAGTCAGCATTCTAGCAACAACAATAGGAGCACTAAAATATTTTGTAAACTGTCAAACGCCCACAGGAGAAACAGCGCAAACAACAATTGAAACATTCATTGATTCAACACCACCAACAATAACTATTGACGCATCAACAGATTACAAAACAAAAAACATTTCCTGGATGAACAACGCAGTAAAAATACTGATAAAATCAGAGGACCAAGAAAGCGGAGTGGCAGAGATAAGTTATCAAATAAAAAACAACAACACTGGAGAAATAATAGTCGATTGGACAACCAAAACACCAGTAAACAATGCATTCTATGCTGACACACCAGTAATGAGCGATGGCACAAAATATGTAGTACTCGCAAAAGCGGTCAACAAAGCAGGACTCGAAAGTCAAACAGTACAAAGCGAACCAGTAATTATTGATGCAAAACTCAAACCACCTCATTGCGAAGATAATGTAAAAGATGAAAGCGAAACAGGCATTGATTGCGGCCCAGTATGCAACAAAAAATGCGGCGGAGGTCAACCATGCACACAAAATGACCAATGTATTAGTAATGCCTGCGAAAATAATACTTGTAAAGAACCATCATGCACAGACCAAATACTCAGTGAAGGTTATGAATCAGACATAGGTTGCGGATTAAGTTGTCCGGCATGCGAAGAACTCAAAACATGTACTAAAAGCACAGACTGTCAAAGCAACACTTGTCTAAACGGAGTCTGCATTCAAGACTTGTGCAGCAATGGAATATTAGACGTACAAACCGGAGAAACAAATATCGATTGCGGCGGTAGCTGCAATCAATGCCAAAGCGATGATGATAACGATGGAGTCCTAAATAAAGAAGATAATTGTCCTCAAACACCAGAAAAACTTCCAGTAACTCAATACGGAGTAAATGCAGGATGCACTGAAGATCAAGCATATTATTTATGGGAAGAAAACAAAAAAATACCCGCAAATTTAAGAGGAAAAATAAAAGATGCAGACAATGATGGATTAATAAATTTTGAAGAATTCAAAGAAAAAACAGACCCAATGAAGAAAGATACAGATGAGGATGGTTGGAATGATGGTGATGAAGTCAAAAACAAAACCAGCCCAATAGATCCAAAAGATCATCCATCAAACACACTATGGAATATAATAAAATGGTTACTGATACTAGCAGTTCTAGGAGGACTTGGGTACGGAGGCTACAATTATTACAAAAAATACGGCCTACAAATACCTTCAGAATGGTTAGAAAAAATACCTTTCATTTCAAAAACCCCTGGAAAAACTCCAATACCTGAATTCAAAAGACCAGTCTATATTCCATCAAGAGAAGAAGCATTCACTAAAAAAGCAGAGAGACCACCGCGACAAAAACCGGAGGTTTTTGAAAAGCTAAAAAAATTCGGAAAAAAACCAAGCACGAAAAGAAGAATTGAAAGTGAAACTGATGTTTTTCAAAAATTAAAAAACATAAAGAAAAAATGAAACCAACCCTCAGAGCTTTTTTGCGAAGCAAAAAAGCTCAATTAATCGGACAAGTACTAATGTTTATTCTTGCAGTGATAGTTTTTACTCTAGTAATATCTTTTGGTTACAAATTTATCAATCAAGTTTTAGAAAAACAAAAAACAGTAGCACTAATAGATTTTAGTAATACACTCAAAGAAGGAGTTGAAAGAATAAAATTTATGCAAGGAAGCACAACAAAACTAGAACTAAAAGTTCCTAGCGGTTACGAAAAAGTATGCTTTGCAGACAATGAGAATGCAGCCAATAATAAAATGTTTCCACTTCTGGCACAATTAGCAAGCTACAAAGACCAAAACGTATTCTTACAACCAATACAAGACTTCAAAATAAAAATTGAAGGCTTAAGAGTAAAAAAAGGAGGAAGCATTTGCTGTCTACCCGCTCAAAATAATTTAGTACTCAAATTAGAATCAGCAAAAGAAGGAGTTTACGTAAGCCCTTGGGAAGACTACATAACATGCAATCAATAAAAGGCTTTGAAATGCAGTTTAACTGGATATTCATCTTGATAGCAGGAGCACTAATACTATCTTTCTTTGTAATGATAGCGCAAAAACAATTAGTAATAAGCGAAAAAAAACAAGAAATCAGCGTACTAAAACAATTTGATGACGTTTTCTCAAGCGCATTAAGAAGCGAAGAAACTAGTTTTACAATTGATACTAAAGCAAAAATAAATTTCTTCTGCACACAAAATCAATGCTCATACATGATCAATAAAATACAACAAAAATACAATTTACCAGTATTCGCACCATTCACACTTGACGGAGGACCATTAACACTCTGGAGCAAAAGCATAAAAGCACCATTTTTAGTAACAAACCTGCTATTCATAACCAACCCAAAAATAAAATTTATTATAGTAAGTTCACCAAGTGATCCAATTAAGAAAATTTTGGAACAAAATTTTCCCGACACTATCAACCATGAATTTGTAGATACAATAAGAAACCTGGTTTATGAGGGGCATGATCATGTAAGATTTGTTTTTATTAACACAAACCCAGAAATACCGGACCCGAGCTTTAACGAAAAATATTCAGTAATAAAAGTCAGTCAGAATAACTTATTTTTAGAAAACCAACAATACTCATTCCAAGAACATCCAGAATTATTACTTGCAGCACTATTCTCACAAGACAAAAACATGTTCGAAACACAGCTAAAAACAAAAATATTCAACAGAATAAAACACATAACACAAATAATCAAAGAAAAAGCATCACAAAACACAAACATAAACACGGGATGTTATACAAACCTAAAAGTCTTTGACGACTTAACACAATCAGCAGAAGAACTAACTAAAACAATTAGCGAACAAAACATGCAAAACTTAGTCAACGCAGAAAAAGAAGTAGACAGAACACAAATAAATTGTCCAAACATATACTAAAATGAAAAAAGTCTAGCCACTAACCAAGAATCTGGCAGTCATCTGATGCCTGGTAAAGTTTTGATGTCTCGGAAACCAGAAATCAAAATTTTAAATATATTCGATAGCACGTTAGGACAGGTCCAGATGTTCGAGAACGCCGGTGTATTAGTGGTTTTCTTCTTTTTATTGATTGCAGGAATAATATTTTATTATAACTATCAAGAAAACTCAATTAATGCACAACTAGCTGAAATAAGCCAATCAAATGCGTTTAGATTGGCAGAAATAGTCTTCAACATGCCAGAACTAAGCTGTTCATACAATAACGCAAGATTTTATTCATGCATAGACAAACAAAAAATTGAAGCATTCAAGAATTATGCAAGCAAAAACTTACCAGAATACTTTCCCTTACTGGGCTTTTCACAAATAAAAGTTAACAATGAAATAATTTATGATTACCCGCAAGAAAACACGCAAACACTAGCATACCAATTACCAATAGTAGTTTATGATTCAACAAAACAGACCAAGTACTGCGGAGATATTCTACGTGGAGAATGTCTACCTTCGACTTTAGAGGTAAAATATTATGGATAAAAATTTTACATCTTACTTTTTTTCTCCGCAGAGAAAAAAAGCTCAAATGGAAATTCTTGGTTTATCAATAATCATGATACTTATTACTTTAATGGCTTTATTTGCTTTTGTTTTTTTATCAGAAAAATCTGGAACAGATTTTTCATTAATTCATGACAGACAAAAAGTCAATAGTTTAATGTCAGTAATTCAGTTAGCTAGCACAGAGTGCGGTGATTCCTTAGTTAATCTGCTTAAGGATTGCGCACAACAACCAAACTTGTATTGTAATGGAATGACTTCTTGTAATTATGTCAAAGAAAAAGTACAAGAAATTCTCAACAGAGAATTTCAAGGCAGAAAATATTATTTCACAATAAAAGGCACAAGCTTCGTAGAGCAAATACAAATAGGCCAACCTTGTTCTGGAGAAAAACAAAGCAAAGAAACAAACGTGCTAGTAAGCATTAGCTTTCCTATAACGCTGCATTTAGAAGTTTGTAGGTGATTTTTTATCACTTGCAAGTGATAAAAAATCGAAAGATTTAAATAGTTGTTAGTATTACTACATATTAAAATAATCTTTTAGAGGTAAACAAAATGAGAAAAGAAAATGAAGTTCAAAATTTTAGTATTGTTATGAAGCGTGATAAATTACGTGAAAGATCGGAATTAATATCACTTCTTGAGCTCTTTCTTCGTGATGTAGTTGTTGATGATCACGAGGATGATAATTCGTCTGTTATTTACGGCAGAGCAAGAGCATTGGACTGCTGGAGATATTTAGGACCGACTGCAGGAAATGCAGTTGGAAACTCAGATCTGCCTTTTAAAATTAGGCTTGCAGATGCATGGGCGCTATTTAAACAAAGACTTGAATATGCTGGTCTTCCTCAGTACGCAAAAGATGTTATTGACTATGTGGGATATAGTGATAGTGGCGGGAAAGTAATTAAACTTAAGTGAGGAGGTATAAAATGAACAAACAATATGACCAACCTTTTGGAATTCAAGAACTTAGCGATAATTTCCTTTTTGAAAATTTACTTATTTGGCATCAAGGACAAAGTAGTTTTTACGTTCCTAAAGAATTCTTAAACGAAGGCAAAGTTAGAGAATTAATGACTTGGCTCGAAGAACAAAGAAGATGAAATCAGAAGGAAAAATAATTAGGGCGGGAGAAGATAAAAGATATGGATTAATTAGAACTGATGATGGCAGATTATTTACTCTTCCAGTAATATAGAAGCAGCAAAATTAACTCGCTTAAAAGATGCTTATCAACAAGGAAGATTGGTCGCGATAAAAGTGAAAAGTGTTCAAGGAAGAGTTGCCATGGAACTTCCTGAAGAACTGCCAGAGCAAGGCATTTTTGATTAAGTGTTTCTGAGTCTTTTTGAGTGAAGAAACAAACCTAAGATTTTTTCTAAAATTCAGTTTCTGCGCAATTTCAGGCTAAAAAAACTAAAAACTATTTAACTTTTCTACTAGATAAATTAAAATTCTTTTAATTTTTCTGGCCCTGGTATTTAATCACTCTATTGTAATAGACCAAAACACGTGAAACACTCGATTATGATCAAATGTTTGCGTTTTTGATCATTTTTTATTTTCTCGTGTTTTTCTTCGAAAAACACCTTATTTAAATCATTTAAAAATACTCAGCTCTTTAAACCAGAATTACTTATTTTTATCACTTTTAAGTGACAAAAATATCGAAACCTTTATATATTAGTACTCCTTATTAGTAGTAACGATGTTTGTGAGTGGTCTCAAACCACGATCAATCAAATCGGAGGTGTTTTGTTATGACATACATAAAAAAAGACGTTAATGGAATATTATTATTTTTGGTTTTAATGACTTGTGTAGCTTTAGTTGGGTTAACAGTTGTTTTCGCAAACCAATTCGATGGTTTCGGAACAGATTATCACCAACTAAAAACTGACTTAGAAACAACTTCTAAAGAATTAACCGCTAAAGATCAAAAAATACAAGGCATGCAAGAATTACTAGACAAACACATCGAGAGAGAAAAGAAATTAGAGGAATTGCTTAAAAAGCAATTAAAGAGTTGAAATTTTTTTCATAGCAAAAAATTTAGGAGGAAAAAAATGACAATAAATGATTTTTTTGATGATCCAAAATTAAATGAGGCGTACAGAAGAAAGGAAGATGCGCTTCAAAAAACGCTTAGTGGAGATCCATCAGCATTTCAAGCATATGATTTGGCTTGCGATGAATATCAAGCTCTACTAAACCAAAACACACTTTCAAAATTAGGATTAAAAACGGAGGTAAACTAAAATGAAAAATGAAACACAAAAAACAGAAATACAAAAAAGAATAGAAGATTTAGTAACAAATGGTAGAGGATATAATGGCAAGAGCGGTAATTTTAATTATTTATTATATGATGACCCTCTAGAAGTAGAAGGCCCTGATTCAAACAGTTACAGACAGTTTTTACACGAAGCAGAACAACGTTTTGCATCATACTTTAATGCTGCAGCGTCTGCATAAGTAAAAAATAATTATGAGGGACCAGCGTTTCAAAAAACATTTGGGGATGGAATTGCGGTAAAGAAAAACCGTATTCCTTACAATCCTAAAACAAAACAAAAAATTGGAGGAAAAAATAAAATGATGAACACAATAAGAAGAAAATTAACAAATACATTAGCAGCTATGAGTTTATATCTTGGAACTCATAAAGTAAGTGGAGAACAAGAACAAGCACCAGTTAGTTCTGGAAAATTCTGGCAAGAACAAAATCCTACAGTAGAAAGACAGCCTAGAAGTTATCAAATGTCAGGAGATTTTGAATTCGTACCAGATAGTGAAAGACAAGATCCAATGAGAAGAATTTTGGATAATAAACTTCCAGTTTTCGAAATTAAACATCTTCCTGAAAACTACTTAGCTCCTTGGGAATCTAGAGAATATAAAGATCCAATAAAAATTTATGAAGAAAAAGAAACTCCTTATTTTGCTTTATTAGCAGAACAATTTAGACAAGCACAAGCAGGAGACAAACTTGAAGGAATACTTGTAGGAGTTAAAAGCGTAAATTCAAGCACAACAAGTAATAGTAATCAAGTGACTGCTCAAAGTCTTGGTACTGAATTAACAATTTTAGTTCAACAAGGATTAGATCATGAAGGTCGTCAAAGAGAAGTAACAGTTAACTTCCCAGGAATTGTATTATCTGATTCAATAGGTAATTGGGTTTCTTACAAAAAATTCCTAGCATTGGGATTAGGAGATGTTTTCAAAATATTTCCTGAAGACAGAGATCAATATGAATTAGCAACTTTAGAAGATCAAGACTTGAAAAGAAAATATTCTGGAAGCACTGAAACAGAAGTGAAACCAACAGACATTTTCAGTAAACCAAAATATGGTTCACTTAAATATATGACTCATGAATTAGGTCATATGAATGGAGGTCAATAAAATGGAAAATATAGAATATTACGGAAAAGATAATTCCGAAGCTATCAAAAGCGTTTTTAACATAACAAAATTAGAAGGATTACTTATGAGTATTGATGGCGTAAGAGTTTCTACTGAACAAAATTCGGATACAGTAACAAGTCAAAGTGTTGTTACTGACTTGAAAATTTTAGTTCAAGACGAAACAGGAAAACTAAAAGAAGTTCCTGTAAGTTTTCCAGGAGTAGTATTACCTGACTCAATAGGTAATTGGGTTTCTTACCAAATAGCTTCAGTTCCGAAGAGCGATGGAAAATTTTTCTCTTTTGGAGACACTAGAAGACTTAGTAGTTTAGCAACACTACAAGATGAGGATTCAGGAAGAAGATACTCTGGACTTGTTGAAGTTGAAGTAAATCAAGAATCAAGCAAGAGACCAGTATATCTTTCCCATGAGTTTGGTCATATGAGAGGATATGGTGGAGGTTTATGTGAAAATGTCAATCGATAAAAAAGCTGAATCAACAGAAGTATTGAAAGAGCAAATTCTTGCTGGCAGAGAAAGAATAAGTCAAGGCTTTGCTGAAGGGCTTCCTTTAGAAGTAGCTAGCGGAGTTGCTCAAGTAGCAAACGCTCAAGATAAATTAGTTGGAAGAGACGCAATGAAAGAATACAAAAAACTCGAAATCATAAATGAAAAAGAAATAAATGGAGATTACGAGGCAAAATAAAAATGGTAGACGATAATAAAAAGAAAGGTCCAGGTGAAGATAATTCGGAAGATAATACGGATAAGTATTTCCAAAGAGGGAAGATAGAACCTAAAATTGATTTTATTTTTATGGGTCCCGACGGTAAAGCTCCTGGTGCGAACCCAGATTTAATGAAATCACTCAAGGATCAATTATCAGCAGCGTATAATCGACCAAGACCTCCACCACCAGTTTATACTAGAGAGCAAACAATTGCTCCATTAGATGAAATATTTATTGATGAGTTATTAAAAGATGAAATCGTGACAAGAACTGGAATTCCTGAATTATTGGAAGGAAAGACCCCAGTACATAATGGAGTTATTTTACACGGTCCTCCAGGCACAGGAAAAACAGTATTACTAAAAGCTTTAAGGGATGTTTATACTAGAAGCGGAGCTTATGCTAGAGATGTATCAATATCAAGTATTAACATGCCAATGGTAGGAATGTTTGCGCATCTTTTAGAAGAACATATTTTAGCTGCGCTTGATGAAGCAGAACTCAGAAAGAAACCATCATTTTTAACTTTTGACGAAGCATCAACTATTGCTCAAGACTCAGCAGGAATGAACCATTACCAAGAAGCAATTGACGTACTAAAAAGATACTTAGGCAATAATAGAAATATAGTTTTAGCAATCTCAACTAATGAAGCACCAGACACATTTGAAGAAGCTCTAGTTAGAGAAGGAAGATTAACTGCTTTTTTAATCGACTATCCTGGCATTAATGAAAGAGCAAAAATGTGGAAGTATTTCGCGCAAAAATATGAAGTATTAAAATTAAAAGACGATCAAGCATTAGTTTTAGCGCAAGCAACTCCTGAAGAACAAGGAGCTTTTATTGAAGAATTTTGCAGAGGCTATGTAACATCAGTAAGAAACAAATTGTTCAAAGATCTCGGACATACAACATTAGTTCAAGCATTAAGAAAGCAAGCTAAAGTAAGTGATACTAGTGTTAGAAAAGCAATAAAGTTCGATAAATTAACTGAAGACTTAGAATTTGCTCTGCAAAGAAAAAAAGCAAGAAATTACAAAAAAGGAGAAATCCGAGGATTTCAATAGGAGGAAAATAAAATGTACACACAAAAATATCAAAATGTTAGAAGTTTAGGAAGAACTGATGGAAATTGGTTATTGCCTTTTGTATTTGGCGTGTTAATAGGAATCGTTGGTTTTGGCCCAGGTACTTACGGCGCAAAAAGAGCATACTCAATTGATGTAAATCAAGATGGAACTAAAGATGTTGTTATAACAAACAATGAAGGAGATTTAACAATATTCCAAAGCGAAGAAGATAATCTTAGAAAACTAGAAAGTCCAAGCAAAGACTTGCTAAATAAAGTCGGAGAAGAAATAAAAAGATTAGAGAGAGGGAAATAAGATGCAAGATTTTTACAATTTATATCATGGGAACTTTGAAGGCATTTCACAACCTTTTATTCCTCTGGACTTTTTAACAGAAAATTTAGATAGAAAGGCAAGAGCAAAAATGAATGAGTTAATAAGAAAAATAGAAAGTGGAGAAAGTATTACTGACCAAGAAAGGGCAGAAATGGTGAGGGAAACTAATTTGATAAATCAAAGAGGTTCAAGGGACATAGAACGGATGAATATTTTAAGAAAAAGAATTCAAAATCATATTAATGATATAAAACCCGAACTTGAAAGATTTGAAGAGATTTTAGAAAACTTTGATCCTGAAAAAACTTATGATGAAATTGTAACTCTTTTGGATAAATGCCAACAGGAGGCAAGAGATATTTTAATAGAGGCTAAATATGGTTTTTCCGCGTTTTATTTGGGCAAAATAAGAAGAGGGTTAGATAAAGTGGCAGGGTATTTAGGACCATCTGTACAAAAAAAATACAGAAAACTTACAAGACCAAACAAACCATCAAAAAAAGATTTTGAAGCTTTAGAACAATGGGCAAGTATTGCGGATTGTTTTATTTTAGAAACGAGAATGAGTACTGTAAATTCTCCTACTACAGGTTATGATGGCTGGATAAGTGATACTGATACTTATATGGGAGAAAGCGATAATATTTCTTTTTTGCCAGAAGATCTTCAAGGTGATGATTGGCATAGCATTGAAAGAAGATGGATGTTAGATCAAGCTCGTTCAGAAGATCTTGGCTTAGAAAATGATGATTATTCAGAAGATATTCCTTCGGAGGGAAATTAAAAATGGTGCGTATACATGTAAATGGAAATTGTTGTTGTGCGTGTTGTGCAGGTTTAGCTTTAGGATATTTTTTATTTGGCGGACCAGCTCATTGTGAAGAATTGGAGCCAACACATCCAGAAAGTTTAGAGCAATCAGTTATTGATCAAGAAGAAGGAAGCTTTTTGTTAAAACAAATTGGTAATTATCAAAGAAATATTTCACCAGGACTTCATGCAAGTGCTGGCACAGATCAAATTTGTAAATTTGAACCTTCATGTTCTGAATATGCAAGAGAAGCAATATTAAAGCATGGACAAGCTAAAGGAACAATGAAAGCTTTAGCAAGACTTGCAAGATGCAATCCACTAAACAAAGGAGGATACGATCCTGTATAAACTAAAATGACTCAAAACTATATTTCAACTTTAGTAGAAGATGTTGGCGATTTTGTTATTGGCGCTAATGGTTTTATTGCTAAAGTAAATTTTACTGATCAATATATTGATAATTTGTATGAAGAAATTAATTCTTCTAAACAAGCCTTTAGTAAAGAAGGAGTTAGTGAAGAAAGAGTTAAAGCAAGACTCACTAGAAGATATGAAGAAGTCATTGAACAATTGAAAGGCGAATTATTGATTAGGATGTTAAATCAAACAAAAACAAATCTTTCAGATAATTCTGGAAGAAAATTAATGGAATTAATTGAAAAATATACAATACAAATGCCAGTTATGGGAGGTAACTAAAATGAGTCTATTATCAAAAATATTCGGAAAACCAAAAGAAACAGTGGTAAGTTGTTCTTTAGTTTTGGAAGAAGTTAGAACTGATGGAACTGTTGTAAGACCTGTAACCAATTGGATAAAATTACATCTTGGTTATGATAAAGATGGAATGCCAATGACTGAATCTTTTATTGCAGGAGTTTATGATGTGATTGCAAGAAACGCAAAAGGCGAATCAAGACAATTTCGATTTTATGGAAGACCTTTAGAAATAGGTTCAGAAATATAAAATAATGTGGAGGAAAATAAAAATGCAAAATTATGGATTAAACGGAAATAATTTCTTTGACACTTGGGATTATTCAGCAAACTCACAAGAAGCAAAAGAAATGAACGAACTTTTAGATGATGAAGGCTTAGAATCAATTTGTAGTACTTGTGACGTTTGGGGGTATTAATAGTCATAACAAACACTAAGAACAAGACGGGAGCGATCTCGTTTTGTTCTTTATTTTTTCAGGAGGAAAAAAATGGATCATGTCGAACTAAGAAAATTAGTGAGTGACGAGAATATTGAGAATTTAAGTTTAGGAGATTTAGTTAGTTTTCTAGTTAGTGCAGAAATAACTGCTAACAATTTAGGATTAATGAAGGATGGAGCTCTTGGTTTTAGAAAATTAACTCCTGAAGATGAAGCAAATCTTGCAGCATTACCCGTTATTATTGAAAAGATATATTATGAACTAAACAGAAGAGAAGAAAAGTATCGAGGAGGTAATGGAAATGGTGAAGAATAAAAAAGATTTAATGTTTATTTTATTTGTACCAGAACATAAACCACAATACACTAATCCGGATTTATCTCCTAAAGGATTACAACGATTGGATGCTGAATGCAGACTTGATGATTTCTTGAGTTATGATTACACAGAAGGCTTACAACCTCTTTGTTGGGTTGAGAGTTGGTTGAAAAGAAAATATAATTGAGAATGAGCTTAACAAATCTTCTCAGGAAAGTGAATAAGTTGCCTGATAAAGTTGATAATGTTTATGTTTCTATTTTAGGGAATCGTTTCAATGTAATGTTTCAGTATCTTTCGTTAAGCAGCGCTGTTCTTTTTTATACTTTTGCAGAACTTAATTCTCCAGTTTTGGCAACTTTTTCTGCTTATGGTTCTTTTCTAAGCGCAATATGTTCAGCATGGACTTGTTGCGGTAGATCTACTCCAAAATATTACAAACGAACGGAGGAACATATCAAGAAATTTGGAGAATTAAGACCCCGGTTTTTAGAGAAACTAATTAGCAAAACAGAAAATAAAGAGTTTACGGGTTATTGCCAATTACAAGGAGCATATTTAGCTGCAAGAAAGCACGGACAATTAGGCGTTTTTTATGATGTTAAAAGAAGATGTTCAAATAACGTTCTGCCAAATTTCTAGTCAGAGTTTTTGATTCTTCTTGTTTGCTGATTTTTAACACGATTTAAATTTTCTCCTAGCGGCAGCCTAGATTTATTTGCTCGCAGAGTTATTTACTTCTTTTAGCTGCCGAACAATTTGTCCAGCCGAGCTGGAAATGATATGATAAATTCTTCAAGTGCAAATAAATAACTTTTCCATTATCAATTTCCGCGTTAGCGGAGTCAATGTTCCGCCCGCTTAGTCCATTGTATTACTATATGCGCACATCATTGCACGGGCGGCTAAGGAAAAATTTTGCGAAACCAAGAAATTCAATTAAGCAAATCAATAATAAAACTCTTCATTGTTTACTTCTTCCTTTTCTTCTTTTTCTTTTGGGAAGATTTTTTCGCATAAATCAATGAACATGTTTTCGTTGAGTTTTATTCCTGCTTCTACCAAGTGGTTTGCTAATTGTTTTGCTTTGTCCATTCTTGTTGGTTTAAATTCTAGTAATTGTTTGATTGTGTGTTGGCATAGAAATCCTTCATTCATTTTTGCGACAACCTCTCGGTTGCCTGACAAAACCAAAGGAACTGGGTTTGTAGTGCTGGTTTGTGGTTTGCAGTTTATAGTTTGTAGTTTGGTATCGGCAGTTGTTATTGAAGTTGTTTGAGATCTTTCTGTAAACTGTGAACCATGAACTCCAAACTTTAAGTCAAGTCCTGTGCTGTCGTGATTATCCCATTCTTGTTTTATCAAGTTTAGGACTATTTTTTCGTATTTTTCTCCTTCTATCCAATGAGCTTCTTCTTTTTTTTCAATATTGTAGATTTTTCCTAAGTATTTGCTTGATTTCTGCCTACTTCCTTTAGGAGTCCATTCATTCTCAACTAAATAAGCATAATCTTGTCCTAGAATTTTTTTTGTTCTAACAAATGCCACATAATCCTTAGGCACTAGAGGTATTTAATTATTGCTGACTAACATTCAGTGATAACACCAGAAGGATAAAAACGAAGTTTTTTACTTAATATTTTTTGCTTCTTCTAATAATTTTTCTGCGTCTTTTTCTATCCTTTTTATTGCTGATTTTACTGCTTTTCTAGGATCTGAGCCATTAGTTTGTACTACAAATTTTGGTGTGTGAACTAATGGGTGTTCTAAGTAGTATCCTGAAGCTTTGATATCTGAATCATTCCACAATTCTTTCTTTAGAACATTTGCTATTGTGTTTGTTTCTCCTCGAACTTCAAACACTAGCTTATCTTTTGTTTCTTCTATTACAGTTACTTCCATTTTAATTAAGAATTCACGCTTAACTTATAAACTTTTCTTTTGCAAGTATCTACTGCCCATTTATTGAGCTTTATTTGAGTGGATATTCTCCCAAGTTTGCTTTTATAAAATGCTGGTTTATCATCATTTACTCCGATTAGTTCTGCTCTTCTTGATTCGGGCGCATTTTGTAATACAAAGTCTAATTCGCTCTCGAATTCGTGAGATATATCTAGTGTTTTTTGCAAGAAATTTGCTCCTTGATCTAATTGTTCCATTTCATCACAATTGACTTTTTCTTTAACAACAGGACTTCCCAAAATATACTCAAATTCTAGTTCTCCTGCAGGTCCTAATGCTTCATATTTCAGGTATTCTTTCTGTGCCAGGAGCATTTTTTCTCTAGCATTTGTTAGTTTTGTTAATACTTCTTCCCATGTTGATAATTCTGTTTTTTCTTGAAGTTTATCACTATTCTTTTTTATTTCTTCTCGTAAAGCATCAACATCTTTTAGTGCGTCATCAATAAATGTGAATCCAATTAAACTCGCCCCAACACCAACACCTTCTTGTTTCCAATTCGTGTTGTATTTAGTATCTATTTCTCTGATTTTTTCAAGAGTGTTTTCTAAATTCAAATCTTTTTCTTTAAGTAAGAATGGCGTCGATAAAACAGCTAAAACTAAGATTAAAACAACACCTAAAGCGAGTTTGTTCGACATGTTGTTTTATTATTGAGGACTGGTTAATAAATATTTTGTTTTTCGAGTCTATACGCTTTGACTAAAACATTTTTAACTGGTTTTTTATGAAAAGAATATGTTCTTTTTATAGGAAAATTAAATAACCATTCATTAACAATTTTAAAGTTATTATCTGCAGTTATTTTTTTAACAAATATTTCTGTACTGGCTTTATGGAAAGTATATATTATTGGGGCTAAACTAAATGCTTTTTCTAAGAAGGCTTTGTCTGCATGCTCACTTTTTGTTCCAAAGGGAGGATTTTGTAATATTATGTCGCATTTTTCAGTAAATAGATTAATATCTTCGTTAACAAATATTGCTTCCCCAAGGTCAAACTCACTTTTGAGCAGTTCATAGTTATTTTTGGCTACTTCAATACTGCTTTTCTCACTTTCAACAAAAAACACCTTCTTGGCACCTAATAATAGTGCTCCCAATCCTAAGATCCCACTACCCGCTCCAAGATCCGCGATCACTTTTTGATTAAATTCTCCAATAATACCATAATTCCACAGTATTGTTGCCGCTATTTCACTGTCTGTGTTGTATTGCTCTAAACTCACTTTTAGGCTTTCTAGTGGTTTTAATTTAGATAAGACTATTGCCAATCCTTTTTTAGTTGTTATTTCTTTCATTAGACACTCACTTTTAAGGGTGTTTTATTAACTTTTTGGAAAAACGTGCGAGTTTGGGGTTTATGGTTTGCAGTTTACAGTACTGAACGCCAGAATAACCTCTCACTTTTTGATTGAATTCTGGCATTATGGAAGAATTTTGGCGGCGTTATTTTATTGGGAGTTGCCGATATTTTTGCTTTTTCTGGCCTTATGCCAGAATCTTGGCTCTTTTTCTTTACTGCAGACTGTAAACTGTAAACCGTGAGCTAAAAAGAACTCTCACTTTTTGACCAAATTATGCCTTTTCTCCATAGTGCATAATCACAAATATTGATAGTCACCGCGAGGGCTCGCTTTGGTGTCTAACTGAGGGATATCAGAGAGTTGCTTGATGTCAAACATTACTGGCGTTAGAGGCTTGTTTGGTATGAATTTGGGTTTTTTAAGACATCTAAAACGTTAGTTTAGGGTGGGTTCAGCATTAAAATATGAGTTTTTTTTATTTGAAAAATTAAATGTTTTTTAAGCCGTTTGTTTCAGGACTTTCCTATGATTGTCCTATTTTTGTCCTGGGACTATTCTGGGACGATTTTTATCGTCTATATTATTTTGGTTTTTGTCCCAATTTGTCCTAGGACTATCTTGGGACTGTGCTAGGATTGTCTCGATCCTGAGATTGTCCTAGGACTGTCCCAGAAATTAAATTTATCGTCGATAAAATAGTCCCAGGACTGTCTCAATTTGTCACAAATATCAAAAAGTTTTTATACTTCAACATCCCTAAACCAATTATGCTTTTTTTTAACTTCAAAAAACCAAAAACAGGAACTCTAGATAATTTAAGAAAAAACATCACTAATGCATTCTCAAAAGTTAGAGAAGATACGACTGTTCTTTATCAGTGGATTGATCATTTATCTACTCAAAATCAACAATTAAAAACAACCATTGATGACATGAGGAGAGAGCTTAAATTACTTCCAAAAACAGATGAAGAAATACGTTCTATAGTCGATAAATACTACTCTTTCGAGCACTTGTTTAATAGGCTTGAAGAAGTAGAAAACAGAATTTTATCAATGGAGCGAGGAGTTTCTAGAAGGCTGGAAATACCTCAAAAAACAATCATTCCGAAGACAGAATCTCGTCAAAAACTTCAAGAAACTATTGCTAAAAGAATATCAAAAAACTCAAAAGAATACATAAAAAACATTCTTACTTCGCTTATTAGTAAATATGAAAATGTTGCGGGACCGCAGCTTAAAGAAATGGTTGTTGAAGAACAAAAGTTATGCTCAAAAAGTTCTTTTTACAGACTTCTAGAAGAATTAGAAAACGACGAAAAAATTGGCGTAATTTCTAGCGGAAAATTAAAGTATTTTACAACAAATTTGTCGACGAAGAATGGACAGTAAATCATGAACCGCATTTTTCTGGTATTATGCCATTAAACATTATGTTTTGCGCAACAATAATCTTTTTAAATCCCTAACTCAGAAATCGGAAGCACAAATACACATTGGGACTAAAAGGGGGTGTATTTTAATGGAACAACAAGGGAGCTTAAAGGCAGTAATGCCTGTCGAGCTTGTATTGGATCAAATAAAAGAAGAATTAGACGACCACAGATTATCAATAAACGAAACAACTGTAGAAGTTCAAGCCAGTTATGAAGAAATACAAAACTTACATAACAAAATAGATAAGTTGAATGAAAAATTAGAAGAACTTTCTCTTTTGATAAAAGGAAGAAAAGAAGAAATTCAAGAGTTTAACATCAGTCCTTTGACTAACAAAGAGAAGGAAGTTTTTGTTGCTCTTTATTCGCTTAACGAAGCAAATGAATTCATAACTTATCGTCAGATAGCAAGAAAATTAGGTCTTTCAGAACCTTTGGTTTCTTTGTATGTTAACTCGATGCGTGAAAAAGGCATTCCAGTAAGCAAAAGATTCAAGGGTAACTCAGTATTGCTTAAATTAGATGATAAATTCCGTCAAGAACAAGCAAAAAATAATATTGTTAAGATAAATACGCTTCTGACGTATTGGTGTCCAACAAACTAGTTTGGAGTTTACGTCTGTAGTTCACAGTCGTCCTGTAAACCGCAAACTATGAACTGTTAACTAAGTCTGTTTCTTCAGGAACGCCATCTTTTCTTAATTTTTCTTTCTTTAGTTCTCCTTGAAGATTTTCTATAATTTTAAAGCTGTCATCTAGGTGATTTTTGATTGTTTGTTCTGCTTTTCTGAATGCGTTTTCTAAGTTTGTTCCATTAAGCTCATATCCTATTACAACTCTTCCTTCATTGACGAAAGAAGTCTTTTTGAGTACGTTAAGATCTAGCCATCTTCTTAAATAATCGTACATTGTTTGTCTTTTTATCCCTGCAAATACACCCATGTTTTCTACAGGCATAACTGCTAGTTCTGGTCGTCTATCTTTGTTTGCTTGTTTTTTTCTTTCGTAGAGTTCTAAAAGTAGTTTGTGCATTTGAGCGCTACCGTCTTTTTTTCTAGGTAATAATCCGAATCTTGCTAGCAATGTTTTTGATAGTTCTTCACTGCTTGCTTGATCTAATGCCTCTTTTTTTTCAAGCTGAATCTTCATGGATTTTTTACGTACTCACTTATTTATTAATTTTTCCTTTATTCCTGAAGCGTTTCACCCATTTTCCCGACAGCGTCTATTTTTGACATTTCTTGGCTTGATTTTTGCTTCAAAAACCCTCATTTTTACGTTCTTTCTTGCCAAATTTTTAACTTTTTTGAAAAAAGGTGTTCTGATATCTTCTTTTAAGACTTCTTTTGTTATTTTTTGCTCTAAAAAGAATTTTTCTTCTTTTTTTCCGACAACTTTTGCACTTTCTTATTTTTGGGTTTTTTCAAAACTACTTCATTCTCCATTAATCCCTTCCCCGTCGGGATTTTCCCTGCTTTTCTCTCTTTATTCCGACAAATGAGGTCAAGGTGTATTTGTTCTATAACCCTGGTTATTGACGATAAAGTTGCCAAAATGTGGCTTTTTATTGAAATTAAGGTGTTATTGCTTACAAACTAGGATACTGATTTTTTGTTTTTGAAATTTGATTTTTGGCGGGTTAGGAAAATCTTATTTTTGGTGATAGATAATTAGTTTTAAAAAGTCCACTTTCTTTCCTTTTGCTTATGGATGAAAAACTGAAAGAATATACTAAGAAATATGCTAAAACATTTACTTTGATTGGCGCAGGCCTTAGTGGTATTCTTGGTGCTTTTATGGTTTACAATAGATTTACTGAAAACCCAGAACACTTGTCAAATTTAGGTAATGCTTTTGATTGTGGTTGGAGATATGCTGCAACAGTTGCTTGCACTACTGCTGTTGGTGCTGTGGATGGTTGCTTAGCGGGTTTTCTTTTTTATCGTATTGAATGTTTTACTGGAAAATTAGAGGAGAAGATTAATTCTATAAAAAATTAAAAAATATTCTTTTCTAGTTTTTTTTCTCACTTTTTTAATAATTTTTTTTATTTTTTTAGTGAAAACTTCGTCGGGATAATTAACTAAATACTATCATCTATTTTGGGATAACTTATTCCGGTGTCTTGCCAGAATGAATCAAATCATCTTACTTTAATATTGAAAAAATATGCCTAAAAGTGAGACTTCTTTTAGTTCATAGTTTATAGTTTACAGTTTGCAGTAACTAGGAGGATTGATTTGTGAGTTTCGGGTAGGGTAAAAATAATAGTTTTGAAGTGTTTTTTGGGTGTTGGGATGGTGCCTAGCAAAAAGTTTATAGTTCCTGGTTTAGGGTTTATGGTATTTGATGACTGGGCGGGAACCTTAATAACTTGTTTGCGAGTTGTTGATATTTTTAAAAAAGCGATCGTGCATTGACTAACCAAATTAGTGATTAGGCACTAGGTTTCCACTACTAGAAATATAAATTATGAAAAAGTGAGTTTATTTCTCGCTTCTATCCCAAGGCTTATACCAAACGTAGTTTTCTGGTTCTTTTCCTTCGCCGTAATTGTAAATTTCTGCCTGTAAGCCCCAGTAAAATCCTTCCCATGCGCCAATTGGTACTGATATTGCTCCGTAACCAATACTTATTACGGGGGTTAATACTTTTGAAGCGAGAGTGTTGTCTTTTTCTTTGTTGAATTCTTTTACTGATTCAATTGGCATGTAAACTGCTCCACCTACTGTTCCTCCGACGATCCTACAACCGCTCAAACAAAAAAGTAGTGTGCAAAGTAGTATTTTATTTTTCATGTTTGTATTTTGCAACCCAGGGTCTCATACTTTCATAATTTTCAGGATATTTACCGTGCTCTAATCTGTACGCATCTGCTTTTATTCCATAAAAAAATCCTTTAATAATTCCTTCAGGAATAGTTAATGTTAGGTACACTAGTCCTAAAGGTACGTAAACAACTTCTGCAGGAACATGTCCCACTATTAAGCAAATTTCTTTAGGCATTTTATGATGTGAAACAACATTATCAATTCGTTCATGAGGACTGCTTATTGCCCCGCCTAAAGTTCCTTTGAGGGTTGCACATCCTGGTAAAGTTAATGCTATTGCAAGAGCGCTTAAAGTTGCTAGCTTCTTTAAAGCTTTCATTTCTAGTCTAAATTCAACATATTACTTAAAAACTTTTTGACAAAGATTTTTTGTTTACAAAAAATCTTAAGCGAAATAGCTTAAGTCTTTTTTCTCTTTTACTTCTTGTGTTTCTGCTGCTTTTTTGTATATGTCTTTTATTGCTTTTTCAAAAGTTTCTGCTTGCTTGAGTAATGGATCATAGTCTATTTTTAGTCCTAAATATTTATCTAATACTTCTATTAGTTTTGCTGCTGCTCTGCTGTCTGGTAAATTACTGAATGTGTCTGCAAAGAATGCAGTCATTGGTAAGTTTGCTTTTTCTAATAATGCTGCTGTTACTCCTATTATTGATCCTTCTCCTAAACATGAGAGACCTATGTTTAATACTTTTTTTTCCATTTCTTTGTTTGTTGTAAAATAGTATGAACTGCTTTCTTTTTTTTTGTCTGTTGGTGGTGATGCAATTCCTTCGACGCTCACTAGCTCTTTTGCTTTCAGTTCTTCACAAAGAGCTAATACAAAATTTGCTGCTTTCCACTCGATGTAGAGTGGGGATGTTATTGAGTGTATTATTACTAGGTTGTATTTCTTACTGTAATGAATGCTTACTGGATCTATTAGTTTACAGTTGTGTATTGAAATTATTGGTGCTACTTCTTTTTCTTCAAAATGAAATTTTCCTATTTGTTCTGTTTCTAAATTTTCTATTAAGTAACTTGTTGTTATTGTGCTTACAACTCCTAATCCGGGAAAGCCTTCTATTACTGTTGCTCCTTTAGGTTTTTTTGTTAGTTCGATCATTTTTACACCTCGTTTTATTTTGTTTTTTGTTATTTAAAAATTTTTAGTTGTTGCAGACGCAAACAAACACCGTTTCTCCAATTTTACAATATCTTTACAAGATCTATTAGTCTTGCACTATATCCCCATTCATTATCATACCATCCTGAAACACACACCAAGTCATCAACTACTTTTGTCATTAAACTATCAAAAATACATGAATGCGTATTTTTTATTATGTCTGTGCTCACTAATGGTTCATTTGAATATTCTAGTATTGCAGGCATACGTCTGCTTGCTTTTTTGAATAATTCATTTATTTTTTCAGTGCTTGCTCTTTTTTTGACATTGGCATATAATGTGATTATGCTTCCACACACCACTGGAACTCTCATTGCGAACCCATCCAATTTTCCTTTTAATTCGGGAAGAACATCTATTACTGATATTGCTGCTCCTGTTGTTGTTGGAATTATGTTTTGAGCAGCAGCTCTAGCTCTTCTCAAATCTTCTCCGGGACCGTCAACTAGTTTTTGTGTTGCAGTGTAAGCGTGCACTGTTACCATTAATCCTTTTGTGATTCCTAATGCGTCATTTAGTACTTTTGCTAGTGGTGCTGTTGCATTTGTAGTGCATGATCCATTGCTTATTATGTTGTGTTTTTTTTTGTCGTAAACTTTTTCGTTAACTCCTAAAACGATTGTCACATCGGGGTCTTTTGATGGCGCACTTATTATTACTTTTTTTGCTCCTGCTTTGAGATGTTTTTCTGCACCTTCTTTTTTTGTGAAAAACCCGGTGCATTCTAGAACTACGTCAACTTGGTTTTCTTTCCAAGGTAATTTTTCTGGTTCTTTTTCTGCAAAAACAGGTATTTGTTTGTTGTTAATTATTAAGTGCTTTTCAGAATGGCTTACTTTTCCTGGAAATTTACCATAAACACTATCATATTTTAGCAAGTGTGCTAATGTTTCTGTGTTTGCTAAGTCATTTATTGCAACCACATTTATGTTTTTATTCATTAATGCGTGTTGTAGTGCTAGTCTTCCAATTCTTCCAAAACCATTTATTGCTAAGTTAGTCATTTTTCAACTCTTTTTTGTTAAAAAAAGGAATTCAGGTATAAATACTTTTGGTTTTGAAACCCTGAGAAGTCATCACAAACTTTGTTTGATTCCCGCGGTCGCAAGTATATTTTGAAGTTTTTAATCCTTTAACGGCCGCGATTTATATCGCGAGCTTTAGTATTGACTCGTGTGCCTTGACTATGTCCGTTTGTTTAACAAATATATAGAATGAAGGGGGACATATTATTATTTCTTTTATGTTTATGTTTGCTAATGCTATTTCTCCGGCTATTTTTGCTAATACTCCTTTAGTGTTTAGTGCTTTTTCTGATAATTTAACGCTGATTTCACTCAAGTCTCTTTCTTCTTTGGTTATGTTGTCTTGAGGGAATAATTTTTTTGTTTCTTCTAATTTTGGAGTATCAATCATTATTTTTGCTTCGGTATCTCCAGTTGCTATTTTGTATGCATGACTGTTTTTTTTAAGAGCTTGTATTTTTTCGCAAAGTTCTATTACTGAGATGGATAGACTAAGACAAGTTATGTTATTTTTTGTAGAAATTATTGAGCCCTTAAACACGTTTAATACTTTTTTGTCTTCTTCTCTAAATTCATCTTTTGTTTGGAATCTTCGTATTGCAGAAATAACTGCATCAAGACTAGCACTCAATTGATTTTTTTGGATCAGATGCTTTGCTAATGCTCGCATATTGATAATTTTTCTTTGTAAATCTTTTTGGATTGCCGCATCTTTTCTTATTAAATTCCAAATAGTTTGATTGATATTGTCCAATTTCACACCCCAGAAGGCATTTTAAAGTTCAAAGTTTATAAATTTATCTGAAATATGTCAAGGCTCATTAAAAGATGTTACTATTTGACATTTATATGTCTTTTTGTCACAACCTTTAAAAAGCTATTTATATAGTAATAATTTGGGGTTTTTGCAATAGAAATGAATAAAAGAATAAGGTTACTAAATTGTGCATCATCCAGTGATGGATTAAAGGAGCTTTTATGTAGATATTCCAAGCCAGATTCTTTGGCATTTTTTATAGAGGATCTAGTTAAGGAAGTAAAAGCAAGTGCACTTACTGATATGACTCATGCTTCTCTTGAAGATGCAGTGGCAGATTTATCTTCGGTGAGAGGTTTTTTGGGAAGGAGAGAAATAACGGATCGGTATGGTTCTTTACCAAGACTAAATTGTTATGTTAGTGAAACAGAAAATTATTTGACTAGCTTATTAGGTAAATGTAAAAAAACTGAAGTTGCTAGGACTAATTCTACTAGAGTTAGTTTATTTGATGATTTTCTAAATTATTCTAACACGGTTAATTATTGGTCTGGTGAATCTTGTTCTTCTCTTGTTTTAGCTTTATGTTTAGAAAATGCTAAATCACAAGAGGAAGGTTTGAGTTTTTTTAATAATAAATATGCTTCTGGCTTCAACTCTTCTAGGGTTGATTCTAAAAACATTCCTGTTTTTGGTAATTCTAAAACTAGAGATTTACAAGGAAGTTATTTTTTAGTTGAAAACACCGATCTAAAAATAGAATTTCCTGAAAAAGAAATAAGAAATTCTTCTGGTGTAAAAATCGGAGGCTACAAAATTTTTGTAGACTTTGAACGGTGTTATGATGGCAGAGTTAAAAAATTAAAAAAGTCCATGATAGGTTTTGAAGCTTATTATTTAGCATCAAGAGAGTTAAACAAAACAAAAGTTTCTGAATTTAAACAAGGAAGTGATTTATTAATAGATGTTCCTTCTGCATTCAAAAAAATTGTAGAACTAACGGGAAATCTCTATGATTCAAGATTACCCAGACAAGAGGTTTCTAAAAAAATGGCAGAACTTGCTCAGTATAATCCCGAATTTCATCCAGATACAGAGTTCTTTTTTGGAACTGGAAAAGAAGGATCGTTCAAAATTTCAGTAAAAGCAGAAGGACAGGTTAATCATCATACGGTAAGAATAAAAGGGGAGTTCAAATACAATTAGTGCCTCTGTAATCAACGGCAATCTACGTTATCTGAATTTTATTGGAGATTAAGAGACATCAAAAAGCAAATCTTTAAATGGTCTAAGTAGAAGTTAATCATAGTATTATTATTTGTTCTTAAAGCTTTGGATTAACTTTATATTTTTATTCATTTAACACAAACAGTAATGAAGAAATTAATTATAATTTTGGCGTTATTATCTCTAGTCTTATTAGTTTCTTGCATAACTGGAAATTCAACCGTACCAACTTATCAATTAGGTAGCCCATTAAAAGAAAAACCAGTAGTGATAAAAGTTTCAGAAACTAAACTAAAAAATTTATGTGAAAGTGTGGTTTGTGGTGAGAATCAAGCTTGTAGTGAAGGTGTTTGTTCTTGCAAACCTGATTTCCGTTCTTGTGAAGATAAATGCTTACCCATAACTTCTTGTTGTTCTTCTTCTGACTGTAATAACCGAGAGGTTTGTGTAGATAACAAATGTGAACAAGTGAAACTTTGTGATTTTGGTCAGAAATGGAATGAAGACAAAAAAGCTTGTGAGTGTGCAATAAATAATATTTGGTGTCCTTCACAACAATCATGTATTCCTTCAAGTAATTGCTGCGGTGTTAGAGATTGCAATTCTGGCGATGGTCTGATAGATAAGTTATGTATTGATTCTACTCCTCAATTATATGTTTGCATAATAACTGATGAAGAAGGTTCGCATTGCACTTATGTTCAAGAAGGCAAAAGATCTAGTTTCAAATTAACTGCAGAAAATTTTGGAGATATTAATTTGTTAAATGTCGCAGAAAATGGCGTTAGCGATATTAATGTAAAAACTCCTTTAGGAGAATATTTACTTAATAATGTTAAGCTTGGCGAGAAAACAATGTTTGCTGGCGGAGCATATTATTTGAAGATTGAAAAAACTTCATTCAAAGGCGGCTCTTGTTCTGAGTAAATATTAATGCGTATTTTGCTTTATTTTTATTGTGCTATCAGGATTTAACTAGACAAAGTTGGGTTTCTATTTAATTTGTGTTGGTTTTGCTTTGGTTCGGGGTGTTTTTGTATGGCAAAATTGACTTATAAGAAGAGAGTTTGGATTGTTAAAAAGTAT
>JACRKG010000036.1 GCA_016215315.1 Candidatus Woesearchaeota archaeon | reverse complement strand
TTCCATTCAAATACTTTTTAACAATCCAAACTCTCTTCTTATAAGTCAATTTTGCCATACAAAAACACCCCGAACCAAAGCAAAACCAACACAAATTAAATAGAAACCCAACTTTGTCTAGTTAAATCCTGATAGCACATATTAGTTCATAGTTTACAGTTTGTAGTTTATAGTACTATAAACCATAAACTTCAAACTATTAATTATCATCATCTACTGTGTAGCCTTCTTCTCCTTCGTAAGTTGATTCTGATTCTTCGTCTTCTACTGGTTCTTCTTCGTCATTGTAATGCTCGGATAATTCTTGGTCGAAGAGTTCGGGTTTTTTTTCTTTTTCTTCTCCTTCTTCTTCTAGCTCATCTTGTAGTCTTTCTTCATCTAATACTGGCGGAGGTACAACTACTTTTTTTTGTTGTGGCGTTTTTTTAGCAGTGCTTTTAACTTCTTTTTTTACTGACACTACTTTTTTTACTGCCTTTTTTACTGGCCTTTTTACCGGCTTTTTCGCCTCTTTTTTTGCGGCTGGTTTTTTGGTTTGTTTTTTTTGAATTTTTTTCTTTGCCATGAATATGAGAAATTATTTTTTTACTTCCCAGGTCTAAATTCACCTACATTTCTGCTAGGTCTTGCTTTTTCTGCACCTTTACCTTTGTATCTTAGTCCTCTAGACTTTCTTCCGGCGCTTGTTATTCCTCTTTCAGCTCTTCCAGTCCTATTGGCCACTCCAGATAATGCTTTGTCAGCTAGTACTGCAGGATGGTGCTTGTCTACTAGAATTATTTCATACCAAGCGTATGATCCATCTTTGCATAATAAATATGAATTAAGTACTTCGCAATTGTGATATTTTTTGCTCACTCTTTCTTCTGCAATCCATTGATAATTCTTTTTTAATGGTAATCTAACGGATAAATTTCCTGATTTTCTTCCACCAACTGGTCTTGTTCTTACGTGTCCTCCTCGTTTTACTTTTTGTCGGACTACAATTATTCCTTGTTTTGCTCTGTAACCTAAACCTCTTGCTCTGTCTAATCTTGTTGGTCTTGGTATTCTTAGTGTTGTTGGTTCATTTCTTAGCTGGATTAATCTAGCTTGCATTGTTGCTTTTAAGTTCTTGCTAGGATTTTTCCAGGCCAACCTTAAATATTTGTACAACCCCATAATAATTGGAAGTGAAACAAGTTATTTTTAAACCTTTCGCAAGAATTTGCCTAACTCGCGGAGCTCGGTAGGCTAATTCTTAAAAAAACTACTCAAAACTACTCCTTTAAAAACAAGTCTAATCTGTCTCCAAGACGAATATTATTATCTTTAACCAGTCCTGCGTTCACTTCTAAGACATATTTTGCGGGTTTTGATTCATAAACTTCGCACTTTTCTGTTGTGCATGCCTGAAAGTTTTGTTTTAAGTCTACAATTTTGTAAGAGTCGTCAAGAAATATTATGTCAAGAGGTATTTTTGTGTTCTTCATCCAGAAATAAAGTGATTCTTTTTTTTCAAAAATAAACAACATTCCCCCCTCTAAGCTTTCACGAAACATTAAGCCTTTTGACCTTTCTTCATTTGTTACTGCCAGTTCTAGAGGTATTTTTAAGTCATGAATTATTGCATACTGAGAATTTATTTGTTGCGAGCAGGAAATTAATAAGAAAAAAAATAATAAAAAAAAAGTAAGCCACCTCATTTTTTTACCAAAAAATTGTTTTAAAACCAAAGCGTTAGCGGAGGTTTTCAAACAATTTTTACTTGCACCTTAGCCAACCTACTTTTTTGGCAATTGAGTGTAATTTGTTGAGTAATTCTTCTGTTGCTTCTTTCGGTATGTCATATTCTTTTTCAAAGACTGCAACCCAGTTTATTAAGTCTCTAACATCATCTTCTACACTTTTAATTTCATTCACATCTAGCTCTTGATTTGATTCTGATTTTGCTTCTTCTTTTTTTCCAAAACCGAATGAAGGCAAACTTATTCTTGACAATAAACTTTTTGTTTCTGGAGCTTTTTCAGGTTTTTTTGCTTTTTTTGAAGCTTTACTTTTTGCTTTTTTAGCCATAACTTAATCACCTCATTTTTTAGTCAATAACGGGCTTACGAGTTAATAAAGCTTTCTCAAGATTTTGGCTGTTGCCAAAATCTTTTCAAAAAACGAGTGTTTTAGAAAAGTTTTAATAGATGTACATCCTCGTTTTTTTAATGGATAAATTGAATAAGTTTTATTTTCTATTGCTGTTCGTTCACGCAATTCATTTGGTTGAAGAGGTTTTAGGAAATGCTTACTTTGTTGAATCAGTTTATAGCGGATTAAGAAATTTTTTAATAATTAACGTTGCTTTGCTGATTATTCCTGCAGTTTTGTTTTATTTCGTGTCAAAACGTCAGAAAATTGCATTATATTTGGCATTTGCATATCCGAGTATAATGATTCTAGATGGTTTAGATCATGTTGTTGAGTTCTTTTTACGAAATGCATATTTTGGTGGTGCAGCAGGTCTTTTTACGGGTTTATTGTTTTTACCTTTAAGCATTCTTTTGATTTTAAGCTTAAAACAAGCGCTTCCCAAAAAGAGAAAATAATTAAAATCAAGCCTTTTCTAGGGATATTATGAAAGAAATTCCTTTAACTTTAGTGGTAAGCAATTATTCTAACATTATTGTTTTCATTAGTGTTCTGATTATTGGTTTTGTGTTATATTTTATTTTTAGGAAACTTTTCAAGAATTAAATAGTACAAAGATTTTGGCGAAGCCAAAATCTTGACAAAATCTTTTTAAACTCCAAGAATAGATTCTTTAATTAATGTTAGTAATCATCAATTTTAAGACATACAAAGAGGCTACAGGAAATAATGCTGTGAAGCTTGCAAAATCTTTTAGCAAGTTTCGTAATGTTATTGTTTGCGCTCAAGCTAGTGATATTGCAAATACAAGCAATTTACTCACTACTTTTGCTCAACATATTGATCCTGTTGATGTTGGAATGAATACTGGAAGTATTACCGCTTTTGCCATTAAAAGTGCAGGTGCGAGAGGTACTTTGTTGAATCATTCTGAATACAGGTTATCTTTTGAAGAATTAAAGTCTTGCCTAAGTCTTGCTAAAAAATATAAGTTAAGAACAGTTATTTGTGCAAAAGATTCTGAAGAGGTGAAAAGATTTGCAAAGTTAAAACCTGACTTTATTGCAATAGAACCTAAAGAATTAATTGGAGGTAAAATCAGTGTTACCATGGCTTCGCCATGGTTGATTACGAAAAGTTTAAAGGCTGCTGGAAGAATTCCTTTATTGTGTGGTGCAGGAGTGCATAGCAAAGAAGATTTGTTGACTGCGAAAAAATTAGGTGCAAAAGGAGTCCTTATTGCTAGTGCAATTATTAAGAATAAAAATCCTGCAAAAAAATTAAAGGAGTTATTACAATGAACATTCATGATCATCACAAAAAATTATTATGGACGATTTGTTTCTTATCTTTATTTGGTTTAATTCTTAGTAGTTACTTATTGTGGGTTCATTACCAGCCTGTTGAAACTATTTGTCTTGCATTTGGTGGAGATAACGGTTGTGATATTGTTAACAAAGGTCCTTATGCTGAAATAATGAGTTTTCCTATTGCAGGATTAGGAGTTCTTGGTTATTTAGCATTCATAATTACTAGTTTGTTGGCTTTGCATAAAGATAGGTTAAGAAATACTTGGTTGGAAAGTTATGGAGAAAAAGCAACATCTTACTTGTTAATTTTCGCTTTAGGAGCGTTAGCATTTACTATTTATTTCAATTACTTGCAAATTTTTGTTATTGGAACAATTTGTTCTTTGTGCGAACTTTCTGCAACAATAGTTGTAATACTGTTGACGATTAGTTTATTGTTGAGGAAAAAATAGAAAGGGTTGTTCTGGATAAAAAGGACTAGTTGTTTATCTTCCCTTCCAAAATAGATATATTACTAATTATTTGTGGTGCAAATCTCTCTTCAAGAAATCTTCTCAGGCTCAAAGCGCTTTTTCTATCAAATTCGTCTGTTAAACCGTCTATTTCTGAATTCATACTAACTAATCTATCTTTAATAATTTTTAAAATTTCCTTGAGGTACATGATCTGTCCTTCTATTAACTCTCTTTGTAGTTCTGATTCTATACTCCCTTTGGAAAATTTCTGCTCATATATTACTGAGTACATTTTATGTTGAGAAAGTATATTTGCATAGTCTAAAGCAATTCCTTCCTCAAGCTGTCTTTCGACTTCAAAACAAACAATTTCTGAAATGCTACGTTTGATAAAAGATTCTCTTCTCAAACTAAGAATGTATCCTGCCCGTGCTTCTTGTGCTTTCAAACATATTTTGAACATACGTATGAATTCTTGTACTTTTTCAAAGTCAGAATCATATTTCGCAAGTGCATTAATGTCTTTTTCGACTTTTTTTAGTTTATCATTCGCAGATTTTGTGTCCCCCCGTTTATAATCATCAATTGCACCATTAAACAACACATTAAATGAGTCATAACTTCCAATTAAGGTATTTTGAATTTTAGTATTTAATTCTTCAAAATATTTTTTTCTTAAATCGACAAAATATGCGGTTCCTAATGCAACAACCAATGTTGCTGCAACAATAAATCCTGCTTTCTTTTTTCTGAACCAACCCATAAACATCACCTTTCTGACAATTAACAATCAATCCCAGATATTGCTCTGTTAATAGGAATTTATTATTCCCACATATAAAAGCTTTATTGTTGTTAAAAACAATAATCCCTCATTTTTTCATTCATTACTTTTCTTTCAATAGTTCTTTGTTCGAAACAAGCCCGCATTATTTACCCGTATCTCCCATGAGCTTTGCGAATGCGGAGATACTTCATACAAAAAATATATAAAACCTAGATTAATATTCTCTTTCATGAAAATCGGACTAATTGGTTTGGGTGGTTTTGGTGGTAATGCTAAGCTTAAGGCTTGGAAGAAAGTTTGTGAAGAAGAAAAGCACGATTTATATGTTTGCGAAGCTAACGCTTCAAGATTGAATGATGTTAGTGATGCGCACAATATTCCTTTTGAAAGAAGAGTTTTGGAATATAGTGAATTAGTTAGGCTTGTTGATGCTGTTGACATTACTACTCCTGCAGAGACTCATTTTGAAATTGCAGATACTGCGTTAGAAAATAACGTTCATGTTTTTGTTGAGAAACCAATGACTAATAGTGTTATGTCTGCAGTGCTTTTGAGCGGTAGAGTTGAAGAAACTGGAAAGGTTTTGCAAGTAGGAATGCATTTCAGGTATAATAAATTAACAGACAAATTAAAAGAAGTAATGGATAATGATTTGGGTGAATTGTGGCAGATTGAAGGAAGACATATTGCAGGAAAAAGACCTAGGCTTGATGGCGGCGCAATTCTTTCTTGTGGAATTCATTTTATTGACTTAATTCTTTACTTGCATGAATCAAAAGTTAGTTCTGTGCTTTCAGTATCAAGAAATGTATTGAACAGACCTCAAAAGCCTGATGAAGATATTTCTTATGTTCACTTAAATTTTGAGGATAACGTATTAGCAACTGTGAAGTCTAGTGTTATTGATTATGCTACAGGTCTTGATGCTGCAGTTCCTGGAATTAATGCTAATTGGGATTTTATGGTTTCTGGAAGCAAAGGCAGAGCTTTTGTTGATTATGCTGCACAAAAACTTTTTGTTGACACGGGATATCATAAAAAAGAAAATGATGCATGGAAATGGGTTCCTGTTGAAAGGAAAGAAATACAAGTGCAAACAGAAAACGTTTACGAAACAGAATTAAGAGAATTTATAAAACACATACAAAATAATGAATTACCTAGAGCAAATGTTTATTCCAGTGGAATACTTGTTCAAGAAATTATTGAAGCAGCATACAAGTCAGCAAGAAATGGTCAAGAGGTAAAAATTTAATGGTTAGCAAAACAAGCATCATAAGTTATTCAATTTTGATAATAATGATTGCTTTGTTAGTTTACAATTATTACCGGCCTGGAAAGTATGATGCTTTAGCTCAGTGCATAAGTGATAAAGGCGCATTATTTTATGGTGCATACTGGTGTCCTGCTTGCAATCAGCAAAAAGCTATTTTTGGAAAAAGCGTAAGCAAATTGCCTTATATTGAGTGTTCAATGCCTGGAGGCAAAGAGTTAACAGAGCCCTGCAAGAAAATAACAGTAAAAGCATTCCCAACATGGATATTTACAAATGGAGAAAGAATCGAAGGAGTGCTTTCTGTTGATGAATTAGCACAAAAGACCGAGTGTAAAGTGGATAATTAGAAAAGAGCATTTATTCTTAAAAATAGAAATGGTTGACAACTTTGAATTGTTTTGATAATTTTCTGGATTTTCCCCTTGCCGCCCGCATGATATTAGTGCTTGCATAGTTTTTTCAGGGTTAAGGCGGGCGGAACATTGACACCGCTACTGCGGGATTGATAAACAAAAAATTATACAAGTGCACAAAAGGAATTCCTTGCCTTTTTTATAGATTGTCTATGCCTCCATGATCATTAAAGAACTTTGCTCGCACACTTATCACGGAGGCCTGAGCTGAGAAAATTTAGACGAATATAAAAATACAACAATTAATTTATTAATCAGCATTCAATTTAAATCTAATTCTTTTAATGTCTCATTTATTTCTTCTTCCATCATCTCAAATTTTTTATTGTTGATAAAATTCTTCTCTTCAAGTTCTTTTTTTAATTTCTTTTTTAGTTGCACTTTTATTGTCTTTTTGTCTTCTTCATTCCAAGAATGTTCTAGTGCAACTTTTTCTGCATGTTTAAGAATTACTTCTGCGTCTTTAGCGTATTTGTTTGCGTAAAACTCGTTTTCGTTCACAATGGAACCTATTTTATGTCTTAAAGATTTTGTCAGCAAATTTGTTAATTCTTTGATTGCACTTGTTTTGCTCATTTTATTAGTTGTTTTATTTCTTTAATTTTTTTACTGAGCTGTTTTTGTATTGTGCTGATTGTTTCACTGCTTAATTTTTCATCTTTCTTAGTGAAGCAGTATAATTTTTCTCCCAAGATGTCCTTCAATTCTTCGCTTATTTTTTCTCGGTTCAGATTTTTGTTTAAAAGAAAGTTTTTTATCGTAATTAATCTTCTTAAGTTGTCAAAATAAACCCTACTATTAAGTTCTATTTCTAATAAGTCTTCTGGCATCATTAATAACATTTGTAAATGATTCTTATCTATTATTTTTTCATACGTTGCCAGGAATTCTTTGTTTGAAATAAAATTATTAAACATGCTTCTTGTTAAAGGACAAATTTTAAGCAATTTTTCCAGATTGTCTTTTCCAATAGTCAATAAATGAAATTTTAAACCAAATTCTTCGGTTAGCGCAGAATAAATCTTTTTCTCAAACACTTCCCCCGATTCATCCGTAATAAGAACTAAGTCTATATCATTATAATCCGTCTTTTCTGAAAGAAAAGACCCCACAATAAACATTTGTTCAATTTTAAATTCAAATAAAAAAGAAAAAATCCTTTTTATCAATTCTTTCTTGAACTCAGAGATTTGTTTAACATCATGAAAATAGAGGTTTGTGCTTTTTTCAATTAGCCGAACTTCAACTAAATCACCCGGCTGAATACTTTGGTTAAGCTCTTTAGGAATATAAATCTGATTAAATTTAGTTCCCACAGATACTTTTTTACGAAACATTAAACCTTGCATAATACGTATTAAATACGTATATGTATATAAATGTTTTCTTTATTTTTGCGTGCATTAATAAAACTCCTCGACTTTTTTTATGGACTGTCTATGCCGCCAAAATCTGTGAAGAACTTAGCAAGCACACAATTAAAGGCGGCTGGAACTGAGAAAGTTCAAGTAAATTAGAAAACTAGACAAGAATTTTTATTGATATTTCTTAACCAATTCTTCCAATTGTTTGAGGCTTAAGCCTCCTTCTGGAAAATCTGTTAGGCCTATTTTTTTGTATGCTTCAGCTCTTTCAACAAGGTCTACTTTTTTATCAAAATTAGTATCAGCAAATCCTCCAGGACCAAAAATTTGTTTTTCCAACTCCTCGCGTGTTCTTTGGTTTATTTGCATTTCTTCACTCCAGTATTTTCTAATTCTTAGTTGTTCTGCAGGATTTAAAGTCCAAGTAAAAGCAGAAATTGCTAAGTAGCAAATACAACTAACTATTCCTAAAGCACCATAAGCAAAGTGAAGACTATCCGTTAATACAGTGCCTGGTTGATCCTTCGCATAAATCAAACTTCCTACAGGCAAGAAACTCCATAATGGTCTTGGCATTAGTTATCACCGCTGCATTCTTTGACTATCTTTTCTAATTGTTCTAATGTTGGTTGGTCTGAAATGTTTTTAATTCCCATTTTCACATAAAAATTAGCGGTTTCCTTAACATCTACATTTTTATCAAAATTAAGATCAGCAAAACCTGCAGGACCAAAAACTCTTTGGTGTAAATATGCATATCTTTCTTCTCTTTGTTTTGCTTCAATTTTTCTTGTTTCTTGAATTCTTCTCTGCTCATGAGGATCGAAGCTTCCTGTTTCGATAATCATGGCAACATAAACACAGCCAGCAACAAAATACAATCCATGAAAGCATTCTAGCAAAAAAGAACCAGAAAAACTATTTGGTCCTTGATTTTGATTATTTAAATAAAACCAACTACCTCCAGGCAAGAAGCTCCATAATGGTCTTCCAAAGAGTTGCGGCATTTTTATTCATCTCGCATTTAATTTTTTGTAAACTTGTTTTGTTTTGTCTTCTAAGAAACTTAATCCTTTGTATGCTGTTAATCCTGCTAAGCCAGTAAAGAATGCATCCATTCCAAATCTTACTGCGTAAGAACCATATATCATTAATACTTTTGCTCCGTCGCCAACCCAAGCAGTATCTACTTTGTTTAGTTCAGGATTTTGTAATTGCTTCATTAATCCAGTACATTCCATTCCGTAAAGTACTAAACCTGCAACTCCTAGTGCTGTTCCAAATTTAAGTTTGTTTGATAAAGACATTCTATTTTTACCCCCTAAAAAATGAGTTATTCTTATTAATAACAATAATCCATTTATAAGTCTTTCGATTTTTTGCTACTTCAAAGTAGTATATTAGTTTGTTGAATATCAATTTATAAAAAATAACATTCAATTATTCTACATAAGAGAATAGAAAAGTTTATATAATAATTCAATTACATTTGATCTTATGAAATCACAATTATTATTTAAGCAAATTGAAGGCATACAAACCATAAAGTCAATAATGGCCTTATTGAATGTAAATAGAGAAAAGGCAATTTACTTAATTCACAGACTCAGAAAAGCGGGTTACGTTAAAACAAAAAAGAACAAGGACGGTTCTAGAATTTATTATGTTTCTTTAGAAAATAAGTTGGGCGGTATTAGTTATTATGACATAATTAATGCGCATTCTCCGGTTAAGATTACGGGTCCTAAGTACATTATTTATGGTAAAAAACCTTCTTTAGAAGAAACTTTAATTTTTGCTTTGAAAACAAAAGAGTTGAGAATTATCCTGGCAAGTCTCGCACTTTTTAGAAATATAAATAATTGGAGTTCACTTTATCAAATGGCAAAAAAAGAAAATTTAGTCCGACAAGTAGGCGCACTATATGATTTGGCAAGAAAGTATTTCATGGTTAGAAGAATGCCTGAACGATTCAAAAATCATACTCTTCCAAGAAAAGGAGATAAAACAATTTATATCATTCGAGGTTTGAAATCAAAAGATTTTAAAGCAATAGAAAAAATTTGGAAGATTTACTTGCCGTTTAACGAAGCAGATTTGGAGGATTACAAATGATTTCAATTGAAGCTCAACAAAAGTTGCTTTTAGCTGCATCTAAAAATCTGAAGAAAAAAATCACTGTTTATGCTATTGGAGGAACTGCAATGATGTTTCTGGGATTGAAAAACTCCACTTTAGACATAGATCTTGTCTTTGAAACTAGTGAAGAAAGAGAATTTTTTAAGAAAGCAATACAAGGATTAGGCTATCAAGAACTAAACGCAATGAAAGTTTATGGTGCTAAGAAAAACACGCCAGAAATGTTCACTTTGGGAGATGAGCGATTTGATTTGTTTGTTGGAGAAGTTATAAACTTCACTTTCTCAGATCAAGTAAAAAAAAGAGCAAAAGAGATAAGACAATTTAGCGATAATTTAATTATAAAAATTGCAGATCCTCATGACTTGATAATAATGAAATGCGCAACTGATCGATTAAAAGATAAAGATGATGTTATGGCAATATTAAAAAATACAAATATTAATTGGGACATAGTTGTAGCCGAAGCAAAAAACCAAGTTAAGTCAGGAAAAGAGACTGCAACATTTGAGTTAGGATATTTTTTAAAAGAAATATACAAAACAGATAAAAAATTAGTCCCTATGACTGTATTAGACTGCTTATTTGATTTTGTTAAGGAACAAGCTGAAGAACAAAAAAAGAGAAAATAAGTCAAAAATTCACTTTATTTCTTTAAATCCCCCCATTTTTTGTAATACTTGAGAGAAAATTGTTCTATTTCTTTTTTTATCGGAATGAATATTCCAAGTTCTTCCAATTCATCAAATCGTTCATTAACGTATGTAACCCAGACTTCTTCTCCGTTTTCTTTTACTTGTTTGATTAGTTCATCTAGAATTATCTCCCAATTTATTCCTTGTCTTATTAAGCTCACACCATCGTCTTTATCTCCAGGTCTAAAAGTTATTGATTTAAACAGAAAAATATCTTCTTTTGAGAACAGGAATAGTTTGATTTTATCTGTTTCAAATATTTTTTTGCTTCTTTTTTGCATTCTTGGACTAACACATAATTTTTGGCAAACTACTTTGTTAAATATATCAATTCTGAAATCATATTTTACTAAAATATCTGATAGAGCAACATGTTCATACAGTTTAGGTAGTTTTTTAGCGTTAAAACCAAAATTTAATAACGCATTTTTGAATTCAGAATATTCTTTTTCAGAGGTCACAACTAAATCTATATCTTTAGTTGCTTCTTTTGAGCCGTAATACATCAATGCAGCTCCACCTATAAGAAATAAATCTATTTTTGACTTGACTTTTTTGCTTATTTGTTCAAATAAATCCAGTATTTCTTCAAATTTTGATATCATACATCTCAGCTTTTTCTTTTATTTCTTCAAATGAAGGAAATCCTTCTATTTTTTCACCAGAAAGTACTTTTTTTATTTTTTCTAGAAAAGAATGATCTATTTTGTTCAGCTCACTTTTGTGTTTTAGGAAAAATAAAGTGCAGAGTAATATTCTTCTAATACTTTTTGCACATTCAAGCGAATCTAGAAAAATATCTGTAATGCCTAATTTTGCTATCGGCAACCTATAAAAATTTTCTTGTTCAAAAATAGATATTCCCAGACTAGAATATTTTGAAAAAGAAGTTAAACAAGCCTCAACAAGACGACTAGTTGAAAAAATAATTCTATTTTTTGAATAATAATAAATCTTTGAGTTGCCAGGAATATTCTTATTTAATTTAACTTGATGAAATTCTGCTTCTTCAGAAAGAACTTTAAGGTCGGGCCATACTTTTTCATTTAGTTCATATTTTGTTTTTTCTTTACTCAACAATCCTCGTTTAAGAAAAGTATTCGTATGCCTGTAAGCGCTTATTTTAGAAATCTCTAAATCTTTAGCTAATTCAACGATTGTTTTGGGATTTTTTAATTCTGAAATTATCTCCAAGCCTTCACCATACAACAAATCTTCACTTCCAGGATTTTCGAACAAGAATTGTGCCAGAATTAATGCAAATTTGTTAGTGGTTAAGCAAAATTTCTTTGCTTCTTTTTTAATCAAATCAAATTCTTTGAGTGGAAGAAGATTTTTTGAAATAGTTGTGGAACTAGATTTAAAGTGCGCAGCTAGTTCTTGATTAGATATTCTTTGCGCTTCAATAATTTTCTTAAAAATCAAATATTGTTTTTTGCTTAATTTCATATTTTTATCAAAAAGATACAACTATTTATAAATCTTTTCCTTTTTTTGATAAAAAATCCAGATTACAATGCAAAGTGTTAAAAAAGCAAGATTTCGTGAACATTGCAAGTATCAGAAGAAGAATTAGTTTTTGCTGTAAACTTCAAACCGTGAACTGTAAACTAAGTCACTCTACCTTAACATTAACTTCCTGCTTTCCACCGTAGCATTCTCCTTGTGTGTGGAACACACACACTTCAAAGATGTAGATTCCTGATTGTGTTGTTGTTTGTTGTGCTGAATCAGAATAGTCTCCTACGGTTATTCCTAGTGGTGCTGTTTCGTATTGTTTTGCGCTTATTTTTCCTATTTCAAATTCTTCACTGTTTCCTAGCCATTCGTTCATTTTTCTTTCATCGACTTTTTCTAGTTCTTTTCTTCCGTCGAGTGTGAATGCTTTGCTGAATTTTGTGCTTACTTTGAAATTTTTTGCTGTGTTTTCTACATTTCTTACTCCCATCCAATAAACTGCTGTTTCGCCTATTTTTGCTGTTTTGGAATGGAACGGTATTGCCACTAGTTCTGCTTGATTGTTTAGCATTTGTTCTATTGCTTGTTGAGTGTATTGGTCTAGTTCTGCTTCTATTGGCGCAACTCCTTTCCAAATATCATAAAGAAAATATAGAGAGTATGAAAATATTATTATTGAAATAATCAGTAGAACTAGGATTCCCATGCTCAATTCCATTCCTCTCTTGTTGAAGCTGTGAATATTTTTATTTTTCATCAGGTGATTTTTCATCCAAAGAATTTTAAAACCGTAACGATAGTGGAGGTTTTAAAATTCTTATCTTATTAGTTCAAATTCTTTTTTGATAAACCAGGAGAATAAAAACATTAATACGAATCCTGCCAGTAAGAAGCTTGCGCCTAATAATGAATTTTCTAGAGCTAATTGGTAGAGTCCAAATCCTGAAAGCAGTACTCCTAGCCATAAGAATTTGTCTAGTACTATTTTCATTAGTTCAAATTCTTCAGTTTCGGTTAATCTTCGTTTAAATTTGAATTGCGCCATTTTTTAGTTTGGAGTTTATGGTTGATCATTCACAGTACGTCCTGTAAACTGTGAACTACAAACTATAAACTTTTTAGCCTGTCACTTCTAGCGTGAATGGGAATCTTTGCCATACTTTAAATTCTGTATCGGTTGCTGCACAGTCTTTGTTTCCTTGGTAAACGTTTAGTAGCATGTCATATTTTCCAGGTCTTGCATCTTTTATGTTTACGTCAACTGGTTGTACTCCTGTTTCTCCTGTGTAAACGTCCCATTCTAGTAATGTTGCAAACCAATCTTTTACTGGTTTAACACTTGAATCAGCACCTACTCCTCCAACTAATACATTTTTGCTGTTATCACTGTTTATGCAGTCTCCTTGGAATGCTTTTCTGCACAAGAATTCTACTCGGTAACATACTGGTAGCGAAACATCTTCTTTGTTAGATACAGTATTTTTGATTCCTAAGTATTTTACTTGTGGTATTCCTAGTTTTGCAGTTATTTCTCTAGCTCCTCTGAATTGGAGTAAGTCTCCGCTTTCTTTCATTTCTTTAATCATTTGATCTTTAATTTCCGAGAGTGTTCCTATTAGTGTTGTTTGTGATTCCGTAAAGAATTTTCTTACAAACATAAGAACTAGTCCTAAAACGGTTATTGCTATTATTAAAACGATGACTCCTGTGATTGATAATTCTATTGCACCTTTTTTTGCCTTCGGCAAAAAAAAACCTGAAAATTTTGAATTTTTGCGGCCTTTCTTATCCATAATACACCTCTTTGGAAAAACTTCTCAATATACCTTTAAATAATGTTTTTCTTTATAAATCTTGCGTGAGTTTTTTTTAGCAAAGCTAAAAAAACTCTAAAAAGAAAGAATTATATACCAAAGATGTGCTTTTAGTAAAAAAAGACAGATAAAATTTACGAAGTAAATTTTTTGTCTTTTTTAAAAAAGGTGATGTATGTCTGCATTATTATGGATTTTAGTTTCAGTTTTTATTGTTAGCAGTATTTCTTTAATCGGAGTTATTGCTTTATTTTTTAACAAAAAATTTTTGGGCAACATTTTATTATTTCTTATTAGTTTTGCTGCCGGCGCATTGATTGGTGCTGCGTTTTTGGATTTGATTCCTGAAGCTTTAGAACACAATCCTGAACAGATCACTTTTGTTTACATAATCATAGGAATTTTGATCTTTTTTGTTCTTGAAAGAGTTTTCGGTTATTATCATCACCATCACAAACATATTCATAAACACAAAGAAATTAAAAAGTACGTAAAAGGTTTCGCCTATTTGAACTTAATTAGTGATGGGTTGCATAACTTTTTGGATGGAATGGTTATTGCAATTAGTTTTTTAACAAGTTTTGAGTTAGGAATAATTGCAAGTATTGCTGTTATCATTCATGAAATTCCTCAAGAGATTGGTGATTTCGGAATATTGGTTTATGGAGGATTTACTAGGCTTAGAGCATTGATGTATAACTTTTTATTTGCTTTAACTGCATTTCTTGGTGCTTTAGTGACATATTTTTTCAGTATCAATATTAGAGGAGTTAATGAAATACTGCTTCCTATTGCTGCAGGAAACTTTATTTATTTAGCACTTGCTGATTTGCTTCCAGAGATTCATCATGAACAAGGCTTTCAAAGAACGATGATGCACGTCCTAACACTTATTTCAGGAATATTTATTATTTGGTTGATGACAAATTTATTACCGCACAATTAGGTATCAAAATAAAGATTTGGTTTAGGTTTATTTTTTCAACTTGTTTTATTTTTTAAATGACTAAATTTTTCTCAGTTTCAGCCGCCGTGAATTATGTGTGTGCTAATTTTTTTCACAGATTTTGGCGGCATAGACAGTTGATAAAAAAGCGGAAGAGTTATTCATGTGCACTTGATGAGTTCTTTGTTTATTATTTTTTCAACGCGCTAGCGTTGACAAAGTGTTCCGCCCGCCATTCTAGTTTGTGGTTTGTAGTTAGTAGTTTATGGTCTTTAATTACTTCAAACTTCAAACCATAAACCTCGGACCTTTTTGCGGGCGGCAAGGAGAAAATTCAAGACAAACAAAATACAAATCAAAGTTGTTAACAAACCCAAATTTCTCAATATAGTATAAAACCGTGAGCCGCGAGTAGTTTACTACCCGCAACGAACAAGTTCAGAATAGCTTCTCAAGCACACAAATATTTATAAATTGGATAATTCAAGTTATGGTAATGGTAGTTATCATAACCAGGAATACCGAAATTCAAAAACTGTTGAAAGCAAAAAATTGGTTACTCGTTTATGGTAGAAGAAAGACCGGTAAATCTTTTTTAGTTGAAAATTTTACTAAGTGGGATCATTATTTCTTTGTGAAATCTGGCGGTGAAATATTTGACAAAGTTGCCAAAAAAGACATTGACTATTCTTCCTTGATTGTTTTGTTAGAAGAATTAATTAAAACCAATAAACTAGTAGTAATAGATGAGTTTCACCGTCTGCCAAAAGATTTTCTTGATTTTTTGCACATAAATAGTGGTAAGGGAAGGTTTATTCTTGTTTCTTCTACTTTATGGCTTAGCAAAAGATTGCTAGAGAAAGATTCGCCAGTTTTAGGTTTATTTGGCGAACTTTTAATAGATATAATAAGCGAAGAAGATATTTTAAAATTTTTATCTAATAAATTCTCACCAGAAGATGCAGTTGTTTTAGGAACTTACTTGAGAGAGCCATTAATGCTGAAATACCTGGATTTACCTATAAAAGAAATAATTAAAAGCTATTTTGAAGGAACAAAATTATTAGTTCCATTGCTCATTAGTTCAGTTTTTCAGGAAGAAGATAGAAAATTTACGGGAATTTATGAAGGAATCGTTAGAGCAATAGCCGCAGGTAAGAATAATTCAAATGAAATCACTAATTTTTTATTTTCTAGAAAATTAATTCCCAAAGAAGAGCATGGTTACGCTCAGCAATATTTGACAAATTTAATAAAATTAGGTTTGGTTAAACAAATAAAGCTATTTAATTCTAGAAAAATCATTTACACAAATAGTTCTCCTATGATTGATGCTTATTTTTATTTAGATGAGAAATACAATTTTTCTGAGGACGTTATTGAAGAAAGACAATTAGAACAAATTCTGGATGTTTTAAAACCAAAACATGTTGAGGATTTTATAAGTTCATTTCTTGCCAAGAAATGGGCGTTTAGCAGAAACAAGATTATTTCTGGACAATTAGAGATAGATTTTGCATTGACAAAGTTCCAAAAATTAATGGTGGTTGGCGAAATAAAATGGAAAAATAAAATAACAAACTCTGAAATTTATGAAATTCAAGAAAAGCTAAAAAAATATGATTGTAGAAAAGTATTGGTAGTTCGATCACGAAAAAGTTTAGGGACAATTCCAGAATCAATAGAAATATTAACGGCAGAAGATTTAATAAAAATGGCAAAACAAAATTGACATTTAACTTAACTTAGAAACTATCTTAACTTTTTAAGCACTCTAAGTATAATTTGCCTATTTTTTCAACCATTATTTTTTTATCGAATTCTTTTGAAATTGAAGGTTTTAAGTTCTTCCATTTCTTTTCCAAGATTAGTTTCTTTAATTTACCAAAATCTCCAGGATTAAACAAGAAACCAGTAACTCCTTCTGTTACTTGTTCTGGAATTCCATCAATATTTGTTGCTATTACGGGGATACCGCAAGCTAATGCTTCAGTTATTACTCTGGGTGTTCCTTCTCTGTGTGAAGGTAAGACAAAAAGATCGCAAGCTTTCATGACGCTTAACAGATCAGCTCGGTGTCCTAAAAATGCGACTGAACCTTTTGATTTTTTCTCTAGTTCATTTCTCAATTCTCCTTCTCCGGCCAAAAAGAATTCAAACTCTTCGCTTTCTTTTTTTATCGTTTTTGCAGCTTCTATAAATTCTTCTAATCCTTTTCCTCTAACTAATCTCGATGCGCACAATACTTTTATTTTTTTGATTTTTAATATTTCTGCAGCCGGTTTTGCTTTTTTGACTTCATCAAAGTCTATTCCGCTATAAATTGTCAAGTATTGTTCTTGTTTTCCTATTTTTTGTTTCAGAAATTGCCATGTAATTATGTTTGCGTTAGAAATTATTTTTGTAGTTATTTTTGCAGTTATTTTTTCTAGAAAGACAAGAAATTTTTTCGCAAAAAAATTTCTGTTGAATGAAACTCCATGATTTGTATGAATAATTATTGACACTCCTGCAAGCCATGCTGCCCATCGTCCTACAATTCCTGCTTCTGTGCTGTGAGTGTGAACTATTTGGGGTCTGGTTTTTTTTAGCAAAAAAACCATTTGAAAAAACGCAATTATAGCAGTTATTGGATTGTAATGTGTTAAACTCGTGTGAAATACTTCAACATTAAACTTTTTGACTTTCTCAATCAATTCTTCATCATAAGTCCTTCCAGTCATTAAGTAACAAACATAATCTTTTGAGATTCCTTCTAAAGTGTGTAAAGTGTTAAAATCAGCCCCTCCTTTAACAAAACGAGTGATTATGTGAACAACCCTATGCATGAGTAGAAATAATCTAGAACGTTTTTAATAGTTTGTGTTCCTAGGATTAGTTTATAGTTTACAGTTCACAGTTTACAGGACGTACTATGAACTACAAACTGTAAAGTAAAAACATAATTGGGAAAATCGGCTATCCCCTGGCTAAAGCCAGGGGCATTTATCGCCGATTTTCAAAATCAAAAAAGTTTTTTTTGTTTTGTGGCTGACCAGTGGTTTGATTCTTCTATATATTTCTTAATTGT
>JACRKG010000035.1 GCA_016215315.1 Candidatus Woesearchaeota archaeon | reverse complement strand
AAATTGGGAAAATTTATGCGCAGTTTCGTCCGCAGAACACTCTGCGGCGAAGCCGCTTCAAAAAAATTTCGAAAGAAAACGACCTAAAGGTCGGGGTATTCAACCCCCAGAAATTTTGCTTCGCAAAATTTCAATAAAAAAGATTCATGCATTTCTTTTAATGTTCTTTTCTATAGTTATATTAGTAATTGTGAGTGAGATGTTTGCTGGAAGGATAGAAGCTATAGCACATGCATTGAATTTTGGCGAGCTCTTCATAGGTGCAGTACTTGTAGGTGTGGCAGGTAATGCTGCTGAACATTTAGGAGCTATGCAATTTGCAATAAAAAACAAAATGAGTTTAGTGCTTAATACTACAATTGGATCTTCTTTACAGATAGCAATGTTTGTTGCTCCTGTTTTTGTTTTTGTTTCATTTTTTATGGGAAATTTCATGAGCTTGACATTCTTACCTATAGAAATTGTGTCAATTTTTGCAGCGGTATTGTTGATGAATGAAATTTCAAGAGATGGCTGTGTGAATTGGTTAGAAGGAGCACAATTAGTATCGTTATATATCATAATTGGAGTATTGTTTTTCTTTCATGTTTAGGATTCCATAATATTTATATAGCCTTTTTCTACTTTTGACTTTATGTCTGAAATTAAAAGAGGGGTTTATTATGATCGAGAAATCAATGAGCCTTTTGAGGTTCTTGGTTTTGCTAAAAACGCTGAGAGTTTGGAAGAGTTAGTTTTGTATAGGTTTGTTAGAACTTCTAAGTTAAATGATAAAACTAATTTTGTTGTAGAGTCTAAAGAAAGTTTTTTGGAAAAATTATCTTATAATTCAGAAGCGCCTAGATTGGTGTTTATGTATATTGTTGATGATATGAATGATTAGTTTATTCTATTGTTTCTAGAAATTGTTTAGCTATTAACGCCACATCTTCTTGTGTTGATATTCCAGACCAGGGATCTTCTTGAGTTACTATGTTTGCTACCACTATGTTAGCACCGTTAAATATTGCACTTCTGGCTTCTCTCAATGTTATTCCTCCCGCAGCAGATATTAAAACGTCAAACTTGCTTTTGATTTTGTTTATGTGTTTGTATTCTATCACTTTTGCTTTTGATGATTCTTCATCTCTACCTTTATGCAGTATAACTATGTCAGGGATTTTTTTTAATTTCATTAATACTTTTAATGGTTCACTCACTCCTAACATGTCAATCATAGATATTATTCTTAATCTTTCGCAAGTTTCTAGAAATAAATTAATAGTTTCTGTTGGTGAACTTCCAAGAACTGTTATTGCATCCGCTCCTGCTTCTGCAGCCATTATTGTTTCATTAACTGCGCCGTCACTTATTTTAAGGTCTGCAACGATTTTTCCAGACCAACATCTTCTTATTGTGCTTATTGCTTCTAGTCCGTATTTTTTTATTAATGGCGTTCCTGCTTCTATTAGAATTCTTTCAGATTGTGGTATTTGAGGCAGCAAATCATTAATTTGATCTGTATCTTGGTTAAATGCTATTTGCAAATACCTTGTTTTGTGATCTAGTAATTTGAGCATTTACTTGGTTTTTTTGAATAATTCTAGGATTTCAGTTGGTATTATCCAGTTTATTTTTTCTGAAGGATCTGATGCTATTTCTCTTATTGTTTGTAGTGTTCTTAAGTGTAGTGCTCCTTTTCCTTTTGATAGGTTTTCTGCTGCTTTTTTCAAATTTTGTGATGCAGATAGTTCACCTTCCGATAATATTATTGCGGCTCTTCTAGCTCTTTCTGCTTCTGCTTGTTTGGCAAAAGCTCGTTTCATTTCAGCAGGTAATTCCATTTCTTGTAATTTTATCGCTTCTATATTTATTCCCCATTTGTCTGTTTCTTTATCAACAATTAGTCTTATGTCTTGTGCTATTTTTTCTCTTTCTCCTAAAACAAAATCTAATTCGCGATTTCCAATTATATCTCTCATTGCTGCTTGAGTTAATTGTTTTACTGCGTAAGAATAATCTTCTATTTTAATAATTGCATCTTCAGGCTTTACAACTTTAAAATAAACTACCGAATTAGCAAGCACTGGTATGTTGTCTTTTGTTATTACTTCTTGTCTTGGCGCATCAGCAGTTATTACTCTCATATCAACTTTAGTCATTGTTTGAAATATAGGCACTAAAAATCTCAATCCTGGACCTTTTGTACTAGAAAATTTTCCTAATGTGAATACTACTCCTCGTTCGTATTCATAAATAACTCTTATTCCGGATAATAAAACAAGCACTAAAACAAAAATAATTACTTCAATTAATACCATGTTTTCACCTCTTTTAACTAATTGTGTCTTTTTAGCTTCTTTATTATTTAAATATTTGCACATTACTAACCTATTCTTTCCACAAAACAAATTTTTTTAAATAACTAGTTGTTCTTTTATTTAATGGGGATTAGAGTTCAAAGAATAGACAAGACTTTGGAACTTCCGCAATTTGCGAGAAAGGGGGATGCGGCTTTTGATTTGAGGAGTGCGGTTGATTTAGTCATACAACCATCACAGAAAGAAATAATACCAACAGGACTAAAAGTGGCAGTTCCAGAAGGATATGCAGGATTAATTTGGGATCGCTCAGGGATGGCAGCAAAACACTCTTTAACAACAATGGCAGGAGTTCTTGATAGTGGTTATAGGGGAGAAATCAAAATAGTTATGATTAATTTAGGAAAAGAAGCAGTACAAATAACTAAAGGAATGCGTGTTGCGCAAATGTTAGTACAACCAGTACTTAATATGGAAATAGAAGAAGTTGAAGAATTAGAAGACACAGAAAGAGGAGAAGGTGGTTTTGGAAGTACTGGAACAAAATAAAAGGTGAAAAAAAATGAGCTTACCCGATTTATCCGATTATGAGTCAAATAAAGGAAGAACTTATGTTAGATCTGGATGTATGCATGGAGATAAAACTCTCATTTCCATAATTGATGCAATAAAGATAAACTTGCACTCACCTTATAGAGCACTAATGTATAACACAGATATTAATACAAGAGATTTAGTCGAAGGAGAAAGTCCTAAAGTGAAATCAGCAATAGGTTTAGAAAGTCCTTGTGTTGTGATTCCTGTGAATGATCCTTGGAAAATAATGGAAGTTCTTGAAAGAGAAAATGGAAGAACTGTTCCTGATCATTATGGAAAAATTGGACGTGTTCATGCAAATTTTTTTGATGAAGGAAATTTTTACGATTTAAGATTTTTAGAAGTAATTGATGAAATAAATGAAAAATATCCTTGGATGATGAATGTAATAATAGGATTAAATTACAACATAAGACAAGAACCTTTTGAAGTAATGGGAAGAGCACAAAACAAGTATGTTGCTTTAAGCGAGTTAGAAGCAAAATGTAAAATTTTAAAGAAAGATGGAACGCCTTGTGGAAAATCAACACCCTACACTGCAAGACTTGTTAACCTGAGCAAAGTAAAGGGATATTTTGGCTTACCTGTTGGAGTTGTTGACAAGTTTGGAAATAAAATTGATGGAAATTATACTTTTGAACCAATTTTTAGCCCTATCATAATGCCTGAAGAAAGAGATGAGATAAAGACTGAAGCAAAAAAAACAAGACTATACACAAATGCCTGCGCAGATCACTTTGAATTACCTTACAAGAAGGAAGCAAAGGAAGTTGAAAGTTTCATAAAAATTAGTATTCTGGATGGCTATTCTTTGGAAAAACAAGACTGTGTTCCTTTAAGCATTGTTATGAATAAATTTAGTAATATGAAATATTTAGATCAAGTGTTAAGATACTTAACGGAAGAAAAAGGAATAAAATATGAAGATAGAAATTTCTCTTTAAGAAAATATGTACAAGGAACGTTTTATGAAAAATATCTTCCTCACCCGGAAGAAAATTTTAGTGACGGAATTTACAAACCAGGATTAAAAACTGAATTATTATGAACTTAGAACAACTAGAAAAAGAAAGCGTTAATCAAGGAATACCAATAGTTGGTTCTGAGAAAGGAAAAGTACTAGAATTCTTTATTGAATTTCTAAAACCAAAAAAGGTTTTAGAAATAGGAACGGCGAACGGTTACAGCGGGATAATTTTGGGAAGTAAAGGTGCAAAATTAACAACTCTCGAATTAGACGATAAAATTGCTAAAGAAGCTGAACAAAATTTTAAGAATTTTAAAATTGATGCAAAAATAATAATTGGAGATGCTTTGAAAACAATAAAGAGTGTTGATGTTTTGTTTGACTTAATATTTTTAGACTTTGCAAAAAAAAGTTATATAAAAATTCTTCCTGAACTGCTTAAAAGACTGAAAAAAGGAGGAATCATTATTGCAGACAACATAACTTTTGAGGGCTGTCAAGATTACAAAAAAGAAGTGATGAATAATCTAGAATTGATAACTTTAATAATTCAAATAAAAGATGGTTTGAGTGTCTGTATTAAAAAATAAATTTACATATTAAAATAATCTTTTGTTTAAAAAATCTTCTAGAAAGTTTGTCGCAACATATTTATATAAGTATTTTTAGAAATAGAACTATGAAAGGGGGGTATTTGGCGCTGGTCACGGCACTAGTTCTATCAAGTTGCACGTCTACACCAAAACAAGATAATTGCAGATTATCTAATCAAAAATACCAACAGCTCGTTCAAATAATAAAAAAACAAAAAAGAATTAAAAATAACGAAGAGACTACACCTACCGCTCTTGAAAACAAAGTAGAATTACCGGTAAACAATCAATCTACAACCCCAGTTAATTCTGAAAATCAAAAACAAGAACAAACAGAAGAAGTTTACGAAAATGATACTTACCTAGAATTACCAACAAATTATTCTAGAGCTCAGACTGAACAAGCGCAGGAAATAAAAAATGCAAGTAATCTTTTTGAATTCTTAAGATTGAATTATGGCGCGGATGTCATGAATAGTTTATCAATAACAAAAAAATATGAAGAAGTAATGGATGGGTTGGAAACAATACCAAATTATCAACAAATAATTCCCATTTTATTACAAGGACTTGATTTACAAATTAATGACTCTTATCAAGGGCAAGCAAGAAACAAAATGCCTGGCTTGGAAGAAAAATTAACTGCAATTTCATTAATGACAAGCCTTCATAACAATTCTAAACTAGCAGAGTTAATAAAAAAACTACACGAAAATAAAGTCAATTTTGATGTTTCATATTACTATGCAAATATAATACCTGATTTGTTTTTAAGAATAGAAGATTGGGAAAATGGAACTTGGGACAAACCACTAGTTGAATTTTCAGCACAGAAATTTTTAGAAAATATATTAACGAGGCAAGATATACTAGACTTTATTGATCACCCAGAAAGTTTAGATACAGAACTAGAACAATGGCTTTCTAGAAATACGCATTACATACAAAGCTTTGGAGCGTTTAGTGATGGACAAGAAAGTTGGGAAAATTATAAAAATCTTGATTTAGTCCAGAAATTACAATTATACAATCTAATATTTGATTTGAATTGGGGTAGTTTAAGAGAAGAAGCAACCAAACTAATAGACATAGATTTCATGTTAGATTATACTGAAGTTGGAGGAAATTTAGTAGTTTTAGAAGATGGCTTGCACTTAATACAAACAGAAAGCGCTCATCAACGGAAATATTCTGAACAAAATCCAGTACCAATGCGCATTGCGGGTTTCACTGAAGAATTAACAGAAGAACAAAGAATGCAAATTTATGGAAAAAGCACCTGGTTAACAACAAATGACATTTCTCAATTATCTCAAGAACAAATAAATAAAATATTAAAAACAGCTGCAGAAGAACAAAATAAAATAAATAATTGTTCATATATTCCTGAGAATTTGTATTCAAAGAATAAAAATTCTGAAATTGGAATGTTTCATTTGCATGCACAAGAAATAAACACCAGTTATGGCGCAGGCCCTTCAGGCTGGTTCCCTAACAGTGCTGTTGGAAAAGATGGAAGCTTGCAAGTTGGCGGAGATTTAGGTGTTGCAATACAACAATTAGATGTTAATGGAAGACATTCCATGAACTTACTAATAACTAGCATTGATGAAAATACTTTTGACGTTAATTTATATTACGCTGCAGGAAACAATGGCAGACCAGTAAATGTAAGCGTTGGAGCGTATAAAAGAACTAAGCCGGCAAAATAAACTACAAACTTTCTCTGGACCAGCCGAGATTCAAACCAAACTTTTCAGAAAAGTTTGATCAAAACCGTGCGGGATGCGCACTGCTGTGCTTACCCACAAACATAGTAATTCACAGTACATACTACAAACTTTCTCTGGACCAGCCGAGATTTGAACTCGGAGCCTCACCCAAGCCAAGGGCGCATTCTACCAGGTTGAACTACTGGCCCACAAATAATAAAATTCAGAATTGTTTTATAAAATTATCTTACAGTTACTGCTTTTGCTAAATTTCTTGGTTTGTCTGGATCACAATTTCTTTCTAACGCTAAATTATAAGCCAATAATTGTATTGGTATTATCATTGTTATTGGATTCGCTTGATTTAATTCTGGCACTGAAATAAATTTATCATATATTTCTGAGTTTTTTGAATCAATTCCTATAACATATGCTCCTCTTGCTTTTACTTCTGACGCATTATTTAATATTGCATTTCTTGTTTGTTCTGTTGATAAAACTATTACTGGTGTTCCCTCCTCTATTAAGGCCATTGTTCCATGTTTTAGTTCTCCTCCAGCAAATCCTTCGGCATGAATATAACTTACTTCTTTTATCTTCAGAGCTCCTTCTAACGTTGAAGGAAATGCCAAGTCTCTACCTATTATGAAAATGCTGGATTCGTCTTTTAATTTTTTAGCTAATGATTTTATTTTTGGAGTTAAATCAGTTATTAAAGAATGAACTTGGCTTGTAGTCTGTTGTATTAATTTTTTTCCTTCTTCTAATTTTCCTGCAACTGAATATGCTAAAAGCAATAGTATTGCTAATTGCGAAGTATAACTCTTTGTACTTAAAACACATATTTCTGGTCCTGCATTCATAATGATTGATTCATCTGATAAACGATTTATTGTTGAACCAATAACATTCACAATTGAAATTATTTTGACGCCTTTTGATTTTGCAATCTTAATAGCGTCGATTAAATCAGCTGTTTCTCCTGATTGTGATACGGCGATCATTAAAGTGTGAGGTGTTAAAAATTCCGAATAATTCCTGAATTCAGAAGCTAACACCACATTAACATGTTTTTTTGCTATGTGAGAAAAATTGTAGCTTGCAGAAACACAAGCATGATAACTTGTGCCGCAACCAACAAAAAATACACCAAATGCATTTTTTATCTCTTCAGTTATTCTTTTTATTAATGGTTCATCTTGAGTTATTGCTGAGTTCATCGTATTCTTTTGTTCATTTATTTCTTTAATCATGAAATGAGGATAATTTCCTTTTTGCGCTTGCTCTACATTCCAAGTTATTTCCTCCATTTGTTTTTGTACTTCTTTTTGTTCTTGATAAACTTTCAAATTACGGTCATAAATCCCATATTCTTTGTCGTTCAAAAAAAGCACTTTTCTTGTATATTCTATGAATGCAGGAACATCTGAAGCAAAAAAGATTTCAGAGTTGCCCAATCCAATCACTAAAGGTGAACCATCTTTGGCAAAAAATAATTTATCTTCATTCTTTAATAAACCAACAAAAGAGTAATTTCCTTTTAGTAGACTTATTGTTTTTTCTATTGCTGTTTTCAAATCATAATTTTTTAAGAATAAGCTAAGTAAGTTTGGTATTACTTCAGTATCAGTCTCTGTTTTAAATTTTATTCCCTGACTTTCTAATTCTTTTTTTAGTTCTGAATAATTTTCTATAATTCTGTTGTGTACTATAAAAACTTCTCCATCATTAGAACTGTGTGGATGGGCATTTTGTTGGGTTACTTTTCCATTTGTAGCCCATCTTGTGTGTGCAATTCCTATACTTCCAGGTCTCTGATTTGTTTTTTCTGGAAGTTTTCCCGTGTTTTTTTCAAGAAAAACTTGATTATTTTGTTTTGTGGCTATACCCCAACTATCATAACCGCGGTATTCCAATAATTTTAAACTTTTGAACAATATCGGGTAAGCACCTCTTTTTCCGTAGTAGCCAGCAATCCCGCACATTACTCATATTATGCGAAATTTTGTTTTAAAAGCATTATGTATGAGAAATTTGCTTCGCAAATTTCTCGCACAAAATCACTTCGTGATTTTATTTAGTAAGATTTATAAAACAATCAGCACTTCTGGCCTGTATGGTTGCTTTTAAAGTTGTCTTAGGATTGAAAGGCGGAAAATGCGTTCAAAAAGAATTAAGTGAAGACCAATCCGCTAATTTATTAGGTAAAAAGATAGGTGACAAAGTTTCTGGTGATCTTTTAGGCTTTAACGATTATGAATTTGAAATAACGGGTGGAAGCGATCATTGTGGTTTCCCAATGAGGGCGGATGTTCAAGGAGTTGTTAGAAAAAAAATTCTCACCACTAGAGGTAATGTTGGATTTCAAGGTTGGTGGACTTATAAAAAAGGAGGAAAAATTTTCAGGAAAAGATTTGATAAACACACAAGAATTAGAAAAACCGTATGTGGTAACTTTATTCATGATAAAATTATTCAAGTAAATCTTAAAGTTTTAAAAGAAGGCGCGCCTTTAGAAATGAAAAAAGAAGGCGAAGCTTCAGAATAATAAAGCAATAAAAGGTGGTAGCACATGAAAAAATTAATTTTTGTAATACTAGTATTATTGTTTTTAGCTGCTTGTTCACAAAATAAAGTTTCTGACAAAAATTCTGCAGTACAAGTAGAAGATTTGTATAAAGCCAGCCAAGCAGTTAATAAAGTTAAAGAAGTTATTCAAGAACAAAAGACAAAAGAAGTTGAAAAAAGTGAAGTACAGACAGGAAATATTTCTAAAATAGAAGAATTACCTACTAGTAGTTGTGCAATTTTTTCAACATCAGATGCTGTTAAATTCTGCGATATGCCTGTAGTTGGTTCTGAATTTTTACAAAATGAACTACATGACACTTGCAATCAACAATTTAGAACTCAAGGTCTTCCATATAGTTATGTTAATGTTAGAACTTTAATTTACAAAAGCAAAGAAGAAGCTGAGAAAAAGCTAAAAATAGATTATGCAGCTTATCAAGGAACATATGATGAGAAGAATGAAAAATTGTTCTGGAAAGTGGATGATGAAGCAAATACAAACATGGGAGAGTTCTGGTTAGGTAAAAGAATAGTTAGAATAAACGAAGTACCTAAAGGTAGCTGCAAAAAATTCCCTGATTTGGTTAAATCTGCACTGGCTAGGGGCGGTTAATAGTGAACGAAGAAATACTCTTTAAAGGATTCAGTGATGCTTACGTAAAAGCGCTTGAATACTTAGATACTGAAAAATTTGAATTAGCTAAAACTCAATACTTGAAAATGTTTGAATTACATTCTAGACTTAACAATTTAAGAGTAAAACACTTGCTTGAAATCACTGATAAAAACCTAAGAGAAGTATTTACAAGATTAAGTGTTAAAAGCAATTAATGAATTGAACATATTTTTAACAAATTTTAGGATTTTCTCTTGCACTCAAATAATTATTCAATTTCTTTTTTATTATTCGTCAATGCCGCCAAGAAAAGCAAATAAATTAGCAAGCACACAATTCGTGGCGGCTGAAACTGAGAAAATTAAAAAATAACAAGGTAATATTTATCAAAAATGCAAAACCAAGTAATAACCGTTTAAGCAATAGAACGTTTATATTATATCTTCTTCACTAACAACTAAGAAATCGCCTACTGCAATAACTGCTGAGAATGGTATTAATAAGTGACCTTCTTTACTTTTTTCTAATTCTAACTTTTCAGTATAAACTGTTGGGTTTCTTAGAACTAAATGAATTAATTCTCCGCTTTTAACTTCGAATGTAATATCACCTACTTCGCCAAATCTTTTTCCGCTTTTGCTTACGACAACTTTTCCTAGTAAAGCACGAGCAAAGCGTTTTTCTTTTTTATCATCCTGCTCAACAACCATTTGCCCCTCTAATATATGTTATTATTGGAGTGAAGTATTTAAAGTTTTTGCTTGCACAGTAGAATCGTTTTAAAAAGAACGTAAAATTTAAATAACTATCCTGCTTAATTATTTTTGATGGAAGAAGACAGCCTCAATAATGAAGGGTTTAATAACTATTTTTATTCGTACGCCACACATGTTAGTGGTTTAGAAGAAGAAAATAAGATTTTAAGGAAAAGTATGCAAAATCTTGAGAAAGAATTGCAGAAATACAAAAAAACCCCATTAATTTCTTGCGAAGTCAGAGATCTTCTAGAAGATAAAGTGTTAGTAAGATTGCCAAATGGTAATGAATTTTTAGTTGAAATTTCTGCTAATTGCACGAATTTAAATCCTGGTGATTGGGTTTTAGCAGAGCAAAAAAATTTAACAGTTGTTCAAAAAGTAGGTATTAGCAAAAAATTCAATGTCGAAAAGTTTGTTATCATCGAAAAACCGGAAGTTATTTGGGATAATATTGGAGGACTTAGACCTCAAGTTGAAGAATTAAAAGAAGTTGTTGAATACCCTTTAACGAAACCAGAATTGTTCAAAGAAATAGGCATAGACCCTCCAAAAGGCGTTCTTTTGCATGGACCCCCAGGAACTGGAAAAACAATGCTAGCTAAAGCCGTTGCTCACAGTACAAATTCAACTTTTATTCAAATTGTTGGTTCTGAATTAGTTCAAAAATTCATTGGAGAGGGGGCTAAACTTGTTAAAGAAATATTTGAATTAGCCAGAGAAAAAGCACCAAGCATTATTTTTATCGATGAATTAGATTCTATTGCAGCTTCGAGAGTAGATGTAGGTACTAGTGGTGAAAGAGAAGTTCAAAGAACATTCATGCAATTATTAGCAGAAATTGACGGATTCAAAAGTTTGGATAATGTTAAAATAGTTGGTTGCACAAACAGAATTGAAATTCTTGATAAAGCAGTTCTTAGACCTGGAAGGTTTGATCGATTAATAGAAGTTCCTTTGCCAGACAAAGAAGGAGTAAAAGATATATTCAAAATTCACACTAAAAACATGAGCATTGATACAGTTAATATAGACGAACTTGCTGAGATGCTAACGGGATTGAGCGGTGCTGAAATAAAAGCAGTAACAACAGAAGCAGGCTACTTTGCAATACGTAATAATAGAAAGAAAATAATTCATCAAGATTTCATGGATGCTGTAAAAAAAATCAAAACAGAAGAAGACAATTCTCACAAAAAAATGTTCAATTAGCTTAATTCATTAAAACCAAATCAAAATCATTTAGTGATTTTTTGCGAAGCAAAAAATCTTTTACATAAAACATTATGAGGACGTGAATCCCAGTTGAGCTCGCAAGAGCGATGATAAAATTAGGAAGTCTGAATGTGTGTAAAAAAATTTTGGCGAAGCCAAAATTTTAGTTAAAATTGAATTTTGAAAAATTGTTTTAGTCTTGTATTAAGAAATCAGTTAAATACTGCTCTTCTACTCCTTGTTTCATTGCGTATTTTTTGCATTTTTTATATTCTGAAGATTTCCATTTACCATCTTCTCTCGGCATTTTGAAGACTTTCTCAGGAAGAACAACATATAATGTGCGTTTATTCCAGAAATGTGCATACCATTCTCTTTTTATTTGTTTCGAGATTAACTTGCAAGTTTTGAGAATGCCCTTTTCTTTTATTTTTAATTTGAAATCATGCCAGATTTTAGGTTCCCCTTTGAATTCTTTGTGATTTTCAACAATAACTTTAATTACATCAAACTTATTAAGAATTGTAGGATCATTCAATGATTCAGACAAAACAAAGCCTTTGAACATAATAGTAAATAACTAATTAAATTTATATAAATCTTTCCTTAAAATAAAATAACCTCTTATTAGAATACTTAATTCACCTTAAACTCTATACACCATCGATATACTCTTGGTTTGTGGACTCCTGCTTTTACTGTGTTTTGTATTTTGCATTTCTTTTTTAGTTTTGTGCATTCTTTTTTTATTAGTTCGACATAATCTTTTGTTCCTTCTTCTGTTGAGAAGCAGTAGAAATGTATTATTGTGTTTTTTTTTGATGCTTTTATTGCTGTGCTGAGAAAGAGGTCTGCGTTTTTTGGGGCGGGCATAAGTATTCTGTCAAATTTTCCTAATTTTGGCACTATTTTTTTAACGTCACCTTTGTAAAGTTTAATTTTGTCTTCTGCTTTGTTTAATTTTATGTTTTCTAAAGCATACTTGTGAGCTTCTGGATTAAGCTCGACTCCCGTAATATTTGATGCCCCCGAATTCCTTACGATTACTAGCGGATAAGGGGCTATTCCTGAGAACATTACTAAAATTTTTTCATTTGATTTGACTATTTTGGCAATTCTTAATCTTTCATTACTTAATCTAGGACTGAAATAGCAAGTTTCAACATTGAGTTTTAGTCTTGAATTGCTTTCTTTGTGGATTGTTACTTTTTTGTTTTCCCCCGCTAAATAAATTAATTTTTGTCGTCTGTATTTTCCATATCTTATTCCTGATTTCTTCAGTATTGTTTTAAAATTTTTTAATAATTCTAGAAGAGTTTCTGCGATTACTTTTTCCTTATTTTCAAGAATTGTAGGTATTTCTATTATTACTATATCTCCCACAGAATCAAAACTTGTTATTAAATGACTGAGTTCTTCTTCTGTTAGTTTTTGTTTTAATGCTTCTTTTAGTGTCGTCATAATAATCAAAAATCTCCTAGGCTTTTTTGTGCTTTCTTTTCTTGCTCAACTGATAATGATTCTATTGCGTTCATAACTCTTTCTTTAGTAAAATCTCTTTCTTCCACTAAAAATTTTATTAATTCTTCTTTTTTTGGTTTCAAAAATTTTATTTCATAATTTTCTGTTACGGGCATGTTTTTGAATAGGTCAAATATTTCTTTCCAAGGAACGTCGCAGTGTTCTTCCCATTTTGCTTCTTTGAAAATTTCTTCGAAATTTTCATATTTTTTGACTAACAATAGAGCTTTCTTCGGACCCAAGCCTTTAACGCCTCCGGGAGCATAATCTGTTCCTACCAGCATTGCTAGGATGATTAGTTGATCTTGGTTTATTCCTAATTTTTCTAAATTTGGTTTTAGTTCTATTAGTTCTGGCTGTACTGTTACAGTTCCTAAGCTTTTTAGTTTTTTTCTTCTGCCTGCGATCGATAGGTTTTGTATTAGTCTTGGTGTTTCATATAGTAAACTGTCATAGTCTTGACTTGATACTGCCCAACCGTCACCTTTTTTTACCATGAATGATGCTTGTGGTTCTCCTTCGCTTGGTGCTTGAACCCAAGGTACCCCCATTAGCGTTAATAATTTTTTTGCGTCATCTACCATATCTTTTGTTAATCTTGCAGTTCTCGCTGCATACTTTTTCATTTCCTCCACATCTTCTTTTGCTTTTGCTTCTTCAAACTTTTTTTGAGCTTCGATTTTTGCTTCTTTTCTTTTCTTTAATTCTCTATATTTTAAGTCAGGTACTTTTCCATCAAATACGTAGACTGGTTTTATGCCTTTTTGAATAAAACTACTCGTTCTAGAAAATAATCCTATCAAGTGAGAAGTTATGTTGCCTTTGCTATCAGTTAGCAAAGCACCATCCATTGTTCTTATTGTGGTTAGAAATTGGTAGAGAATATTATATCCATCTATTATTATTGTTTTGCCGCTTAGGCTTGTTAAGTTTATTTCTGTCCTAATAAAAAGATCTCTTAGATTAACGCCCATTTTTTATATTTTAGCAAAAATAACTCCTCTCAATTCATTGAGTAATTCTACTGCTTTTTTGTTTGTGTTACCTGTGCTTAAGATTAATACTGGAAGTTTTCTCGATTGTCCTTGAAGGAATGCTTTGCTTACATCGCTGTCGGTTATTGATTTTTTATTTTTTATTTTGCAAAAATAAGTTAAATTTCCTACGCTAGAAGGTATTTCTATTATCAGATCTTTTTCTCCGGTTCTTTTTGATAGAATGTCTACTATTTGTATTTTGTTTTTTTCAAAGAATTCGGAGAATTCATCTTGGAATTCTGTTATTTTTTTTGTTTTTTCTTCCTTTTCTACTATTGCTTCTTGTTTTAGTTCTGTTTTTTTCTCCTCTATTTTCTCTTTAGTTTGTAATTTTACTTCTTGTTTTGTTTCTAATTTTGTTTCTTCTATTTTGTGTTCTTTCTTTTCTTCTTTAACTTGAAGTGGTGTTATTAATAGTTTTACTTTTTCTTCAAATTCATTATCATTGAGCGCATACCATTTCCAGAATATTTCTGATTTATCTTGATATGAGACCTGTATTGGTTCTGCAAAGTCTTTTAATTGTTGTAAACAAACTTTTGTTAGTGGATCTAATTCGGAATTTCTTATTATCTTCTTTTCTTTAAGTAAATTAAATGCTTTTTTTTCTTTTTCATTTAAGTGGTCGGCATAATTTTCTAATTGGTGTTTTTTTTGAGGCAAAAAATATAATGGAGAACTTCCTATTTTAAGGTGTGAAATTTGAAGTTTTCCTTTACTTTTCAAGTCAGAAAGCATTGCGCTTGCAACAAAAGAATCCGTTTTAAGTTCTTTAGCAGTTCTTACTGGTTGAAGTGGTCCGATTTCTGCTAAACTGAGTATTTTTTGTTGAAAATCCATTAATAATGTGTAAATAAAGGTTGTTTATATCATTTACGCAAAAGACTTGTAGCAAGAAACTCTATGGACATCAAAGGACTCATCTGCCCTCTGAGACCCGTAATGTTTGACACCAGAAGATATTTTTAACACACAGTAATAGTTTAATATCAGCTGATTCCGAGCTGAAGTCGCGTGCTACGGCTTCAGCCATCTGCTTTCCCAGTAGCTTACATCCCCTTCGTCATCTATTACTCCTAAGAGAAGTCTTTTTCTTGTGCTGTGTGCAACTCTGTTTTTTGCTGATAATTCATGCCAAGTAAATGTTTCTCCTTCGTGAACTGCATAAACAATCCACTTTGCGTGATCTTCACCGGGTTTTACCCCTCTATTGTAAACTCTGAAGTCTGCACCAAACTTTAGCGCAGTTTTAACAATATATCCTCGATCTCTTATGTCTCTAAATACAGCATATCTTATTGAGAATCTCGGTTCTTTCTTTCTGAAATTTTTTAATAATTTGTCTGTTGAAATTAATTTATTGTTTTGATCGTAAACTTCAAGCCGTTCTCTTTCTATTAAATAATATGTTTCCAAAAAAGATAATTGAATTCTGCCATCTTTTAATAAGAAGCCAAATCTAGTTTTATCATATACTTCTTTTGCTTCATTGCTATTTTCAGTTATTATCTTTTCATCTGAAAATACTGCCTTAATTAGGTCCTTTTTTATCATTTAGCAATAAGTATTTAAATAAAGTTTAAAAACATTGCCCTATGGAAGTCATTTTTTTAGGAACTAGCTGTATGGTTCCAACAAAAGAAAGAAATCAGGCTGGCGCATTTCTTAGTTATAAAGGGGTGGGTATTTTGTTTGATTGCGGAGAAAATATTCAAAGACAGATGAAACTTGCAGGAATTCCTTTATCAAAAATAAATAAAATACTAATAAGTCATTGGCATGGCGATCATGTTTTAGGACTGATGGGAGTAATTCAAAGTTTAGGAGCATTGGAAGAAGAAAGGATTTTGGAAATTTATGCTCCTAAAGGAACAAAAAAATATTTCAAAAGTATGTGTGAAAGTATTGCTTTTGATTTTAGAGTTAAAGTTAATTTTAATGAAGTTGGTGACGGAGTTATTCATGAAAGCCAAGATTACATTATTAGTTCTGCTAAGATGAAACATAGATTAGATTGTGTGGGGTATTCATTTAAAGAAAAAGACTATAACAAAGTACTTATGAGCAAATTATTGAGTTTAGGTGTTAAAGAAGGACCTCACATTGGCAGATTACAAGAAGGAAAAAATATTGAGTGGGAAGGCAAAAAGATTAAGTCAAAAGATTTCACAAAAAAAATTATCGGAAGAAAAATAACTTATATCACAGACACGTTATTAGTTAATAATTGTTACAAATTAGCAGAGGATAGTGATCTTCTTATTTGCGAAAGTCCTTACACTAGTGAACTACAAGAAAAAGCAGACGAATACACACATATGACCTCAAAAGATGCAGGATTACTCGCTAGCAAGAGTAATTGTAAACAATTGGTTCTAACGCACATAAGTGCAAGATACAAAACAAGTGGAGAATTAGAAGAAGAAGCAAAAACATACTTTAGTAATACTAAAGTTGGTTATGATTTCATGAAAGTAAAACTCTAGTTGTTTACTCTGTAGCGAGTTTTATATCATCACTTTGCACTGTTCTTCTACCAGCGTGTTGTGCTAGCTGCCAAGCTTTTTTTCCTACTTTTTTTGCTTCTTTCTCGAGATATTCTTTTAGAGCAGTTTTTGCATTATTACTCACTCTAGAACAGCCTGCTTCTTTTAATAATTGTTCCATTACTGCGATTGGTAAAAAACGAGACATTTTGTTCTCCTCTCTCCATTTTGTTGTTTTAAAGCTTTCGAAAAATAATTATTTTCAATATAGGTAATAATACTCCACTGGAAGCCGGGGGGTCTCGTCTATATGCTTTTAAAGCAAAAAGTATTTAAATAAGTGCGTTTTTAAAGCTTTATAAATTATTTATAAACAGTCGGGGGAACAAAATGCCAAAAAAAACAACAAAAAAACCAGTAAAGAAAGAAGTTAAGAAAGAAGTTAAAAAAAGCGATAAAAATTATGAAGTTGAAGTAGTTAATATAGTTATAAGTTCTTCGTTAGACCATGATATTCCTTTGGAAAAAATGGCTGCAACATTATCTAATACAGAATACAATCCAGAGCAATTTCCAGGATTAGTTTTAAGAATTAAAGAACCAAAAACAAGTGCTTTAATATTCAGTTCTGGTAAAATTGTTTGCACAGGAGCTAAAAATTTAGATGAGGTAAGACAAAGTCTTAGAAAAATAGTAAAAACACTAGAAAAGATCAACATTAAAATTAAGAAAGAACCAGAAATAAGCATCCAAAACATGGTTGCAGCAGGAAGTATTGGAATGGATTTAAACTTAAATGTTCTAGCAATGAAATTAGACAACGTTGAGTACGAACCAGAACAATTTCCAGGATTAGTATACAAAATTCCAAGCGTTAACTCAACATTCCTACTGTTCTCAAATGGAAAAATTGTCTGCACAGGAACAAAATCAGAAGAAGCAGTGCACAAAGCAGTAGAAAAGTTAATTGAAAACTTGAAAAAAGTTAAGTAAATTAACAAGTTTTTTATTTTTATTATTTTTTTAGCATAAAAGCAGGGGGTAGTTTGTGGAAGTAAATGATTTAATAAAGAAATTTGCAGAATTTCTAGAAAAATATTACCAAGTTGAATTACTTGAAAAAATAAGAAAAGGAGAAAAATCTCTTATTGTTGATTTTGCAAAAATAATTGAATTTGATCCTGAAATTGGCGACATACTTCTTGACGATCCAGAAGAAACTTTAAAGGCATTTGAATTAAGCGTTAAACAACCAAATGATAAAGTTAAAAATTTTGTAATAAGAGTAAAAAACCTGCCAGAATCAACGAAAATTTTTATAAGAAACATAAGAAGTAATGATTTAGCAAAATTCCTAACTCTTGAAGGCGTTGTAAGAAGAAAAAGTGATGTTAGACCTCACGTAACAACAGCAAGATTTGAATGTCCTAGTTGCGGAAATACTCTTGCAATACTTCAATTAGATAACAAATTCAAAGAACCATCTAGATGTAGTTGTGGAAGAAAAGGAAAATTCAGGTTATTAAGCAAAGAATTAGTTGATGCACAAGGATTAGTGCTTGAAGAAATACCTGAAAAATTAGACGGCGGAGAACAACCAAAAAGATTAGATATTTTTTTAAAAAATGATTTAGTGAGTCCTTTAAGTGAGAAAAAAACAAACCCTGGAAGTAGAATAGTAATTTCAGGAATAGTAAAAGAAGTACCAATAATGAATAAAACAGGTGCACAAAGCACAAAATTTGATTTAATTTTTGAAGCTAATTGTGTAGAAAGTGTAGAAGAAGACTTCAGCGACATAAGCATTAGTGAAGAAGAAAAAGAAAAAATAATTGAGCTAAGCAAAGATCTTAAACTTTTCAAAAAACTCACTGACTCAGTTGCTCCTTCAATTTATGGACACGACAAAATAAAAGAAGCGTTATTACTGCAATTAGCAGGAGGAGTAAGAAAAGTAAGAGGTGACGGCGGAGTAACTAGAGGAGACATACACATTTTATTAGTGGGCGATCCTGGTGGAGGAAAATGTGTTGATGGTAGTACAGAAGTTGTACTGGCAGATGGAAATGTTGTGAAAATAGGAGAGTTTGTAGATACTATTCTAGAAAAAAACAAAAAAGAAATGAGTGATGGATATTTCTTTGAAATAAATGAGCACCTATTATCAATGAATTATGATGGAAAAATTTTACCTAAAAAGAGCACAATAGTTTGGAAGAGAAAAGCTCCTGAAAAAATGTTTGTTTTTAGAACTCAATCAGGAAGAGAGATAATAGTTACGCCAACACATCCTTTTTTTACTTCAAATCAAGGATTTATTAAATCTATAAAAGCGTCAAATCTCAAAATTGGAAATTTCATAGCCACCCCCAGAATTCTAAAAATAAAAGGTAATAATGAAATAAATATAAAAATAGATCCAAGTCCTGCAAAAAATGCCAGAAAACCAATAATTCCTGACAAAATAACGCCAGAATTAAGTAGATTTTTAGCATATATTATTGGCGACGGATATGTTCAAAAAGCAAAAACGACTTGGCAAATTACATTCACAAACAATGATAGAAACTTAATCGATGATTTTTCTAATTGCGCAAAAAAAGTTTTTGGATTAACTACTAGAACCAGAGAGTCACATAAAGGAAAAAGTGCTTTAGATTGTCAGATAAGTTCAACTGAACTTGGTAGATTTTTATATGAAATAAATGACAAGATTCTTAAAAAATCAGATGAAAAAAGAATTCCGGGAATTATAAAAAGAAGCTCAGATAAAAATATAAAAAATTTCATAAGTGCATTTTTAGACTGTGAAGCGGATGTATCTAACGATAAAAGAAGGATCAATGTTTCTTCAGCTAGTAAATATTTATTGAAAGACTTACAATTTTTATTGCAAAGAGTGGGAATAATAAGCCAATTAGAAAGAAAAATTGGCGGAGTTGGAAACTGGAAGAAAACATATTGCGTCCTTAAAATAGGAGGAATTGAAGCAATAAAATTAGTTAACACAATTATGCCTTTAAAAATGAAATTCAGAAAAGTTAATGAATTCACTTCAGTATTTAATACCAACATAGATGTAATTCCAAATTTAAACGGTTTAATGTTGAACTTGAGAACAAAATTAAATCTTTCACAAAGAGATTTGGGAGTTGTTAGAACAAGTTATCAACATTACGAAAGAGGTGACAGGAATCCTTCTAGAATTCAACTAAGACAAATAGTAAATCATTTAATAAATAAAAAGTTAAGAACACAAGAAGTTGCGTTATTAGAGCAAATTAGTTCCACAGATATTTATTGGGACAAAATCGTTTTTATTAAAGAAATAAAACCATTAAGTAAGTGGGTTTATGATTTACAAGTTGAAGATGTTCACAATTATATTGCAAATGGAATATTTGTTCATAACAGTCAATTATTGAAGCGAATAGGCAAAATAGGACCTAAAGCCAGATATGTCACGGGTAGAGGAGCTACAGGTAGCGGACTAACTGCAACAGTAGTTAAAGACGAATTCATTCAAGGATGGAGTTTGGAAGCAGGAGCTTTAGTTTTAGCTAATAAAGGTATTTGTGCCATTGATGAATTAGATAAAATGAGTAAAGAAGATACTTGGTCAATGCACGAAGCTATGGAACAGCAAAGCGTTAGTATTTCAAAAGCAAACATCCAAGCAAGTTTAAGATGTGAAACAACAATAATTGCTGCAGCAAACCCAAAATTTGGAAGATTTGATCCTTACGAAACTGTCGCAAGCCAAATTAATCTCCCTTCAACATTAATTAACAGATTTGACTTAATATTTCCAATAAAAGACATTCCTGATGAAAAAAAGGATGAAAAATTAGCTTCTTTCGTTTTAGAACTTCACAGAACTGATAAAACAGATGAAACAGAGATTTCAACAGATTTACTTAGAAAATATCTCGCGTACGTAAGACAAAATGTTAAGCCAATACTAACTCAAGCTGCAATTGATGAAATAAAAAATTATTTTCTTAAATTAAGACAAGGTGCTTCAAAATCAGGAATAAAATCAATACCAATCTCAACTAGACAACTTGAAGGAATGGTTAGATTATCTGAAGCAAGCGCTAAATTAAGGCTTAGTGATAAAGTAATGAAGAAAGATGCACAAAAATCAGTAGAATTAATAGATTATTGTTTAAGGCAAGTAGCGTTTGATGAAGAAACAGGAACTATAGATATTGATAGAATAGCAACGGAAATGCCTGCAGCACAAAGAAATAAAATAATTAAGATTAAAGAAATAATAATAGAACTAGAAAAACAAGTAGGTAAATTAGTTCCAATACCCGACTTAATGAAAGCAGCAAATGAAGAAGGCTTAGAAGAACAAGACGTTGACGAAGCGATACAAAAACTAAAAAGAGCAGGAGACGTTTACGAACCTAAGAATGGATTTGTTAGTAGGATTTAAATTTGTGAATTTAAATCCTAAAAAAAATTGTCATCCTCTTGTAATAAACTATTTTTGTGAGATTCTGTTATCCGGAAACTGCTAGACATCTGAAAACAGCTAGACATTTTTGAGTTCATTCCATATTTCTTGTGGTGTTTTGTAGTCTAGGCTCATGTGTAGTCTTTTGGTGTTGTAGTGTTTGAAGAAGTCGTTAATGTTT
>JACRKG010000009.1 GCA_016215315.1 Candidatus Woesearchaeota archaeon | reverse complement strand
TGCTGGAAAGTTACAAAAAACAACGTCACAAAATCACAATATTTCGAGAATATAGAACAAATGCAAAATGCCCTAGAAAACTATTGGAGAGAACATAAATTTACGCAAAATTTTATGCGTTATTTATGTCGCTAACTAAAATGATGATAACGTTAATACTTGGGAAAAATTTCTTTGTGGTGGAGACTGTCTTTTTGACGTTGAAAAGTTAACAGAAGACATCACACAAAGAATAATTTACAAAGGTGAATAAAATGAAAACACAACCAATACAAAATTTACTTCAAAGAATTGAAGAAGAACTTGAACAAAGAACTAGAGATGAAGTTGCTAGTTCATTAACAGTTGAAGAAGTTATGGATGCAGTTGGAACTGACTGGTTTGAACCAGCGAATAGTAGAGAAAAATTTATTGCAGATTTAAAACCAGATAGTTTAGGGAGTGCAGGTTACGAAATAACTTTAAGCAATCAAAGTTTAACAATTTACAGAGCAGAATACCCAACTCCAAATAGAACTCAATCAACTTCAAGAAGAACAAACATATTTGCAAGACTAACCGGAACTGAAGCAAGAGAAGCTTTTGACGAATTGAGAACAAAGTTCAGACAAATTGAAGATAAAAAATATGAACTGGCAAACAAACCAGAAATCTTTTTTGGTCGCGGAGATATTAAAGGATACAATTAAAATGGGCGAACACACATACGCAGAACCTGTACCATTCAAGATCAAGGTTTGGTTTGGACAGCAAGGAAATAAAACAAATTCTCAATTTTTAGATGATCTCTTAGATTATTTAGAGAACGGTACTTATGAATACTTTTACGGCAGCAAGCAAGGACAACCTTTGCCTGAATTTGAACGAGCTGGATGGAAGTTAATGGATTTTTTGAACGGCGAAGAAAACGAAGGAGAACGTTATGGAACTTTAATAACTTCTGTTTTTTCCAAGGAAAATCATAAAGTGCATTATGTTAATGAGAGTAAATATTCTTCTGTTGGTGAAGAAGATACTTGCTTCTTTTCAGATGATAGAGAAACATTAGAAAAATTCTGCGACGATTTAGGTTTTGATAAATCCAAAATCGAAGCAAACAAAGCAGTTAAGCAAACAGTGTAAGAGACTAGAAATGGAAACTTACGCAGATCTAACAAAAAAATTACTCAATGATCCTTCAGTGAGAAAAGCTATTGCGGATAGAATCCCTGCAATCAGAAGATTAGAAAGCTTGGAAGAACTACATGATTTGAGATTGACTGAATTTGATATGAATTCTTCGGGCGAAGATGCAAGTTCGTTTTCTTATGAAGCAAATATTTCTCCAAAAATAAATGCAAGAGAATTATTGCTTGATTACAAAACAATTTATTCAACTAATATTAGTGTTCATGATAAAAGCGAAACTGATGAATATTTTCGTTTAGAATTCAAAGGAAATCTTATTCAAGTCAGGTTACGTTTAAGTTATGAGAAATAATAAATCGAGTTTATTCCTTTACTGCCATCTTGGCTTTTTCTAATACTTTTTTAGTATCGCCGCTAAACACTCTGCTGGCTTTATGAATTTCTACACTCATCACACTGCCATCTTTTGCAAGATCTAAAACTACCCCATTTAGTTCTAAGCTTTTCCAGTATTCTTTATCTTCTAACTGTATGTTAAACACATCTTCTTCTTTATCGTACCAAGTTTCCATTTTAGTCCAACCAGTATGCAGATATTATCTTATAAATATCTTTGCTTTTCACTTTATAAATAACCTTTAATTTCCTGCCAGTAAAAGGAATTACTGTTACAGCATTAAAGGCATCTTCCCAATATTTGTCTTTTAAAATTTTCGAATGTAATATCACATATTCTATAATATCATCAGTTATATCCGATCTTTTTCTCTTCTTTAGAGCCCAATGAATGGAATAAATAATCTTCATTATAAAACAAGAAATCAAAATTCTTTATATGCCTTTCTCAGAATTTTTGGAAAAATAAGACGATAAAATGAGAAATTTTTCCAACTTTTTGAGAAAATTTTCAGAAAAAGGCTGATTTATTGAAAATCTTACAAAGAAATGGGAAAACTTTCAAACCCAATTTAAGAACGCTTCCACAATCCAAACAGTCCACTAATCGTTTATCTCCTTTCTTTATTATTTCAACCATTTTGTGCCATCTCGCAATCCCAGTTTTCTGTTTCAGATAAAATTACTGCTGTTGCAGTGTTAATGTACAAGTCTTGAGAAGTTAAGTAACATTTCTCTTGACTGTTTATTGCTTTAACAAAGTTTTCAGTGGTTCTTTTACCTCTCAAAGAATAATCTGTTTTTGGAACACTTCTTGTTTCAACTACTCCAGTTTCATGGTTATTAATTCTAACAAATCCATCAATAGAGTCTAATAATAATTCTCCTTTCTCAAAACGTATTAAAGTGGATTCTAGATACTTGAAAGATTCCAAACGTCTGGTTCCTTTAAATTCAAATACTACTCCATTCTTTTGCTTTCCAAAAACATGATAATAATCAAATCCATCTGCTAGCTTTGTTACTCGAAAATCATCATAGCCGATAATAAAATGAAGTAAGTCAATTTCATGATTTGCATGATCTAAAAGCAAACTTCGCTCATGTTTCCAAGTTTTTGATGGTTTATGATAAGAAAAATCAAAATGAAAAGAAACAATCTTGCCTAAATTCGCTTGAAAATTTTTCATATTTTCTTTTAACCATATGTAGGGAGGATCGAATCTTCTGAGATGGCAACTGCTTACAATGAGGTTTTTTTTGGAAGCATAATCTAATAAGTGTTTCAATTCATTCAATTCTGTTGTTTTTGTTGCTAAAGGTTTTTCTACAAATACGTGTTTTCCATTTTCTAAAGCTTGACGTAATGAAGTTAAATGGAATTCATCTGGTGATCCAATGAGTACTGCGTTTATTCCAGATAACAAAAAATCAGATTCTGAAGTGAATTTTTCAAGGTCTTTTCCAAATTCTGCTTCGAATTTTGCAAGACTTTGTTTTGAAACATCACAAATAGATACTAGTTCTAATCCAGAATCAGTTTTACATGGAATGGCGTGAGATTGCAATGCATGTCTTCCACAACCAATTATTCCTAATTTTATTTTTTCCATAATAAGAGCAAATATTAGAAAATATATAAAATGTTCTTTCTATTTTTATCTCAAAATTAGAAATATTTATATACTTTTTAGAATTATGATAGAATATGCTAGATAAGATAGATAAACAAATACTACAAGAATTGGAATTAAACGGTAGGCAGTCAAGTTCGAAAATTGCTAAAAAACTTAAATTAAACAAAGCAGTTGTTAATTACCGCATTGGAAGACTATTAAAAAGAAAAATAATCACTGGCTTTAGCTACTTGTCTAATCAAGTCATATTAGGAAAGTTATCTTTCGGACTTTTACTTCAATTAAAGAACATTTCTCATAACGAAGAAGAAAAAATAATAAGAAAACTAGAAATAATAGAGTCTGTTGCTTGGGTGAAATCAATAACAGGAACTTGGGATTTGATATTAGTTATAATAGAAAAAGATCTTAGTTCATTTATTGCTGTGTTAAACCAAATATTTTCTTCAATCGGAAAACAAATCAAGAACCACAATTTTTATGTCGATTATGAAGGAGGAATAAAAGGCCACGATTATTTATATGACACTAGCAGAAATTTGTTAGTTAAATATGAAAAAGATAATCTTGTAGAATTAAAAGATATAGAAAAAAGAATCTTAAATGAACTAAAAAAAGAGCCTAGAATATCTCTACTGAACATTGCCCATAAATTAGACAAAAGCTATGATACAATAAAAGCAAAATACAGTTTATTAAAATCCAAAAAAATACTGCTCAGGTGCACTCCAAACATTAACATAACAGAACTGGGCTATCAAGAACATTTGTGTTTCTTCAACTTATCACCAGATCAAGAGAAAAACAATAAATTAATCGAATCTTGCCTAAAAAAACAAAACATAACAAGATACTCAAAGTGTTTAGGGCACTTCAACTTAATAATAAATATACACACAAAAGAGGATAAAGAATTAAAAGAAATCATATACTCGTTAAAGAAAGAATACTCAGAAATAATAAATTCTTGTGAGTTAATTAAAACAAAATAACTACAACAACATCGAAAAGTTTATATATAAAGTGTATATACACTGTTAATATGGTATCTGAATTAGTGACTTTCAAGTTGGATAAGACTTTTTTGAAAGAAGTTGATGAAACAGCAAAAGAATCGGGATTTTCTAGTAGAACTGATTTCATCAGAGCTTCATTACGAAAAAACATCAATGAAGAAAAACTAAGAGAGGCAATGATAGAGTTAAGCAAAAATTTTGGTAAAGGAAAAAAGAAAATAACGGATGAAGATATACATAGAGTTAGGGAAGAAATTATGAAAGAATACTCTAAGAAATTCAACATACCTTTAGATTAATTCTTCTGGTTTTTTAACTTCTACAATGTACCTTAACTGTTCAAAATGTTTGTCACGCGTCACCAAAATCGCCCCATTATCTCTTGCAAGTATTGCGTGAAATATATCTCCTGAAGGAATTTTTAACTTTCTTTTAAGAACTAAAGCTTCAGCAAATTGCTCATCATCACAGCTAACAAATTCCATTACTTCCGCAAAAGAATTCAAAATTCGCCCTATTTCTTGCTCTGAAAGCTGAGTTTTTAACTCATTAATAACAAATTCTGAAATTATCAAAACATCTGAATTTGATCTGATTAAAGTCAATAACTGAAAAGCCCACTCACCCAAAGGTCTAAAATTATCCGACCTATTAAAATGATAATCTAAGTATATTGCCGTATCTAAATAATATTTCATGAAAACTAAGAAATCAAAATTCTTTATATGCCTTTCTCAGAATTTTTGGAAAAATAAGACGACAAAATGAGAAATCTTTCCAACTTTTTGAGAAAATTTTCAGAAAAAGGCTGATTTATTGAAAATCTTACAAAGAAATGGAAAAAAATTTTGTTGTTTTATTTCACAAGCGTGTGTAAGTTCTTTAGTTTTTTTCTAGGCAAGCCTGATTTTTGTAGTTCTTTTACCGGCATATTATCATAAAAAACTGTTGGTCTGCCATCTCCTCCAGTCAATTTACCAAAAATTGTTTTGAATATTTCTAAGTATTCCGGAAACTCTTTTTGACTTATTTTTTGTCTAAGCACAACTTTAAACCCGTATGGATGTGTTTCGACGTGTCCGTTGACTTTTTCAGAAATCTTCTGAGCTGCTTCCTCCAGTCCGGTTATTGGTTCTGATGAAGTGTCTTTGTATAATAACAAAAAAGGTCTCAATTCGTTTTTGTCATACCAAGGAAAATAGCACACAAATGTTTCACCATTCTCATCATACCCAACAGTGCTTATTTTTGAAACAAATTCATCTAAATTGTTTGCTCTACCTAATTCTTTCGGAGTTAATCCGTATGCGTGAACAACTCTATAATATGGTTTCTCGACTTTATTTTCTTGTTCCATTTTTATCCCACCTACAAATTTTTTATTATTTCTTCTACTCTTTGCTCTAATTGTGCAAAGGGTATTCTTATTACCTCATAACCGCATGAGGTGTATATTTTTTCTAGTTCTTTTTCTAAAAATCTTGCTTGCAGAATATTTTCTCTTCTTACATCGTTTCTTTCCACTATTCCTGGATGTTCGATTAAGAATATTTTTGCGTAATCACCTAATTCTTTGATTAATTCTGTTTTTCTGCCTTTGGCTAGCAAGTTATTTGCCATTTCTCTATAGAATGGGGTTCCCTCTGGTTCGTAAGCGTAATTGTCGAATAATCCTCGGTCAACAAACACTAATTCTCCTTTTGCATTTTTTTCTCTTGTATGTTGCAGCCAGAATATTTGTTTTTGAAATTCTTCATCAAGCCAAGGTTCTCTGATTCCTAGTGCTTGTTGATGTCTTATGTAGTCTTCTGCTGCTTCTCTTATTACTTGGTATCCTTTGAGCTCTAAAGCAATCAGTATGCTGCTTTTGCCGCTCCCAGGTCCTCCAGTTAATACATATTTTTTCATTTCAATCACCTCTCCAAGTTATTATTGTGGCAATTTTAACTATGTTTAGTTGACCGTAATTTTTTACTACATCTGCCAGTAACATTCTTGTGTATTCATGATATTCATTTCTTTTTGCTGAGCTCATCCATTGGCCGTCTAGAAGGTTGTTTATTTTGTCGTATAATTTGTATAGTCTGACTTCTTTTGGTTTGTCCCAGATGTTTTCCATTTCGTCAGCCATTCCTTCAAAGGTCATGTGTTGTACTAACAATTTTACTCTTTCACTCAACCAGTCAGGCAATTCTTTTGTTGTATCTTCTAGAACGTCGTGATAAAGCAGAACTAGTGTTCCTTCCTTTCTTATTTGTTCATCAAGTGTTGTTTCCGTTGCTATCATGCTTGCGCACCAGAGTGGATGAACATAGTAAGGTGTTTTGCCATCCCATTTTCTGTATTGTTTTCCTTCTTTTGTCGGATGGTTTTGGTGTGCTTCCATTACGTATTGTAGGTCTTTTTGTTGCATTTTTATTCTTCGTGTAGTTCTGTTACTTTTTCTGCTAGATCGTAGATTAGTCTTAGTGCTATTTCTGCGTCGTTGATTCTGTACCCGTTGCCTGATCTTATTGCGTCTTCCATTTCTTTTAGCACATTTGTTATTGCGGTCAGGTAAAGCGTTCTTGTTGCTTCTGCAGTTTTCCATCCTTTCATGTTATGGTACACTTCTTTGTCGTGTAGTTTTCCCTCATCTTTTAGTGCTTCTTTTCTTGTTTCAGCTTTTGCTATTACCACGTCCAAGCTTAGTTTTTCCATTTTTTTCACCCGAAGAGGCTTCTTGCCGCAATCCATCTTGCCTTTTCTTGAGGCCATTGAGGGTTCTTGTCTAGCAATGCTCGTTGTATTTGTTTTATTTGTTCCAGGGTTTTTTCGTTTGCCATGTGTGATACAAAATTCATTCAGTATATAATATTCTGTTGTAGAAGGTTCTACAACAAATAGTTAAATTTATAAAGTTCAAAGAATCAACACTAATAATGGCAGTACTAACAAGAACCGAATTGCTTAAAGAAATAAAAAAGGGAAGAATAAAAATTACAGATTTCGATGAAAAGTATTTAGGTCCTGCTTCTTATGATTTAAGATTAGACGATAAATTTAGAGTTTTCAGAAAAGATGTTAAGAAATTCGATGTAACGGAGCAAGCAGATCATAAAAAAATAACTAAATTGGTTACTGTTGAAACAATAGTTGTTAAGCCTGGAGAAATAATTCATGGAATAACTAAAGAAACAATAACTTTGCCTGAAGATATTTGTGGAAGATTGGAAGGAAGAAGTAGATTTGCTAGACTCGGTTTATTAGTTCACGTAACTGCAGGATTTATGCAGCCTGGAATTAGTAATCAGCAAGTATTAGAAATAATAAATTTATCACCAATTCCTTTGACTTTGCATGCTGGAACAAGGATTTGCCAATTTGTTTTTGAAAGATGTGAAGGAGAAGCAAAGTATCAAGGTAAGTTTTCTTCTCAAAAAGCACCATGAACGTAGAAAAAGTTTTAGAAAATTTAGGATTTTCTCCTAATGAAATAAAAGTTTACTTAACTCTCAATGATCATGGAAGTGCTAAAGCAGGAAAAGTTTCAAAACTAGCAAAAATTGATCGAAGCAGTTGTTATAATTCTTTGAAAGGTCTAACAGAAAAAGGTTTGGTGAGCTATGTAATGATAGGCAAAGTTAAGTGGTTTCAAGCAGCGGGACCAAGAAGATTGCTGGACTATTTAAAAGAACAAGAAAGTGATGTTCAAGAAATACTTCCAGAATTACACATGCGACACAAAGCTGCTAAAGTTGAAGGACAAGTAAGATTATTCAAAGGAATCAAAGGAATAAAAAGCATTCTTTTAGATATCATAAGAACGGGCCAAGATAATTACGTTTTTGGTAGTGAAGGACAATTAAGTGAAAGAATTCCTGAATTTGCAGCACAATTAGGCAGGCTAAAAAAAGAAAACAACTTAAAGACTAAAATGTTAATAAGAAAAGGAAGAAAAGAATTAGATGACAAAACAACAGAATACAAATATTTACCAGTAGAAGCGAGCACAACAGTCACAAATATTTACGGAAGAAAAATTGCAATACTTGTTTGGACTGATGAACCCGAAGGAATAATAATAGAAAACGAATCAGCAGCAAAAGCTTACAAGAGTTATTTTGATTTCATGTGGAAACACGCTAGAAAGGTTTAAATAAGTCATTTTCCAGATAAACTAAAAAAAGAGGTTTTTATGAAAAAATTATTAATATTGTTTATTTTAGTCTCCTTATTAATTCCCACGGTTTTTGCTCTTGATTCATTAAGCATCAGACCTAGCATCCCTTCTATTTATATCCCTCCACAAACAGCACCCGTATATAATGTGTACATACCCACAATAACAACACCCTCCATCATAAAAGTTTGTGATCAGAGTGCAATAAAATGCCAAAACAATGTTTTCATGTTTTGTGATAACAATTCTTGGAAGACAAGAAAAACATGTGCTTTTGACGAACTATGTGATGAAAAAAGTGGTTGCGTAAAAAAACAAACGGTTCAACCTAACTTGAATATTATTAAACCAGTTCCTGAGCTAAAAATTGTTGAAAACATACCGCGTATTGTTCAACCAAATATCGCTCAATTTTGTCATGAAGGGGACATTAAATGTTCTAGCATAAGAACTAATGCAATAATGATTTGTCAAGATACACAGTGGTCAATAAAACAAAAATGTGCTTTTAATGAAGAATGTGTTACGGGCCAAGGATGTGTTGCAAAGCAATTAAGTCCATCTCAATTAGAAGTTCTGAAGCCAATTTCAAAAATCGTTCAGGCACAAAAAGATACTTGTGAAGAAACAGCAACAGGAGTTAATGGAGTATTTAGAAGTAGAACATACAATTATGATGCCACCTGCCAAGGAAACCTATTATTCACTTATTCCTGCGGAAACGAAGGACACTACTCAATGGAACAAGAACGTTGTGATGAAAATGAGTTTTGCGATAACCAAAAAGGGTGCTTGCTAAAACAGACTCCTTATCTTAATATAGCAATAAAAAAACCAGAACTTGTCTTAGGAAAATGCAATGTTGGAGACAAAAAGTGCTCTAGTGATAGCAAAGAAGTATTGATTTGCTCGGGTGGCAAATGGGGTAGAGAACAAATTTGTGGAGATAATTATGTTTGCGAAAATAATAGATGTGTTCCAAAAACAGAGATTGCTAAAATAATTCCAGTTAAAAGACCAATCAAAGTAATAAAAGACGCGGGAGAAGAAACCTCGAGCGATGACCAACAATTGGCAAATCTTGATATTCAAGATACTCTCCAAAAAATGGACAAGTATTTGAAAACCTTAAGCAATGTTAGCAAAGAAGTACAAGAATTGACAATTGCAATAATTAAAAGTATTACTGGTAAAGAAGATAATGGCAAAGAAGAAAAAACGCAATCAAAGAAAGAAGTTTCTAAAGAAGAACTAAATAAAATCATTAAAGATGTTGAAGCACAGCAAGAAACGCTCAGAGATAGAAGGCAAATGGCTTTAACATCATTTCAGAATTTTGATCAAAAAATGAACCAATTGTATAATGTGTTGGTAGATGTACTAAAAACAATGGATGAGATAAGAGGAACTGGCGTGAGTAGCAGAAGTAGTGCGTTAACAAGTGAAGAAAGAGCGAAAAAAGAAGAAACAGTAACAAATGACATAAAAAAAATAAATGAAGCAAAAAAAGAAATTAATACTTTGTTAGTTCAAATCACAAAAGAAGCAAAGAACGCAAAAGAAGAAGATAAAAAATACTATTTGGAAAAACTTGAAGAATATGATAAAATCGGTGAAGAACTAGCCGATTCTTTGAGTGATTTGGTTGATCAATCTACTGCGTTAAGTCATTATGGTCGTGATGAACGAGGAATAAATGAAAAAACAGAGCAAGATACCAAGCAAATGGATTTTGATGGATTGATTCAATTTATTTTACGAGAAAGTTATTTAGATAATCAACAAGATTTAGAGGTTTATGCGGAAAAAGTAAAATATTTTAATGATCAAAAGAAACAAATCAGAGAAGAATTGTCCAGAAACAGAAAAGAAATAACTAAAGAAAATGTAGAAAATCTATTGAGCAAAGACAAAAAATTAAAAGATGAACTTGTTGAAGCGGCAAAAAAATATCAGAACTTAATAAATCCAAAACGAGAATTCGAGGTTGGCAAAAAAACAAATCTCGAACAAAAAGAAACGTGTTCAGAATTAGAACCCGTAACAATTAGTTTTCCCGTTAAGAATTACCTGAAATTTACTGATTGCGAATTATTAGCCCAGAGAGAATTACTCGTTGACGTGTACATAAATAAATTAATGAGTTTGGCAAATCAGTGCATGAATTTGGCCAAAGAAAACATGAATTCTTACGATAAAAAAATTCAAAAAATCATGGATCACGTTCTACAAACAGAACCTACAGCTAAAATGTCTCTACTCATGAAATCAATTCCCGAACTAAGTAAATCCGGACTTGGCTCCTCTATTGATGAAGATGAACAACACAAAATTAAAGGAGTGTTGGATTCATTAACAAATCAAGTTGAAACTCTTTGCGAACTAGCCAATAACGTGAATAAAAATGCTTTGGGTGTTTGCAAAGACATGGACAACTACATTTATGTCGGAGTAACTGAAGAAGGAAAACAAAATTATTTACAAATATTAAATAAACAAAAAGAATATGCAAAAAATCATTTTGATTTAGCACAAAAAAATTATGCAATGATAAGTGCAAAACAAAAACTCGAGAACAATATTTATGTTGAAGGAGTTGTTTATCATTGCAAAAACGGATATTCTAAAGAAGATTTAAGCGAGATATTCTCCGAACCAGAACCAAGTACCCGAGATTCGTTAATTGATACATTATTAAATAAAATAAAACAAGGCAATGTTGATGCAGTGAGCCAATTATTAATTCTAGTTTCAAAACAATCCAGAAAAGAACAAGAAGATATTGCCAAAAAATTAGTTTCTGCAATGAATGACCTAGATAAAAAGCAAGAACAATTAACCAAACAATTAGCAAGTTTAGGTAAAGATAAAAGTCAAGCACAAAAATTAGCCGACGTAAATGACCTCCTCCCCGACCTAAAGGTCGAGGTATCCTCGCGAGGCCTTTATGCAGCTGCATGATGCTCTTCTTGATTCTGAATATATTTCTCAACAGTTGCAAACTCGTTGTATCCAACAGTAACTGCACAACCACCTGCACTCCACAAGTGACCTTTAGGCAATCTTAATCTACTATT
>JACRKG010000034.1 GCA_016215315.1 Candidatus Woesearchaeota archaeon | reverse complement strand
TTCTGCGCTAAAGCCACATCAGCTTGAGACCTCCCTTTAAGAATCTGTTTTACTATCCACACACGTTTTTCAAAAGTTAATTTGTACATAATAACCACCCAACATGGTTATTAACACCGGAACTAAAAACGTGATAGCACATCGCAAACTTTGCGCAGCAAAGTTTATAAATAACAACAATTATTTTATCTCTATGAAAAGAAGAGGTGTAATCTTGTTAGGGTTTTTACTAGTTCTTCTTATTCCTGTAGTTAGTGCTTATCATGGTAATGTAGGAATTGGAGGGAGTTACGCAGTAAATCCGGATATTGAAAGTAAAAAAGGGATTGATAAAGTTGAGAAACCGCTAACTACTCCTTTTGAAAAAAATTTAGGATTTTATAACTTGCCTGATTTAACTGTTGAGGAAATAGGTGTTCCAGATAAGTTGCCAAAGAATTCAATTATCGGCCAAGGGTTTCCAATAACAATAAAAAACGTCGGAGAGACAATTGCTGAAGGGCAAATAATGGTTTTGTTAGAAACTTATTCAAAGCATGGCATGAGATGTCAGATTAATATGTTTGCGGGCGGAGGTCTTGGTGCAGGAAGTAATCCTTCAGTTTTTAGTTTACAAAATTTAGTAAGATCAACTTATGTTGCTCCTGGAGAATCTTTAAAAGTTTATGCTTATGATTACATAACTAAAGGAAGTCAATTTTCTCCAAGATCTGGTTGCTTAACAAAAGTTCTTAATGAAGATATAACTTTCAGAGTAACAGTAAATCCCGTTGGAGGGAGTTTGTACAGTGGGACAATTCCTAAAGGAAGAATAAAAGAAAGCGATATGACTAATAATGTTTTAGAAAAAACTGTTGAAGTAGTAGATGATCCTTCAGTGATTCCTGAACTGTCTATTCCAATAAAATTTATGCCAGGAATGAACATTTTCTCAATGCCCGTAGAACAAGAAATGAATGCGTATTCTTTAACAGAAAGTACTGGTTGTACTTTATTTGGATTAAACGATAGCTTCAGTAAAGAAAATGGTTGGGGGTCAAGAAAAGTGCCTTCAATAACTCCTTACTTAAAACAATTAGCGCCAGAAGAAATGTTAAAGCCAGGAACTGTTTATGGCGCTTTGTGTGAGTTTCCACTAACTGTAACTTTTGCGGGAAAAGATCCTGGATTCTTTGAAAAAAAATTGACGCCCAGAGGAGTAACTGCAGTAACAACAAGAGCAGGAATGATGGGAAGACAATTACACCAACTAATTGACGGGTGTTCAAATCTTGCTGGAGGAGGTAGTGATATTTACATGTTTACTAAAGGCTGGGAAAATGTTAACCAAAAATCAAGCGCTCACAGAATATTCTATCTAGCAAATGTAGTTCCGGGAGAAACATATTTTGTTTACTGCTATAATGATGCAGGAGGAACTTGGGATTTTGATCCAGCAAAAAAAGAAGGAGAGTATGAATACAGAAAAGCAAGAATTCTAGATGAAGATCACATAAACAGATATGGTGGTCGAGGTACTTACGGCGGAAGCTACACGAGCAAAGATTATTATTACTTTGTGCCTAGATAAAAAACAGTAGTTTTTTAAGAGAAAGAATTAATTGCTGTGCATTGTTGCAATGATATTTTTTTAAGCAACACTGCAGACTACTTGAGAATCAGCAAAGCTTTCTTTCATTTGTTCAAAAATTATCGGGTTTTTTTCTACTATTTTGTTTTCTTCTTTAATTTGAAATTTTAAATTAAAAAATAATCTATTCTCTTCTATTTTAGCTTCTAGCTGCCAATCTTTTAGGTTTTTTAGTTGTTGTTTTGAAACTCCTAATAAGTTTGAAGCACCAAAAATTTGGATCCCCATAATAAATCCTTCTTTGTCAAGATCCAAAACAAAATTTTCTATCTCGATAGAAGTTTCATAATTGCGATCTTTTATTTTAAGGAACAGAGTATCTTCACCAAAGTCATAATCCTTTTCTCCTCTTCCGGCTGCATTTAATTTTTTCATTTTTATATTCTAGGAATTTGTTCTGGTTTTATGTTGTAAAACGTGTTTATTTCAATCTTGTTTTCTGTTATTTCAATGATGATTCTTAATACAGTTTCTTTGTTTTTGATAAATACTGCATATCTTTTGTTGTTTTGCAAACCAATCAAAATAGGTCTTTTTTTTAGTAATATGTTGATTAGTTCTTGAGCTTTAAATACTTTTCTTTGTTTTTCACTTAAACGAAACAAGGCATGATCTGAAACAACGATCTTGTTTTCGGAGTAATTACTAATCAATTTATCCCAATCTTTTAATTCTATTTTTTCAATTATTTTTATTAGAGAAACCATTTTAAATTAAAAAATAAAAAAATCAAGCTTCTAGATATCCCATCATGAAGCCTGCTTCTTCGTCATCTATTAAGTCGTCATCTCTTTCATCTTGCAAGACATCTATTGCTGTACGTCTTGCTTCGGGATAAAAAAATACCGGCGCTTTCCTTCTGTTTTGTTCGAAATCCATTTTTTATCACCTCAATTTTTGGTTTGTGGTTTGCAGTTTACGGTGTTTCTTGTAAACTGCAACATACTAATTTGTTATTATATTACCAGTTCCTTTGTTTTCATCATCATTTGGCTGATGAATAAATTTCTTATTTCTGTATGATCTAAGTTTTTGAAGTGTATTGTTTGTTTTTCCATTTTTTATCACCTGAAGTACTTTGATTTTGCATGGTTTAAATACGCTACGCGTAAATGTCCAGTGTCCAGTGAAGGCCTATTTTGGGGTTTGAAGGCGTATAAAGCTAGAATTTTGGGTTTAAGGGGTGTCCAGTGAAGGCTGTGCTTGAATGCTTCGCAAGAGGGCACAGGATTTAGTTATGTTTTGAGGAATTTGCTAATTCTTGTTTGCTTTTTGTTTTTATTATTCTTAATTTTTCCTTGGCCGAACGCAGGATTATCGTGCCTGAATTATTTTTTCCCGGTTTCGCGTTCGGAACATTGACGCCGCTTTGCGGAGATTGATAATGGTAGAGTTATTTGCATGCACTAAAATTTTTTTCTTTTTTAACTAAAAATCTAACTTCTTTTCACGCAGCTCTTCTTTGTGGTGTGAGTTTTATTGCTAGAAGTAAATCTCTTGTTTGATTAATTGTTGGTTTGCAGGATTCTATGTGAGCTTGTATGTTTGCTATTTTTGTTTCGTCCTCGTAGTCTTCTTCTGTTTCAAAGCTTGCTAAGCAATGATATAATTCTATAAGTTCATTGGTTTGTTTTTTTAATAGATTTGCCAACGCGATTGTTTCTGCGCTTGTGATTGGTAGTTTTTTTATTCTTGTTTTTTGATCTTTTAAAATGCTAGATATTAGCGCTGCTGCTTTTTTCATTGAGTCAATTTTATTTTTGACTTCTGAATGTAATCCTGTTAAGTGTCCTTTTGCTGTTAAGAAGTATACTGAGAAGTTGTACATGATTTTTAGTTTTTGATCTTCTTCTTCCAAAAATTGTTCTAATGTCATTCTTTACCTATTATGTCTGCTGTGCAAGCTCCGATTATTGCTGTTAAACTAACAGTTGCAACTTGTTTGTAACTGTCAAAGAAATTACTTCCAAAACCTGGATTAAATAGTAACAATACAACTACTGCCATTAATAATGATGTAATATAAAGTACTGTTAGTCTCATTGGTAGGAATTTTAATAATTTTGGATCTTTGATTTTTCTAAATCCTGTTGCGTAAAGAAATACTCCTCCTATAATGAAGGATAACAAATATAGAAATCCAGCTCTGTAAACGTCAATGCTTTCTGCTACTTTCATTCCGTAAATAAATGTATAGTGTGCTACTGAACCAAAAAAAGCTCCGACAACTCCTCTAGCTGCATCCTGTGCAGTGAATTTTTTTAGAGGATGTGGTCCTACATCTTTGCTTATTTCTTCTTCTAATTTTTTTAATTGTTCTAATGCATTGAGCTCTTTTTTTTCTTCTTTAATTACTTCTTTTTCTTCAGATTCTAGTTCTGTTTCTTCAGATAATATCTTCTTCTGGTGTTCTAGAATTTTGTCCAACTTTGCGTTTATTGTTTGAAGAGTCGGTTTTTTCATTCTTCTTGTTTAGAAATTACTCTGTTAATTTCATCTTTTCTAACATCGCCTTTGAAGAAAAAACTTTTTAGTCTGTTGAGCAGTCTTGGATCTTTGTATTCTTCATCAGCCATGTATGATGCGATTTTATTTATTTCTATGCTTGCGTTCGCTTTTGGTGCGTGAGAAGTTACTGGAGTTGTTTTTGATACTGCTTCCAGCATTTTGATATCGTCAGGAATTACTCCTAAGACCATTGTTTCTGTAGCTTCTTCAATTTCATCTAAGCTTAATTCGAAACTCTTGCCTCTTGTTTTGTTAACAATTAATCCTTTTATTGGAGTTCTTCTTTCTTTTGCTAACTTAACTGCCTTAATTGTTGTGCTTAACGTTGGATAATCCGTACTTGTTACTACATATAATTCGTCTGAGGCGATCATTGTTGAAAGTATTTCTCCATGTAAGTTTGGTGATGAATCTATTAGTATTAAGTCATAAAATTCTTTTAATGGCTGCAAGCATTCATTTAATCTGTAGTGATCAGTTATTGCTCTGCTTTCTGATGCTGCAGGAATTATGTGCAAATTTTCAGAAAATTTGTGAATAGATCTTTGTACTGGTGTTTTTCTAAGTAATGCGTCTTGAATTGTTGCTTGATAATCAAAAATTCCAAAATGCATTGCTAAATTCGGGGCACTAAAATTTCCATCAACTATTAATACTTTTTTTCCAAATTGGTTTGCTAATGCAGCACCAATGTTGGCAGTGCAGCTGGTCTTTCCAACTCCGCCTTTAATTGAAATTATTCCTATGCTTTTTCCCATTAAAATCCCTCTTTTTAACCTTCAATTTTTGAATTGATATTATTTTAATATTCTGTTAGGCTCTTTGTATACTGAACTATAGTTGTTGTGCCCTCCTTACCACCTATAAACTTTTTGGTTTTTATAAACTTTCCCTTTTCCAAGTGTTCTATTTTACGTTGAAAGCTTTTATAAGTGCCACTACCACCTTTTTCTTGATACTTTTTGAATAAATCACCTATCTTTTCTTCAGGGCTTTCTTTGATGACGCTTAGAGCAATTCTTTCATCTTGGTCTAAATCATCTTTGTCTTTTGTCAGTTCTAAATTTTCAACTGCTTTTTTTGCGTGTTCTAAAAAGACTTTTTTTGAAGAAAAACTTTCTGCAACCAAACCACTGCTTCTTAATAATTTCAGTCCAACTCGTATATCTTTGGCTTCGTAACTGTTGTCAACTACAAAATTAATTGCGTCTTCATCCCATACTTCTGGAAAGAATGCGTAATCAATTCGTTTGGTCAGAATGTCCTTTGTTTCTGGTTTGTTGTATGCTTTAAACTCTATATTTTCTGGAAGCAATCTTGATTTGAGTCTATCTTCTACGCCCAAATACCATTCTTTGTAATTTGTTATTAGTATAATTGTTTTTTTGTAAACTTCATTAATGAGATTGTACAAAAAATTAATTTCTTCCAATTTGTCTATTTCGTCAAAAACAAAAACAGCTGATTTTTTGTTAACAATATTTTTTACAACATCAAATAATTCATCTGTGTTCTTGTTTTGTGTGAAAGAATAATTTAGTTGAGTGCATATTTCACAAAGTATTTTGTAAGAAGTATTCTTTTGCCAACAATTGATATAAATCGAATAAATCTCATCCGTATTTTCTTCTAAATCTCTCAAAACCCATTTAATGGCAGCAGTCTTACCAATTCCGGGAGTGCCATAAATCAAAATGTTAATACCATTTCTTCCTTGAGTTAAAGGCTTTATACAATTAGCAACACTAAACTGTTGTCTTTCTCGGTGAGGCAGCAGTTTAGGAACCCATTCTGGATCTAAAGAATCCTCATTCTTGAAAAGCGTTTGACTACTTTCAAGCATATCTTTGAACATGATTATTCAGAATAATTGAGCTTGTTTAAAACTTTATCGATCGTTTTGTATACAATTCTCGATTTTTGATTTTTATGAAGTTAAGAATTCCTAACATGTTACATTTAAGAGTTTCCTATTTGTTTTTGCTAATCTTGCTTGTTATTTTTTTTATCCCGGTAAATCATAAGGTTCATTGTTTGCCTTTGCTATATCCTGAAAATTGTCCTTATGAAAAAGTTTTTTTGGGAACGCTCTTTTTCAGTCACGTATTTTATTTAATTTTTCAGTTTTTAACACTTGAATGGGATATTTTAACGGGAGAATTTCTCAGAGTGATATTTTACACTATTTTTTTTCTTTTTATGCTAAATAGTTCGACTAATTTTCTGTTAAAAACGAAAATTTCTGAACTTTTTCCTGCGTTTTTAAAAAAACAAAAAACTTTGACCTTAAATATACTTCCAAACAAAAAATTTGCATTAAATGCTTGTGTTCTGGTCATTTCAATTCTATTAAGTCTATTTGTTTTAGAAATTCTTTTCAAAATTTACCTTCCTCAAAAACTAAGTATTACTGGAGGAGAAGATTTGCACTTTCCGCATAATACTTTAGGGTGGTTTACTAAACCAAATTTGTCTACCCAAATTGTGGGGGAAAATTTATACTTAACAAATATAAAACATAATAGTTTAGGTTTGCGTTCTGATCGGGAGTTGGGAGAAAAAACAAAAAAAAGAATTCTGTTGTTCGGTGATAGTTTCATTTATGGATTGGGTTTAGATTGGAACGAAACTCTAGATTATTTCTTTCAAAAAGAATTGGGCGAAAATTTTCAAGTAATAAATGCCGGAGTAACTGGGTATGGTATGCTTCAAGAATATCTTTTATTCAAGGAACTATATGACAAAATAAACCCAGACTTAATCATAATAGCAATATACTCCAATGATTTTAAAGATAACATCTTTCCAAAACTAACGGGATCAGTAAGGCCTATAGCCACTAAAGGACTGAATTTTAGTATTGTTGAAAAGATAAATCAGTTTGGAGGAGGATTAGATGTGGTAAAGAGAAAAAATGAGTATTTTTTTGTTTTTAGTAAAATTTTTGAAAATTTGAGAGAATTTTTTAAAAGGCATTCTAATTTTTACCAATTTTTATACAAAAATAGATTTAAGTTTACACAAATAAAAGAAGAGTCATACAGAGGAGATTTTTCTTTTTTCACAAATAAACAGAATGAAATTACAAATTTTGCTTTTTCAACAGAATGTAAGCTTTCAGAAATTTTTACTTCGCTAGCTAAAGAAAAATCAACAAAATATTTATTTTTATACATCCCGTCCCGTTTAGAAATAGAAGAAAACACAGTTAGACCTACTTTTGACGGGTATTATGATTTATCTATGAATGAACTCAATCTTAACCGTATAATAAATGAACTCCACAATTGTTTCGAAAAAAACAATGAAACGAACTTTTTGTCATTAAAAGATAAATTTTTAGAAGAAAAAACGGGAATGTATAACACTCATGGAAATCACTGGTCTCCTAAAGCAACAAATTTAACGGCTCAATTGTTGAAAGAAGAACTCTTTAAACGTGGTTTGATTAATATTTCGGAAATCAAATCTTCTTAAACCCGCAATATTTTTGTAATACTTTTGGTATTATTATTTCTCCTTTTTTGTTTTGGCAGTTCTCTATTATTGCAACTAATGCTCTTGTTGTTGCAACACAAGTGCTGTTTAAAGTGTGAACGTATTTTCTGTCTTGTCCTGATTGATATCTAATATTTGATCTTGCAGATTGATAATTTGTACAATTACTGCAACTTCCGGCTTCTCTGTATGCATTTTGTACTGGCATCCATACTTCTACGTCATAAGTTTTTGCAGATACTTTACCTATATCTCCAGAACATAAAACAATGGTTCTGAAGTGTAAATCTAGTGATTTGAAAAACTCTTCAATATTATTTTTTAATTCTTCGTGCAAGTTCCAGCTTTCTTCTGGTTTGCAAATAATTATTTGTTCAATTTTGTTAAATTGATGTACTCGGAATATTCCTTTAGTATCTTTTCCGTGTGCGCCAGCTTCTTTTCTGTAACAAGGGCTGAAGCCGAAAAGTTTTTTTGGTAATTCTTTTTCATCAATAACTTCATTCATGAATTGGGCAGTTAAAGGATGTTCTGAAGTTGATATTAAGAATAAATCTTGCCCTTCTATTTTGTAAAGTGCATCTTCAAAAGTTTCAACATCAACAACACCATCATATGCTGCGTGACTCATCATATGTGGGGGAATAGTAAACTCGTAATCTTTTTTCGCCATAAAATCAACAGCATACTTCACGATGGCCATTTCAAGTAATGCTAGTTTTCCTTTCAAAAAATAAAATCTTGCGCCGCTTAATTTTGATGCACGATCAAGATCAATTAGTTTTCTTTCAGTTAACAAATCAACGTGGCTTTTGGGCGTGAAATCAAATTTTGGTTTTTCGCCGAAAGTATTGACTTCTTTATTTTCTTCTGCGTCTTTTCCTAAAGGAACGCTTTCATGAAGTATATTTGGCATTCTTTTTAGATTATAAATTATTTGTCCTTGTAATTCTTCTAATAATTTGTCGCTTTCTTGAAGTTGCTGCGGCAACTTCTTAGCTTCATCTAATAATTTATCTACCGCATCCCCTTTTTTTTTGGCTTCACTGATTTCTTTGCTTACTTCGTTTCTTCTGTTTCTTAATTTGTCGTTTTTTGTTTTTTCTTCACGCCATTTTTTGTCAAGAGAAAGAACCTCAACTACACTAGTGTCAGGCATATTTCTTTTTTTGAAATTCTCTCTAACAATTTCTGTCTTTTCCTTAACAAAGTTCAATTGAAGCATGTAATAAGGAACAAGTTTAAGTTTGTTTAAAAATTTTTCGAAGAAAAATTTTTTTTGAGAAAAGTTAATAAATAAGAACGTCTTATTCAGCCATAAAAGAGGAAAAATGAGGAAAATATTGCTTTTGTTGGTTTTGTTCTTAGTTTTAGCTCAAGCAGCTTTAGCTGCTCAACAAACATTTACGGGTAGTGTTTTTAATTCTGAAGATGGAGATTTGCTCCTTGCACGAGTTGGAAATGCTAATTTTGTTACTGAAATTACTAACGGTAGATATATGATTAGTGTTGACGGTAATGCAGGTAGTGAAGTTCAGTTTTGGATGAAAGATCACATAATTTCTAGAGAAAGATTAAAGAGTGGAACAAAACCAGTAGATTTAGATTCTTCAAGAATATCGACTCAGCCTTTGCCTCCAGAAACAGAAGAACCAGTAATTGTTACACCAACACAACCTCCAATACCTCCTGCACAAAAAAAATCTTCTTTCGCTTTCTGGATAGTACTATTATTTGTACTCTTAGTAATTGGTGGAGGAATAACTTTCTACTTATACCAAAATGAATGGGTTATACCTTTTGAACTTCCGAAATTTTCTTTTTCTCTTCCTTGGAAAAGAAAAGAAATACAAATTCCCTCAAGAATCCCTCCAAGAATCCCTCCTAAAATTGAGTTAAAAATTCCTCCTAGAATTCCTCCAAAAAAAGAATTTGATGAATCATTTGAAAAACCTGAAGAATTAACTCCTCCAAAAGCAAATGGAGCACAAGAAGCAATAAAAAAATATGTTAGTTCTATGAAAGAAAAAGGTTTTGATTTAACTCAAATAAAAGCAGCGCTCTATGCTCGAGGATGGAAAAGAGAATTAATTGAACAAGCAGTAGATTGATTTTTTAAGTTCTTTTTTTCGTAGATTTTTTGCTTTTCGCAAAAAATCAGCAAAAGCTTTAAAAACAAACACTTCTTCTCAGTATATTATGACTGAATCAAGACCTTTAGATACGCTTAATAGAGCAAGAGATAAGAAAGTAATAGTTGAGTTAAAAAGTGGAAAACAGTATGTTGGACTTTTGAAAGCATTTGATATTCACATAAATGTTGTTCTAGGAGATGCAGAAGAAAGAGTTGATGGAGAAGTTAAAAGAAAACTAGGAACAATATTTGTTAGAGGAGATACAATAATATTTATTTCTACGGTGTGATAAAATGACTAAAGGAACACACTCAATGGGTAAGAGAAGCAGAGGAAAAACCCATATTCCTTGCAGAAGGTGCGGAAACACAACATATCACGTACGAAAGAAAAGATGCTCGTACTGTAGTTATGGAGCAAGTGCACGGATGCGGTCTTATTCTTGGCAAAAAAAATAATTTTTCTGTTATCCCGAAACTGGTTCCGGTTTCGAAACTAGTTCCTGATTAAGTTATTCCAGACTTCTTTTGGGGTTTTGTAGTTTAGGCTCATGTGAGGTCTTGCTTCATTGTAGTGTTTGATGTATTCTTTTATGTTGTTGA
>JACRKG010000033.1 GCA_016215315.1 Candidatus Woesearchaeota archaeon | reverse complement strand
TTTAAAGTGTCATCCTGATAGAACTACTAATTTGCCTGAGAAAGAAAGAGCAGTTTTAGAAAAAAATTCAAAGAAGCTGCAGACGCTTATGAACAACTAAAAAAATGAAAGAACCGAAGAGAGAGGACTTAGCGAAAGTTTTGATTGATGTAGCTGAAGAAATAACCAGCACTTTAGCTAAAGAAGGCTACAAATTAAGAGCTCCTAGAGCTGAATGGTCTATATTTAGAAGTGCAGTAATAATTACTTATGAAGACAAATCAACTAAAGAAATTTATGACGATGAATTGGAAAAGATTTTAGACGGTAAAAAATCCCCTTCTGAACTTGACGGAATATTAATTCAAGAATGGTATGCGATTAGCTCTTACAGAATTGGTTACGAAATTGATAAATTAGAAAAGAAACTAAGGAAAGCCAAAAATGCAAAAAATGTCACAAATGCAAAAAATGCTCCATTAATAAAGGAATGCGAAAGAAAAATAGAAGAATTAGTTGAAGAAAAAAAATGGTCAACTCTTAAAGATGTTAACAAAAGACAACTTGCATACTATTACAAAGAAGAAGGAGAAAGATTGGAACGCTTATACCAAATAATTCACGGCAGAAACGAAAGTGTTAATTTAAGATTCGGAGTAGTTGATGTTTCTGTTGATGCGAAATCTTATGAAAGAGTAAAAGACTCGGGAAGTTATGAACAGAGTAAAGGATTTTTTGAAGACTTAGAAAATGCTTACAATTTTATACAAGGATTTAAGGGAGAAGTTAATTTTTCTCCATCCGCAGGAGCAGCTTATACTGATGAATTCGCTTTTGGAAACAGCAAAGGAAGTTTAAAAGTTGGAGAAAAGAAATTTAGTTTGGAAGCAAAAATCCGTAAAGAAGGAATAAAAAACTCACTAAGTTGCAGCATAAGTATTGATAATTTGAAACTTAATAGAGCTGAATTAATTAGTAATATTGCTTGTTTATTGCCAGGTTATCTTGCAGATTATGATGAAGGACCTGTGATAGTTGAAAATGAAGAAAAAAAAGTTATGTTCTTTTACTGTGGTAATACTTTAAATTTTTCTGGAGAACCACAAGTGTTAAAAGAAGAAATACCAAAAATACTGGGAGTGATCATTCGATGACAGACCAAAATAACTTAGAAGGATTAGTGAATGATGAACCGCCACAAAAATCCAAATTTCAAAAATTAAAAGGCAAAGTAAAAGAAGAATTCAATTATTGGTGGGTAGATACTTCTCTTGCGCATACAGTTTACACTCCTTTATTTGTTGTAACAGAAACTATTGCTACTTGGGGTGATATGGATAAAGTATGGGAGTCAAGAAAAAATGGTTTAATAGTTGGAACGATTACTACAAGATTATATACTAAATATGCGGATTGGTTAATAAAAAAATTTAACATTACTAAAGAATCTTCAAAAAAGAAAAAATGGTTAGTTGAAACAGGGGGAGCTTTGTCCTTTAGCGTTCCAATATATTCTGCAATATTGGCTTATTCCGGAGTTCCACTTAAAGAAATAGCTGTAGGATTGCCACTAGGAATAGCTATAGGTGTAGTAACGTCAAGACCTTACCGTTGGGGACTAAACAAATGGAGAAAATATTGTGGATTAAAACCTGCAATTGATGAATAATGAACGAATACAAGAATTCGCTGGATGTTTATGTAAAGATCATTAAAGCGTACACTGGCCTTCTGGAAGAGTTAGTTACTGAAAGAATTGTTCCTGAAGAAAACTTAGTAGCTTTTTGTTTATTAGTACAACAGAATTATCAATTCATGCTTTCAACAGAACAAAGAAGATTTTGTAAAGACTCTTTGGAAAATGTAGAATCAGTAATAAATGTGAGTTATAGATTGCTAAAGAAAAGAAAAGTTTTCAGAATAACCCTTGATGATTCATTTCATGAAGGCAAACCAGAAATTCCCTTAGAAAGCATAAGAAAAATGGCAAAAGCAGTCGATAAATATGAACAAGATAACAAAATTATTTAACCTATTCACTGAATTTGTTGCTATATTCGACATCAAAAACTCTGCTTACCTTAATATTCTGAAGTGGATCAGGTAGTATTTCACAATCTTGAAATTTAATTTTTAATTCAGGAGCTAAAGGAGAATAAACATAACCTGGATATGATTTGCTAATTAATTCTTCTGCTTTTTTTAAATCATCATGATCTTTCAGTTCTTTTCTAGAAATAGGACTTTTAACTAAACATCTTAAAGCAGTATTATGTTTTTTATACCAAACCATAAAATTGGAATACCATTGGCAAGCATCTTGTACCTTTAAAACTCCCGTGCCTTTTTTTGTTAGTTCGTAATACTTATACTCAAAACCTTTCCAAGCTTTCTTACCATTATTGGTGGATAATTCTTCTTTTTCTAGAGCTGGCTTTATTCCTTTTAAATATTCATATTTTTCATCAAAAGAACCGTATTGCTCATTAAAAACTTCATTATTCAATTCTCGTAATTCTTCTCCACCAAAATAACCTACACAAGAAATACTGACTTCAAAACATAATTTTCTTTTCAAATCTTCTTCTTTACTGAAAACCTGATGGTAAAAATTATTTGTGAAAGGAACTTGATTTATGATAAAATCGTTAATGAAGTAATTACTAAGAACTTTGACTAACTTATTTGGTGTGTGAATAAAATCTACCTTGAACATTCTATAAATTTCAGACAATTCCTTGAAAACTTCATTTAAACTTACAGGCTTATCAAATTTTCCATCAAGAGTAATTATTCCTCCAGTTAACTTGAAAATCTTACTGGATTGGCCTATTAAAGAATCATAAGCGAGTTTTTTATTTCTAGTAACTTTTTCTTTAATATCAAATGAATACTCTCCTTTAAAGCCTGCATCCTTTTGTCTTGCGTGCAAATAATTAACTAAAAAATTTAAATCTTGATCTGTTTCATTAACAAAATCACTTTCAGTGATTATTTGATTAATTTGCATATTTGATCAAAAAATACTCCGATAATTAAAAAGGTTACTAATCAAATCACTCAAGAAATAGTAGAACTTTTAAGATAAAAAAATTTAAATACTACCTCTTGTTCTCAGGTAATAAGAGTTAAATCTTAAAAAAGCGGAGGTAATCCAAGATGCCAAAAAAACCAAAAATGGATGAAGATTTTGAAGAAGAAGACACCGAAGAAGAAGACACCGAAGAAGACGGTGGCGATGACTTCGGTGACGATTAAAAAGTAATTATTACAAACAAAATGTTTTGTTGTCATTGACCTCGGTCAATGGCTTATTTTTTTTAATTCTTTCACAATTATTAAAAGCAAGAATAGACTAGTTCTTTTATGCTAAAATTAGGATTGATCGGTTGCGGCAATGTAGTAGAACGAAGTCACTTGCAATCATATAGAGACTTGAAAGAATTAGTTAAAGTTGAAGCAGTTTCCGATCTTGATGAAAACAAAGCAAAAAAAGTATGCGCTGAATTTGGTGCAGAATACTTCAACAACTACAAAGAAATGCTTAACAAAAATTTGGACTGTGTGATTGTTTCAGTTCCGATTCACTTAACTCAAAATATTGTTAGTAATGTTTTGAAAGCAGGAAAAGCAGCAATAACTGAAAAGCCAGGAGCAAGCAATTATGAAGAAGCACTAGAATTAGTGAGTTTATCTCGACAAAATAAAGTTCCTTTTACCTTCGTTCAAAACTATTTATACGGCACAAAACAAATGCAGGCAATAGAAGCGTCAAAAAATATTGGTGAAATATTCCTAACAAGACTAGAAAATGTGTGTCATGGCTACGGTGCTTTAGAAAAAAACTTTGACATGGGATGGAGATTAAATAAAAGTAACCGAGGCTGCCTTCTCAATCACGGTTTTCATGAAATATACTTAATGTTACACCTAAATCCATCGCCAGTAGAGAGCATTTATGCAGTTAGAAGAAATTTCTGTTATAATTCAACTGAAGAAGACTTAGCAATAGTGGTAGCCAAACACAAAAATAATGGCATTACACAAATAACTAATGGATTCTTACACAACATAAAAGAAACTGTTAGCGTAGAAGAAATTCATGGAACAAAAGGAAGCATAGACATAAAAAATCCTCCAGAAATATTAAAACTAGAAAAAGAATACAGTCACACAAGATTTTTTAGAGAAAAATTTTTAGAATTACAAAAAGGTTCTTTTAAAGATAATTTAGCTGAATTTTTAACAATTCATAAAATATTAGATGCAGCATATGACTCTATGAATCAACAAAACGAGGTGTTTTTATGAAACAAGAATGGGAACAAGGATGGTGTGGAAAAAGAAAAACTTTAGTTAGCGATCCTAAACTAGGAATCTTTTACATGCAAATAACAGATGCACCAATGCATTACCACAAAAAAAGCACGGAATTATACATAATAACTGAAGGGGAAGGAATGATGTTTTTAGATGGAGATTGGTTTGAAGTAAAAAAGTATGATTCTATAACGATAAATCCATTGCAAAAACATGCACTAAAATCTGACAAAGGAATAGAGGTGCTAGTTGTGAGCACTCCATTAGTCACTTTAGCAGATCACTACCTCGATTAATTTCTTTTAGTTTTTTTAGAAAACCTTTTTAAGCCAACACTGTTTTTTAACCTATATTGGGCTTGTAGCTCAGCTTGGATAGAGCGGCAGCCTTCTAATAAGAAGTAGAAAGCTGAAGGTCGGGGGTTCAAATCCTCCCAGGCCCGTTATCATTAAGCTTGATAGTCAACACTGGGTTTCTTCTGATGTCAAAATATTACTGGGTGCAAAAAAGCAAGCTTTTTGCACAAAAAATCCGCAAATTTTTTTGTGTCGAATGGCTGTTGAGTTTTTGACAGTTTGGAGTTCACAGTACGTCCTGTAAACCATGAACTGTAAACTATAAACTTAATAATATCGGTATCGGCTAAAAATGGGATTATCCGATACATTTAAATACTGGGCTTGTATTTTCAATTGTATGATCGCACCGAAACTTTATGCCAAGTTATTGGAAAAGAAAAAAAAACTTGATTCGCTCAGGCCACTAACTAAACTTCAACTTAAAGTATTGAAAGAAAAATGGGACATAGAATATATTTATAACTCTACTGCCATTGAAGGGAACACTCTTTCTTTGAATGAAACTAAATTAGTTTTGGAAGAAGGTATAACAATTGGAGGAAAAAGCTTAAGAGAGCATTTGGACGTTTCAAATCAAAAGGAAGCAATTAAATTTGTAGAAGACTTTGTCAAAGATAGGGCTAAAAAAATAGCTGAACAAAATGTACTTTTTTTGCACAAACTAACACTTAAAGGTATTTCTGATTATTGGGCTGGCAGATATAAAGAAAGTCAAAATAGAATTTTAGGCTCTAAACTAAAGACTACTCCTCCGTATAGGGTTCGCTACGAAATGCAGGAATTAGTTTACAAAATCAATCAAAATCCTCAAAAGTTAGACCCTATATTGTTGGCTTCCTTTGCACATCATGAATTAGTAAGAATACATCCGTTTGTTGATGGAAATGGCAGAACTGCGAGACTTTTAACTAATTTGATTCTTATAAAGAATGGTTATCCTCCAATAATAATAAGAAATAATGAAAGAAAAAAATATTTTAGTGCTTTAGAAAGAGCACACTCGGGAGACTTAAAACCTTTTGCAAATTTTATTGCACAGAAAGTAGATGAAGCATTAACTGTGTATATTAACGCTCTGATTCCTACAACTAAAGAAAACGAACTAATTCCTTTGAGAGAACTCTATAAAGAAACTCAGTACTCTCAAGAATACTTGAGTTTAATGGCTAGAAAAGGAATTATTAGTGCAGTGAAAATAGGTGACGTTTGGCACTCATCTAGAGAGGAGATTAAGAAGTACTTAAAATCACTAAAAAAAGCTAATATCGGTATAGGCTAACAATATGGTTATCCGATACATTGAATTTTTGTTATTCTGTTCTTTACAATGGCAAATTTGAGTTAAATTTTTAAAACACTGCTGCTTTTTTCTCTTTGGCGGAGGCAAGTTGGGTTAAGTCCCTGTAGCTTTACAGGAACACTTAGCCAGTTTGCGGAGGTTGCCAAATCCGGCTAAGGCGGTCGATCTTGCAAAGAAAAGCTCTTTCAAGAACCGAAGCTGCAACCCGACTCATTATGGGTTCAAATCCCATCCTCCGCTCATCATTATTTTGTTTGTCATCACTAGACGTCGCTTGGCATCGGAATATTACTGGGTGTCAAATTGCTGCTGAAGAATTACTTATTTGCATTTATCTTTTGCTTATCAGAATCTTCCAAATAAATTAATCTCAAAAGATTCTTTTTCATCTTTAGAAGGCCAATAATCAGTTTCTTTTGAGTATGTTATGCCAATTCCAGTATTGTTTTTTGCAATTTGAAAAAATAATTCTCCTCCTTTTTTTTCGGGATTTATTTCCTTAAAATTTGTTCTTGTTGAGAAAATGCCGGATTGTAAATTAATTTGATAATCTCCGATATTTCTTCCCAACTCGGCAGATATTGAGTATTTTGTTTCTTCAGGTCTAATGTTGACGTCTGGATTTATGACAAATCCAAAACTTTTTAGCAGTTCTTTTTTGAATCCTATGTGTTGTTCTTTCATGAAACTAAATTCTTTTGAGTCCAACAAATCCACTATTCTGAATTGTGCAGAAGAAATTAGGTAACTAAAATTTTTCCCCTCTCCAAGTCTAAGCCCTGATTCTATTCGAGAAAAGTTCGGATCTGGAGGAGTATCAGATTTGTCAATTTTTGTGGTACTGTCAAATCCCAATAGAAGGTCTAGTCTACCTATTTTTGTTTTTGAAAGCTCGGATCTGTTATTGAAAAGAAAGTTCAGCATGACTGAATTGTCATTCAATTTTTCTTGAATAAATTTTGCTGCAGTTAAATCACTCTCAAAAATAAAATCAGACCATTCATTTCTGTCTTCCAAATAAAATCCCATTTTTAATAGTGGGCTTTGTTTTAGTGCAGAGTTGTATCCTTCTATTGCGCCTATTTTTAAGAAGCAAAAATCTTTTTTGAATAGCAAAGATTTTTCTAGATTGGATATTTTTAACGAGTTGTCGTTATTAATTAGTTTTCTTTCTTTTATTATGTTCTCGTATAGTGCTGAATTTGTGGGATTTATAAGGTTGAATTTGTAAAATGTTGTTCCATCGGGAGTTATTCTTACAAAGGATAATTTTTTTCCAAGATAAAAATCCTGCTGGAACTGTGTTGACCCATCTATTTTCTGAAAACTATCTAGCGCAGAAAATAAATTAGAATCTTTTGATTGAAATATTTCGCCATAATTTATTATCGCCCATTTATTATTTATCTTCACTGCGCTTGAGATATGTCCTCCTTGCTGGTAATAGTTTGAAAAAGAGACTGCTGGAAGATCCCACTTTTTTGCAGTTTGTGTTAGAAGGTTATGTATTTGTCTGCAGACTCCTGCTTCAACATTTTCTCCTGTTTTTATACTGTAGCCTAGTTTTTGGAACATAAATTCTTCATTGGCATTTCTTTGTGAATCTTTTCCGTCATATAATCGGTATCCTGCCAAGCTTCCTAGTCTTCCAAGTAAGGCAATCTTTTCGTATTTTGATAAAATGCTTGTGTTTCTTACAAAAGAATCTAAGCTTAACTCATTTGGAATATTTTGAACTGCGCGATCTATTACTGAACTGTCAATTAATTTATTGATTTTTGAATTCAGTTGTTCTATTTCTTGTACTTTTCCGTAATTCCGATTTTCTAATTTTAATTCTTGAGAATTTGCATTAATTGGGAGAAAGCTGGCTAACGCTAAAACTAAGCCTAAACAACTCTTTTTTAAATACATTGATGTAATGCCTGGTTTTATGTTATAAAAACCTTCATAACAACTGGTTGGTAGTTTTTTTAGGCAATATTTTTTTGAAATGTTTAAATATAAGTGTTAATTCTACACTATTCGTGATGATGAAAATCAAATTTTGGAGTAATTATTTTATACTTGGAGTATGAATGGTGCATTATGTTTCAAGATCGTTTTGATGCAGGAAGACAGTTAGCTAGTAAATTAATTAAGTACAAAAACAAAAACGCAGTAATACTAGCCATACCTAGAGGTGCATTGCAAGTCGGGTATGTCTTGGCCAAAGAATTAAAATTAAAACTTGATGTTGTTCTTTCTAAAAAAATTCCTTATCCTGGCGATCCTGAATTTGCTATTGGTGCAGTTAGTTTAGAAAGCGAATTTGTTGACCGAAGAGTTCTTGAAACTGAAGGAATTTCTGAGCTTTATTTTAAAGAAAAAGTAATTGAGCTAAGAGAATTATTAAAAGAAAGGAACAAAAAATATCATGAACAAGTCAAGCCAATTGATATTAAAGGCAAAATAGTTATTGTTGTTGATGATGGGATAGCAACTGGAAAAACAATTATGGCCATTATAGAACTAATAAAAAAAGCAAAGCCAAAAAAAGTTGTTGTTGCTGTGCCAGTAGCGCCAGAAGAAGCAATAGAGTCATTAAAAAAATTAGTCAATGAAGTAATATGTTTATATATTCCCGAATCATTTTATGGCATAGGACAGTTTTATGAAAATTTCGAACAAGTCGAAGATGAACAAGCAATAAAATTATTTAACGAGGCAAACAAATGATCTTTTACACAAACTCAACAAAACACTTAGTAGGCCAGTTAAAGACTGGAAAATTTGTTCTAAAAAGATTTAGTGATGGAGAAATCTATGCAAAAATTGAAGAAAACGTCAAGAACAAATCAGTTTGGGTTGTTGCAAGCACTTTTGCACCAGCAGACAACTTACTAGAACTAGTATTTTTGCTTGATGCACTAAAAAGATGCGGAGCAAAAACTAATTTAATCGTTCCTTATTTTGGTTATTCAAGACAAGATAGGATAGTTGAAGGAGAATGCTTCAGCTCAAAACTAATCTGTGGATGGCTTAAAAATTTCAATTTGAAAAAAATAATAACTCTAAACATCCATGGAGTGAGTAGTACAGGACATAAGTAACGCATAATTTATATAGTGGTTGTGTTTTGTTGGTGTTATGATAAATCTACAAACACGGGAACTGATCCTTAAATGGATGCATGAAGGCAAAAAACAGTGGCAAATTGCGGATTTGATTG
>JACRKG010000008.1 GCA_016215315.1 Candidatus Woesearchaeota archaeon | reverse complement strand
TTGGTTGGTTTGTTAAAGTTTGATAATGGTTTGAGAGTTGTGTATTATCCTGATAAGTCTATGTCTCAGACTGGTTTTAGTGTTTGCTTAAATGTTGGTAGCGCGCATGATTTTAGCGGTAAAACAGGTATTGCGCATTTTACTGAGCATTTATCGTTTAAGGTTAATTCTGAAAATAATTATGAACAATTGTACAAAAACTTAGCTTGGAATGGAACAAATCATGATGCCGAGACTGGTTTGTGGTATACTAATTTTTATGGTTGCACAAAAGCGCCTTTAGAAGAAGTCTTGCAAGCTTTTTTTGAGGTGTACAAAAATATTGATTTTGATGAGACTGAATTTGAAAAAGAAAAAGGCGTTGTATTGCATGAAGAATTAAAATATCGAAGTAAAATTAGAAGTCACGTTGAGGAGGAATTGTTTATTCCTGCTTTGTTTAACGGGTCTGAATTGAATAGAAAAATTGTTGGAGATGAAATTTCTTTAAAAAATACTAGTTCTAATGATGTTGTTGAGTTTAAAAAAAAATTTTATGTTCCTCAGAATACAGTTATTGGTTTGAGCGGTAATTTTGATATGAGAAGTTTAAAGCCTTTTTTGTCGAATACCTTCGGTAGTTTAAAAAGAACAAGTTCAAAAAAACCAGAAATAAATTTAACTCCTTCACCAAAGTATGGCGTGATCAAAAAGAAAATACCGGGAGTTAATTCTTTTGATTATTTTCTTGTTGGTTTTTTAGCTCCAAAAAAAAGTGAAAAAGATTATTTGCTTGCTGATTTTTTGGATGAAATATTATCTCGAGATCATTCATCTAGGATGAATTTGGAATTAAGAGAAAGAAGAGGTATTGGTTATACTGTGGGCAGCAGTCATGATTCTGGCTACGGTTTTATGTATTTATTTGTTGAACATATTGAACCAAAACAATTAAACAATACCCGAGAAGGTGTTTACAAAGTCATTAATGACATACTAGAAAAAGGAATTCCCGAAGAAGAAGTTAGAGGAATTAAAGAATTATTGCTTAATCATTACGTGTCTGATGATGGCGATTTAGAAGGCATGGCCAAGAGTTTAGCAGAGCAAGAAGCATTAAAATTACATTACAACAATTTAGATTTAGAAAAGAAAATAAAAAACATAACTACAGATCAAATTAATAGTTTTGCAAAGAAATTATTAAGTCAAAACAAAGTAGAAGTTGTTGTTAAAGTAAGACCGGAATAGACTTAGTTTACGGTTTGAAGTTTACAGTTCATGGTTTGTGTTTAAGAAGGTTAACAACTTCACAATACTTTTTATTCACCTTTATTTTTTCAGTTCCAGTCGCCCCGCAGAGTGTGCTTTTATTGTTTCTTGATTGTTTTGGCGACTTTAACAGTTGATAAAAAATAATTGTAGAATTAATCATGTGCACGGCTAAAACTCTTCAATTTTTTATGGATTCATGATGCTGCCTCCATGCCCGTTAAAAAATTCAGCAAGCACATATAGCGCGGAGGCCTGAGCTAAGAAAGTCCAAAGAAATCTAGAAACCCATTAAACAGGATAAGAAGACAATTTCAAGAAAACACTTAACAAGATAAGACATTTTCAAATAACATCTTGGGCGAGCAAGTTTACTTCTAGCCCAACTTTTGCACTTGTATTTCTCCTAGGTTTTGTGTTATTACAAAGTCTGTTCCTGTTTGCGTTTCTTTAAGTCCTCTTATTAGTGCCTGTGCTGCTAACCTAGTGTCTTCTTTTGTGTAACCGTAAATTAGTAGTATTACGTTTTTTCCTCCGTGGAGTGTTTTTAGTTTTATTCTTGCTTGTCCTGGAGTTACGTCAGAATCGCATTTTGGAGGGTTGTCAAGCATTACGCTTGTTTGTTGGTTAACACAAGCTCCGCCAACTAAGATTGAGTGAGTGTTTGGAACGAATAAATTTGCTTTATTGTCTAAAACAACTGTTGAAGTTATTTTTTCTGCGGAAGGAATTACTCCTAATTGAAGTACTGGAGCTCCATCTTTTGATATGACAATATTATTGCTTAGTGTTTTCTTTAATAGTTCCGCGGTGAATATGTCTGCAGGGTCTGCGTATTGTCCAACAATTAATTGTGCTTCATTAATTATTCCTGTTGCGGCAGGAGAAGTTATTTCAGCTCCAGGCTCTAGTTCGAAATTTACTTGTTGTGATTTATCAATGTTCATTTCTCCTTCAACTGATTTGTATCCTGAGAGTACTACTTTGTACTTGATTGATTCTTTAGGTACTGATTTAAATTCTGCTTTTCCTGTGTCATCAGTTACTTTAATGTATAAATAAAAGTTTATTTTAGCGTCCTTTAATGGTTTGCCTGAAATTTTATCTTTGACTAGCATGGTTATGTCATAAAATTGTGTTCCAGTAGTGCCTGGTCTAGGAGTAGTTCCAGTTCCAAGAGATGTTCCAGGCCTAGGAGTAGTTCCAGTTCCGGGAGTAGTTCCAGTTGTTGTTCCAGTTTGTGTTGTAGTTGTTATTTTTGTTTTTTGTTTTACACAAATTGCAGCACTTAAAACTTTTAATTGAGGTATTGAAGGATGTAATTCTTCGTAAAAAAATGGAACAACTATTTCGTAATCATTTGTTTGTTGAGTTACACCCTTATCAAGCATTAATGGTTTTCCATCATATTCTAGCGATGCTTGAACTGCTCCTTTGTCAACGTTCACTAATTTAACAGTGTGCACTTGTTGGAATGAATCTGCAAATCTTCTTACTTCAGTAACAACTATTCTGTCTTGGAAATCTGAAGTTCCTGCAGTACAGAATTGTAAGTTAGCAGGTGAAGCACTACAATCTATTTGACAATTGTTAAGGTTTTCACCAAGTGATTTTTCACAAATACCGTTAGTATTGCATGTTCCAGCTACAGGGATTGGTGGTGGCGTTGTAGTAGATGTCGTTTTTACTTTCACGCAAGCAACTGCAAATTCGTTTCCTTGAGGATCTTTACCCATCACAGGAATAACCATTTCGTAATCAGTAGTACTTTGAGGTTTTCTTAAATCTAAAGAAATACTTCCCGTGTCATAAATTATTTTAGAAACTTTTATTCCTAAAGCAACAGCGGCTAATTGTATCTCATGATTTGCATTTGAAGCATCTTTGAATGATGTTTTTTGAGAACTTGATAAAAGTACTTCTTTGAAATCTGCACTGTTACAAAATGCTTGGTTAGTTCCTAAATCACAATCATTAGGACAATTAGTTTGAGTTTCACCATTGTTTCCATCGCAAACATTATCATTATTGCATCCTACTTGTTGTGCTGCTTTCATGCAAACAAAAGCATATTTTGTGTTAAGAAGAGTTCCTACATCAACAATTAATACTTCTCCATTATTGCTAAATTTACTTGCAGTATTTCCTTTATTTGATTGTTTGACTCCGTTAAAGCCGTAAAGAGCAGTTTTTGCAGGAACATCTACATCTATCAAATCTACAGTTGAACTTGAGCCTGCTACAGAAGTGAAAGTTACAGAAGATCCTGTGGCCATTAATTCGTTGTGATCATATTTTGTTTGACAATCACTAAGTAATGTTGTGCAATCAGCACAAGTTGATCCTTCACCAGCAAAATAATCACAATAGCCGTTGTTATTGCAAACAGTGCCTGTTGAAGGCTGTGAAAGAACAATTAAATTCAAAACTTTTTCATTGTTAGCTAAATTTACATCACCACTAGTTCCTTTAAAGTCTGCAGTAACTCTTAATGTGTAAGCGCCAGCAGGTAAACCTGCCAAATTAATTGTTGATTTTTCTCTTGCACCTTTTGGAATTTTTTTTGGTTGTGAAACAACTCCTGAAGAAAACTTAATACCTGTAGAAGAACTAAACACTGCATAATCAATATCAAAACCCGCAGAAGTATCTAAATTTCCTTGATTGAATATTGTGATTCCTGCACTGAATGCTTGATTTTGTGGTAATTGATTTGCGGGAAAATTATTTATCTGAATATTTTCAACAATTAAATCAGCTCCAGTAGTAGTTGTTGAAGCTGGAGGGTTGGGAATTTGTACTGTAGGTATTACTGTTCCTGAAGGTACTTCTAATCTTTGTTGTTTAATGTTATTTGCCGTGTTAACATCGCCAACATTGTCAACAGTGATTGTAAGCATATAACTTCCATAATTTAATGGGTTTAGCAAGAATGTTGCTGTTGCTGTTTTTCCTGCATCAATTCCTGGGAAAGTAACTAAATCTTGATCTATTAATGTTGTTCCTTGTTTTATTTGAGCAGTAACATAAACAGGGTTAGTTGTTGTTGTACCAAGATTTTCAACTAAAACATCAAAACCAACGTATTGATTTGTTTTCAAATTTAGAGGATCAATTCCTGCAAAGAGTAAGTTTTTCACTCTAGGATCTGGGCCTAAAGTTGTTGGTGTAGGAGGAGTTGTTGTCGTTGGTGGATTTGGTATTACTGTTGTTGTTTGCTGTGTTGTTGGAGGATTAGGAATTTGTACTGGACCCGTTGGTGCAGAAACAATTACTTGCTGCATTAATTGATTATTGTGAGGAGTTGTATCATCAACATTGTCTAAATTTACTATTAGCATATATTCTTTCGGTGCGAGTAGTCCAAAATCAAAATTAAATTTTTGAAACTGACCTTGATTTAGAGAAGGAAGACTGTTTGATTGCGGAGCTGCAACAATCAATCCAGTATGCATATCATACAATTGAACTGTCATAATAACAGGATTAATAGTTGCAATAGTTCCTTGATTGCTAAAGTGAACTTCAAAACTTAAAGGATCATTTGATTTCCAATTTAAAGGATCTTTGAAGACAAAAGTAGAAATTCCATCAATGCCAACTTCAACATATTTTGCTGTTTGAAAGCCAGTAAAAGAACCAAATTTAAGCGCGGCTACAAGTAGAAAAAACACTAATAGAATCCCATAATGACTCTTAAACCTCATTTTTTACACTTATACAAGAATAAGAAGTTTTGGTTTATAAAGATTACTGTTCTAGTTTGTAGTTTACAGATCATAGTTTACGGTTAAAAAACCTTAAAAAATTCGCTTAGAATTCTTTATTGCTTCTTCAAGTAATTTCTTAAATTTTTCAGGACTTTTAGGAGTAATTCTTACTTGTTTAAAAAATCCAGTTTTCTTTTCTATTACTAAATGTTTGCACAAATCAGCCAAGTCATTTTTTAGAATTCTTGCGCCGTAACCATATTTTTTACTTAACTGTCCTTTTATGTACGCATCCCAAAAAACAGTAGGATATCCAAAATCAACTTTTTTAATATCTGAATAGATTATTTCCAGCGTATAAAAAGGAAGTAAAGTTTGAATTCTTAATCTATCACTACACAATTCATACTTTAATCCTAAACTTTTCCAACTACGCTCTGAATAAACCATTTTTTACCAAATTAACAAAAATGCATCGACCGGGATCCAGGAACAGCCTTTTGCTCGCGCAAAACCCTGGGGAAAACAGGCGGGGTGCGCTACGCTTACCCGCAAAAAAAAAAACTGCATCGACCGGGATTCGAACCCGGACCGCGAGCTTGGAAGGCTCAAACGCTAGCCATTACGCCATCGATGCAAAATATCTTTTGTTAATGGTACTTTGCCAGTTTTTTTAAAGGTTTCGTATTTTAATCTGTGCTTATTATTTACAGGACTGATGAGATTGAAAAATTTATCAATTTCTTTTCTATCATAAATATTAACATTTTTATAACCTACGCTAGTTTTAAAATTTAACTTTTCAAGAAGGTGATTAATTTCTTTTAAAAAACGCGTATCCCTGGAGCTTATTTCAACAATAGCACCACTATTTTTGTGATGCCTGCACAAACATCCATCAGTATCAAAAAGTCCTCGCAAATAAGCATAAATGTATCTTTCATTATCAATTATTTGTTTTGGAACATATAAGTTCCCCTTCTTTTTTCCTATAGGATGACCATAAATTTCATTCAGCTGAGAAACAAGACTTTTGGAATAAAAATACAACTTTAGAACATTTCTCTGAATATTTAGACAAGGCTTTTCTTTAAATAATTTTTCAAATAAACTAACTAAATGATAAATATACTGTCTATCAAGAATTTTATGACAAGTTATGGCAATCACAGAAGGATTTTCTCCCAGATGACCATCTCCTGCCAACGCCCCTAAAAACTCACAAAAATCCTCAGAAAGTTCAGGCGGGCACACTATTTTCCCGGTGTTCTTTAAAAAAATTATCTTTTGTGGTTTTATTTCAAGTTCATATTTTTTTGAAATAAAATCAAAAACATTTTTAGGTATTTTAGATTCTTCTCTCAAATAAAAGAACATCAAACTTCTGCTTTTCTTAATCTCACTGGCGAATTCAGGCCAAGTCAGACCAGATTTATTTTTTGCAGTTAGTAAGAACTTACTTTGTTCGCCTTTTTTAAAAATTACGAATTCCACAAAAACCAATTCGAACCACAGTTATTTAAATATTAATAGCCATTATACTATATGTTAGAAAATATGATTTATAGAAAGTGAAAATATTTTTTAACAACAACACAGCACAGAATGAGAATTACGCCAATTCCTTCTCTAACAATTCCAAAAACTTTTTGAAATCTTTTTGTTTTATTGCTGCGCCGCAGGCTTGCTCGTGCCCGCCACCGTAACCTTCTACTTCGTGCAATACTTTTTCTAGTGCTAAATCCAACCTTACTCCTTTTCCTGCTCTTAAACTGCACCTGACTTCATCTTCTTTTTCTCTGCCTAAAACTATTATTTTGTCTTGAAATTTTGCAATTAATTCGTTTGCTAAATCTTTTGTTAAGCTTAATTTATCATTAGAATACGTGTATACTACTAGTTTGCCATTTGTTTTTTTTTCTAAAGCGCTTTTGAGTAATTCTTCATATTGTTTATTGATTTGTTCGTAATACTTCCATAAAAATTTTCCTTGTGAAGTTGTTTGGTCTAAAATCTCGTAAGGACTTTTTATTCTTGTTAAAGTCTTAATGTTCTGGTATACTTTATCTGTTTTGCCTTTTAGGAGAAATGAAAATACTTTCACTAAAATTCCTAGTTTTGTATTGCATAAAGCATCTTCAACAGTAGTTACATTTTCAGGAAGTAAGTCAGGATATTCTTTTTTGAAGTCCTCAGCAAATGCAGGCATGAACCAGTCTCCAACACTTCCAACTGTTGCAATCCATAAATCTTGTTTTACAATTTGATAACACATTACGGGTGTTGGAATATTTTGTTTAAAAGTAATTCTAGGATTGTAATATCTCACTTTTGTTCTTTCTAAAGGAACATGATGATCAATCCAATAAACAGGTAATTTTGCTTTATCTAAAAATTCTTGGTCAACAACTGCCAAATCTAGGATAAATATTACATCTGAGTCAAAAGCGGCTGCATTTTTTAGGTGTGACTCTTTAATATTAGGTACTGCTTTAAGGACAAAACCTCTACCCTCTTTTTTATAGCGATAAAATAATAAAAAACTACTCAATCCGTCGGGATCGTCATGAAAGAAGAAAAAAGGCCTAACACTGTCATCTAAGGCTTTTTTTATTTCTTTTTCTTGGTCTAAAGTGAGCATGAAACAACTATAACCAGCTTATTTAAAAACTTTTATGAACATGTTTAGTGGTAAGAAAAGTAGACTACTTTTACTACCACTATTTTGAAAACAAAAAGTTTATAAATAAGTTCAACTTAGTCCTAATAAGGTGAAATAATATGACACAAGCACTTGTACAATTAACTGAAAACTCTAACCGAGTTTTAAATATGGTTAAAGCCAAATATGACTTGAAAGATAAATCTCAAGCTGTTGAAATTATCATTACTCACTTTATTGAGTGTCAAGGAGAACCTGATTTTAAAGACGAATTTATTGAAAGAATTGAAAAAGCAGAACGAGGAAAGTTTGTGAAAGTCAAAGATTTTGGCAAGCATTTTGGAGTAGAATAAATGTCTTATTTTTTGGAAATCGCTGAGGATTTGAACAGAGTTTTTGATAAGCTTTCAAAGAGGGATAAAAAGACATTTGAAATAATAAACAAAAAAATTAAAGAAATTCTTGAAGACCCCCATCATTACAAGCCTCTCAAAGCTCCTCTTCAAAACAAAAGACGAGTGCATATTTCAGGATGTTTTGTACTTATATTTAAGATAGATGAGCAAAGAAAAACAGTACAATTATTGGAGTTCGATCATCATGATCAAGCGTATAAGTAATTTTTAGGGTTTAAATTTTAAAAACTCACCAAATCTGATTCTCCTGGCCGCTTGCTCACTTTTCGTGCCTGTTCTGTTATTTACTGTCTTTGCAAGCGGAACAATTTGGCGACTTTGTCGCAAATTATAGCACTAACATAAAATAGCATTCAGTCAAATATTTCATGTAGCCATAGTTACCAAAAATAGTAACTATAGATAGTCGAAATATTTAAATAGTAGTTGATGTATATAAGGCCTATGAGAAAGATTAAACTAATAAAAATACTTGAAATGTACTCGTTATTCGGAGAAAACATTGTTGCTAAAATGGTTAATAAAAACTCGCAATATGTTAAAAGATTGTTACATAATCTTGCAAAAGAAGAATTAATTTATAGAATCGAAAGAGGAAAATACACCTGTCAGAAAGATGTAATGAGTTTTGCTTCTAACATCAAAATTCCCGCCTATATAAGTTTGTGGACCGCACTCAAGCATCATAATTTGATCCAGCAACAGCCTTTTGACATTTTTGTTATGACAAAAAGCTACAAAAGAAGTATTAATTTTAATGGCATTTGGATAAGGTTTATTGTTACTAAACATATGTTTGGATACAAAAAAGAAAGATATCATGATTTTGATATTTTTATTGCTGAAAAAGAAAAAGCAATTATTGATTGCATGTTATACAAGATTCCTCTAGAAGAAGTAACAAATGTTCTCAAAACAAAAGAAATAGATTGCAAAAAACTTGCTTTGTATGCTAAAATGACAAAAAATAAATCGCTGATTAAAAGACTCGGGTATTTGTTAGAAAAAATTAAAAAGAGCACTTTTGGACTTAAAGCATTAGATAACAATTACATACATCTTGATTACTCAAATAAAAGAAAAGGAATCAAAAATAAGCGTTGGAAGTTAATAATTAACACTTGAAAAATGATAACCAGAACACAACTTGAGCAGATTGGCAGACTGAAAGGAATAAACCTAGGAAACACTGAGAAAGATTACTTATTGGATATAGCTTTATTAAGCATTTCAAGACATATCAAAAATGAACTCATTTTTAAAGGTGGAACTTGTTTGTATAAATTTCACAAACTAACCAGATTCAGTGAAGATTTAGATTTCAGTGCCAACCAAAAAATTGATATTGACGATTTAATAAAAAAAGTGCTGCGTGATTTCGAGAATTTCGGAATAAAAGCACATCTCAAAAAAAAGCTAGAACCTTTTGACACTGTTCTCACAACTTTAGAGCTTGAAGGCCCATTATTTATTGGAACAAAACAATCTCACGCAAGTATAGGTATCGACATCAATCTTAAATCAAAAACATTTCTTGAACCTGAACTAAAAACTTACGCTCCAATATATCAAGACATTCCCGATGTAACACTATTATGTATGAACCCTGAAGAAATTTTTGCCGAAAAAATAAGAGCTCTGCTAACCAGGAAAAAAGCCAGAGATTTATTTGACTTGCATTTTTTAATCAAACAAAACGTGACATGCAGTAAAGAATTAGTCAATAGGAAAATGGAATATTATGAATCATCACTGAAAATAACTGAATTAATTATAAAAATCAAAGAACTGAAAAATATGTGGGAAAAAGAACTTAAAGGATTCACAACACAGTTACCAAACTATGATCAGGCAAGCAAAGAAGTGATAAAGATTATTTCCGCAATGCTTAAATAACACCTCATTTTTTTAACATGTATGGTTTGCAAGAATTGTCATAGTTACAAAGTTTTCGGCAATAAATGCTGGTTTTTCTGGGAAAATAAAAGCGCTTGTTCTCAATTCGTTAAAGTTCCCGGAGAAGAACCACAGTATAAAGAAAAGGAAAAATAATAAGTTTACACAAATACCTCTGAAGTATAATACCTGAGAAGTATTCTTTCCACTTAATTTTTTGCGAAAGCAAAAAATTAAAAAAAGAAAAAAAAATTAACTTGCTGCGTTTGCAGGGAAGTTTTCTGTGTTTGTACTGCTTTCAGCGCCTTGGTTAATATTTTTATTCATTTCATTGACACTATCTGAACTAGGCGCTACAGGCCTTGCAGGGAATCCTGGCTTGCCATAGTTGTCATACAATACATTTAGTTTGCATGAATCACTGCAAGATGCTGAGTAAAGTGGTCTTCCATCATCGGTTCTTTTTTCAGATTTTTCTCCAGGGTTACATTCTGAAGGATATCCTATTACTTTGAAAGGTGCATATTTTCCACATAAATACTTACCTGGTTCATATTGACTCTTTTTGCAATCCGCACTGCAAAAGCGATTTAGATATCCATCAGTAGTAGCTACAGAGCCAACTTTTTCACCTGGTGGATCACAAAGCTCTCCTCTTTCTACTATTCCATTTCCGCATATGTTTGGTTGAGGAGGCACATAATCAAGATTAACCTGCCAAGGCTGTAATACAGCATCGCTAGACATCTTTGTGTCAGCTGCATTTGTTCCTGCAATAATTAATGCTTTTTTGCCGTTAGGGAACATTAATGCTTGGATTACTGATTTACCGCCAGGGAATTTTGCTAGCCACTCTGCGCAACTTAGTCCTGTTAATGCCATTGTTAACGAGTTAGCACATGAACCACCCATTAAAAGTAAGTTCTTACTTGGCATTTTTGCGCCAGGACTTACTTGAACTTCAACAGGGCTGTTTAGTGCTTTATTTACTTCACTAACAACTGCATTTTTGTCATTTGATAAAGTAGGCATGTAGTCTTTAAACATCTCATTGTATTTAGCAGCCTCTATTTCAGCAGGGGTTACTGGTTTTTTAGCAATTTCCTCAACTTCTTTATCACTTAATACTTGGATAAAGTCGTTCTGTGAAGGCATATTGTAATTTGGTTTTTGTTCAGGCATTGCATTTCCTTGTTGTATTGCTGGAGGTTGTGCTTCTAAAGTTACTTGTGCAGTTAATCCAAAACCTTGGGGTAATAGTTCTGTAACTTTTATGTTTCCGCCAAGAGCTTGTCTAGCTTGTTCGTATACTCCTAAAGGTGACTCAACAGTTATGTCTGTTTGCCCGCTTGCAGGCGTTAGTCTTTCAGGTGCAAAAGGATTTGTGTTTAGTTTCGCACTGATTTGCAGACCATTTTGTGCGCTAGTTGTAATAGCTGCTCCTTCAAGGAATGCTTGAGCAGCTGTAGCACCAGATACATCTGTAGATTGCGCAGTGTTTTTTGGAAGCAATCTTATCATATCTGATATTGGCTCTCTGTTTTTGTCATAATAATTATCTGGATTACGTGCAACCCATTGGATAATTTGTTCAACCCAGTTCGGAGTTGTAGCACCACCAGCAAGACCACATGTTTCTTGTGCGGCAATACTGTCTGTGTTACTACCATCATTTGCAATTGCTCTTTGACAAGTTCCTAGTCCTACCGTATATGCGCTAGCTTGCATAAGCTTTTTATTTAGTTTAACAATTTCAGCTATTCTTGCATTGACTTGAGGTAGGCTTAGTTGCAATTGCTCAAAATCTAGCTGGCTATTATCTTGTGAAAGATAACCTGATCCTTCTTCAGGAAGTATATTAAATCTTGATAAATCAAGAGCTAATGGTGTTATTGTTGCCATATGCATTCTGGTTCTATCGTTGGTATCCGGATCTGAAACAGCGTTTGGCACACTTATTCCTTGGAATGTGTTTGCTCCCATTTTTTCACTTGCGTCAAGATTAAAGTTTAATCTTGGTACTGGCAAGTCGTTACCTACATCAATTTGTGCAAAGAACTTTGGTGAACCAGGATCTCGGAATATTACTTCTGTTGACCAATCATTTCTACTATCGCCGTCTACATCTGCTCCATTTATTGTGCCAAGTGCATCATCATTAGCAGCTAAGTTTGCTTGGAAAGTGTAGCTTTTTTCTTCCTGTGATAGAGGAATTAATGCTAATGTTCCATCTGAATTTATTCCTATTCTGCTTGATGCTAAGTCTTCCATGTATAATACTACTTTTTCAGCATTCTGAGTTGTTGATTGTGTTCCTACTACTTCAACGTTTTTTATTTTTGCTACCCACCAACTTCCTGTTCCTTCAAAACTTGTTGGTGTATCTGGTGCTGTTCGACCGGCAGTGAATGATAGACCTGCTCCTCCGCTAAATCGTTTGTCAGCAAAATAAACTATGTCACCGCTTTCTGAATTTAAATGATTTCCACCCCAGTTACCTGCTGTTGCTATGTCTGCAAAAGGCAGGTCTCTTTTCGCGGAGTATGGAAAATTAAATGGACTGCCTGATGTAGTGGTAAACATTTCATACCATCCTATAAAATTACCCGATCTATCACCCGAACCTACATCATTTGCATTGTCATGTGCTGCTAGTGGTACGTCATATATTTTTCCTGTTGGACTTGCTGCTCTCATATAAAGATCTAATCCATCAGTCGAATAGTATAAAACCACTGATTGCACAACACCCGCTTTATCTATACACATCATCACTTCTTCTGATCTTGGTGTTCCGCAGCCAGGTAATTTTATCGTCGTGATTTGTTTTTCTTCACCCATTGATTCTTTTTTAACTTCAGGCATTTTTGTTAGTTCTGAAGTGCAATCTCTTTGGAATTGTACAGATAATGCACTTAGTTTGTCTAGGAAGTTTTTCTTTGCGTATTCTGTTCCTGCTTGTTCTAAAGATTTTTTGGCAGTTTGATATACTGAATCTGCTTGTTTTTGTTCTACACAAGCTTTTACTTCTGCATCGCTTGGAAGTATTGGTTGTGCTTTTTCTGCTGATTTTACTTCAGGCATTGCTGCTGGTTGTGGTCCGTATAAGCAGTCTTCTCTGTATTCTTTATCTAATTGTTCTTTTCTGTCCATGTATTCTTTAGCTACATCTTCTTTGCCTAAGTCTTTTGCTCTTTGCGCTAAATTTTCTGCTGCTTGAGCTTGTTGTGGTAATAAATCACATTTGTCGTGTTTTACTGTGATTGTTGATCCTATTCTTGAACCACCAACATCTGCTAGTTGTTCAACTTCTAAGTTTCCGTTAAAATTTACGTTGAATAATGTTTGTTGTGCGTATTTTTTTCTTAAGTCATCTTTTAGTTGTGGTAATGGTTTTGCGTTTGCGTTTCCTTCATATTTTATGTCAAAGAATGTTTTGAATGATTCAGGATCCATTTGTGTTTCACTAATTTTTTGTCCTGCTTTCAAGTACACGTTTCCGTCCATCATTCCTTTGTTTTTTAGTCTGAATTGGATTCTGTCGATAATTACTATTGTTGGGCTTGTAGCTGCGCCTCCAGGATTTCCTGGGTTCATTGATACTCCTCTTACTATTACGTCTGTATTTTCTTGTAATTCTCCATTTATTCTTAACGAGTTATCTTCATATGTTCTATCGTTTATGTCTCCATCTCTGATTCTTAATTCTCCAAATTCTGGAGCTAAGTAGAATCTTACTATTGTTTGTTGTACATCTTTTTTAGTTCTAATTACATCTCTTACTGAAAGAACAGTTCCGTCTTTTAGCGGAGCTAATTCTCCTATTCTTAATTTTGGTAATGTTTCTCCGTTAACTTTGAATAATACTTCGCGATTATCTTCTGAAACTATCATTGCTTCTACTTTGTATGCTTTGTTTCCTACTGCGTAAGTTTTTACTTGACCTTCACCTATTTCATCTTGTACTGCTCCATGAGCTAAAACTATTTCTATTCCTTGACCAGAACCTTTTGTTGAGTTGAATAATTTTGCATTAACTACAAAGTATTCTCTACCTGCAATGTTGAATGAACGATCAATAAAATCTGCTAATTGTGAATTACTACTTCCATTTGCTGCTGACTTTAGTCCTGGTTCAAATTGTAATGTGTAAGTGTAAACTTCTTCTCCACTTATCCAGTGCAAGAAAGTTCCTGCTTCTTCAAATTCATTTTTTGTAAAAATAACTCTTCCATTACCACTACCTGAAGTAGATGATGTGTTTGGAAATTGAATGCTTTGAGTTTGGTAAGAACTATCTATTTTTGTGTTAACCCATTTTCCTTGAAGCATTGGTGTATTACTAACTCCAACTGAAGAAAGTACTTCTCCTAATGTTTCGTTTAATTCTAATAAATCAGTATCTGCAGCCATTAAGAATTTTCCTGGAACAATATCTTTTTCAGAACTTCTTTGTTGATCTAATATTTTTTCTCTAATATTATATGAATACTGTTGGTAGAGGTCGTTTGCTATTTTTTGATCACTTGCAGCGGAATCTTTTCCTACAACAACACTTAAGTCAGGACTGTTAAGAAATTGTTGCAAAGCACTTGTGCTTTGTGGAGCTGACGCTGGTGCCAATTGTGCACTAACGCTTATAGGAAGAAATAACATTAAAACAACTAACAATACTGCAAATACTTTTTTCATCTAATAACACCTCTTTTTTGAATTCTCTTTTTTAATAGCAATATTGCAATAAGTTAGTTTACAGCTTATAAACCTTTGCACATTAAAGTAAGTACTTTGTCGGGATTATTGCCTAACTGCGTTATGCTGTTATTATTTATAGTACAAAACAAATAATTTTTCCATAGTATCTCCCATGAGCAGGGGCGAATGCGGAGATACTAACCGTAAGGTTTTTAAATAAAGACTGTTTTGCAGAGCAAAGAGAGAGAAAGATGACCGTGAAAGAAAGTGTTCTTTCTCACCTATTAACAGGTGTTATTTAATGAACAAAATTAAGGCATTGAAACCTAGTTTAAAAGAAAAAAAGCGATATTTAGTATTTGAAATGTCATCTAAACAAAAAATTAAAGCATTCAGAAATGTTTCTAAAGCTATTCAATATTCTTATAAAGAACTTTTTGGTGAAATAGGTTTAGGAGAAGCAGGACTTATTGTTTTAGCTGAAAAATATCAAGAAGATAATCAGCGAGGAGTAATCAAAGTAGGAAGAAAATATTTAGATCATTTAAGAGCATCATTAACGTTCATTCAAAAAATTGAAGAAATTGAAACTATCACTCAAAGTATAGGTGCTAGTGGATCATTAAAAAGAGCTGAGGCAAAATATTTAGCTAGCTAAAGGAGGAATAAAATGCAAGCATTACCAACACATCAAATGATGGGATATGATCGGGCAATAACTATGTTTTCGCCTGACGGAAGATTATTACAAGTAGAGTACGCAAAAAAAACTGTAGGACAAGGAAGTACAGCAATAGGATTACAATGCAAGGACGGAGTTTTATTAGTTGCTGATAAAAGAATAACTGAAGTATTAATTGTTCCTGACAGTGTTGAAAAACTTTTCAAAATTGACGACCACCTTGGCGCAGCAGCTAGCGGAATTTTATCTGATGCTCGAGTGTTAATTGAAAGAGCTCAAGTAAAAGCACAACAGCACAGGGTAACTTATGATAGTCCTGTCGACACACTTAGCATTGTTAAAGATGTTTGTTCACTAAAACAAATTTGTACTCAATCAGGAGGCTTAAGACCTTTTGGAGTTGCATTATTAATAGTTGGAGTTGATGCTCAAGGACCTAAACTTTACGAAACAGATCCTACGGGAATTTATTTTCAATTTAAAGCAACAGCAATAGGAGAAGGAGATGTTAAAGTAAAAGAATTATTAGAAAAAGAGTACAAAGACTCATTAACAATCGAGGATGGATTAAGATTAGGATTAAAAGCTTTGGTCAAAGTTGCAAATAAAGAATTAAGCTCAGAAAGAGTTGAAGCAGCGTTTGTTAACGTAAAAGACAAGCGTTTTGAACAAGTAAGCAAAGAAAAAATTGACAAAGTATTGAAGGAACTAAAATGAACGGAGAAAATAGTAAAATGAAAACAGCAAATGCACTAAAAGTACAAGACCGAGACATAGTCGTTCCTGGAGAATTATTATGTGAAGGAGAAGGTTTTGTTCACGGAAAAAATATTTACAAAAAAGAAAACAAATTATTTGCAGGAATGTTAGGAATGGTAAGAATTGAAAAAGATATTGTAAAAATAATTCCTTTATCCGGCAAATACATGCCAAAAGAAGAAGATAGAGTAATAGGAAAAGTAATTGATGTATTAATGAGCGGTTGGAGATTTGAAATTAATTCAGCATACAGCGCAGTACTTCCGCTAAAAGAAGCAGGAAGTGATTTCATTCCAAAAGGTGCAGACTTAACTAAATATTTTGATTTCGATGATTATGTTGTTGCACAAATAACAAATGTAACAACACAAAATTTAGTTGATTTAACAACAAGAGGTCCAGGACTAAAAAAACTTAGAGGTGGAAGAGTAATTCAAGTAAATCCAACAAAAGTTCCTAGAATAATTGGAAAAGATGCAAGTATGGTAAAATTACTAAAAGACTCAACTGGATGTGACATTCAAGTAGGACAAAATGGACTAGTTTGGGTAAGCGGAGATCCAGAAAAAGAAGTAATTGCAATAAACACAATAAAAAAAATAGAAAAAGAAGCTCACACTCAAGGATTAACAGAAAATATAGACGCTTTCCTTAAAGGAGGAAAAAAATGAAATCGGCAAAATACGAGAAGAGATTTGATGGCAGAGACTGGGAAGAATTAAGACCTATGAATGCAAAAGTAGGAATAATCCCGAGAGCTGACGGCAGCGCAATGTTCCAAATAGGAAAAACCACTGCATACGCAGCAGTTTACGGTCCTAGAGATTTGCACCCAAAATTCATGCAAAACCCTAGAACAGGAATTTTAAGATGCGATTACAACATGCTTCCATTTTCAGGCCACGGAGAAAGAGTAAGACCTGGTGGTTCAAGAAGATCTAAAGAAATTAATTTAGTAATGCAAAACGCATTATTACCAGTACTAGATTTAACAGATTTTCCTAACACTGTAGTTGATATATTTGTTGACTTACCTCAAACTGATGCAGGAACAAGATGTGCCGCAATAACTGCAGCAAGCATGGCATTAGCAGATGCAGGACTATCAATGAAAGGATTAGTTAGCGCAGTAGCAGTAGGAAAAGTCGGAGACAAAATAGTTGTTGACTTAAATTACGATGAAGAAGCATTTGAAGGAGGAGCAGCAGACATTCCAGTAGCAGTAATACCTTCAACAGGAGAAATAACCTTATTACAATTAGACGGAGAAGTCAGCAAAGAAGACTTAATGAAAGCACTAGAATACGCAAAACGAGCTGCAAACAAAATTCACGAATTACAAAAAAAAGCACTAAAGGAGAAATACCATGAATGAACAAAAACAACACTTACTAAGAGCACTAGCAAAAGGTGTTCGATACGATGGAAGAGCATTAACAGAATTTAGACCACTAAAAGTAGAATTAGACATTTCAAGAAGCGCAGAAGGAAGCACAAGAGTTCTTTTAGGCGAAACAGATTTATTTGTAGGAGTAAAATTAGGAATAGAAACTCCTTACCCAGACACACCTGAAGACGGCAATTTTATGGTTAACGCAGAATTAAGACCCATGTCTAATCCTGAATTTGAAGTGGGACCTCCAGGAAACCAAGCAATAGAACTAGCAAGAGTAGTTGATAGAGGAATAAGAGAAGCTCACGCAATAGACACAGCAAAATTATGCATCAAAAAAGGAGAAAAAGTTTGGAGCGTAATGGTTGACGTTTGCACAGTAAATGATGATGGAAACTTACTAGATGCATCAGGAATAGGAGCAATAATTGCCATAAAAAACACATTCTTCCCAAAACTTAAAGAAGACAACACAGTTGATTACGAAGAAAAAACAAAAAACAAATTACCATTACAAAAAGAACCAATACCAATAACAGTTTACAAAGTAGGCAGTTATTTTATAGTTGACCCACTACCTGTTGAAGAAAAACTTTCTGACGCAAGACTAACTGCAGCAATAACAGAAGAAGGAATTGTTTGCGCACTACAAAAAGGCGGAGAATCACAATTAACAACAGACGATATTAGCAAAATGCTTGATATATCGATAGATAAAGCACAAGAAATAAGAAAAAAATTAAAGTTATAAAATCAAGAGAATTTTTTTAAAACCTGAGCATTGCGAAGGTTTTAAAAAATTGGAGGAAAAAAAATGAACAAACTCAGCAAATTCGAACTTGCAAGAATAATAGGAAGCAGAGCACTACAAATCTCAATGGGTGCACCATTCTTAATAAAACTAACCGATGATGACTTGCAAAAAATACAATACAACCCAATAAAAATCGCACAAATGGAACTAGAAAAAGACGCATTACCAATAACAATAAAAAGAACAGAAATAATCTTACACCAAGAAATGCCTGAAGTAAGCCAAGAAAAACTAGAACAAATAGAAGAACCAAAACCAGAAGAAGCACAAAACAAAGCATAATTTCGTTCACGATCGACTAAAGTCTTGTTTGAACGAGTTAAATTTTTTTCTTATTTATATGATTCTTTTTTCTGTCGGAGACTTGTTTGAGTTTTTTATTCTTTTCTTAAACTTTCTTAGCTCAGGCCTCCGCAAATTACGTGCATAATTAGTTCTTTAATGATTTTGGAGGCATCATAGACAGTCTATAAAAAGCCAATAAGTTTTCAAAAAGCACTAACAAAAACCAATTATAATAAACTTAAAAGCTTATAAATTTTAGTTCATTCTATTTCTTTATGACTGAACTTGAACAAAAATTAATCTATCTTGAAGGTTATAACTCCAGAGAAGAAATTCAAAAATGTTATTTTTCTAACTACCTTGCTTTAGAAGATAAAGCTAGAGAAACACAATCACATTACCTTGCAGAATTAAAAATAGATACCATACAAACAAATTTTTCAAAAAAGGACGTATGGAAGCAGGCCTTTTTTTCCTGCAATGTGCGTTTTAAAAGATTAGATAGAAAACCAGAAATAACTGATTTAATTCCTCATGAAAAGACAGGCATTAATCAATTAATAGATGAAAGTGTGATTTGGGAAATCAATTTAGAAAAACAAACGATCCAGTTTTACAAAAATATAAATGGCAACGATAAAGGAAATAATTATGACCAAGATATGTTACAAAGTCTCATAAAAGAAGCAGGAGAAAAAAGAATATATATCTCACCGAAATTATTAAAAGAATCATTCAGCACCATTTTATTAGAATTGGATCAAGTTTTTAACCGAATAATTGAATTTGCACAAAAAGAGGGAGAATTTTAATTATACATGCACGAAACAAAACAATTAACCAAAGAAAAACTAGACAAGTATTTTTCCATAACAAAAAAAGCGTTAGATAAAGTTAAGATTGGTAAAGAAAAAAAGATTAATTGGGATGCTAAAGCTAAAGATTTCTTAGATATGGCAACACGTTATTTTAATGACGCAAAATATTATTTTGAAAAAGAAGATTGGGTTACAGCATTTGCTGCGCTAAATTATGCTCATGGTTGGCTTGATGCAGGATCAAGACTCGGATTGTTTGATGTGGATGATGACCAATTGTTTGTATTAGAATAAAAAATTCGCAAAAAAACTTTCCCTATCGATCTCAAGTAACATTTTAACACCACGCCGACATCACTGACAACAAGCATTTTTTATGCTAATTCTTTCTAGAACGATAAACAAAACCTAAAGTTCCTTTGTAATCACAACCATAATATTTTCCTTCTTCATAACTAGAAGTGTAAAAATTATCTTTTCCGTCGCATAAGAAAACATGAAGAGGAACAGAATCTGGCTCTGGATTAAGCAAAGTGTAAAATTCTACCCCTTGGTAAACGCAATTATTTTGGCTTTCAGAATAAGTAGTTCCTTCAGCCAGGTTCATTGTTAATAATTGTCCTTTATCACAATCAAAGTTATGAATTGGCACATATCCATTACCTCCTTGATTAAAAACTAACGCAGAAACTCTGGCATAATCACAATATTTATCAAAACCCTTTTGCATATCAGTAGTAAAAAAATAATTCTCTCCTTCAGAATTACACATGAATTCATGAAGTGGAGTGAGATTTGCTTCTTTAACAGAAAAAGCAGAATAAAAAAGACCCGTAAAGCTAAATAAGCCTAATAAACTAAAAATAGCAATTGCCAAAAATACTAATAAATAAATTTTGTTTTGTTTCATCTTTTTGCTTCGCAAAAAGAAAACGGCAAATAGTTCATTTGCGCCGACTCTTTTCGTATGCTTATTCTTGTTCTTTACTATTTAAATATTGCGTTGCGATTTTTTCTTCGAAAAAATCAGAAAAACTTAAATACTTTAATTTGCCAGATTATCATTCCATGCTTCCAATTGTTAAAAAAGACGTAATGAGTATTTTAGGAGAAGCAATTATTTCTTTAAAGAATGGTCAGCATCATAAACTTAGCGAGTTAAGCAATCACGTCATTCACGATGCAAGTATTTACCAAGATAATGATTCTATAACTATTGCAGTAATGGTTTACGCCTTATCAAAAGTTATTCAGCGATGTTGTGAAAAAAAAATTGATTATAGCAGCATAATTAAGACAATGGAAGACGCTTTTAGTTCTCTGAGAAGAAATAATTTCACAGAATATAATAGATACGTGCAAGATATAATGAAGTACATTGAACAAACTGATGACAAAATGAAAGTATACATTCAAGAAGTTTTTGATAAAGCAAAAATAAAAAAAGCAAGTAAATTACACGAGCACGGTTTAAGCATTGGTAGAACTGCAGAAATATTAGGGGTATCCCAGTGGGACTTATTAAACTACATCGGTAACACAGCAATCGAACCAGTAAAAGAACTCACAGGAATAAAAGCAAGACTTGCATTCGCAAGAGGATTATTTGCCAGGGAACAATCCTAAAAATTTAAAGAATAAAATTTAATTAAAAAAAGAAGAAAAAAAATTAATTTTTCTTGTTCTTTCCTTTGCCCACTTGCACTTCTTCTCCTGAAAGAACAGATAATTCTCTTAATCCTTCTTCAGCTTGTGCAGAAAGGTCTGCTCTGAATTGAGCTTGTGCTTGCAATGCCTCAGTAAGTTTTTGTGTTAAAACTTGACTAACATCCATGTGTGCTGGAACATCCAATTCACTTGCTGAAACACCTAAATAGTCCACTAATACTTGTCTTAAATTGTTTTCGTAATGTGAACTTACTTGTGTTTGAGCAGCTACTTGTGTGGTTAAAGCTTCTCTTTCAGAGTACAATTTTTTAGCTTCTTTTGTTTGCTCTCTGGATTGTGCTTTTAATTCTGAAACTTCACCTTTTAATTCATCTCTTCTTGTTTCCAAGCGAGCAACTTTTCTGTCTACAGCAGTTTTTGCTTTTTCAGCAGCTTTGTATTGTCCTGCTAGTTCTTTTCCTTCTGTAAGAAGTCTTTCTAAATCTGTATTTGCTTGCTCAAGTTCTACAGTAGTATTTACTAAGTCAGAATCAAGTTCGCCATTTCTTTTTTCTAAAGCAACTTTTGCTTTTTCTGCAGCTTCTTTTGCTTGAACTTCTGTACCATATTGGGTTTTTAATTGTCCGTATTCTGTAACTTTTGCATCAAGTAATTCAGTTACTCTTCCAAGTTCTGTTTCTGTTAAACCTCTAGCTTTAGCTTCTTTTTTTACTTGTGCAGCTAATTCTTGAACTTCAACAAAAGATAAACCTAAATCGGCCAATAATTTATCTAGATTTCCGCTTAAATTTTTAACAATTACTCTCGCTTCACCAATTGTTTTTTTATCTCCCGGTGCAATTTGTTCTAATTGAGATAACCAGCGCCCAGCTATATTCTTTCCTGGACTAACTGCCATTTTTCCATAAAAACTTAATTCATCTTTTTGTTCTCCACTTAATAAATCATAATTTACTTTTACCATTTTAAAGCCTCCTAAAACTTTATAAGCGTGAGAAGTAAGTACATTTTATAAGCTTTTTTTTTATTATTAACAGAAAGATTTATAAATAGTTAGTACTATGCAGTAGTTACAATGGAAAGCGGCAAAGATGCAGTATCTACATATATAACTGAAAGTCTAAGATTGTTGCGAACAGATAGAGAAAGATTAGAAGAACTATCTAGAGAAATCGGCAGCTTAACTCAGAATAATGAACACTTGTGCAAAGATAGAGATAATTTAAGAAGAAAAATAACTGAAAGCACAGACAATATCAGAAATCTAGAAAAAGAACTAGAAGATTTTAATAGATTAGAAAAAGATAATTCTGCCTTACAAACACAATTAGATACTAGCAACAATAATTACGAGGCTGCACGAAAAGCAGTAAAAGATTCTTTTACTATAAACAAATTTTACGCAGATCAAGATTCAAGTAACAGAAATAAAATAAAAGAATTAATGAATAAATTAGAAGAATTAGAAAAACAAAGAGAAGGCTATCACGCACTAGAAGAAAGAGTTGGAGAATTACAAAAACAAGTCGATGAAAACCCGAGCGACTCATTAAAAGATACTGTTGAAGTAGCGTACGAAATAATTGGAAATAAAAATAAAGAACTAGATCAATTAAAAACAAAAACAAAAAAACTAATAATTGCTTTAATTTTTGCAACCGGAATTTCTTTAGTTGCAGGATATTTCTTAGGAAGCGGTTGTTCAAAAGCAAACAAAGAATACGCTGCCGAATTAACAAAATAACCGAAAGGTTTAAAAATAAGTCACCACTGATGGGTAGTTATGGTACAAAAAGGACCTTCGGATGATGCTTTTGAAAATTTTATCAAAGACTTAAGTGGAGAAGAAAAAACATCACAAACAGCACCACAAGTGCCTGTTGAAAATTCTGATAAACCTCAAGAAAAACTAGAAGAAGCAATGAACGACCCACTAGCGGGTTTATTTGAATGGTCTGACGAAAAAGTAGATGTGAACGGATCAAAATCAGCAGATAACAAACCTGCAGAAATAAATTCTACAACAGAACAAGTTGCACAACCAGAAGTCGATCTTGAATATGAACTTTCTTCAATTCTGGATGTAGCTCCAATTCAAAATTCTGAAGACAAACAACTGGAAGAAAAAGAAGATAAAGAATTCTTAGATTCACTTGCAGATACTCCATCAGAAGAAAAACCTGCAGAACAAAATGATGAAGATTCTCTAGGTTTGTCTGACATACTAGGAGGAGAAGACACTCCAGGACATACTGATAATGGATTTGACGATTTATTAGACTCGCTTTCAGATATCTCATCAGATTCAACAGAACAAAAACCTGAACAAGTACCAACACCAGTTGTAGCAAACACAAGTGACGAAGATGATTTAATTAGCGCACTCTCAGATTTAGGATCAAAAGAACCAGTTGAAACAAAACCAACACCAAAAATAATATACGAACCAGGACAAGAAAGAGTAGCTCCTGAACAAAACTTTGTTGAATCTGAACAAGACTTTGATGAATCTGAAAAAATGCCAGATGAATTATCAGACATATTAAATGGACAATATTACCCTGAAGAAGAGGGTTCGCAAGTAGACGCAACAGTATCTCCACAATCAGAACAAGAACTAGCTCAATCAAATACAGTTGAACATATTGCTGGAAAAGAAATTGAAATGCCTGAAGACTTATTTTTAAATTCTACTAAATCAAAACCAGTACAAACTGAAGTAACACAAACTGAACAAGCACCAGTACAAACTGTTAATAATCCTATTCAAGAAGTAACTAGTGAAAAACCAAATCAAATAAAACGCGTTCCTTACATTTCATTCGATGACGTTGGCGGTAAAGGCAGATTTGCATTATATTGCGGAGGAGCATTATTGATTGGAGCATTAGCATTTTATTCAGCACCATACTTAGATTCTTTTGTAAATAAATACATAGAACCACATTCAAAAATCATAACACAATTTGATAACCAACAACCAAAAACAAAAAAAGATTCAAATACAGAAATCGGAACAACAGACAAAACAGTAACAACACAATCTTCAAGCAAAGAAGGAATTACAACACCAGAATTTAAAAATGAAGAACAAAACAAAATAGAAACTCCTTCAGAACAAAAAACAACAACCGAAAAACCTTCTTTGAAAGAATTATTTCACAGAAGATACCATAAATAGTTCTTAGTTTACAGTTTATAGTTCACAGTTTACAGGACGCACTATGAACAATCAACCATTTGCGGGTAAGCACAACAGTGCGCATCACGCTTGAGCTGCTTGTTTTCCCCAGGGTTTTGCGCAAGCAAAAGGCTGCTGTAAACTATTTCGTCAGCACTTCAGGTTTTTCTCCGACTCTAATTGTATGTTCCCAGACAGAAACTAATCCTTTTGTTTTTTCAATTAATGGAGGATGTTGAGCTAGAATTCCTGAATGTAATAATTCTCTTAATGCAAGTACTGTTTTTCCTTTGCCGAATTTCTGAGTCAACCATCTTGTCGTGAATGGTAAATTTTTGTAATTGTTGTCAATGAATTGCATTATTTCTCTAGCAAAAGGACTTCTTACTGGTTTTGGAGTTTCAAAAGAAAAAATATTTGCCTGTCCTGCTTCTTCAACCAATCCCATTCCCGTAGTTGCAAAAGGTTCTATTGCAATTATTTGTCCTTCAGTTAGTTTTATTGGAGAACCGTTATTAAAATTTGGAATGCCTGGTTTGTCATGAATTATCCAAGGACTTAATCCATGACCTGATAAATTTTTCACAGGGGAAAAACCATAATTAGTTATTGTTTCTTGAATTGTTTTGCCAATCTCACTTACTTTTGTTCCAGGAATACATAATTTTATTGCTGCATCCAGTGCTTCTTTTACTGCTTGAATCATTTTTTGATTTTTTCCAGACAAATCAACAGTGCAAGCAGTATCTCCTATAATTCCATTAAGACTTGCTCCAACATCTAAACAAACTAATTCGTCACTAAAAATATTCTCATCATCAGGATCTGGAGTGTAGTGCGCTGCCACATAATTATTTCCTATTTGTGTAGGCCAAGCAGGTTTAGCACCTAAATCAATAATTTTTTGGTCAGTAAGATCGCACACCTCACGCATTTTTGCTCCTTTTTTTATTAAAGAAGCTCCATACTCTACTGCTTTCTTTGTAATCTGCCCTGCTTCCTTCCAATCGTCCATTAAAAATAAAAAAATTACGCAATTATTTAAAAGTTATCATTCAAATGAGTGCGTTCAATAATGTACAGATAAAATTTCTTTTTTTTAAAAAACAAAAATCTTCAGAGCTTCTAGTCCTGCCGGACATAGACTCTCAGACTGGCTGGCAAATTGATAAGAACTTTGGCCAGCCAGTCTTCGGAAAGAACATCAAATATTATTTCTGAAGGACTGCCCGCCAAACTGAAACATATTGTTTAGCGGGCAGTTCTGAAAGTAATTGTTCCGAAGGAACTGAAACCGAGAAAAATTAAGTCGTTTTAAAAAATAGAATTATAAAATAGAATTGTGGCGCTAGAAAAATCTGAACAACAATTTACTTCTTCTTTACTGTTAATAATTCTTCAATGATTCTACACTTGCAAGGTAATTTATGAGAAGCTAATTTTAATGCTCGTTTTGCAGTAGCATCTGCTTCTTTAAAACAATGTACGGAAAATATTGGTTTTCCTTTGTATACTCTTGCAGCAATTCCTATGTTTTTACCATAAGAGTGCGCCATACCCGTGCTCATTCTGTCAGCTCCTGCACCAGAAGCTAATGTGTTTTCTCTTAAAACGTGATGTGGATAAATTCTTACTTGCAAGAAAAAACCCATTTTACCAAGAATTTTTTCAAGTAATCTTACTGAAGTTTGTCTAGCACTTTCAATTGCATTATCTCTTATTTGAACACTAGCTTCGCAAATTAAGTGATGTGCTTTATCATAATTCTTTCTGCAATCACCCATATCAAATCTTACAACACGACAAACAGGTCTAGATCTGACATAACTTAACTTCTTATACTTGCTATATCTTGTATAAGGAGGCCTATCCAGTCTTCTATATGCTACAAATTTTCTAATACGTGACAT
>JACRKG010000032.1 GCA_016215315.1 Candidatus Woesearchaeota archaeon | reverse complement strand
CTGCGCTAAAGCCACATCAGCTTGAGACCTCCCTTTAAGAATCTGTTTTACTATCCACACACGTTTTTCAAAAGTTAATTTGTACATAATAACCACCCAACATGGTTATTAACACCGGAACTAAAAACGTGATAGCACAAACCTTGTGAAAAACATATGGCATGATAAATGTAACTAAATAAGCCATAGAAGAAAATAGCGGATTGTGACTTCCTTCTGAATTGAAAAGGAATGTTGAAATGTTATTGCTTAAGTTAGTTATGTAATAAATATTAAAAAATACAAATAAAGGAACAACTATTCCTGCAATTATTGTGTGATGCCTTTGATCTTCAAAATTAATAATGATTAACTCAAATAACAGTCCAAAAATAAAACCGAATAATAATAAGAAAAAATCCAAATAAATCTTTGTTGTTAACAAAAATGCAGGTATTAATAAGATACTGCCAAAAAAGTTGCCTATCAAGAAAACTATTAGTGCAACAAAGAATGAAAAATGACTGAAAAATTTTTGAAAAACGGTCTGTTCTTGTTTTTCTTTTTTAAGTCCCGTTTTACTCTTCATCTTCAGTTTTGCCTTGAATTATTTTGTCAACATACATCAAAAATTCTTTTGTTTTCGTATAATAATCAAATGCTATATCAATAGTTAATTCGATTTTTTTATCGTCAACAAATGCAGTCATTGTTACATGTCTTCTGAATTCTCTAGCCCTTTCAAATTCTGCACGATCTATCTTTCTGAGTAACAAATAAAAGTTTAAAAAATTTTTCATTTCTTCATCTGGGTACAATTGAGTTAATTTAGTGATAACAACACGAGGAAGATCGGGTACTTCCTCAACCAAATGTTCATCTTGTGCTTTCTGAAGTAAAGAAGCGCAGCCAAATTGAAATGTATTAATTAGTCTTGCAACTAATGACTTAAGAACATCAACTGTTCTAGTATATTTTAAGCTGACAAAGAAAAGATGATCAGCACGCCTCAACTCTTTTTTTGCATTATCTAAAGATTCTTCAACAAATTCACCCATTTAAGAGAAAGGAAAGAGGGTTTTATATATAAAAGTTTGCAGTGTGTAGTTTAAAGTTTACAGGACGTACTGCAAACCGCAAACTGCGAACGGTAAACTAGAAAATGATTCATTTTTCTTGCAGTTCTAGTATTGCCGCAGCTAAATCGCCATTGTTTGATTTTATTGCTTTCAGTGCAGAATTACGATCTGTGCTTGTTTGTTCCATTACAGTCTTAATATCTTCCTCACTAATTTGCAGTTCTAAAGCTCTTTCTACTGATTCACCAGTCAATTGGTATGACTCTTGACCCATCATGTCAACTTTAAGAACTTGAGGATTTTCAAAAATTAGCTCTTTATCATCTAAAGTCATTACAACTTTTTTTACATTTAATTCTTCTTGTTTCATGCCGAGCTTTTTCATAGCTCTAGCCATGTCTTTAGGGTTAATTCCTGGAATCATAAACCTAAAAGAGATCCCCCGAAAATATGTAAGAAAATAATAACCACCATTATTATTATAGCAAACAAAATAACGTGACCTGGATGAAATTCTATCTTACTACGATAATCATCAAAAAAACGTGTTAAACCTGCCGTTGTTGCAGGCATTTGAATTGTTTCTTTAGCCATAATTACCAGATATCACGCAGCATTTATAAAATTTTTGCCAATTTTCTAAAATCAGCAAAACTAACATGAACTTTTTCTCCAGATTTCCTGTTTTTAAGCAATACTCTTTTATCCCAACTAATAATTTCGTAATCATCCCCTCTGAAAGTAACATTTTGCCCTCTTTTTAAGGGCAAGTAATCAAATAATATTGTTATTCTGTACAAATCTTTCCCTTTTTTTTGAGTGTGAAGCGTAGCAGTTTCTTTAAAAACACCACAAAAATTTTGTCTTAATCTACTACCCAAAATTCTTAAGTATTTTTGAGAAGTCAAGTAAAGATCAACACAATTCTTATTGACTTTGATAGTTTTAGTCACTACAGCTCTGCGATCTTTTTCTATTGCATTAAGAACATACTCAAGAAGCTCTTGATCATAATTTCTTAATTGAAGAATTCCTTCAAAATATTCATGATGTTGTGGTTTTAGTGCATTAGTTTTTGCCATACTTAATTAAGTGCAAGAAAAGCTCATTTTCTTAACAAAACATTTATAATCCCCCGTAAGTATTTGAATGAGCATGTCATTTAAAAAGCTATGGGTATATACAAAACAGTTCTTTCATTTTATTTGGTACGGCGAAGGACTGCTTAGTTGGATTACTTGTTTTATATTTGCATTTATAGTTATACGATATTTGTTTTATCCTTCATTAGGCTTATTACTAGGAACATCATTTCCAGTAGTTGCAGTAATGAGCGAAAGCATGCAACATAACACTAACTTTGAAAACTGGTGGGACAAAAATTCTTGCTGCGATCTTGGATGTACTCAAAGAATGATTCAAGGAAAAATTTATGAATCAGAAAAGATAAAAAAAGAAGAATTCCAAAAATACCCATTCAACAATGGATTTAATCCGGGGGATATAATTGTTTTGTATTCGCCTAAAAACTTAAAAGTTGGAGATGTTATCGTGTTTATGAGCAACCATAGACAAGAACCAATAATTCACAGGGTAATAGAAGTCATGGAAGATGGAAAATTTTATAAAACAAAGGGAGACAACAACTGCGGAAGCGGGGATTTTGAGCTAAGAATTGCAAAAAGCGATATCATGGGAAAAGCAGAGTTTGTTATTCCTTACCTAGGCTGGCTAAAACTTGCTTTAGTAAAATTAATTGGAGTTTTTTAAAATGCTATTTTGTCCAAAATGCGGAAGCATAATGATGCCTAAACAAGAAAAAGGCAAGAATGTTCTTTCATGTAGTTGTGGTTACAAAAAAGAAAACAATGAAGAAATAAAAATAAAAGAAGTGAATGAAAGAGAAAAAGAAAGAGAAATAGAAGTAGCTGATGAAGAACAAAGCTTAGAACCCTTGATTGATGCTGAATGCCCAAAATGTAGACATGGAAAAGCACACAATTGGATTGTTCAAACAAGAGCTGCAGATGAACCACCAACAAGATTCTTCAAATGTGAAAAATGCAAACACACTTGGAGAGAATACAAGTAAATTCTCGAGACTGCTGTCTCAGATCTCACTAGATATCAAAGACATCAAAGAAGACATAGGATTCACGGGTTATCATGGAAAGAATAAAAGTCAAAATCAAACCTAATTCTTCAGAAAACAAAATTGTTGAAAAAGGAAGTGTTTGGAAAATAAATATTAAAGCACCAGCACAAGAAAACAAAGCAAACTTGGAATTACTAAAATTCTTGAAAAAAGAACTAAAAAAGAACGTACAATTTGTTAGCGGACTAAAAAGCAAGGAAAAAGTGTTGGAAATTTTCTAAAAAAGAAATACCTAAAAGTAACTGGTTGGTAATATTAAAAGCTTATAAAACTTATTTGCTTTCTCTCAATGAATGAACACAACAAATAACTTAACACCCGAAGTATTCCAGAAATATTTAGAAAGCAAAAGATTGGGAATTTTACATATTGACATTCCTGATTGTGACTTATCTAAGAGATTTGCTGAAACTTTACCGTTGAACATTTTTTTAGAATACCTCTTTAAAGAAGCTACAGGATTTAAATTTTTTGAACAAAAAACAAAACCAGAAAATATTGAAGCAATATGTGTTTATGGAAGCGTTCTTTACAAACATTTTCCTAGAAAGACCGGAGTAAGAAAAAGAAAAAAATGGTTTCTTGGAAAAGAAATTCAAGAAGAAGTACTTTTACCAAGAAAAAAGCCAAATGATTTAGATGTTATGGTAATAACAAAAGAAGGATTTACTGAAGAGAAAGTAATAATACCTTCTGAACAAGTAAAAACAGGGGTTATTAGTAATGTACAATATGATGATGGATATGGATATTATGAGGTCAGGAATAACCACAATCTTCACATCACTTATCGCTCAATGGCACAATTCTTATCTGGAATAGGCAACGGAGATACTTTAAGCGAAAGCGTTTTCAGATATGGAGTTCCAATTGTTGGTAGTGAAAGATTTGAAGAATTAACTGATACAAGTTATGACCGTATAAAAAGAGCGCCTCAGCATGAAATTGAGTGGCATGAGAATACTGAAGGAATACTTTGGGGAAAAATAATAGAAAAAACATTAACAGAACAGAACAAAAAAGATGAAACAAAAATAACAGGACCAATTAATGAATTAGTAGGATTTTGACTTGTCAAAATCCTTCCAGTGTTTTCTGTTTTTTATCAAAGTTTTCGTATTGTTTTGGTGGTTTTACTGCTGAGAAAATAAATCCCCAGTCTTCTAGCATTTGTTTTGCATTGGGAGTTATTTTTGGTGCTGCAAGAATTCCCCTAACTTGAGTTATTCCTTTGCTTGCCTTAACTTTTTCAACATATCTTCTTAATTGAGTTACAGCAGCCAGATCAGCATTGTATCTTTTGCATTCAATAATTGTCAAAATTCCATTTTTGTCTGTGCACAATACATCAATGAATCCGTATATTGTTTGTTCTTCTTGAGAAACTGGCTTTAATCCTTCTTCAACAAGTGATGGATCATCATAAATCATTTTAGACATATCTGCTTCTGTGCCGCAAATAGTGATGTTTTGGCCGTCTTCAAGTTTGTGAGTGTTAAAAAAATAAACTCTGTCAATTTCAATATTCATTGATTCCTTTAAAGAGATATTGTTTGATTTTAAGAATAGTTTTTTTTCATCGTAAATTAAGTTATGAGTTGTGCCTGGTTTCATGTAATTAATAGGATTGTTACCTTGAGGCTGATGAACTAATAATGTGTTGTCGCTTTTAACAAGAATCATTCTATCCCCAATATCAAGAAAGCTTTCAGCTCTGCCGGAATAATTTATTTTACAACGACAGCCCATAATAATGCTTTCGTTTCTATTGAGAGCGTCCTTAAATAAATTGCATAATTCGTTTAGCTTCCACATTTTAATATTTTTTTGATTTTTTCTTCATATTGATCCATTGCAATCACTCATTTAAGCTATTTAATAATTCTTCAACTTTTTCATGAAGCTCTTCAAGATTTCCTTCATTTATCACAAATAATTCTGCCATCTCAACACATTGTGCTATTTTTTGTTTATGAGGTTCTGAAGAATCAAACTCTTTTTGCTCTAATTTCAAGAATTCTTCAAAAGTCTGAGGATCATCTTCTCTATTTCTTGCTTTTATTCTTTCAAACCTTATTTTTTGATTAGCTAAAACTTTAACGAGAACAAAATCAGGATTTTTTTTAAGTTCTAGAACTTCATCAGGATGTCTGAATGAAGTAATGACCACTTTTTCGCCCTTTTTTACTTTCTCACGTGCAAGTTTTCCAAGAACACCAAAACCGTGTTTTGATCTTAACTCATTACCTTTGTTTATTAAGTTTTCACGAGTTACTGGAACATTGGCTTTTCTGCATTCTTCACGAAGCATGTCTGATAATGAAAAAGAGACAAAACCTTTTTGTTTTAAATATTCAGAAATAACATCTTTTCCTCCACCATTAAAACTAGTTAGACCTATAACAACCATTTTTATCATAAAAAGAACTGCTTATTAAAAAACATTTGTACTTTAAACTATTGATTAAACAATATAAAACAATAAAAACCCACAACTGGTTTACAGTTTGCGGTTCACAGTTTACAGGACGCACTATAAACTACAAACCGTGAACTATAAACTAAAGGGGGTTCGTTGTGAGCAAAAGTGAGTTAGAAGATAAAACAAGAAGAGTGTTTTGTGATAAAGAAATATTAGAATTAATAGATGATTCTTCTTTATATTCTAATAACGAATTAAGCAGACAAGTAAATCCAGCAAGTATTGACACCACTATCAGCGATATTGCTTGGGAAGTACCCGCAGCACTATCTTTTAGAAATAATGAATCAATGGAAACATTAGATGATTATTTTAAGAAATTAAGCCCAAACAATGAAGGTTATTTCATTCTTGAACCAAAAAAACACTACATATTTCTACTTAATGAAAGAATAGACTTAGACTTACATCCCGAAGTTGGCACAAAAGCAAACCCAAAAAGCTCAACAGGAAGAGTAGACTTATACGTAAGATTAGTTAGTGATGCAAAAAACAATTTTAACAGCCTAGAAAAAGGATACAGAGGAAAAATAGGACTATTAATGGAATCAAAAACATTCAGGATAGGAATAAAACCAGGAGCATCGCTCAATCAATTAAGATTCCAAATAGGAAATCCATTAATTAAAAGGAAAGAATTACACAAAAGATACTTGAAAGATGAATTGTTATTAGACAAAAATGGAGAAGTCATAGAAAAATACAAAGTAAATTTCGGAGAAGGACTTTTATTATCTTTAAACTTAACAACGCCAATTTACAAAGCAAAAAAGGAATTCAAGAAATAGTTTACTTAGACCGAGACAGAGGAAAAAACGAACAAAACACGCACAATCCAAAGAATTTCTTTGAAAAAATAATAATCCCCGAAAATGAAGTTTACTTCTTAAAAAAAGGAGAATTCATTCTAGCATGCACTGATGAAATAATTCGTTTCCCAGAAGACACTTGCGGAGAATTAGAGGGCTACAATGACGAAATAGGACCTGACGCAAGAGTACATTATGCAGGATTTGTCGATCCAAAATGGTGTTCAAGACTAACTTATGAAATAAGAGCAAACGAAGACTTAAGACTTGAGCACAAAAAACCATTAGCAAGAATATTTTATTACAAACTAAAACACCAACCAGAAAACGGATACGGAGAAGAATCAGGAAGAAATTCACATTATGGAAAAGACATACTAACAACTTATACAGAACTTCCTAAATTTTTCAAAAAATGGGAAGTTCAAGAAGTTAAACAAAAAACTGAGGTGCTAAAATGAAAGCGTACTTGAATATTGTTAACAACATTCTAGAAAATGGAATTAGAAAAAATGACAGAACGGGAGTTGGAACAATAGGAGTTACAGGAGAAAGATTTCAACATGACATGAGTGAAGGATTTCCATTATTAACAACAAAAAAGATGGCTTACAAAAGCATAAAAGTAGAATTAGAAGGATTCATTAAAGGAATCACAGACAAAAAATGGTACCAAGAAAGAGGCTGCAATATTTGGAATGAATGGTGCAATCCAAAAAAAGTATTATACGGACACGATGCTGAAACACAAAAAAAAATGAGTGAAGAACTAGACTTAGGAACTGTTTACGGATTTCAATGGAGACACTGGAACGCAGCGTATAATGATGAAAAAACAGATTATTCAGGCAAAGGAATAGACCAATTAGAACAAATGGTTCAAAAACTAAAAAAAAATCCTGCAGACAGAAGAAATTTAGTTAGCGCTTGGAATCCAGAACAAATAAACCAAATGGCATTACCACCATGCCATCTATTATACCAAGTATTAGTACAAGACGACAAGCTAGACTTAATCTGGTATCAAAGAAGCGTAGACACAATGCTAGGACTACCATTTAATATTGCAAGCTACGCAACACTACTACACTTGTTAGCTAAAGAAACAGGACTAAAAGAAGGAACACTAACAGGATTCTTAGGAGACACACACATTTACGTAAATCATTTAGAACAAGCAAAAGAACAAACAAAAAGAGAACCACTACAACTACCAAAAATAGTTACTGAAAGCTTCACAACAATATTTGAATGGAACCACGAAAACACAAAAATAATAGATTACCAAAACCAAGGACCAATAAAATTTCCGATAGCAGTCTAAATGGTTTGGAGTTTGTGGTTCGGGGTTTGTAGTAAAAAATTCAGCTTCCGATCCCCGGTAATATTTATGATGCCGCACCGATGTCATGAATGCCCAATATTATTAGACACAATAAAATAGGAGATAAAACAAAATAAAATGGAATTAAAATTGATTGTTGCGATAGCAAAGAATTATGTTAGTGATAGGGGGGGTTATCCTATTGGTAAAAATGGAACACTTCCTTGGAATATTCCTGAAGATTTGAAACGTTTCAAAGAATTAACAACCGGATATCCTGTAATCATGGGAAGAAAAACTTATGAAAGCATTCCACAAAAATTCAGGCCGTTAAAGAACCGAATGAATGTTGTTCTTACAAATAATTTAGATTACAAACAAGAAGGAGCTTTTGTTGCACATACTTTAGAGGGAGCACTTAGTTGTTTAGAATGCAATCTTTACAAACAAAAAGAAATCAATAATGAATTAGTTTACGTTATTGGCGGCGAAAGTATCTTCAAGAAAACTTTACCAATTGCAAATACACTAGAAATCACTCATGTTAATCAAATAGTTGAGAATGCCGATGCATTCTTTCCAAAATGGGGAAATGAATGGAAAGAAGTACAAAGAGAAGATAAAAAAGGGTATTCGTTTGTTACTTACAAAAAACTCAGTGACTAACTGAAATCCAACGACTCTCAGACGACCGGTAATGTTTTGATACCTTGCTGATATCGCGCATGATAGCCCAATTAAAAGATGAGGTGGTATGTATGAAATATGAAAAGTTTATTGTATTCGAAGGGATTGATGCCTGCGGTAAAGGCACTCAGCAAAAGAAGTTAGCTGAATACTTGTATGATTTGGATAAAAAGAATACTGTTGTGATGACTAGAAATCCTTACAATTGTCCTGAATTCGAAAAAGATTACAGTCAGATAAGAGGTTTGTTAAAAATAATGAAAGATCCTTCAGAACAAGCCAAAACTTTGGCAGATTTGTTTATTGGGAATAGATTTACCTTTAATGAAAAAGTACTAAAAAACAGCATAGAAAATGGTTATTTTGTTTTATGCGATAGATATGATCTTTCCACGATTGCTTACCAAGGAAAACTTCAAGGATTAGGCTTTGAAGAAATGATAAAAAGACATGAAGGACTAGTAATGCCCGGAATAACTTACTTAATAGACATAACAGCGGAAGAATCCTTGAAAAGAGCAAGCAAAAGCAAAGAACACAAAGAAGTTTTTGACAACATGAAATTTGAAAACACAAACAAACTAAGAAATGCATATTTAGAATTAGCAAATCAAGACCATTTTCCAAATAGAAAAATTGTAGTTATTAACGGAATGAAAACAGTTGAAGAAGTATTTGAGGATGTTAAGAAAAACTTAGGATCGTTGAAATAAATATTCCTTTGCTAAACTAAAGAGAAAGACACTTAATCACTTTCATAAACTTTAATCAGTTTTTCCAAATCATCAAGTGTTGGTTCGCTTCCTGGAACTTTATCCCACTTAACTTTCCGGTAAGCATTAAGCATTTCATCAGAAGAAATCTTTTTATCAAAATTAGTATCCGCATAACCTCCAGGACCAAATATTTTCTGGTATAATTGTTCACGTTTTTCTTTATTTTGCACTCGTTCAACATCTTGATTATGCATAAACTTCCAAGCTTCAATAGGGTTTAAAGTGCCTGACTCGGGTGAAGCAATAAGAGTCGTTAAAATAACTGTACCACTCAAAACAGCATATAACGAATGAAATTCAGTTTTCCACCATCTTCTTTCCTGTAGAGGTTTTTGAAGTTCATATCTGTAACTACACCAAGGCAAATATGCATACAAAGGTCTTCCAAAAAGCTCAGGCATTTAATTAGCCTCCAAGGTATTGTTCATAGTCTTTGTGAGCTGAATTAGTTTTAAATAGGTTGCTGTTGATTAACTTAAAAATTCTCAGTTCCAGTCCTGCGGACTTTTACACTCAGATTGGCGGGCGAAGTGATATAAACTTTGGCCCGCCAATCTTCAGAAATAATAAGTGCATTGAAAGAACTTTTTGTTTATCAATTTTCGACCGCAGGTCGACACACTGTTCCGAACGCTAAAGGAAGAACGAAACTCTGCTAGCACACAAATCAAGCGTTCGGCAAGGGGAAAAAGTTCAATGTGCGTAAAACAAGTCAAAGTTGTTAACGAATTAAAAAATAAAAAAAATTTAGAAAATTAAAAACAATCAAGTGCGAAGCACAATCTTGTTTTTTACTCTTTTTCTTCTTTTTCTTCTTCAGAAAAATCAAATAATGGCTTGTTTTCACGAACTAATTTCCAATTTATTGCTTGAAAAGTCATCTACTTCACCTCTTTGTCTTAACTAACGCTAAGCTAAACTTTTTGTCTTAATGAAAAACTTGAGGAAGCGAAGGGTGAAACCCTTGCTTCCTGAAGACCTCTTTTTACCGCGCTGAAAATCTAGTGAACAAACTAGTATATAAAGAATTTCAATATGAGAAATATATTTTGCAATCGTTGTGTTGTTACTTTTTAGAAGTTTTAGTTTTTCTCTACTCTGTAAAAGTCAGAAAGTTTTGTCGAGGAATTACTGACGACAGTTCCTGCTTCAGCATCTATTTTTGTGTTCACGATTTTTTGAGTTTGAGTGAAAAAAGTAATGTTGTAAACTGTTTTATCTTCTAGTGTTTGTATAACTAAAAAAATTTTAGAAATAGGTTCTTTAAGATTTTCTTTTGCAATTTCTAACGCTTTTTCTGAAGTTATTTTTAGATTTTCAATTATTAATGGTTTGATTTGAGGATGAGGTTCTAAAATTTCTTGATCTTGTAAGATTTTTATTTGGTTTTCTCTAAAGAAGAAAGTAGTCATTCTGTCATTTTCCGGATTGTAATAGCTTAATTGTGTTTCTTCATCTTGTATGAATATATTTGAAAGGAATGAAGAATTATTCTGTTGTTTCCATTCAGAAAACTCTTTACTTAATTCTATTTTATTAACTGCTTCTTTAATCATTAATAATAGTTATTTGTTTCTTTTTATAAAGATTTTCCTTGCAATAACAAAGTGTCTCCTCAATAAAGAATGATTGAGCGTGTGTAATGGTAAGTGAAAGAATTCACCAACAACACGACCAAATCTAGCCCTTTTATCCACTCTTGTTTCAGGAATTTTCAATAAAAAGAACACACTTGAAATTCTTAAAATAAATGATATTGCAAAAATAAGAGGAATTCCCGAAAATAAAAATGAAAAATTATCCGCAATAAATCCGCCAATTAAAGGTGCAATAAACATAGGTATTGATGTTAAAGTTCTATACATAGCAACACTAACTTCTCTATCCCCTTCATCCGTTGCATCAAGTAATAAATTGCCTTTAGTTAAGTTATAGCCTCCCCAAGCAAAACCACTTATAAAACTTATAGGGATTAATACCCAAATTGTTGAAGGAGTTACAAATAATAAATATAGCAAAGGAGTTAATGATGCTCCAAATAAACAAATAGTGTGCATCAATTTATCTCCATATTTATCCGAAAATATTCCAACTCTTTTTGCAGCAAATATTGAAGCAATAGCTTCAACAGTAAGAGATATAGAATAAAAGCTCAAACTTACACCCATATCTTTAAGTAAGAAAACAACAAAGAATGGTGAAGCAATCATTTGTGCAAAAGCAAAATAAAAAGAGTAACCTAAAAAATTTTTAAACTGCCCACCAACATCAAAAAAATCCTTAAAAGTATAAGTTTTGTGTTGTGGTTTTTGTTGTATATTGATTTTCCATATATAAAAAACAGAGATTAGTCCAAAAATCACACCAAAAGAGAAAAGAACATTATATCCAAAAGTTTTTGAAGCAATTCTTTCAATGAAAAAACCAACAACTAAGATTGCAATAATTTTTGCTATCGCTATAGACCTTTCTCTGTAACCGGTATATTCTCCCCTGATTTTTTTAGGAATAACTTCTGCAACTATTTCAGTCCATGCGGGATCGCTCAGAAGAGCAGAAAACTCACATGAGAAATATAATATTAAAATCAATAAAAGAATTTTGTTAGGAAAAAAGTAATACGACAAAATTATTACAACCCAAGCAAATCTATTCAAAACTAGCGCGAACACAGTTATTTTTCTATGATCAAATAAATTACCAAGTAAAGCACCAGGTATTTCTGCAAGAAAGACTGCAATAAAAGGTAATGCGCCAAAAATACCCATGTAAAAATTTGAAGCTCCAAGATGTATAGCATACGCATCTAAGAACATGTAAGTAAATATGTTAAAAATTGCCCAATAAATTCCCTGATAATAATACGCATTAAGATTTTTATTCCAAATCATATTTTTACAAACTCTCCATCCGGCCCAGGATTGATTATTAAAGCTTGATTAAGCTTATCTTTTTTGTGAAACGTTTCATGAAAATGACCACAAACACCTAAAACAACATTTTTATTCTGTTTAATAAAATTACTAAAAGACTTGTTACCTCTATGCTTATTCCAAATATTATCTAGTTTGGTATTATGAAAAGGAGCGTGAGTTAGCAGAACAATTTTTTTATCCTTAATTTTAGATTTTATTCTTTGAATAAAATCTTCAAAATCTTTAGATATCATATCAAAACCTTCACTACCATAACCAACAAAAGCATAATCTCCAATTATTTCAAATCGTTTATGCAAAAATACCAAATTATTCTTTTCACATAACTTCTTAACAACCTCTTCAGTTTCATGATTTCCATGAACTAAAAGCATTTTTCCTAAAACTGCTAATTTTTCCATCATTTCTTTAATATGCTGTTCAAAAACAGTAAAATCACCAGCACAAAGAATAAGATCTGGTTTTTCTTTGTTTATTTTCTCTTTTATTCTTTTGTAATCTCGCAAATCTTCATGTAAGTCAGCGAAAGCAAAAATTTTCATACCTTTTTAAAGATAAATAGTTATATTTAAATATTTGGAAATCGAGAATATCAAAAAAAGGCAGCGAAAATTCATTACTTGAATTTTCTGGTCTTTTTTTGCAAAAGCAAAAAAAGGTGAGAAATTGAACAGCGACAAAATTGTTTTAACAATCCTAATAATTGTTGCATTGCTAGGAATGATTCTTTCAATAAAATTAACGGGCCGTTTTTTTTAATAAAACTTTTTTTTGTTAAAAAAAAAGTTTTTTAACAATGTGCATGTCTTTGAACTAAACTATAATAGTCTTCTAGAACTAAACGATCCATTTCATCAATTTTTTTAACGTGATAAAACTTACCATCCCCAACCTCAACTATTTTTTTTCCTAACTCAGCTCCTTCTTTATCTAATTTAATGCCTATTAATGAGACAGTTATACCTTCTGCTTTTGCTTGGGCAACTAATTTTAGTGTATCTTCTTGAGGCTTATCACCAACTGTAGGCAATGCGTCCGATAAAATCATTAAGTGTTTTGTTTTTTCTTCCCTGGGAAATAATTCTATTGCTTTCTGTATCATTGACCTAAACTGAGTTTGTTCTTCAGTTTTTATTCTTATAATTTTGTCAAGTATTTCTCCAAAATTATTTGAAGGGGGCAAACTTTCCTTTACATCTTTGCCAAAAATAACTAAACCCACTTTATCTTTTTCTTGCAATGCTTGAAATGCTAAAGCAACACCTGCTCTTTTACTCATTTCTATTTTTTCACCCTTCATACTTGCACTGCTATCAATTGCATAAATAATACTTATATTGCCTTTCTTTTCTCTATCCCACGTTTTCAAGTCTTCAGCTATTAAGTCTTGATGACCTCTCTTTATTGCTCTTCTAATACTTTGTTTTATTGCTAGATCTTTGTAACGATCTCCTTTTTTCCAATTCTTAACAACGCTTTTTTCTCCATAATGAGAAATTTCCTTGACTGTTTTTTCTCCGCCATAATTTCTACTGGATAATTTATCCAATTCTTCTTTAAACAAAATTAATGATGCTAACTGGATTGCTTTCTCAGTAAGTCTTCCTTCTTTTGTTAAAACATCTTTTTGTTTCATATCTTTTATTTTGGTTTCTATCTTATTTTTCAGATCTTTTCTAAATTCAGGAATTTTAATATTCTTTTCTAAATAATCACCAGAATAACCAGTTATTAAACGCAATAACTTTTCTCCGTACAATTTCTTAGTCATGGCATAATTAGTTACTAAGTTTTGGAACATTAAGTCAGGAGTAAAATTATTTATTCCCCTATTTACTGCTTCTTCAGCAATTTTACCATCATTAACTGTATCTTTGTCTGCTTCTAGAACTGAATGCATTAATTTATCGCTTGTTTCGCTTGGTGCTAATTTTCCTTCTAATTCTTCTGCTTTTTGTAAGTTTTTTACTTCATCGACTAAACTAAAGATAACCATCTCCTTCATCAATTTCAGGATGGTCTTTAGCAAAATCCTCAAACGCTTTTTTTAAAAATTCTTCATTAGTTTGCAAGTATTTAACTGAAGGTTTTAAAGTGATTCTGTGAGATAATACTGAAATAACTGATTTAGCAACATCAACACCTTTAACCATTTTTCTTCTTTCCAATACTGCATTTGCTTGAGCTCTCTCATACAAACCCAAAGAAGCTCTAACGCTTGGTTTCTTTTGAACATCTTTATTAGTTCTTAATTCTCTAATAAACGTCAAGACCAGAATTAATAATTTGTCATCAAAAGCAACATCTAATTTTTTTCCTTTCTTCTGAACAATTAATTTTTCATGCTCTAATTTTTCAGGATAACTCATATGAATTACGTCAAAACGATCCATGAAAACATCAGATAATTTTTCTACAGCAGCAGTTTCTTCAGGATTCATAGTTCCGATTAAAATAAAATTTGCTGACAAATCAACAGTATAACTTCCTAAAGTTGCTTTACCTTCTTCAAGAACTTGCAAAAGACTGTTTTGTACTTTTTCAGGACATCGATTAACTTCGTCAAAGAAAAGAACTCCATTATTTGCACGAAAAATTTTTCCAGGAGTAAAAGCTTCTAAACTCATAGGACCGTACTTTAATGCTTTAACAGGATCAATATCTCCAATTAAGTCTTCTGCAGTCAAATCAGGACTTCCTTGAACTCTAACAAATCTTTCTTCTCCCCCAAACTTTTTTGTTTTTTTCTTTTCAAGCTTACATTCAGGACACAAAGGACTTTCGGGATCACAATGATAATTACAATCATTAAGCATTGATTCAGGCAATAATTTTGCAACATTCTTAGCCAAAGTAGTCTTTCCAACACCAGGAGGACCCACGATTAATATGTGTCTACCAGTTAATAATGCAGATTTCAGTTGCTCTTTAGTTGTTTCTTGCCCAACAATTTCCGGGAAAGGTTCTTTTTCCAAAAGTTTATCTTTGAATGACATAGAAAGATAGCGATACATCAAGGGTTTATAAAGCTTTTCAGAATTTTTCTGCGAAAAATCTCAAAAATTAAATATCCCTCTTAGCACACACATTTCATGGGGGAAGTTATTAGTGCTAGCCAACTAGATATGAAAGGTTTAACACAACTAAATGAGGTCTTTTTTAATTCTTGGATTAATGTACTAAAAAAGGAAAACCCTGAAATGCCTCTAAATACGCTCAAAGATTTTGAACTTAAAAAATTAGAATCAAGAATAAAAATTTTTCCAGAAGGACAATTAGCTTTTTTTGATAAAGAAATACTCGGGGGAATAAACTCTTTAATTTTGGGAGATAACATTTATGAAATTCCCAAAAAGTACTGTGAAGCAACAAACAATGGGTATTTTATCAATCACAATCCTGCAAAAAAATTCTTGATTTGCACTGCAATATATGTAAAACCAGGAAATAAAGGAGTTGCAAAAAAACTATTAAGCGAAGCAACATTGCTTGCAAAAGATAATAATTTAACCGCACTTCCTTACAGCAGACCTGCAGGTTTTAGAGAATACTTAATGAAAATTCACGGAAAGATTCCGAAGGAATCTTTGATGACAGAACTAATAGAATATTTAGCAATTAAAACAGACAAAGGAACATGCATTGACCCAGTAATCGGAATGCACGAACATTATGGCGCTAACGTAGAAATGTTATTAGAAAATGCAAGAAACGATCCAGAATCATGCAATTTCTGTGTATTAATGAGCTACCCGAAGGGGTATGTGGTAAAAGTTTGAAGTTTACAGTACTAGTTCATAGTTTATAGGACGACGTACTACAAACTCCAAACCACAAACTATAAACTAGTTCACTGGACATGTCTTTTTTGGGAAATCTTCCAAAAAAACTGAAAAATTTCTCAAAAATTTAATAAAAAATTCAATGATAAAAAGCAATTCTGTCGTCTAATTCTTTGAAAAAACTACATAGTAAAAACATAATTGGGAAAATCGGCTATCCCCTGGCTAAAGCCAGGGGCATTTATCGCCGATTTTCAAAATCAAAAAAGTTTTTTTTGTTTTGTGGCTGACCAGTGGTTTGATTCTTCTATATATTTCTTAATT
>JACRKG010000031.1 GCA_016215315.1 Candidatus Woesearchaeota archaeon | reverse complement strand
TCTGCAATCACCCATATCAAATCTTACAACACGACAAACAGGTCTAGATCTGACATAACTTAACTTCTTATACTTGCTATATCTTGTATAAGGAGGCCTATCCAGTCTTCTATATGCTACAAATTTTCTAATACGTGACATAAAGAGTGGGAGATGAATGTGGGTTTTTAAAGCTTTCCCATAAATAAAAAAAATCTTCAAAACTTATTTAAATTATCAATAAATCCTACCATTCATGCCAACAAAAATCCATGCAAAGCATATCTTAGTAAAAACAGAGGACGAAGCAGGAGCAATACTTTTTGACTTAAGAAGAGGAGCAGTATTTGAGGACGTCGCTAAAGAAAAATCTATTTGTCCTTCAAAAAATAAAGGAGGAGATTTAGGCTGGTTTGGCAAGAATCAAATGGTTAAAGAATTTGAGACCGCAGCATTCGCACTAAAAGTAGGAGAACTTTCTAGACCAACAAAAACACAATTCGGTTGGCACATAATAAAAGTTATAGAAACAAAATAAAAAAAATAAATGAATACTTCTCTATTCTAATAATTCATTTATGTTCTTTTTAGCTTTGCCTGATTTTTTTGTTGGTGCTCCTTTTTCTATTTGTTTATACTTTTCTAGTTCTTCTAAACTTAGTCTGCATCTTTCTGCAATGAATGTTTTTCCGAACAACGCAAGATCTGCTGAGTAAGACTCAATTATTCCACACAAACCATTAACTTTTATTCCTAAGTCATCTTCAAGAGTCATATCTTTGTCAAGATCTAATTTTTCTCTTAACAACAAAGGTAAAATAATTCTTAACGGTAGTTTTTCTAATTGATCTAAATTCTTTGTAAGGTCACTCCAAACTTGGAATCCTTCGTGAAGCATTTTTTCATATTCTCCCAAGGAACCGTAAGCTCTTTTTATTAATTGTAAATAATCTTCAGGCGTATTTAATACTTCATCGTAAGATTTTCCTGTTTCTTGAGAATATTTTATTAATTCTTGCGCAAGACGATTTGGAGCCTTTAATTTTTCAAAAACTTTTCTAAGTTCTTGAGCGGTTTTCTTTTGTGACTTTCCTGTTTTTTCTTCAGCAGTTAATTCTAATAAATCCACTAAGTCTCCTTCCCCATTTAATTGTTCATTAATGGCCTCTTTAACAACTGGTGAATTAGCAAATTCTTTTACTGGCTCCCATAATGACAGTAATGCATCGTTTAAAAAATTATAAGCAAATGCAATTAAGTGTGTTGAAGAACCATATTGTAATTTGTCTTTAACTTGTTCTAATGCGGCAGCATATGCTTTTTGAGAATCTCTTGCTGCGGCTCTTCTTATTGCTTCCCAAGCAGGTAAGTTTTCATAATCTGCTTTAGGTGCTGAAACTGTAACTCCAAATTGTTTGAATAATTCATTTAAATTTGTCATTTTGTTCCTCCAAATATTGATTTAGTGTGTAGAATATACTAAGTTTTTTAATACTATTTGTTGATTATCAAGAAGTTTGTTGCTACAAACTTCTTCAAAAATTTTATTGCCCGTTTTGAGTTTGGTTTGGTGTTGCTGGTTGTGTTGGTACTGTTTGTGTTGTTTCTGAAGGTTCTACACCAGTAACAAAGTAATCAGTGCTTCCCATATACCAAAATCCGTGATAAGGTCGAACATATTCAACAGTAACCGGTTTTTTTGATTTTAGTGCATCTTTAAGTTTTGCAACTAAATCATTAAAATTTTCTCCGTGATTTTGCCAAGGATCTACACTAAAAGTAAATGTTTCAGTAGGCATTGTTCCTTCTATAGACATTTTTCCTTCGCCTGACATTAAACTCACTAAACCTTTTTTATAAAAAGTATTAACAACTCCTGATTTCATGCCTTCTTCACTAACACTGCTAGCAACCACATGACAGCCACCATAACCTAAAACTCCTAAAAGAGCCATTACTCCTAAAAATTTAACTTTTCCATTAACCATTTTATTTTTCCTCCCCAGATTTTTCTCCTTTGGAAAAAAATCAATTTTTGATTTTCAAGTTTGCATTGATCTATAAACTGCAAACAGCGAACTGTGAACTAATAGAATAAACAACCTCTATTTAAATCTTTTCATTTTTTAACCACTTAACAGTAACAATATTTTAGAGTTTGCTCACCAAAATCAAATAAAAACACAGGAACATTTATATATTAAAGGATATAAAAATATCCTATGTTCAATAGACAATTAGCACAGAAACTTTTGAGGAAAGAAAATCTAGTAGTTCCAATTCTTTTCAAACCAATTCAATTTAGAGTTATCAACAAATTATTCAGAGGAGAAAAACTAAGTGAAAATGAAAAAAGATACTTGAGAGGAAAGATAAAGAAGAAATTGCAAGCACTCAACGAATTAACACTAGACGAAACGCACGATGAATTTACAAATTTATTAAATAACATCAGTTCTTATTACATAACCGGTTTAGATGCTTTAAAACACAACGGCTATGGATGGTATTACGAACCTAAATTTATAGAAATCATAAATACAAAAATTGAAGGAATTATGAATTTCGGCAGCACTAAAATCAGATTTATACGAGTTAAATCAGTGAAGAATAGCAAAATCTCAGTGGACAAAGAAACCGGAATAAAATATGCCACAAATGAACAAATAATAAAAGATACAAAATTCACAAAGAATGAATTCACAAAACTTGTCTGGCAACAGATGTTAAAAAGATACGGCGAAGTCTTCGCTCAAAATAAAGAGAATAAAATGGAAAAAGAATCAAAAATAGATTACTCAAAATACGGAGTGTAAAATGAGAATTTTAGAAATCCTTGCAGAGTTTCTCAAGGAAGTTGAAAAAGATAATCCCTTTAATTTAGTTTTGAAAGGAGGAACCGCATTATCTCTATATCATCTTGATCACCACAGAGAATCTGAAGATTTGGATTTTGATGCTGAAAAGCATTTTTTAAAAGACTACCAAAAAATAGAAACCTATCTTACAAATGTTTTAGAAAAATTAAAACAAAGAGAAATAATAACAGAATACAAAATAACAAAAACAGGATTTGCTTCAACAGAAAGATACCACATAAAAATAGAGCTCAAAACTCACAAAACATACTCAACTAAAATAGACCTAGAATTTATAGATCTACCTAAAAACCTAGTAAAAAATGGAAAACTAAACCTGTATTCAAAAGAAAGAATGTTCATAACAAAATTAGTGACTTTCATCAGCAGAAAAGAATTCAAAGACTTGTACGATATATCTCATTTATCAGAAAAAATAGATCTGGCTCAATTCAAAGAAAAAGAAAATACAATCAAACTAATTCAAGAAGCAATTAATGTCATACAGCAAGAAGACATACAAAAAATGTTCAAACTTGCATTCAGAAATATTGATTTAAAATTCAAAAATTTAAAAGAACCACATTTGAAAAAATTCACAGAAGAAACAATAAGTAAATTAAGAAGAACAATTAATAAACTGAATAAAGGATAAAAAGTAAATGAAAAATTGATAACATAAATCTCTAACTACCATTAAGTGATTACTTTTTATGGAAAAAGCAAAGATTTAAATACTAACGGCAGTTACTCACATCAAATAATGAAGATTTGACATATTAAAAGTCAGATTTTGTCACCGAAATGCGTTTTCTGTGCCAGAACTGCTGGCTTTTTGCGAACTCAAAATATTAGTTTGAGTTATGAAGTGTACAGTCTTCGGTGAAAAAAATGAAATATACAGAAATGAAATTAGGCGCTCCTATACAAAGAGCGATACAAGAAATTGGTTTTGATGAACCAACACCAATACAAGAACAAGCAATTCCTTTAATTCTAGAAGGAAGAGATGTATTAGGACAGTCAGAAACTGGCTCGGGAAAAACAGCAGCGTTTGGTCTTCCAATACTAGAAAAAATAGAACCATTCAAAGGAGTGCAAGCACTTATATTGGCCCCTACAAGAGAATTAGCAGAACAAATTTACAAAAGTTTAGAATCATTTTCTAAATATAAAAGATGTAAAGTGATAACTGTTTACGGAGGAGTTGGAATAATGCCTCAAGTAAGAAACATTGAACGTGCAGATATAGTTGTTGGAACTCCTGGAAGAACACTATACCATTTAAGAGAACAAAATCTTGATTTGTCAAGAATAAAATTTTTAGTACTTGACGAAGCAGACAAAATGTTTGAAATGGGATTTATTGATGATGTTGAAGAAATCATAGACTACGCACCAAAAGAAAAACAATTCATCATGTTCAGTGCAACGATCGAAAGAGAATTAGATCATATTGTCAAAAGAAGAATGCATAATGTTGCAAGAGTAAAAACAAGCACACACGTTTCTTCAACAAATCTTAAACAAATTTATTATAATGTAAGAAGAAATGAAAAATTTTCCCTACTTGTTCACATGTTGAAAACAGAAAAACCAGAATTGGCTTTAGTATTTTGTTCAACAAGAGATGAAACACATTCCATCGCAAGAAATTTAGGAATGCAAGGAATTAAAGCCAGTGAATTGCACGGCGGATTAAGCCAGAACAAAAGAAATTATGTGATGGAAGAATTTAGAGATAAGAAAATTAACGTATTAGTGGCAAGCGATGTTGCAGCAAGAGGACTTGACATACAACACTTAACTCACATAATAAATTATTCAATACCTAAAACACCTAAAGAATACTTGCACAGAATAGGAAGAACAGCAAGAATAGGTCATGCAGGTATTGCCATAAGTTTATTAGACGAAAGAGATCACGACAATTTCAGAAGAGTTCTAAGTGACAGATCTTTAAACATAGAAAAACGGGAAACACCCGAGTTTGAAAAAGCATCAATGCAATTCTTCAGACATGAAGATGAAAATAGAAGACCATTCCGCAGAGGAGGATTCCGAGGCGGCGGTCACGGTGGCGGTGGAGAAGGTAGAAGACCGTTTAGAAGTCGTAGTGAAGGCGGATTCAGAAGATAACACCAAAACATTTATAATTTTTATTTTTTTCTTTCTTTTTATGTCAATATTTATTATTGAACACATGGAGCCAAGGCTCTGGAAATGGTGTTTGTTAGAATATGAACATATTTCTAAAATTGTTGGCAAACAAAATCTGTGGATTACTGACTGTAATAATTCTAAACTTAAGAGCGTGGGAAAAGTTGAAAAAAAATCAGTTGTTGAATTAAAATTAAACAATGCTTGCCTTCTTGATCCTTACGCAGAAAAAGAATTAAGTCCTACTGATAAGTTTGATTATTTTATTTTTGGAGGAATATTAGGCAATGCACCTGCCCAAGGCAGAACCAAAATTTTAGGCGATAAATTAAATTGTGAAAAAAGAAGTTTAGGAAATAAACAAATGAGCACAGACACAGCAGTTAGAGTAACAAAAATGATTGTTGAAGGAAAAAAATTAAGCGAAATACCATTCATTGACGAACCAGAATTGGATACTGCAGAAAATGAAAGTGTAACACTGCCTTACAGATATGTTTTAGAACACGGTAAACCAATTATTTATAAAAAATTGTTGCCTTTGATTAAGGATGAGTTTTAAGTCAAAAACCTTATAAATTATTCAAATAAACTCAGCATTATGCCAGATACTCTTGGAGCAATGTTTGCTAAGTCTGCTATGAAGAATCTCAATAATCCTGCACTAGGATTTATTTCTGATCATAATAGAATAATAACCCGATCTTATTATGGAATTTTGTGTGAAGTAGAAAGCATTGCTTATTCTCTCTTAGAAAATGGAATTTCAAAAGGAGACCGAGTTGCAATAATTTCTAAAAATTCTCCAAATTGGGCCAAAATCGACTTAGCCAATCAAATTATAGGAGCGGTAACTGTTTCATTATACCCCAATGCACATCCAGAAGAAATAGAAGCCATACTGAAAGATTCAGAATCAAAAATTTTGTTTTATGATAGTTCACTTTCAGAAAAAATAAAAAACATGAATTTTAACTCTTTAGAAAAGAAAGTAAATATTCAAGAGATGTATTCATTTTTAACAATAGGAAAAAAACAAAAAGAAGAAGTCACTACTTCAGACATTTCAACCCTCTGTTATACATCAGGAACAACTGGAGAACCTAAAGGAGTAATGTTAACTCATGCAAACATAATGCACAATCTTGAAGGATTAAAAGAAACAAATCCGTTCACTAGTGAAGATGTTCATCTTTCTTTCCTTCCATTAAGTCATATTTTTGAAAGAACTGTAGGTCATTATTATCCTCTTTATTGTGGGGCTAACATTGTTTATTCTAGAGGTCTTGAAGCATTAAAAGATGACTTGTTGATAGTTAAGCCTACTGTTTTTATTGGTGTTCCTAAAGTTTTTGAAAAAGTTTACGCAAAAATAATGGAAACTGCACAAAATGCTAGCGGAGTCAAAAAAAAATTGTTCGATAAATCAATAAGTTTTGGAAAAGAATACGCATCACTAGTCGGCGAGGGAAAAAGAGTTTCTCCAATAACATATTTAGAGCATAAGTTTTTTGACAAATTGGTTTATTCAAAAATCAAACAAGCTTTTGGCGGAAAGCTGAGAATAGCAATTACTGGTTCTGCACCAATTTCCAGAGAAGTTATTGAATTTTATGACGCTGTTGGAATAAAACTCTTAGAAGGATACGGACTTACAGAAACTTCTCCAGTAATATCCGCAAACACATTAAAAGACAGACGTGTTGGTTCTGTAGGCAAAATGCTTCCAAAAGTTGAAGTAAAAATAAGCTCTATTGACGGTCATGTAGGTGAAGGAGAAATAATTGTCAAAGGACCAAACATAACTCAAGGTTACTGGAACAAACCACAAAAAACAAGTGAAGTGCTAAAAGATGGTTGGTTTCACACTGGAGATCTTGGAAGAGTTGACAATGATGGCTTTCTTTACATCACGGGAAGAATTAAAGATGAATTCAAGTTAACGAATGGAAAATATGTTGGCGCAGCTAATCTCGAGAAAACAATTAACAAAATACCTCAAGTATTACAGTCAGTTGTTCTTCCTTCGGCAAATAAAGAATACGTTGTTGCTTTAATAGTTCCAAATAATTCAGACAATCCTGAATTAGAAAAGATTTTGAAATCGGAGATTTCAAATCAATGTACTGGTTTCGCTTCTTATGAAAGAATAAGAAATTTTGCATTAATCAAAGAACCTTTCACAGAACAAAATGGTTTAGCAACACCTACACAAAAAGTAAAAAGAAACGAAGTTGCTAAGAAGTATGCAAGTGTTATTGAGAAACTTTAATTTTATTTCTTACTTTGCTAATGGATTGAAAATGAAATCCCAAGGAGAAGTTATCCTATCCCAACCAATAACACGTTCTGCAATGCATTCACCAAATTGTGTTGAAGTACGAAAAATCATTGCTTCTTTGTGTATTCTATCAAAAACTCGATTGAGTTTTTTATAATATTCAGCATCATAATTAAAATGTATCTTTCCTCGGTATATTCCTTTTCTTGTAAATCCACATTGCTCGGCATACTTTTTAAATTCTACATCGAATAGCGCCATTATTTTTGCAGGATCTGTGCGAATTTTATCATAAAATTCGACGCATTTCTGTTCGTATTCATTTCTTAGCTCAATACATGTCAGATAATTTTCTTCACTCTCACTAAAATTAACTGAATTAATAAAGTCAAATTCAAATCTTGACACGTATGAAGGAAACTTTTCAGTAATGGTTTTAAGCATAAACAAAGGTCTGCCCAAACTTTCCTCAAAAGAATGATTCCTGTAAACTTTGTTTTCATGAACAAATCGCTCAATTTCTAAAACATCTTTTTCTGCCAATCCTTCAGTGTTGCAATATAAATAAACTAGATCACAATCATGAAAAGAACAGTTTGCTTCAACTAGTTTTTTTCTCAATTTATCTATATCTGGAAGACCTCCGTAGTTTTGGGAAGCAAGCTCATTAAAGAATTTTTGAAGCCTGCCATCAATTCCCTCAAACGAAATTCCTCCATTTCTTAATTCAATATTTTCACAGCCTAAAGCTTTTAATTCCTCAAAAAAAGGAGGTAATTTCTCAGGATCAAATTCTGTATAAGTTGAACCAGTCCCGCAAGTGTGTCTTATCAAAACTTTTTTCTTGTTTATCCCGTGCTCTTTAGCAAAACTTTCAAGGTAAGATTCAGTGACAGCTTCATCTCCTGCATGCCAAGAAGTCCAACTGCCGTGCCCTGCAATAACAACTACTTGTATTGATTCATCAAGTAATACTTGCTCAAATTCTTCTTTTGTTGTTGAATAATCAATAATGTAAGTTCCAACATTTAATTCTCTTCTTAAGTCGTCAACTATTGCACGTTCATAAATTCCTAAAAAAGGTTGTGCTAGTTTTTCAAGAGTGCCTGAAGGCTCCGCAACAAGAATCGCCGCTTTGTATTTAGTTGGATCATTTATAATTCTAGTTTGCGGACCAACACAGCCGATTAATCCCAAACATAAGCCTAAACTTAATAGTAAATTTTTCATTGTTTTTTATTTAAAGTGTATTTTATTCCATAATTAAAATCGGTAGGAAAAACATAAACTGAACCTTCGCGAACATCTTGAACTATGTGCCTCCAATAACTATCTTCTTTATTTGATTTGATTGGAATGTGTATTATTTTATTTATACCTATTCCTTCAAGTGCTCCACTAATCCAATTTTCTGGCCAAGAATGATTGTGTTCATGATAAATGTGAACTACTACAATCCTACTCAAATCAGCAAAAACTTTTCTAGGATCTTCTATGCAAAGATCATTACTTACCCATTTTCCTGTAAGAAAATTATAAGGATCATACTCAGGACGATTGTGGGCTAACAAACCAACTTCACGCTCAGGATCTAAAAAGCAAACTCCTTGACACCTAGAAAAACCTTCAGAAATCAATATTCCCTCAGATGATCTTGATTCAAAAGAACAAACATCAGTATGTTCTCTTTTTCTTAATTTTTCAAATAATTTTCCAGTAACTAATTCTAATGGTACGTCTGCTTCAGTTATTTTTCTGATTTTTTGATTGTTAGTCATCTGAACCTCGGATCAAGTTGTTGAACTGCTCGGAAGTGGTCTTCTCCCCAGTTAGTAACAGTCAAATCTTCTATTCTTATTTTATTAAGATCATACCAAACATGGTTTCCAACTAATAAGCATTTTAGTGACTTTCTCTTTCTGTGATAGGCAATTGCACGATGATGACCTCCGCAATTTTTATCATCAAAAGGATCAAAACCAGAATCAATTATGTACTCATTTTCTGAAACTCTTCTAACAAAAACGGGAGGAAAATCGTCACCTAATTCAATTCCTCGCATGATTGAGTTTATTTTTTCTTCAGAATTGCCATTTTCATAACCGTAAAGCGTGACTTGTCCTAAATCTAACCAAAGTAATTCTCCTAAATCCAAATATGTTTGAGGTCGCATCATGTTCTAGTCAAAATTTCCCCTCCAAACAATCAGGACATAATGAAGTATCTAAAGTTGAGTAAACATTCAAATCTGGAAAATGTCTTTGTATCACTTCTTTAAATTCGTTTAGTTCTCCTCTAGCACACCTGTCAGATATTTCTCCGTAAGCATGGACTTCTAGCGGATTTGCTAGAACATAACCATTTGTTGCAAGATGGTTTGCCACATCATAACCACAACCCATTGAAAGGAATCTTTCTCTTAATTGAGCTTTAGCGTAAGCTCTTAAATCTAAAAGAAGCATAGGTCTTGCTTTGTCGTCACGAAAAATATCTATCATAACAAAAAATAAATCTAAATTGTTTGATGCACGATCAATTTGTTTCTTCCACATCGAAGCCATTAATTCTAAGTATTCTTCAGAAGACATTCCCAATCTAGCTAATTTAACACTTATTTTTTCAAAAGGATTTTCAACTATATCTTTGCAACCATTAATTGGTAAGTCACAACTATCTTGAAATGGTTTCACTAAATATTCAATTCTTTTTATCATTTGATATCCTAAGTTCTACCGAATATAATACAAACTTTCCATTTATAAACTTTTCTATTTTTGACCACTCGGGAGTAGTTAAATAATAAGTTTTAAATATCAAGCACCAATTAGCAGAAGTAAAAACCAAAATGACCAATCAAAACTTAACAATTATCGGAACAGTGCATTTAGATTTAGATGGCCAGGAAAGACTTGAGAATTTATTAGAAAGAGTACGCCCAAGTATAGTTGCTGTAGAGATTTCAGAAAAAAGAGTTAATAGATTTCGAAAGTCTAAAAGAAACTATAAAAAAGAAGCTCAAGAACAAATGGATTTTATTAGAAGTTTAAACTTAGGATTTACTGAACAACATCTTGCTGTGTTAAAAGAATTAACCGAACAAGACTTAAAAATTCAAGGTTTTGAATATTTCGCTCCAGAGGTATACGCATCTAAGAATCCTGATGTTAAAATTGTATGTATTGATACACTTATTCAAGATGTTGAAAAAGAAGAGTTATTCAAAATCATAGAACAGAATTTTGAAAAAGTAATGAGTGTTCCTAAATTAAGAAAAAAACTTCTCAATCAACTAGAACTTGGCACAAATTACGGCATAGAAAAAAGAAGGAAAGATACAACAAAATGGTATCAAGCATCAGGAATAGCTTCTCTGAGTTATGATGTGCTACTTAAACAGAACCACCATAGTTTTACAGCGCAGGAAAGACTTAACAAACTAATATACAATCCTGAAAGAGACAATGACATGGAAGAACGTATAAGACAATTACATTCTCAAAATCCAGAAGGCAATATTGCCGCGGTTGTTGGAGAAGCACACCTTTATCCATTAGGAAGAAGATTAAAAGATTTAGATCCAACAATCATGACTTTAGCAGAGTGGGATAGTACTAAAACGCAAGTATTCAGAAGACTAAATGAAGGAATTTATTACGCAATTCCAAAAGTAAAAAGCGGCGCTGAAAAAGTTAGAAGATTTCTTAGTTATTTTAGGAAATGAATAATAAATTCAAGAATTAACACACTTCTTTTTCCGAAAGATTTATATACTTCAGGGAATCAATTCCCTAAATTAGTAGTAAAAAAGGGAATCAATTCCCTAAATTAAGGAGACTCAAATGAATTATAAAAGAATACTGGAAAAAGAAATAAAAAATTTACTTTTTAAAGGAAAAGCAATAATGATAGTTGGACCAAGACAAGTTGGAAAAACGACTTTGAGCGAGGAGTTAATTAAGGAACACAAATATATCAAGTTCAACTGCGATAATCCCACAGAAAGAGAGCTTCTTTCTAACAAAGATTTGAATTACCTCATTGAATTAATTGGCGAGAAAAAAATTATTTTTATAGACGAAGCACAAAAAGTAGAAACAATAGGTCAAAGTGTAAAATTATTAGTAGATCACTTCAAAAAGGAAAAACAGCTAATAATAACCGGCTCATCTAGCATTAATTTACTAGAAGACACTTCAGAATCTTTAACAGGACGAAAACACGTTTTCACTTTATTTCCTTTATCTTCTTGCGAGATTTATAAAGATAAATTGGAAATGATAAAGGATTTAGAACAAATGCTTATTTACGGAATGTATCCGGAAGTTGTTAAATTAAAAAATTTTAATGAAAAAGTTCTTTTACTAAAAGAATTAAACTCAAGTTATCTGTATAGAGATTTGCTTGAATTTCAAAAAGTAAAAAACGCAGAAATTATATTCAAGTTAGTCCGAGCATTAAGTTTACAAGTAGGAAACGAGGTTTCATACACCGAATTATCATCAAATTTAGGCATAGATAAAAAAACTGTTGAACATTATATTGAGTTGTTAGAAAAAAGTTTTATCATCTTCCGTTTGTCTGCATACAGAAGAAACATGAGAAGAGAAATAACTAAAACAAAAAAAATATATTTCTATGATTTGGGAATAAGAAATGCAGTGATAAATAATTTCAACCCGTTGAACTTGAGAGATGATGTTGGAAAGTTATTCGAAAATTATTGTATTCTTGAAAGAATGAAGTTTAGAGCTTATAACAAAATAAATGCAAATCAATTTTTTTGGAGATCATACGAAGGTAATGAAATAGATCTAGTTGAAGAAAGAGAAGGTAAAGTTTTTGCTTATGAATTCAAGTATTCTGCAAAAAAAATAAGAGTCATACAAAATTGGAAAAATATAAAACAAATAAATAAAGAAAATTTCTTTGAATTGTTTAAAAAATAGTCAAAATCAATCAATCAAATCCTCAACACTCACGTTGTGCTCGTATTTGTCTTTCATTTCTTGGATTTTATCTTTAGGCACGTTGTGCTTGTTATATTCTGCCAATTTGTCAACGTCAAATTGGTGCGGTGTATTTGCTTCCATGATTTCAATTTCATAACCGTATTCTTTTGCCATTCTCGCGTAAGGCTTCATATCTTTAGCCATTATGTTAGTGTTATCGATTATTACTAATTCTTCGCCATTTTCCATTGCTTGCTTTGCTCTTTTTTGATTCCATCCATGAGCAATTCCAACTGCTTTAATATTAAATTTGTATACTCCTTTTTTAGTAAAGAAATCATCAGTAGAAAGAACTAAACCATCAAGTGATTGAGCCAGTGATGACTTTCCAGAACCAGGCAAACCTCGCATTAAGATTAGTTTTTTCATTTTCCAAGATTCAACGCTTTAATTAATAATTCAGGATCTGCTCTGTATGGTGATTGTTTTCCTTCAAAGAAGTGATGTTGTTCTATCAAGTGAGGTAATAATTCAGTGATTGCTACATAGCAAAGAAGTCCATTTTCTTGTGCTCTCCTTACTTCTTCTAACATCTTTTTGTAGGCTTGAACACCATGACTGCCTGGATTGATTTCTTTAATTGTATTGTACAAGTTTTCTAGTTCTTCAATTTTTCCTTCACTCGCCATAACTATTTCAATTCCCGTTCTTAATAATTTATCATCAGATAACCCTTTTTTAATTATGTATCCGCTAGTTTGTCCCCAACAATTGCAGCCCCAAGGACAATTTTGTGCACCCATCGTTAAAAGTTTTGCGGGCGAGAATTCATAATCTTTACTTAATAATTCTTGTTCTTTAGAAAATAAAGCGTTCAGAAAACTTTTCTTCTCTCTACTTTTAATCATCAGTTCTGTTAATTTATCCGCAATTTCTTTATGTGTTGTTCCATATTTTTCAACAATTTGTAGATCAGAGTGAACTAATTCTATCAAATTTTCATTTTGACCAATGAAACCTACTTGCGAAGAATTACCAGGCCTCAACCTTTGTTCTAATTCAGCTAAAGGAACTCCGCCTTCTACTAATTTGACAAATTCTTGATCAGTAATTTGATACATTTTATTTTTCCTCCGATTAAACACGTCATAAATCAAATAGTTTTAAATATGTTTTTGTCGATTATTAATCATACGCATTTTTTCTACTTACCATCTTACTTTCAAGCGCACTTAAAAGTTCAGAATTCTTTTTGTGTTTTTTAAGCTCTTTTGAGAAAGTTTCTGTAAACTCAACAATCCAGTCCATTTTTATTGCTCTAAAATGTCCCGCACAGTTCTAGCTCTTTTTACTTTTCCTGTTTTAATATCTTTTTCACTTTTTATTAATTGTTTAACTGTTTGAGGGTTGTGAAATATCTCAAAAGTTTCTAGCAGAGAGTTAAAATCGTCTCTAGAAACCATATGCTCTTTTATGAACTTTATTTCTTCATACACACTTTGCATGCTGATTGTTTCGCTCATTTTTTCTTCTATTTTTTAGATGTCGACAAAAGTATATAAACATTTCGTTAATTTTTAACAAAATTCAAATCAGAATTATTTTCTATTGCTTGTCTTTCCTTTCCAGTCCATCGCTTCTTTTAGTACTTCTGTTATGTGTGTTACTGGTATGACTTTTATTTTTGCTAGTTTTTCTTTGTCAATTACTATGTCTTGGAAGTTGCTTTCTGGGATGATTACTCTTTTTAGTCCTGTTTCTATTGCTGCTTCTATTTTTGCGCTTACACCGCCGATCGGTAATACTTCTCCTAGTACTGATAGTGATCCGGTCATTGCTGTGTCTTGTCTTACTGGTAAATTATTTAATGAGGATATTATTGCTGTTGCAACAGCTACTGATGCGCTGTCTCCTTCTACTCCTTCATATGTTTGTAAGAATTGTACATAAATTTCATATTCGCCCATGTCTTTGTCGAATAATTTTTTTATTACTGCGGTTACGTTTTTGATTGCTTCTTTTGCTATCACTCCTAGTTTTCCTGTTGCAACTATTTCTTTTTCTTTATTTCCGCGAGTTACTTCTGCTTCTATTGGAAGTATTATTCCTGAATAAGTTGTTGCTCCGCCCATTACTGCTAAGCCGTTAACTCGTCCAACAACTTCTCCGGTTATTTTTATTAGTTCGTATTCTTTTTTTCTTTCAATGAACTTGTCTGCCATTTGATGTTCTAAAGTTCTTGCTATTTTTTTAGCTTTTATTACATGTTCTTTTCCCACTAATTCTTTTTTTTCTTCTACTGCTAAATCTCCTGCAGCTCTTACTAGTCCTCCTAATTCTCTTAATCTTAATGTTAAGTGGCCTTTTCTGTTTGCCATTTTTCTTGCTTCTTCAATTATGAATTCGGCTGCTTCTTTTGTGAAGTGAGGTATTTTTTTGTCTTTGAGAACTTCTTGTGCTACGAATCGCATTAATTTTTTTCTGTTTTCTTCATTATCAATCATTGTATCATTCATGTAAATTTCGTAACCATAACCTCGGATTCTGGATCTTAGTGCTGGATGCATTTTTTCTATTGTTTCTGCGTTACCTGCTGCCACTAGAATAAAATCACATGGTGCTGGTTCTGTTCTTACCATTGCTCCGCTGCTTCTTTCGCTTTGTCCTGTGATTGGAAATTTACCTTCTTGCAAGGCAGTTAGTAATTCTTGTTGTGTTGATGGTTGTAGTATTGCAATTTCGTCAACGAATAATACTCCCATGTGTGCTTTGTGCATCATTCCTGCAACAACTCTTTCGTGAGCGGGAGTTCCTAATCCTCCTGATTGTAATGGATCGTGTAAAACGTCTCCCAATAGTGCTCCTGCGTGTGCTCCTGTTGCATCCCAGAATGGTGCATTTTCTTTACCAAAATTATCAACTATTACTTTTGGTCTACTTGTTTTTATCATTCCGCCCATTCTTTTGCTTATGCTTAAAATAAAAATAACTCCTATTAAGAATACCACTCCAGTAATCATTGATGCTGCATAAATTACTGGGCTGTCAAAAGGAAATATTTTGTTTGCATAAAAATAGTAAGGAACTAATGAAATTACTAATGCTAGAAGTAACATTATTATGTTGTTTCCTTTAAAAAAATCGCTGCTCGGTAAGACGCCGCCTGATTTCATTGTTAATTCTCTTCCTTGGCCTGCAGGAACAGTTCTTATTAATGGCTGATTTTCGTCGTAAGGATTTGGAAATGCCAGTACATCTACTAATTTTTCTTTTGGTAGAAGTCTTGATAGTGCTAGTCCTAACATTGATTTTCCAGTTCCTGGATCTCCTATAAGAAGTAAGTGTCTTCTTTGTTTTGCTGCTTTTTTTATTACTTCAACAGCTTCTTCTTGCCCTATTACTTGGTCTACTATTTCTCTAGGTACTGGTATTTCTTTTGTTGATTGAAAGTCTGCTTTTTCCATCTTAATTGTTGAATTTAGGTTGTTGAACTGAAGAAGCTTTAAATAACTTGACGTCGGATATTATTTTCCTGCAATTGTTGGAGTGTATTTTTGGCCAAAAAGAGCCGAATATACTCGGTGATTTCCTGGAAGTTTGTATCCAAAATGCTTGTATGTTTCCAGTATTCCCCGGTCATTTGTTATTAGTGCTCCTTTTACAGAGTAATCATCGGGGCAATTTTCAACAAATTCTTCTGTATAGTGTAATGTTGCAAAAAATGTCGCCAATAGATTAAAATCCACATCGCTTAAGCCATTTCTTTCTGATAATTTTTGGAAGTAAAGATCATTAACATACATTTCAAATTCAGGTGTTTCATCTAAGGATATTAATTTAGGAGTTTGTTCTATTGCGTGAATAATTTGGTCTATACTGCTTAGCAAACCTGCTTTTTGGTGTTTTGCATAATCTTTTATTTCTTGAAGAACTAGAGGAGTTGTAAAGAGTGGTTTACTTGCAAACAATATTCCTATTAACGCATTATAGTCTATTCTCTGCTCTAATGGAGGACTGTATTTTATATTAAATTTTCTTTCATAAACTCTATGTTCTCTCGGTAAAGAAATCCAGCTAACATCTGTTGCTGCGCAAGTATCTATTAAAAGAAAATCGTTATTTTTGCAGGCTTGCAATAAGTTATAATCTTCTAAAGGTGTTCCATTAGCTTTTCTAGGAATTAATTCAGGTTTTCCAGTAATCATATGTTCAATTATCAAAAATAGATTTAAAAAACTTGGGTTTTATTATTATTCAGATCGCAGGAAATTTTCGTAAACTTTTGGTGCAAAAGAATCTATTTAGGCAGTTTTGTTTGTGCATAATTTTTTATGCTCTCTGATTCTGTTTGATCTTGACTTATTTCTTCAAGTAAAGTCATAGAATCTTCATTGTTTATTTCTGCCAAATCATCAATAAGTGTTTTAATAATTGATTCATATGCTGCATCAAAATTTGAATAAAACTTTTGTATTTTTTCAGCGGACTGCACAATTAAGTCAGGATTATTATATGTTGATCTGTATTCTTGAACAGCTATGCTTGCCGGAAAGACTTTTATTTGATCTAGAAAAGACATTAATTGTTCAGGATCTCTTAAGAATGTGTCTTTCTTTAACTCATTAACAATTTTACCCATCAGATCGGGGTTTACTTTTGCAAGACCTTCTCCAGAAATTTCTTTTACGTACTTAATTACAGACATATATATTTTTGCATCGAGTGCTGTTTGAAGTATTGATTCTAAATCTTGAGATATATATCCTATTGAGTGAGGAATTAGTGCAATTAGTTCTTTTTTGATTTCAGGAGCAGCAATTCTTACCGAACTATATTTATCGTTAGCAAGTTCATCCATCCCTTTAATCAAATAAGCCAAATTATTAAAATCAACATTTACCAAATTCAAGTCTTGAATATACATTTGAAATTTTAATGTATACCTATCACTCATTCGCAGGTATTTTTGAAAAACTTCTAAGAATTCATCCGAAGCCTGTCTGGTGTTTAATGGGATTAAGTATGTGAGAGGAATTTCTTTATAATTTTCTTTCATAAAAGAATAAAGCTCTTTTCTTTCTGCAAGGTTCAGGTTGCTTACTATTGATAAAATAGGATAATCATCCATTTCTCTGAGTATCATTTCTGATTTGTACTTAAAAGTCAGTTCAATTATTTTTTTCGCTTTATTCAGAGAAGGATTTTTATTAACAGCAGTTATTAATTCTGAAAAGCAATAAGGGTTTGAAAAATCTTGTTTAATCTCGTCTATGAAAAAGTCCACTAATTCATCTGAAAATGAAAATTCTCCAATAAAATCTTCTGATTCTTTAGAAAAAAGAGAATGATATGGATTATTCTTTTTTACTGCTTGATGGAGTTTTTTAAAGTCTTCAAAAAGTTTTTCTTTTTCATCCGATTTGATCCCGTAAAGGTCAGAGTAAAAGAACATCAAATCCAAATATTCTCCATAAACATAAAAAGAATAAATATCTCGTTCACTAGCCAAATATTCGTTTAATTTTAACATGAAAGAATCATAATTTCCAGTTAGTTTTTGTACTAAGTCTTCTCCAAGGGTATTCTTCATATCTGTTATTTCTTGTTCACTTAAATTAAGGGTTTTGATATAAGTTTTTATTTGATGTAATAATCTTCTAGTTATTCCCATTTTTTCTTCAGGAGAAACTCCAAAATCTTTTTTTGAAAAAACATCAGCAGTAATAAACGCCAACTCTTTACGGCTTTTAATATCATCTTTAAAAAATCGGTCTAAAGCATTTGATATTCTATATTGAAAATCAAAAAATTCGTATTGATTAAAGTTTAAAAAATCAGACTTCAACGATTTTATTGATTTTTCAATTAGACCATTATAAATTGTACTTATTTGTGAATCAGAAAGCTCTAAATTTCTCTGCACCAAATCATCAACCGCCAGAAATAATGCCCAGTTGTCTTTGCCAGTTTCAAAATTTTGAAAAACTTTTTCAAAAAAAGAAGGATCGCTTTTATAAAAAAAGTTTGTGAAAAAAACAAAATTCAAATACCCGTTCCAAGAAGTTCTCAATGTAGGATAAACTTTTATCATACTAGATTCAAAATTAACTCCGTTAAGAACTTGATACACTTGGTTGCGTTCTTCATCCGTTAAATCTAAATTTTCAAGATTTTCCTTTAAAGCAGAAGTTATTCTTGATTTTTCATAAAGCTCAGTTTGATCAAAAACACTCAAGTAAAAATCCGCAAAAGAATTAACTAATTTTAAATACAATTCTTTATTAATTTGTCCGTTTGCTAAATCGTTTTCTCCTAAAAACAGATTTAATACTTCATGTAAATCCAAAACTTTAAGTAAATCTTTTTTTTCTTCACACTTAAAAGCGTTAATCGAAGAATCCATAATGTCTTCATAAAATGTTTTGGCGTCAACATCTAACTTTATTTCAGCAGTGTGCTTCGAATTAGACATTTTGCGAATACTACTCAAAAAAATCAAATAATCTTCAAGATCCATTTTGTTTTTATTTATTTCATAAAAATTAACGATTTCCTTTGCAAAGGTCTTAACAAAAAGACTATCAGAAACATCAGAATTAACACCAAATGATTCTCGAACAAAAAAATCAGACAGTCTACCTCGTAAGACACTTAAAAACAAAAGTTCTTCTTTGGGAGATTTTTGCAGGTACAAAAAAATATTTTGAAGCACTTTGTTTATATCTTCTTGAGTTCTTGAAATAAGATCTTTTTTATTATTATTTTCAGAATAATAATAAATAAACCCGTCTAAATTTTTAAAAAATTCTTTTTCACTAAAATCAAAGATAGGTTCTTCATATTTTTTGAAATTGGACATTAATTCTTCAAATCTAGCCTCATACTCTGCTTCATCTACATATCCCTTGTCTGGAAGATAGAAAGACTTTGCTTTTTCAACTTCTTTAACTTCCTTCTTAACTTCTTCTTCAACTTTTTTTTCAGCTACAATTTCGGGATCAGAAATTTTTTGTTCTTCACAAGAAGGAACAAAGGAAGGCAAGATAGCTAAAGAACCCAATAACAACAGTCTACCACCCTTTTTTATTATGCTTTCTAAAGGCATTACTTGTATTATACTGAGAAAAATGGTATTTAAAGGTTTTGACAGAATTTAATAACTCGCGTTGCTCGTCATTAAATTCTTAAAAGAAACAGAAATCAATTATCCTCTTCCTTTTTCCCTTGATACAACGCTTTAATCTTCTCTATTTTCATTTTCCTATCAAGATCTTCTCTTGGGTCTTTTCTGGATTCAGTCATTTTATCAGTTAGCCTATATATCGCTCTATCTATCACTTGGGGTTTTATTATTGGTTTTATTGCATCAATAATTGGAGTTTTTATTTCAGGTAGTTTAAAATTCTTTATTCTTAATTGTTGATTTCTACTAGACGCTAACCTACATTGAGTTGCTAATTCTCTTCTAATTTTTGCAGCTCTTATCGAATTTGTTATGCCTAGAACAAGTTTATCATGTGCTTCTGAGAAATAATTTCGTTTCATGAATTTGAAATTTTTTATTTTTAATTGTTGATTTTTACTAGACGCCAATCTGTATTGCGTGGCCACTTTTCTTCTTCTATTCAATTCTCTGAAAAAACTAATCAAAACATAAATTGGTTCCAGGATTGGTTTAATTGGAAGACTTACTTTGCTTGGCTTTGCCACATTAATTTCTAATCTGTTTTTTCTTAGTTGTTTATGATATTCTCTTTCTGCTTTTGCGGATTTGTATTTTTCAATTAATTTCTGTTTAGTTGATTTTATTAGCCAGATAAAATCTTCAGATATGGTTAATGTTGCTGCTTTGCCAAATTTTCCCAAAAAAATCAATAATTTTAGCAATAAAGAGAAGAATGATTTTAACAATAATCCTATTTTTTTTAACAAATAGATAATTATGTTTTCATTGACAAATAATAGCATTCTTTTTGTTTTTGGCAATATGCTTAAGTTTTCTCTTTCTGACTCTATTTTGAAATTGAATTTAGGTTTGGTTGAATAACTGTGGCTTATTGCTTTTTTAATTCTTCCCAATTGGAATACAATCAAAATAAATAAAATTATTAGAACGGCAAGCAGTATGTTTGTCCAGGTGAAAACAGTGTCTAAGTTTATTTTTACACTTAAAATATTCTTTATCGTGGCAGGTATTCCAAATATCATCATTGATCCTGCACTAAGAACGAGTAATGCAAAAATCAGAGTTTTAAAATTAAATATCTTTTTATTTACTCTTGAAAAATTAATCGTTTCTTCTTTTGCATAAATGATTGTTCCAACGCTAAGAAATAATGACACTAATGCTAAAATAATCATTATTGATGTTGGTATTTCTATTCTTGATTTTTCTCGAGTTATAGTTATTTCATTTACTTTAGGTTTTACTTCTTTTGGTTGTTCTTTTTGGGGTTTTTCCTCTTGCAGCTTGTTTAAAACATTGATTAGTACTGCAGTGGTTGCATATTCGCCTTTGTAATCTATTCTTCCGTAAATTTGGTAAGCTCCTTCAGGCGTATTTTTAGGTATTTTTACATTCATAGTTACTTTTTTTGTTGTTTCTACTGCAAATGTTTCTTGCTGACTCCACAATGTTTTTCCAGTCATATCTCTTAATGAGTACGTGAGTATTACATCAACAGGTTTTAAATCTCCAAAGTTGGAAAGATCAAAGTCCACAGGTACTTCTTGGCCAGGCCCAACTTCTTGATAACTGCCAGCAATACTAGACTTAATATCAAACAATGCTTTTTTTGCAAGAACTTCTATGACTACCGGTATTGATTTTTTTATATCTCCTGAGTTAAGTTGAATAAATCCTGAATGAACATCTGCAGGTTCTTTAACTGAAGCAGTAAAGAGAATTTCTATCGTTTTTGTTTCTTCAGGAGCTATTTTTATGTAAGGTTCGGAAATTAATAAAAATTTGTTTAATCCTTCTTTGTTCAAGGTTACTTCGATTTCTTCTGAAGAAGGATTTGTTATTGTTATTTGTTCACTTATTGTTTCTCCTTGTTTCAAGGATACTTTTATTGTTGATGGAGATATCGTAAATGAAACTTTGTTGATAATTGGAGGTTTAGGTACTTCTATTGGTTTTTCTACTTTTGGAGGTGTTTCTGGCAATTGTCTTTTTTCAATCCCTCCACCCTCGCCAAGACTAACACCTCCGCTAGAAGAAGTTGTACTTACCTCACCTAATGATCCTACACTTGCCTGATAACTTGATCCTTGTGCAGTTCCTCCAGTACTATAAGATGTGCTAGTTCTTGCTTCGTAAGTGCTTCCTGAAGCAGTGCTTCCTTGAATTGAAGTACTGGTGTATTCAACGCTATAAATTTGACTATATACTACTGGCAGTAACAATATTCCCAATAAAATTAGTGTGATCCATTTCATGTTTATTATTTGGAAGCATATTTTTGATAATTTTAAAAATTAATTTATTACGTTTGACAGTATAATTCTGAAGTGTTTGCATTCCATTTTACAGTGCAGGCATCAGTTCCTCCAGTTAGATTATAAACAAAAATTTTGCTTGAACTTAGGTTTCCGCTGACTTGTAATTTTGTTTTGGGGTCATCTTTTCCAATGCCGACACGATCTGCACTTGCATTCGTGAAAAGTAATGTTGTTTCAGTATCTCCTTCAACTCGCATATTACCTTCTGCATTACTGTCTTCATTGATTATTGCTGCGTCAGCAATGCTTATTTTTCCATTATTACTGCCATATGTTCTTACAAATACTTGTCCGTCAAATATTGCTGCGTTATTAGTATCACAGCCAGTAGCAACTGCATAAAGTGATGTACAAACACTAGTTCCTACTGTATCTCCTTGAGCTATGTAATATCCTCCGTAGGCATTAGTATAAAGAGTTCCTGCATTTGTTTCTGTTGCTCCACGACTATCTGCAGCACCATATGTTCCTACATAATTTTTTTGTATGAATCCTGAAGGTTTATTGACAGTATATGAGTTAGTTGCTGCTGTGAATGATCCTCCATAAGCCCAATATCTCGTATCAGAAATGTTTGATGTATCACTATAATAGTCAGTAACGGCTCCTTGCATTCCAATACTAGAAGGACTAGAATGTTGTCCATCACTCCAACTAGTTCCTGCCAAACCACCAACATCAACTACACTCATCAAACCACCAACTGTTGCTTGGTTTAGAGTTGTGCTTCCTCCGTTGCTGAAAATATTTCTTTGATCTGCCGTGCCAGTAAATGCATATATGTTATTTGTTTTTGCTTGTGATACTGATTTAGTTCCTATGTCTGCTCTGAAAGCGTATTTTGTAACTCCCGTAGTTACGTTAACTGTATCAACATTATAACGATCAACATACAACCCATATGTGTCTCCGGGAGTTGCGTTGATTATTACTGTTGAAGTTGTTATTGGTTGACGACCAAAACCAGTTCTATTCATAAAAGTTGAATTCGCATTAGCAGTAAGTATTAAACTATTATTAGACTCTGTGCTGCTGTTAACCCAACCTCCAGATTGTATTGGCAGCCCAGTTAAATTAGCTCCGCTGCCGTGGAAGTTAGCCGCGGTAACATTACCCGAAATATTTATGTTACCACCATGAAAATTAGTAGCGCTAACATTACTAGAAACGTTTATACTGCCTGCATGAAGATTAAGAGCGGATACATTGCCGGAAATATTTATATTATTACCATGAAAATTTGTAGCACTGACATTATTGTTTATTGTAGTAACACCATTATCTAAAACTGAAAATATTGTTGAAGAACCTGAGTCTTGCAATCTGAAAGCAATATCGGTTGATGTAGTCCAACTTCTAAGATCTAAAGTAGCATTTGGAGAAGGATTGTTTATGCCTGCATAATAATAATATCCTGCTGCACCAATCTTGAACTCAATCTCATTTGTATAAGGACCATCAGATGCAGTTCCACTAACTCCCAACAATCTATAATAACGATACCCATTAGTATTTGCTGAAAGAGTTGTGATGGTTTGTGTTGCATCAGAACCAAGAGTGAAAGTAGCACCTATATCTGTAAAAGAAGAATTATCATTACTTCCCTGCCACTGCCAGACACCTTGTCCTTGACCATAACTTTGGTACCACTTAGCCTCAACAATAAGTTTACTGATTCCTGTGCCAAAATCAAATAACAAAAATCTTCCAGCAACAGAAACAGCATTAAACCAACCTTGATTTGTTGTGATGCCATCTATTAATGTTGGAGGACTAGCAGTTGAAAACATTAAACTTGCACTTTGAGTCACATTTACTATTCCTGCACGATTTCCAGAACCACCTGAATTAGTATAAGAAGTAGCACTGCTCGGTTGGATTGTTGAAAGACGCATTACTTCAGCACTACCATTATTTCCTGCCTGAAAAATAATATCAGAACCAACACCACCGTTACCTGTGGTCGGACGTAATGCAAGATTACTTGTAGTTGTTAATCCACCAAAAATCAAAGGACTTTTCACAGATTGGTTCATTAACAAATAAGTTAAGTTAGCATCACCACCATGAAAATTAGTGGCACTGACATTACCAGAAACATTTATACTAACCGTATGAAGATTAACAGTAGATACATTACCAGAAATATTCACATTACCACCATGAAAAAAAGAAGCAGTAACGTTATTTGTAGTGAAAATATTATTCAAAACATTAACCAATAAACTAGTATTAGTTTGAGTGCTAGTATTAGACCAACCTCCTGATTGAATTGGAAGTCCAGTTAAGTTTGTACCAACACCATGAAAATTAGCAGCACTAACATTTTTAGTACTCAAAAAATTATTCTGAACATTAACCAACAAACTATTATTCGACTCTGTAGTTGTGTTAGTCCAGCCACCTGATTGAATTGGAACACCAGTCAGATTACCGCCATTACCATGAAAAAAAGCAGCAGAAACATTATTCGTTGAAAAAATATTATTCAAAACATTCACCAACAAACTATTATTCACTTGAGTGCTTGTATTTGTCCATCCGCCACTTTGAATTGGAAGTCCAGTTAAATTTGTACCAACACCATGAAAATTAGCAGCAGTTACGTTTTTTGTACTTAAAATGTTATTTAAGACATTAACCAAGAGACTAGAATTAGTTTCAGTGCTTGTATTAGTCCAACCACTGCCAGTTGGCAAACCGGTTAGGTTTGCTCCACTACCATGAAAGTAAGCTGCAGAAATATTTGTAGCAACACTTATATCTCCTAGAGGAGACATGAATGCTTTTCTTTCTTGGCCGCTAAAATCAAGGTCATCCCCATTTATTGCATAATCTTTGTAGTATAATTTTCCGTATTCTGCAGTGAAATTCAAGTCAACATCCCAAGTTCCATTTACGATTCCCCCAGTAAAGGTATTCTGATAAATTAAGTTTCCACCAGTAGCAGCGTCATAAATACTTACAGTTAAATCTCCACTCGTAAGTTTTGCCCCCGTGGCTGAAACAATTACGTTCGTTCCTTGATCGCCTAAAATTATTGAAGTAGCAAAAACAATTGAAGAAAATAATACTAATAAAACTAACACAAACAGTGCTAATACCTTTGCTCTTACCAAATCATACACCCTCTATTTTTGCGGTAAAAAAAGGCCTGAAATTTCGGATTAATAGTTCAAAGTTAGTTATTTTATTTAGTTGAATTTCTAGCTTTAAACTTAAACTTCAACCTAACATCCTAAACACCCTTTTATTATAGCAAACTAGCGCTTTTAGTTTATAAAGTTATTTATTTTTCAAGCAGGAAAACAGTAAAAAACATAAACATCTAGACAATAGAACAAAAGCATTACTTCCTGCTTGTGATAAAAAAGAGTCGAATTCGACCCTTTGAACTTGTTATTGTTTATCAATATTTTAATCTAATTCGCCAACACTTCTTCTTTTAATTCTTTTCTATCATTTTCAAACATCAACTTTATTTCTTGTTGAAATGGTTTGCAGGTTTCGTAAAAGTCGCATTTACCTGTACTGAACTTGCATAATGGTCCTGGGCTTTTCGGGTAAAAATCAACATGGTCATTGATTGTTTTTTTATGGATTTCTTCAACTTCTTTCCTTGCCATTTCTACAAGTTCTGGATCGCAATTAATCCATTGTTCTCCCATTTTTAAAAAATAAATACCTACTTTGTCTGGCAATCTTTTGTGCCTTTCAAAATAAAGCATTGAATAAATTGCTAATTGTAACTTATGTTCTTCGATGTCAAAAGTATTGCTTGTTTTGTAATCCATTAATCTTACTTCACCATTTTCGTGTTGTATTGCGTCAATAAAACCTTGAACGCTAAGAATGTCAGATCTATAATGTGCTTCTCTTATTGGCGTTAAGCTTTGAAAGCGTTCAGCAATGCTCCCGCTCAATTTTCCTAACTTACTAACAAAATCATCAGCCCACTTCAATAGCATTAGCATAGTTTCTTCAAAATATTTTATTTTATCATTATCACTCAAGTCTAGCGCGGATAATAAACGGGCAGATTCTTTCCAGTATTTTATTAGTAGTGTTTGGACTGTTTCTTTTAATTGTCTAGAATAATTTGTTTGATCTAATTGATCCGGATTAATTTCAAAGAAACCTTCAAGTACTTTGTGTGTTATGCTCCCTCTAACTAAATGAATTGATGGTTGAGTTGGCAGTCTTTGAATATATTGATAATAGTATTTTCTTGGACATTGTTTATACGTCTTAATAGACGAAGCACTTTGCATTCTTTTTGCCATACCTTTTTTGTTTACAAAAAAGGTCTTTAAATGCTTTGTTGTTATAAAAGAATCACTTCAAGAAATTTTTCCAAAAAATGGAAAAATTTTTGCGATTTTAGAAAAATTTTCTCGGTTTTTTGAGAAAATTTCCCATTTTTTTGGGAAATTTTCTGAGCAATCTTTATAAAAAATTTTCGTTTAAACTATTTTTATGGATGAAAAACTTTTACTAAAAATATGTTTAATATCTGCAATAATTATGCTACCAATAACTAGTTTATTTCTTTCTTTAAGTTCTAAAGAAATCCATTACATGACTTTGAAGGGAGAAGTGCAAAGTGTGAAACAAGAAGGAGAAGTTACTTTTGTTAAACTCAAAACTGTGCTTCCAGTTGTTTTCTTTGATAAAGTTGAAATTAATTCAAGCAAAGTAATAATTAGCGGCAGGTTAACTGAGTATAAAGGCAAGATGGAGTTTGTTGGTGAGAAAATTGGCGATTGACCCTCCGGAAGATTTATATATTATATACAATTATATAATTATACAAATCTATATAAGGTGATAAAAAATGCAATTGTTAATAAAAAAGCAAAAAACCGAAGTAATACATTACCCCAGGCTCGATACTATTTTAATGGTAGAGAACGCAATTAAAAAAGCAAAAGAGTACCCAAATGACCTCCTCCCCGACCTAAAGGTCGAGGTATCCTTGCGAGGCCTTTATGCAGCTGCATGATGCTCTTCTTGATTCTGAATATATTTCTCAACAGTTGCAAACTCGTTGTATCCAACAGTAACTGCACAACCACCT
>JACRKG010000030.1 GCA_016215315.1 Candidatus Woesearchaeota archaeon | reverse complement strand
TTACATCATTTGGCTTTTTTACCTGGCATTTAATTTCATTTTCTCTGAACTTTTTTATCCATGTTTTGCTGTTATTTGTAACAAAAGCGTCTGCATCAGACAAATAATAAAAGACAGTTTCCTCTATTTTTGAGTTGTTGCATAGGTGCAGACAATGCTTGGCTAAGCTTAATATTTTGTTTATTTCCATTTTATAATATCTTGCTGGTTTGATTTTAACCTAAGTCGCCTCTTCTTACCTTTTTGACCTGCTTAAATTCCGTAATTTTTGCGTTTTTATCAAGTTTAAATTCAAAAATCTTCAATAGATCATAAGTTTCAGGGACTGATTTTTTTTCAAGGAAGTGGCATTGCACTGTCCACCCTTCCCCGCTCTTCTCTATAGATGCAATGCTCTCAGGTTCTTTTTTAATCAATTCTTTTATTTGAGGAATTGCCTTTTTTTGAACTTCCACGATATCCATTTTATCTTCACATTTTTTAGCTATAATTTTTCCACAGTCTTCATCAGTTCTCTAAAATGCTCAACATTTTTACTCTTCGAAGTGATTATATTGCCCAGTAATTGCTTTATTGTCGGCTTGCTGTAATCGTTCGTTAATTTTAGGGCATGAGCAACCATCACGCCTGCTCTTGTCCCCAAGCAACTTTCTTCTGGAAGTTTTTGCCTTAACGAAATTAACATATCAACTAACATCAAAGCATTTTTTTCGTCAATTTTGGAATGCTTTGCAATAATTTTTGATTCAGTTTCCCTATCATGATAATCCATGTAAATCCCAGCCATTCTGTCCAATAAAGCATCCTGAGCCCTGTGGATGCCAGCATACTCAATTGGATTTGATGTAAAGATTACTCTAAAGTCGGGATGCACTTTTACATAGCGCTCTTCGCCAAACTGAGTTGGAAGCTCCAATACGCCTTCGCTGAATATAGAAAGAAAAACATTGTTTGCAGCCGGCTTTGCGCGGGAAAACTCATTGTATATCAATGTATATCCATATTTGCAGGCAAGGGTTAATGGATTGTCAATCCACTCTGCTTTTAGCACATCCTTGTCCTTAAAGACATTGTGGATATATTTATCTCTTATTGAGCTAACTTCAACTTGAGAATAGCCTCCAATTAAATCTGTTGTGGTGATGCTTTCATCTCCATTCAGCCATACAACAGGCCTTCCTAGCTCTTTGGCTATCTGCAAAGCGAGAATTGTTTTGCCGCATCCTGTTGGTCCAATAATATGCACAGGGTATTTCAAAGAAAGCCAATTTTTTATTCTTCCCTTAAGAGCCTTAACTGAATCTGTTTCTACCCAATTTTTTACTTCAGGCACAAGGTATTTTGATTCAACTTTCTCAATTTCCAGCAGTTTGCTTATTTGCGATAAAGAAGAATTAATTTGATTAGATTCCTTTTCTTCAGCTTCAATTTTCATTTGCTTTTCTTCTAATGTTTCATGCATCCTTGTGCCCATGACTTTTCTTTTATGCGTAGCAATATAACCCATCCAAAACACCTCTTTTATTTTTTATTGAAATTGAAACCAAATCAAGTTATATAAATATACTTTGTTTCATTATTTGTTTCGGAATTCGAGAATGAATTAAAGTTGAAGCTGTAAGAATTCGATAATAATGTTTTACTTTATTCTCAATATCTCAGTTTTGCGGTGAGGCTGTTGAAACAAAAATTATGTATTGTATCGATCATAATTTGATAATATGACCGATAGATTTAAACAGCTAATACAAGTTTGCTACAATATAGCTGATCCCATAACCAAAAAACGAGAAGTAACAGCACTGCTCAAAGCAAGCAAAGAACTCAAATGCAGCAACCTGCTTGTAATAACCGAGAATTATGAATATTTCAAAGTTTGACAAGAATGTTTAAATAGTTGTATTTTTACCGACGTCCTAAAATGAAATTATATCTAGAATCTTCGGTTTTTAATTTTGTCTTTGCAGACGACGCTCCAGAAAGGCAGAAAATCACTAAAACATTTTTTGATAATAAATTAATGAATTTTGAAGCATTTGTGTCAGACATTGTATTCAATGAATTAGGCAAAACCAAAGAACCTAAAAAAAGTGCGCTTTTCGGATTAATGAAAAGGTATCCTTTAACGAATCTGAAGAACAGCGAGGAAGCCATAAAGCTAGCCAGAAGTTACGTAGACGCAGGCATAATTCCAGAAAAGTTTTTAAATGACGCTTTGCACATAGCTATTGCTACTGTCAATGAAATTGATAGTGTAGTCAGTTGGAATCTGGAACATATTGTTAAAATCAAGACAATTGTTGAGGTCAATAAAATAAACATAAAGAAGGGCTACAAGCAAGTATTTATAATAACACCGGAGGAAATATGAAAGAACCAAAAGCAATGAGGGAACTGCACAAAATCAGGGAAAAAATGTCTAAGCTGTCAGACGAAGAGTTGCTAAGAGAATCAGAAGCAGCTAGGGAAAAGTATAAAGACATTATTGCGGCATGCGAATCTAAAGCCAAAAAACTTGAAATTAAAGTTTAGACTGCATTATCCACTTGAAACTATTGCAAAGAACATTATTCATTGCTCAATTTTTTGTGTTCTTTGCTATATCTTCTTTAGACCTTTGTGCCTTTCCCTTTTTTCCCCTTCTTTAAGGCATTTCCTTATTTTCTCTTTGATAGAAATTTTTTATCACCTTAATTATCGTTTTTATGCCCCAAAATATTATGCCTGTTCTTAAAATTTGCAAAATGACTTTATCTTTATTTGCTATGTTATTTTTTAAATCTTCTTCTGTCTGCAAAACATCATGAATCTTAGCAGGCACTATATCTTTAATGCCAGCCAGTTTTTTCTTGTAATGTTTAAAATTATTTCTATCTATAACAAACAATATATCTATGTCATGCGGCTCTTTTCTTAAATCCATGTAAGAACCGAATAATATGCATGCTTTTGTTATTTCTTTCAGCCCTTTAAGATCTTCCAGCCTGTATTTTATTCTGCCCTCTAACTTTGGCACCAAGGCCAATTCCAGTATA
>JACRKG010000029.1 GCA_016215315.1 Candidatus Woesearchaeota archaeon | reverse complement strand
CCGCTGTGCAAAAAAAATACAAAAACTACTCCTAGAAAAAGCTAACGCTTTTTAGCGACAGCACTAAAGTGCAGGGCATTCCACCCACCGTTAAAAACGGAAGCTAAAAGCTGGGGAGTCTGCCCCAAACTTACCACAAACACCAAAACCAAAGCTAAACAAACCAACGAAGGTTAACCCTTGGTGCGAACTAGAAGAAAATAAAAAAGAAGAGACAGATCCTTGGGTTGAACTGAAGAGTGTGATTCAAAATGTATAAAGTTGAAACATTCAGAGAGGAAGGAGAAAACTTACAAGGAGAAGGTTGGCGAGTAATAAAAGACGGCGGTTTTTGTCTTGAAAATATTGATTTAGGTAGTGGAACTTCTTTATTGCTAGGAGTCTGGAATGGTAAATGGGAAGGTCGTTTGAATCTAGAAAATTTAGTTGACACAGAAGAAGATTACCAAAAATTCAGAAAACTCACTCAAATAGTATCAGAAGAATCAGGAATTACTCTTGATAACAGCAGAGAAGAATACCGCAATTGCTTAGCATCAAAAACAATGATAGCAAAAGGTCCAGCAGATGAAAGAACTAGAATATATTTTAGTTCTAAAGAAAATCCTCTAGTTGGATTCAACCAATATTTGCTCATAAATAATTTTGCAAACACAATGGGATCAGTAAGCGGTTTATTAGTTTGTGGATTAGCACTTTACACTAGATTTGGTTTTGGCTGGAATTACGCAATGCTTGCTTATCTTATGACTGACCTTTGGTTAGCACCAAAAATTCTTAAAAAAATATTAGGAATAAACAATCATCCATCGCCAGCATCATTTCACTCAGGTTACTTGATTGCAAGTCATTTCAAAAGAGAATCATTGAAAGATTTGAAAAAAGTAGCAATAAAAGCAATAAAAAATCAAAAATATGAAAAGATTCTTATTGAAGAATTTTTAGTTCCTACAAAGAAAGGAGCAACAATAACAACAACAGCACCATCAAGAGAAGAATTACTTCAAAAATATGAAAGATGGCTTGACAAAAGCACTCAAGCAAAATCAGTAGATCCATGGTGCGAACTAGAAGAACCACAAGAAAAGAAAGTTGATCCATGGTGCGAATTAAAAGAACAAAAAAATACTGAGAGTAAAATACAATGAACCTATACAATAAACTCAAAACAGGAATCAGCACAGTTCTTTTAGGTACAGTCATCTATGCAAGCGCAATTTTACCAGTTCAAGCTCAAGAAGCACCACAACAATTACCGCCTGCTCAAACTCAGCAAGCAACAGAGCATCCTGCAAAATGGGCATTACTTCCCAAAGATAGACAAAGATATGAACAAAATCAAGGAGCTTTTTCAGCATACATAACTGCTTATGATAGTCTGGCTGCTGACGGAGATATTAGTTTGGATGATAGAATTGTCCTAGAAAAAGTATTGAGCAAATTAAAATGTGAAAAATTTGGAGTTTATTCTGGTTTCGAAAATTATGAAGGGTATTTTTTTTATTTAACCGCTCAAGGCAGAATACCTATAAGTAGTTGCCAGGTTGAAAGATTAGAAAAAAAATTAGCAGAAGAAATAAGCGAATTTGAAAAAGAATACACCGATGAAAATAAAAAATTAAATGTAGTTACAGGAGAAACAGCAAAAGCCTACTTAACATATTTATCAAGAAAAAAAGATTTGGGACTTTTAAGAGAGGCATTGAAAGTAAAAGAAGAATACTTGAACAAAGGATGGCATAACAACTCATTCATAAGCGCAGGAGCAACGCAAAATAAGAGTTATGCAAATGACAAATCATACAGATCAAGTTTAGAAGAAGTATTTAACAATGATTTTTATATATTAGTGCAAAAACCGTGCAAAATAATTAATTTAACCGATGAATTTCCAGTAAAAACTAAAATACCTTTTTGGCCAGGATTATTATTCGGACTAACTCCTTTATTAGCACAACTAGCCAGAAAAATAAAAAGAAAAAATATAACTTTAAGAAACCAAATGTTTCCTATTCTTATCCACGGAAATGGAATAATGTGTTATGATGCACTCCACCCATTAGTTTATCCAATAAGAGTTGGCGGAGGACTAGCATGGGAAGCATATGAAATGTACAAATACAACAAAGCAAACAAACCACAACAACCAAAACCATCAAAACCAAAAAAACCAACAAACATAGATCCATGGTGTGACTTAGAAGAACCACAAGAAAAACCAGAACAAAAAACAATAGACCCTTGGGTCAAACTGGAGAGTAAAGTACAATGAGCCTACCATACAAATTATTCGGAATTCCTAGAACTTTGGATGAGTTTTTGGATAAAGCAAGAACTAAAGGAATAAAAAAACTTGATATGGATTATGGACTTGTTTTTGACGGAGGAATGATAGGATCACAAGATTTCTACCTAACAGTTTTCATTAGGTATAAAACTAAAAAAGGAAAAAGCAAAGAATTTTGGTTTAAAAAAGAAATAATTTCAGAAACGGAATACCATTCAAGAAAATTGGATAAAATCAGCAAAGAAGAAGCCAGAAAAGCAATACTAAAAGGCCTAAAAAAAGGATTTGAAATAAATTACCCTAAAGAGCTTAACTCTGAAGAGCTTTCAAAAACATCACCCCAGACAGAACCATCAAACATTGACCCTTGGTGCGAATTAGAAGAAGTACCAAAACAAGAACAAGTAGATCCTTGGACAAAACTGGAGAGAATTGTACAATGAGCTTAAAAGATGTAATTGAAAAAGCAAAAATAAATGGGTATGACTTAGGTAGAGGAATAGTTCAAGGAATATTTGCATTTCCCACTTATGACCGTAACATAAGAGAAAAGAACTATTCAAGTAATTTGTATACATTCGGAAAATTTTCTTCAAATTTGGGAGTTTTAGGGGTTTGTGCAATCCCGCTTTCAATGATAGCATCCATAGGATATCCTTTCATGGGTGAAGAATCACAAAAATTTCTTTTATTTTTAATAAAAACATCAGCAACAATAGGAATTCCTAACATAGCAAGTTTTTTTTATGAAAAAAAAAGACTTAAATTCAAAAAACAAACAATACCAAAATCAAAAACAGATATTGATCCCTGGTGTGAACTTAAAGATTCGGGAGATTTGTCTGATAAAAAAAGAGAAGAAAAACAAATTGACCCTTGGGTTAAACTGGAGAATAAATTACAAAATGGCAGTTGTTAAAACTAAAGATATTTTACCGAAATTGGAAAAAGTTGTTGAGTTTGTTTTAGGTAGAGATAAAGCTAGACAACACAAGATAGACATACATCCTGATAATCATCCTTCCACTGATGGGGTAGAAATTTTTATGGATGATGAACAAAAAAGGTTTAAAGATTCTAAAGAAGCAGAACTTGATTTAGCAAACACCACTGCTCACGAAGCAGATCACATAAGAGAATTCTATGAACTTTACGGAGATAGAATGAATGGCTTGGTTGAAGGCAAGCAAAATGTTGTAAGTGTTTATTGTGAAGAAAATTACGGAGAATTAGAAAAAAATCCTGCACTTGCAGGGGAAATAGACAATATTGTTAAGGATAGAAGAATTGATGCAAAAAGAGGATTAGAAAATTCTAGAATTGGAGAATTACAAGAAAAAACTTTCAATCCTGTTTATTCTTACTTAAGACCTAGCACTAAAAAAATGAAGCCTATAGATGCTTGTAGAGAACAATTATTGCAAAAAACATTATTAGGAAAAACAAACGAACCAGTAAGAAAAGAATACGCAGCTGCTTTTGATGAAATGGTTAAGTTAACAAATAGCGCAGAAAGCATTCAGCAAGATCCTGAAGTTGTAAAAAAGATTTACAAAATATTTGATGAAAATTTTGATATCACTCAACCAATGTCAAGACTTCCAAACAAAAATGGTAAAAGTGGAAAAGGCAAAGGTGGCGGCAGTGGAGGGAAAGGAAGAGGAGGCGGAGGTGGAAGACCTCAGAAAGGATACAGTGATAATGAAAGTGACAACATAAAACCAAGACAAGGAAGAAATCCAACTGATAAGAAACCAAAAAATCTAGGAGATGATGATAAAAAAGAACCTCAACCAAAAGAAGGCGATGGTGACAAAAGTGATTTAAGCAACAAAGAAGATAGAAACAAGTCTTATTCAAACTCAGGAGAAACTCACGGAATTCAAGTTTATGTGGCAGAGCCAAGTACTGATTCTAGTATTGATCAAAAAATCGAAGCATTGAGTAACGATTATGGTATAGAAACTGAAAATATGAAAAAAGTTTTTACTAAATTACAAAGCCAAGAAAAAAGAGCAGTAAGAGATTTAAGCGGAGAAGATTTTGATTATGAAGAATACTTAGAAGGAGAACTAGAATACACAATGACGGGTCTAAAAACTGTAAGAAAATGTTTTATTACAGAAACAATCGATTTACCTAGAGCTGCTTGGGCATTTTTATCAGATATTAGTCGTTCAACATTTGATTATAATATTTGGAGAGAAATTCAAGCAGCAATGTACATGATAGGCGAAGGAGTTGGAACTACACAGAATCCTTTTGCACTATATTCATTTGCAAGTGACTTGTTTGTCGTAAAAGATTTCCCAGAAAAATACAATCCTCTAGTTGTTAACAAATTAGTCAGCGTTAAAAGCATTGGAATTAGAACAGGCACAAACTTAGGTCCTAGCCTGAAAGTTATTGGTGACTTGCTAAAAAAACAACCAGAACAACAAAAAGGAATAATAGTAGTTACTGATGGACAAGCAGATGATTTCAACGAAGCAAAAGAATCACTAAAGTACTTGAAAGACTTAGGAATTCATCCATTCATAATACTCATTGGAAAACAATTTGAAGAATACGCAAAAAAATTAACTGCGGACATAGGAGAGGATCATTACACGATAATAGAAAGAGATAAACTTCACGATCTGCCTGAAGAAATGTTAAGATTATTCACTAAATACGGGTTGGCAAAATGAGCAAATACATAATAAGAACGGACGGAGAAGAAAAAAAAACACATATTTATGCTGCTGAATCAGGCAAAGAACTTGGAGTAGTTTATACAGATTTTACAACTTCAAGAGAGCAGAGAGATATTAGGTTGGAAGATATTCTTAATCCTAAAACAAACAAAAAAATAGGAAGAATAGAATTATTTGTAAAAGATGAAATTGCAGTTGTCAGAAGAAAAAAACTAATTGATTTCTCAAAGAAAGGAATTGCCTCATTAAAAAAAGATGAAACATACAAAGAAGAGGGCAAAGAAGTCGAAGTAGTAAGACTTCCAGCAGCAGTATTGTTAAGAAATGAAAAATACAAACAATTTGACAAAATGGGATTAACTCATGCTTACTTTTTAGACGGCTCACCAATTGAACAAGTATTTTGTTTCTTAATGGATGGCAATGTTTCAGGAATAGTCTACACAAAAGAAACAGGAAGCGATGTTAATACAGCGCTAAAAGCACTACCTTTAGTATTACAAGATAGATTAATGCAACAAGAATATGTGTTTGAGTTGTTCAGATAAAAAAAGATAATTTCAAATAGAAGCTCAACTAACTAAATACTATGAAAACTGAAACAATTACAATTCCTAAAGTCGAATATAAGTTTTTGCTTGAAGAAGTAGGCATACTTAGAAACCCAAAATTAGCAGAAGCTATTGCTGAAAGTGATAAAGCAAAATCTAAAGGCGTCAAAACTTGGAGTTTAAAAGTTTAGAGATATTCTTTGTGAGAACCCGCAGCAACTACAACAATTTCTTTTTTTGAATTCAAAACTTTATAAAACTGATTTTCAGCTTTTTTTGATCTTGTAGTAAATTTATACATCGAACAAATTTCAAAATGCCTATTTAAATAGACTAGTTATCACTAAATAGTGGTAAAAAAACGAAACATTTAAATACTAGTACTATTACTAATACCAAAGGTATCGAAAAATGACAAAAACAAATGAAGAAGGAAAGGAAATAGAGCCGTACAAAATTGATCACGCAAAAATAGCTGCGCTCATGAGAATGCATGATGAAGATTTCACACCAGTAAATGATCATTTGGTTCAAGAAAATCCCCCTCCAAAAATTTCTTTTCCTTATCTATCAACAATTTTTCAACAATATCCAACACACGAATTAATAAAAGAATATCCTCTTCAAGAAGATTTAAGTTATTACGACCAACCATTCATCCAAAAAAAAGCCAAATTTGGAAAAATTGTTTTACCATTATCAGGTAAATTTATCAATCCTTTTACTGGTTTTGGAAATAAAGAAATACCAATTAAACAAGTTGATCCGTGCACATTTCAAAAAGAAACAAGAACGCTTAAACCAACACAACACGCAGACTTATCAAAAGAATATGCTGAAAAAATAAGAGCATTACCTGCTCAGATACCTCAAGAGCAATTAGAGGGAATATTGTCTTTGTTGAGATTAGGTCCACTAATGACTGCAGCACAAATTTTGGCAGAAACATTATCAGATAAACAAAAATCAGGAGTACCTGGCAATACAAGAACTAAAATTGAAACGTTAGTAAATGGTTACAGAACCACCATAGATCCTCAAAGTGATCTTTCAAAATTATTAGATGGCGCACGAATCAAGACATCTACTTTTGATATTTTTAATACTGAAACTGGAACAGTTGAAGACTTAAACCAATTACTAAACGATGCCCACGCATGCAGTCATGAATCTGGAAGCTTAAAAGGTTCTAAAGTAGAAGCATTCTTCGAAGATCAAAAAGCAGGAGGCTGCATAAATGTAGGAGTAAGAAAAAAAGCATTAATAAGGAGAAATAAAACCGCATATAATAGACTAAATTTAGCTCATGGCAGAGATGGAAAAGTATTCTTATTCCACGACTGCATAGAATCTGGTGACATGAGTAGATACCACTTGAATGAATATCTTAGCAATGGCTTGGAAGAAATGCTCGTTACTTCATTTATTGGAACAATTGCAATAGCACAATTATTAGGAATAGAAAAAGTAGCTTTTGGCGATCATGAATTAGTTGAAATGGCTCAAAACTTAGGTTTCGGAGAAACACAAATGTTTGATAACGAAGGCTCACCATTAGAGAAAAAATTAGGATATACATGCAAAGAAGAGACTGGTTTTAGAGCAGTTTATGCTTGGAGGATGGACAAAAGAACATATAGAAATACTAACTCAGTAATTTATACACCACAAGCATTGCAAACAAGATTGGCTGAAGCTTACCAAGTTTTAGAGGCTGCAAAACAAAGAAAGAAAAAAGTAATAGTTGCAAATCAACAAGACTACAAAACTTATTTCGGAATAATACAGGAAGTAATGAAAAAAGCAAAAGACTTACTTGAAAAAAATGCATGTGAAGAACTTCAAACGCAAATAGAATCGTTTTATGAAAGATATGGAATAAGCAAAGAAGAACAGGGAGTATTGGCAGCTTAAAAAAATTCTTTTTTGAAACTTCAGAACAAAATATTGGTTCTTAAACAGAAACCTAATTAGATTAATCTTCACTTCAAAGTAGTAAAAAATAGAAAGCTTTAAAAAGGGCTGATTCTTTGTGTGTTTAAATTAAGTTTTGGAGGAATTAAATGGCTTTATTACAGACCAAATTCAAAATGATAGGATTAGCAGGACTGGTTTTAGCACTAGTTGGAGTTGAAACTTTTATAGCTGTTTCTGGTTTAAAAAGCATAAAAACACAACCAGCTGAAGAAAAAAGTGTGCCTGCTGTCAACTATATTGCTCAAGTGCCAGTAACATACAACAATGCTCAAGGAGTTGTTACAGGAGATATGAATGGCGATGGAAGACAAGACATTGTTGTTTTAGGAAGCGATTCGTCAGGATTAACAAATGTTTATGTTTTACTAAACGAAGGTAATGGAAATTACATTTTCCAAGAAAAAACAAAACCAAAAATTGAAGCAAACGACATAACAGATGTAACTGATCCTGGAGAAAAAAGAGCCCTAGATAAAATATTAGGCGGAATGGATGGGGGAAAATAATAACATTTAACAAAAATTAATCAAATCATTTTTCGTTTTTGCCAACTTTTGGCGGAAATATTTTATATTAACAAGGCGTTTATAGTATATTATGATTAAAGTGGTATGAAATTAAACAAAAACCACTAAACAAATCACGGAGGAAAAATAAAATGAAAATAAAATTTCACGGAACAAGAGGAAGCGTACCAACACCTTCCACAGAAGATTTTTCAACAGTTAAGTATGGAGGAAATACTACTTGTGTTTCTATAAGACCTGAAAACTCTAATGAACTTTATATTTTAGACGCAGGAAGCGGTATAAGAGTTTTAGGAAATGAATTGATGAAATCAGGCGAAGGTTTGGGAAAACTAGTAGCAAGATTTTTTATTACACACGTCCATTGGGACCACGTTCAAGGATTTCCTTTTTTTGTTCCAGCATATGTTCCTGGAAACGTAATGCACTGTTACGCTTATGATTCAAGATGCCAAGATACAAAAAAAGCACTTGCAGACCAGCAAAAACAAGCAGATAACAAACCAACAGATGTAATGAGAAAAACTACAGGAACAAGAGCAATAGGCCATAAAGCTCCTGAAGACAACCATCCTAAAAGAACTATACAGGATGTAATGGATACAAAGAAAAAATATTTCCCAGTAAGCTTAGAAGAAATGGCTTCAAGTATTAACTTTAATGAAATAAGAAAAAACGAAGAAATACAAGGACCATTAAAAGTAACTTACAAATTCCTTAACACACACCCACAAGGTTATGCGTACTGGAGATTTAGCGAAGATAACGGCGGATCAATGGTTTTCGCAAGCGATTACGAAAGTGACGGATTCCTAAAAACAGGAGTTAAAGGAACTTTAGGAGAACTAGACCAACAATTTGTTAAATTTGCTCAAGGTGCAACTGTGTTAGTTTTAGACGGTCAATACACTCCAGAGCAATATCAGAAAAGCAAAACCTGGGGTCACAATGATATTGAGCAAGCATGTCACATAGCAAAAGCTGCAAATGTTAAAATATTATATCTAACACACCACGATCCAAACAGCAATGATAACAAACTAGATCAAATGCAGCAACACGCAAAAGACTACATGCGATCTTTAGGTAGCGATATAGAAGTAGTATTTGCTAGAGAAGGACAAGTAGCAGACGTGCCTGTTTGTTCATTAGTAGAAGACAAATTATGAATTTGAGCTAGCCACTCAATTTTTTCTTTTTTTAGTTTTTTCTGTTCATTAATAATTTTGTTTTTTCTTAACATGTTTTAATTTTTCTCCTGGCCGAACGCTTGCTTATTGTGCTGGATGAGTTTTTGTCCTATTTTTAGCGTTCGGAAAATTTACTCTGCTGCGCAGAAATTGATAACAGCAGAATTATTCGAGTGCACTTCTAAAACACATTGACTTTTTATGGACTGTCTATGTTGCCTCCAAATACATTAAAGAACTTATTAAGCACACAATTCACGGAGGCCTGAGCTGAGAAAATTTTTAGTTAATCAACAACAAAGCATTAATAGAAACAAAAAGAATAAAAAAAATTAAAAAAGCAATTATTTAGCTTTTCTTTTTTCGGTATTGTCTTTTTTTACTTTCTTTTTCTGGATGTTTTTTTGCGTAGAACGCTCTTCTTACTCTCGGGCTTTCTTTTGTTTTTTTGTCCTTCATCTTCACTCACCTTATCCTTATCAGTAGTTCTTTTTTGTTCTCTAGCTTCTTTTGCTTGAGATTTTTTTATTAATTGCTCGCAAGCTTGACAATACCAAGTAGTAGCTCCTTTAGGTTGAACCATTCTTTTTCTGCATAACTTGCAGAATGAAACAATATTATACATTATTGGCGGCATTTTAGTGCTTTAAAAAGGCTTTTTTATTTAAATGTTTGCAAAATAGTTTACAGTTTGCAGTTTACGGTTTACAGGAGGTGCTGTAAACTAAATTTAAGGTAAAAAAAATCATTCAAGAAAAACTTCTAAAGATCTTGATCTTACAGGGTGTCTTAAGTATTCTAACGCTTTGATTTCTATTTGCCTTACCATTTGATGAGACAAGCCCTGTTCTTTTCCAATATATTCTAAAGTGGCGGGTTCAAACCCATTCAAACCAAATCTTCTTTCTAAAATATGCCTTTTTCTTTGAGGTAAAGTGCTTAACGCTTTTGATAAAGCGGAATAGAATTCTTCATCCAAAGTACAACTCTGAGAAGTTTTCGCTTCTAAATTTCTGGCCGTTGATCGATGTAGAGGAACAAGAGCTTGCTCTTCACATGTTCTCAATACATATAATTCTTGGGTAATTTCTCTTGTTTTTTCAGAAAAAATTTCTTCAACAGACACTTTAAGAATTTTGGCTAATTTTTTTGCTCGATGTTTTAAAGGAAAACGTCTTAATCGTTCGTACTCAGATATCATCGAATATGAAACACCTAACTTTTCTGCCAAACTATAATAAGTATGACCTGCATTTAATCTAGCATTTCTAAAAGCGTAATTTAAATACGGATCTTTACAATCCTTTCTAACGTTTAATCGTTTTCTTTGCATTTTTCAAGTAAATCAAGTAAAAATTTATTAAAAAAAATAATAAAAAAAGAAAGAATTTATTTCTTTTTCTTTGTTGCGCCAGTTTTCTTTTTCTTGTCTAATTCTAGTTTTTCTATTAGTTCTTTGTATCTGTTTCTTATTGTTACTTCTGTTACTCCTGCAACGTCTGCTACTTCTCTTTGAGTTCTTTTTTCGCCGTTCATTAATGCTGCAACGTAAAGTGCTGCTGCTGCAATACCTGTTGGGCCTCTACCTGAAGTTAATTCTTCACGTTGTGCTTGCTCAAGTATTTCTACAGCTTTTGTTTGCGTGTTTGGCGATAAAGCTAAAGAAGTTGCGAATCTAGCAATGTAATCTGCTGGATTGCTTGGTAAAATTGAAATACCTAATTCTCTAGTTACAAATCTGTAAGTTCTTCCAATTTCTTTCTTCTCAATGTTGCTTACTTCTGATAGCTCATCAAGAGTTCTTGGAACTTCGTGTCTTCTGCAAGCAGCGTATAATGCTCCTGCAACAACGCTTTCCATTGATCTTCCTCTTACTAAGCCTCTTTGAACTGCTTGAGTGTATATCATAGCAGCTTCTTCTTCAACACTTTTTGGAAGCTTTAAGAAAGAACTTACTCTCTTTAGTTCTGCTAAAGCTAATTTTAAGTTTCTTTCAATAGCAGTGCTAATTCTGTATTGCCATTTTCTTAATTTGTAGAATCTGTTTCTGTCTTTTGCATCAAGAACTGCTAGGTCTGATTTTTGTCCTACTTCAGTTCCTAAACCTTGATCAAACTGAGTATAAGTCATTGGAGCGCCAGTTCTTCTTCTGCTCACTTCACCAGAATCTGACTCAAATTCTCTATGGTCTTGACCGAACTCGATCATTTTATCTTCTACTACTAGACCACATTCTCTGCAAATTACTTCCCCTTTTTCGCGGTCTATGAACAAGTCAGTAGCTCCGCACTCTGAACATTTTTTTGTATAATACATATTTCCCACCCTCGAGTTTAACCCCCCGAAAAACAAAAAGGGTATTTAACAATAATTTTAGACTACAACATATAGTCTCCAAAACAACTATCTTTTTAAATAAATGTTGGAACTAGTATATAAAGGTTTCGGTTTATATTGAAAAAAAATGATTATTTTCAATATCAAAAGATATTTGTCCTATTTCAGTATATAAACATAAAAACTAACTAATCCTTCCACTTGCTCTTCATCACTTTATCCAACTCCCAGTAATTATTTAATATTTTCAAAATCATTTTTCTTTTATCAAACCCACAATATTTTAACATCTCTTCCATACTTCTAGCACTTTTAGGCCATCTTTCAACAAAAAACTGTTCAACAGAAACATCACTTCCATGCGCAAATAATGATGCAACTTGCGATCCAAGGCCACCGCCAAAATTATCTTCAAACGTATAAATGCATTTGAATGGCGAAAATTTAGGTTTTTTAAGATCTGCGGATTCATTTGATATTGTTTTGATATCTAAAGGTTTTAATGAGTAAGCGTCAATAACTCCAACATTTATTTTTTCTTTTTCCAATTCTTTTGCTAATTCTAGCGCAAAATGAACCATATAACCGTGTGCAATAAATAAACAATCTGTTCCTTTTTTTAAAACTCGGCTTCCTCCAATGAAAAAATAACTATCTTTGACATCATAAAGTAAAGGCATGTCTGGTCTGTAATTTCTTTGATACGTGGGTCCTTTATGCAAAGCACATTGTTCAGTTAAATAATAAGCACTTACTGCATCTGAAGGACTTAAAACAGAAAGATATGGCATTGCTAACGCATAAGCAACATCCGCTAAAGCCATTTGCGAAGGTCCATCAGAATGTGGTCCTAAACCTACATGACTTCCTACAACGTGCAACGGTATTTTTGATTGTTGACTAATATTCCATTGACTAAAGCAAGTTTCTAAAAATCTAGCAAACGTGTTTGCAAAAACTATTTTTCCTTGTGACGCTAGGCCCGAAGCAACGCTCATCATGTTTTGTTCAGCAATAGCACACTCAACATATCTTTTAGAATATTTTTCTCTAAAAATTTCAGTCATTGTTGAATTACTCACTTCTGCATCGCAAACAACTATCCGCTCGTCTTTTCCTAGTTCTTTCAATGCATATCCATATCCTTTTCTTGCAGAAATTTTATCCGAAAATTTCGGAACAGGAAGTTTTGCTTTGAGCGTTAAATAAATTTCTTGTTTGTTTATCAAAACACCAGTTCCTTTAGTGTCAGGAATTTTTAAATCAGTTTTCGGCAAATTTTTTAATACTTTTTCAGCGTCTTCTTTGCTAAGAACTTTTCCATGCCAGTTGCCTTCTTGTAATCTCTTAACACCCCAGCCTTTGATTGTGTGTGCAAGAATTGCTGTAGGTTTTTTGTAATCTTTACTCAATACTTTAACTATTTCTTTAGAATTATGACCGTTTATTTCTATAACATCCCAATCTTTTGCTTGCAATTCTTTTTTGTAATTATGTTTTATTAAGTCTTTTGTTTTTGCACTTTGTCCCCATTCGTTTAAGTTTAGAAAAAGAGTTATTGGTAATTGTTCAGTATTGATGAATCTTAACGCTTCATCTATTTGCCCCTCTCTAAATTCAGAATCACCACAGATTACAAAATGATTTCTTTTTATTCCATCAAACAGATCTGCTAAAGCAATTCCTGCCATTATTGACAATCCTTGACCTAATGCTCCTGTTGCCGAAGGGAAAGGCAGATTTGTTATTTTTCCATTAGCAAGACATGAAATTGGCACTGGATGGCCTTCAAGTGGAGAATTAATATCTCGGAGTGTATCAAGCATTTCAAGAGTTAATCTTTTAGCGTATCCACTTTCTGAATAATTCATTCCTTCAAAAGCCCAAGCAGTATAAAGTACGGGAACAGCATGACCTTCGCTCAGAATTAATGCATCATTCTTTTTTCTATCAAAAGGATCCTCCGGATTAAATTTTTTCAAAGTTAAAATTCCTGCAATAATATGTGCTAAAGAAAGTGCAGAGCTAGGATGATCTGCACCAGCAAGAGTAGAACTCCAAATAATATGTTTAATGTAAGCGTTTGCTTTTTGATCTATTAATTCCTCTTTTTTCATGAATAAACAAGCAAGAAATTTGTTATTTAAATAGTTTGCTTTTTGCTCAACTATAAACTTAGTTTTTCAATTTTCATCGATATATTTTTATAGCTCACAAATATGAAATGTTTATGAAACACCTCATATTAATTCGCGGCCCGCCAGGATCTGGCAAAACTACTTTGGCTAAAAAAATAGGAAAGAGTATTAAAGGAAATTACGCTCTTCTTCACAAAGATTTTTTTAATTACCAAATACCTCACAGAGGAAATTATTTGATCAATCCAATGTTAAATATTCTGGCAAAAAGTTTTCTCGACCAAGAGTTTAGCGTTATTATTGATGGATTATACGGAGGAAATGATGCGAGAAAACATATTAATCGCTTAAATAAAATTGCTCAAGCAAAAAAAGCAAAATTCAACTTAATTTTCCTAGACACTGCGAAAGACATTTGTTTGAAAAGAAACAAAAAAAGAAAAAACCGAATATCAATAAAAGACGTTCATAAATGGTACGACTATCTCTACAAAAGCAAAGCAACTAAAGGAAGCATAATAAATACAAATCACCTTACTGAGAATCAGACATTAAAAAAAATAATTCAGTTAATTAAAAAATAAACAAAAGATTATTTTTAAGATTGCAACTATTTTATTCAACTAATAATAAACAATTAATAATATAAATCTATTGTACTGTTTTATCATAAATGAATAATAAAAAACAACCAACTCCAAAAATAGTATACGAACCAACTGGAGAAACAACATACAAAAGTTCCAATGAACCTGAAATAAAACAAACTGTTGAAACGGTTATTGAAAAACAAGAAGAACATTCCACAACAACACATCAACCTACAAATCCAGAACCAATCACCAATGCACAAAATAACCAACCAGAACTACCATTCTCACAAACTTCTCAACAAACCACACAAACTGAGCCAGAAAAAAAGCTAGAAGTTGAAGAAAAAATACCATTGGAAGCTTATCAAATGGTTGCAGCTATTTCAGCAAGTCATCCGCATGCGATTTCAATGCCAGAACCAAATCTAGTTCAAAGAGTTTTAAGTAGTGTCAATAAAAAATTAAGAGCTGTGCAAGGATTTAGTGAAAAAGAATTTTTGAGAACTTATGCATCAAAATATTTTACTAAAAGAGGACTTCCAGAACTAGTTGCTAGAAAGATGGCAGATTCGTTCACAATAAAATATGATGATAATTTAACTGACGAAAAACTTAATGTGATGATAAATCTTTACGAGGACTTATTAAAACAGTTGCAAGCTGCAGGAAGTAGAATCATAAAAGTAGAACCAGGCACGGATTTTCAAAAGCCTTTTACAGTTAAAGTGAACTTTAAATACACTCACTAAAAAAAACCATAACAAAACTCGGCTGCTATCCGATAACGAGTAATGTTTCGATATCATTATATCATGAATACAAAAAAAGACTTAATTGGAAGCGAATTAATGAATGAAATAATTTCTATAAGAATTGACACTTTATGGAAAATGCTTGCCTTGCAAAGAAGGGGATTTTTGCCAGCGCCAGAAGAAGAAGGAGCTACTGGAATTTATGATAATAAAGGAGCCGTATTTGTTCCGGGAGGAATAGTTTTTCAAGACAGCGACAAAAAAGATATTGTTAAAGAAGAGTTACCGGTAAAATCAGAAACTTTTAGAGCAAAAATAAGAGAAGCAATGAAATATGACAACGCAACATTGCTATACCAAGATGGAATTGCCACGGGAATCAATTTAGCAAATAGTTTTTTCGCAGAAACAGCATCAGATATATTAATGAACAAAACAGCAGCCACGAGAACAGGAACTGTTTTAGGAGAAGAACCTCCTGCAAGATTTGATTCTGAACAAATAACAAAAAGTTATTGTTCTACTTATGTTTTTCCACCTTACGGATCTAGAACAAAACTAAGCTCATGTCTTTCAGTTTGCTTAATAGAACCGAGAATGTATTATTCTCAATGCAAAAATTATTTGGGCTTAAGAAATAATGAAGAAAAAGATTTTTGGGAAAAAATTAAGGGAGCAAAAAAACCAATAATTAGTGATGACTTACTACTTGCACAGCCACACATAGTTGTTTGTCATAATACTAGATACAAACCAGAAATCATGACGGGAATAACAAAAATTTTAGGTTTTGGCAAATTTGGAGAATTCGCAACATTTACTTTAGAAAAAGCAACACAACAATTACTAAAAGAAACACATAGCGAAAAAACAGAGTTCAGTACTGATGAAATATTTGCACAATACAAAGAAGAACAAATCGCAGGCATATTGCGTGTTTACCCAAAAACAACTCCAGGAAAAAGACTGCATGCAACAGCAACTTATTTATTATCACACGAAAAAGACTTAAACATAGACTTAGAAAGAATAACACAAGAAGCAAAAGAAAGATATGGGATTAAAAGATAATCGCCAGTTACTTTTATAAAACTTTCATACTTCATGACCATTATGAACTGCTTAGAAATCGTTAAATCAATTGAAGGAAAAAGTAATGAAGAACGCAAAGAATGGATTTGCGCGTATTTGAGTTACTTAGGTGTCGATTTTGTAAGACACAAATATGAAGCAGGAAGATATGGCAAAGGAGAGAATATTTTTGTTCCTTCAAACAAAAAAATAGAAATAGGTATAGGAAGTCATTTTGATGTTGTTCCTGGAAGTCCTGGAGCTAATGATAATGCTTCAGCAGTTGCAGTTACATTAGATGTTTTGGCAACATGTTTAGAGCACCCTTTAAAAAATATCGGTGTAAGATATTTCTTTTTTGACCAGGAAGAAATTGATTTAGTTGGTTCCCAAGCATACTTGAGAGATCACGGAATTGGAAATCTCAAAGGATTGCTAAACCTGGAATTAGTAGGCATGGGAAATAAAGTTGGCTTGTGGCCTTTTGATGACGGAAAAACTACTGAATTGTCAGATTTAATGAAACAAGAAGCACAAAAAGATTCAGCAACCACTTTCACGTTTCCTTCTCTTCACACAAACAATGCAGATCATTTACCTTTTTTATTTGCAGGACTTAATGATGCTTTCACAATAACTTGTCTTTCTGATGGCGACTTAGCTGCCACTGCAGAATATTTTAAAGCTCAAGCAATGGGCGCTTCAGATAGAGATCTCTTTACTTTAATTCATAACGCACCATTATTCAAGCATTACCATCAGCCCACGGATAAATCAGAACACTTAAATAATAAATCAATGGAGTTAGTTTCAAATTTAATATTAAAAACACTCGAGGTATACAATGACAAACCAAGACAATGAATATATGCGAATAGCACTTAATGAAGCAAATGCTGCTTACCGGAGAGGAGACCTGCCAATAGGAGCAGTATTGGTTGTTGATGACCAAATGATAAGCAATAGCAACAAATGCAAAAGTTTAGAAACATGGTTAGCTCATGCTGAAGCAAAATTACTTCATGAACATGATGCACAAGTAAAAGCAGCAATAAAAAAAGGAAGTGATGTTAGTCTTTTTACAACTCTCGAACCTTGCTTGATGTGTTTAGGAACAATTGTGCTAACAAGAATTCCCAGAGTAGTATATGCTTGTCCTGACCCAAATGGTGGAGCTTGCAATTTAAAACCGGCAGACATCAAACCTTGGTATGTTAAAAGATGGCCATTAATAGAAGAAGGACCATTTAGAGAAGAAAGTTACAACTTATTAACATCCTATTTCAGAGAAAATAAACAAACTTGGGAAAGAGTTCTAGCAAAATTCGAAGAAGAATACCAAAAGTGGAATCCTCAAGTTTAAGAAAAATCAACCAATTTTATTTTAAAACACAACTTTTTTAAAACCTACATCATTGCCAGTATTTGGTGAATAATAATGGCATATGATGCAAGCATGGATAAAGAACTGTTCTCTGAAACAGTAAATTTTGACACAACAAGAATAAAAGTAAGCGTTTTCTCATATAATGAAGGAGTGAAAAAATTACAATTATCTAGAGAAAACTTAAGCAGAAGTGATGGAAGTTATTCCTTCTCAAAATTAGGAAGAATGACTAAAGAAGAAACAGAAAAAGTAATTCCTTTAATGCAGAAAGCTTTGAAAAGTTTGTAAGAATGAAACTATACTTTACTCGCCACGGAGAAACAATAGAAAACCAACAAAAAATAATCCAAGGCCACTTAGAAGGAACACTTTCTGAATTGGGAAAAGAACAAGCAAAAAGATTAGCTGAAAGATTAAAAAACGAACCACTTGATGCTATTTATTCTAGTGATTTGAGAAGAGCTGCCGATACTGCTAAAGAAGTAAAGATTTTCCACTCAAATACTCAGTTAATTTTAGTTAGAGAATTAAGAGAAAGACATCACGGACCAATTCAAGGAAGAAAAGAAAGTGAATTAACAAAAGAACAGTTAGCGCTGGAATCAAATCCTTATTTTAAACCCGAGGGAGGAGAAAGCCAGTTTGATGTTTATCAAAGAATGGAAAAATTCTTCACAGAAATTTATGAGAGGCACAGAAATGAAAATGTTCTTTTTGTAACTCATGGTGCAACAGGCAGAGCTCTAGCATGCAAATTAAAATATTTACCCATTGATCAATTCTTAAGTTTCAAAGGTTTGAAAAATACTAGTTTAAGTATTTTTGAAGTAAATGATTTGAATTACACAGAAATATTGTACAATTGTGTTAAGCATTTGAAAGAAAATTAATAAAGTACGCACTGTAAACTACAAACTGTGAACTGTAAACCAGTTTTAGAATTCATTCGCACTGTACATTTCTCCAAGTACATCTTGAACTTCTTTTAACGTTCCTGCAGCTAATTGATAATTCTTTATTGGAATTATTTTTGTATCATTACCTGCCGCCCTTGCTATTTTTCTCATCATTTCAGTTGATGCTTGATCACCATCAATAAAGAAAATTCTTAATCTTACATTAGGATGGTCTCTGTATTTTCTAGCTGCAGCTTCAGCCAATTCCATTCCTATTTCAACAGGTCCTTTATT
>JACRKG010000028.1 GCA_016215315.1 Candidatus Woesearchaeota archaeon | reverse complement strand
CTGCGCTAAAGCCACATCAGCTTGAGACCTCCCTTTAAGAATCTGTTTTACTATCCACACACGTTTTTCAAAAGTTAATTTGTACATAATAACCACCCAACATGGTTATTAACACCGGAACTAAAAACGTGATAGCACAAAAAAAAATAATTTTAGAAAACTTTTTATACTGGTTATAAGTAATTATCTTAGTTAGGTTTAAAAGAGGCAGCGCAAATGAAAAATTTGCCAGTCTTTTTTTGTTCACAAAAAGAGGTATTTCATGAAAACTTTGAACGAATTTAAGAAAGTAATTGCGTTAGGTTTAAGTTTATCATTAATGAGCACAGTTTTACTGGGAGCAACAGCATTAAGTTTAGCAGATTATCCAAAACCATTTGTAATCGACGGTTTGCCTGCGAGCAATTTAGCAGTTGTAGTTGGTGATAATGCGGCAGCAAGTGATGTAGTAGGAATGGGAGATATAATTTCAGGATTACAAGCGAGTTCTATTAAAAAAAAAGAAGTACCCCAATTTACTCCCGATGTACAAATAGACGAGGAAGGAACAACAGTAGGAACTACTGGAAATTTACTTGAAGTAAACGAATCACTCGGAAGCGTTAAAGAGTTGTTCTCGGAATCTGATTTAGATATTTTAAAAGGAGGAACAGTGACAACTACAAAAGGAGTCACTAAATATAATCAATACTTAAAATTCAACGCATCAAGTGCAATTAATTCAACAAAAGTTATTTTCACTGAAGACAACTTTTTAGACTTAGCAGACTTTTTTTACATCGCAAGTGGAGATGATGTATTTGAATGGGAACTACACTTTGAAGATGGATTAACTTCCGAAGTTAGCAGCACAAACAGCAGCATAGCATCTCTATTTGATTTTAATCAAAAAGAAATAGACATTCTAGGACAAAAATACACCATTGTAAACACAGAATTAGATAATACTCAAGATGCAGAAAGTGCAGGTCACGACTTAAAAATAGAATTAATTGGTGGAGGAATTAATGGAAGACTTACTGGAGGACAAGAAGAAACATATTTTGTAGGTGATAAAGAATACAAAGTAAAAGTAGTAATATTATCTAGAGACGGAACAATTCTAAACGTTAACGGCAAAGATTTGGCACCAATGAAAATAGGCCAAATGGAAGTCCTCGATGATGGATTATTAATAGGTATAAGAAACATTATAGAAGACTCATTTAATATTGCCGAATTCACTTTAGGAGGGAATAAATTGTCTTTTTTTGACATTGACGTAATAGATGACCATTATACAAGCACTGGTGTTGGAGTTAACGGAGAACTTATAGACAATGGACAAGTAAGAATAAAAGGGAACTTAAACGCAAAAAGAAGCGAATTCACTCTATCAAACATAATGTACCGCTTAAAGGCAGAGCCAACTTCTGGTCATGGAATTTTTATTCCTCCAGGTCATGGTTTGAGAGAATTTTTAACAGAACCGGATGGGCTGCTTTCTCCTGGTTGGGATATAAAATATGAAGGATTAACAGACACTGGAACAACATTTGTCAAATTAAGATCTAGCGGTTCTAAAGATGAATACAAATTAGAGTTTACAACTGAAGAAGGATTAAATTATGTAGTCCCTGCATTCACAATGAAAAACGCAACAGTAAGACCCGGAGAAGGTGACGGAGGAGTATATCATAACATGTTGTGGACTGTAGAATCACCAAACGAAAGATGGTATCAAATAAAAGAAAAAGATTATTTTGTTATATCTAATTTAGAAATTGGGCAAACAAGACCTGGCACAGGATTAACTGGAGCAACAACAGATAATGACTTGCCTGAACACTTTGGTTGCGCAATTCCTGTAAGGACTGCAACAAGAAGCTTGGGATCAAACACGAGAGTAATGAGATATCTTTCCAGTAATACTTCTTCAGAAACAAATTTCTTAACATTTCAAGATCTAGCAACAGGAATAAAAAAAGTAGCAGTTAACTGGACTATGGGAAATGTGGTTGCAAGTCCAAACTTCACAATCGTGGCTGGAGGTAACCAGTTTATAGGAAGACTAGATGCGGGAGCAGACACTTCTCCAGCAAGCAGAAACATAACTGTAGACTTGGATGGTAACGGAACTATAGGACGAGGAGCAATAGGTACAGCAGCAGGGCCTTTACTAGGTAACGCCTGGATTGTAACACAAGGAGGAGCAATACTTTTCATTAACACATCATCAAACTTTAGTACAACCGGAGTCACAGAAATTCCTAGAGTAGGAATGGGAACTGACGGAGGTTATAGTGGTGGTGCAGGTGCAAGAGCTGGTGCATCAGGAGAGAGCACTAGTGGAGCAACAACATTTGGAAACAGTTCTTGTTTAACACTAACAATAATAAATAATAAATTTGATCAACATCAACCATCCCCGAGCAGAACAGATAACTTAAATTTCTCAATAGGAGTAATAGGAAGAGAAGTTGGCGGTAGAAACAAAATAGGAATTAGTATGGAAGAATACGAGCAAACAGCCCAACATAACTGGGGCTTTGAAAACATGACTTATTTCAACCTAACTTCAAATCCAACAATAAAAAGACAATTAGATACTTATGGAGGGTTATGGGAATTTAATGACCCGCTTAACAATGAAACAGAAGAATTTACTTACGAATTCCCATTATCACAAAGAGGACCAAGAATAACAATAGGAGGTCAAGGCATTAACGTAGGTCTAAATGAAGAACTAGAACCGCAAATTATTTTCTCAGAAGAACTAAACAAATTACCAGTAGGACTTTCAAAATTAGCCAGTGAAATAAAAAACATAAAACAATATAATACTATAATAGTAGGTGGGCCATGCGCCAACAAATGGGCTGCAGAACTAATGAATAATCCAGAACCCTGCCATGAAAGCGTTCCTCAAGGAGAAGCATTAATAAAATTCTATGAACATTCAAACGGAAATGTAGCACTATTAATTGCGGGAAGAGATGCATTAGATACTAGAAGAGGAGCAAGAGCGCTACAAACAGAAAAAATAAAAGAAGCAGGAGAAGTCAAAGCAGCAAGAGTATCAGGAATAAGCTTAACAGACATTGTAGTAAGACCAATAAAATAGGTTTGCAGTTTGTGAACTATAAACTAGTGTGGTGCACATAATTTATAAAAATCTATTCTAAACTTGAATTATGTTATCCTTATGCATGATTGTCAAAAATGAATCAGAAAATTTAAATAAATACTTGACGCAAATCAAAGATTTTTTTGAAGAAATAATAATAGTAGATACGGGATCAACAGACAACACAATTGAAATCGCAAAAAAAATCACTAATAAAGTCTTTTTCTTTGATTGGAACGATAATTTTAGCGAAGCAAAAAATTATGCAATAAGCAAAGCAACAAAAGAATGGATATTATTCCTAGACGCAGACGAACTAATAACAAAAGAAGATTTTGAAAAAATTATGAAAGCAATACAAACTAAAGAAGCAGATGCATTTAGATTGAATGTTATTAATTATTTAAGCCAAAAAACGGCAGGAGCTATAAATAATAAAACATTACCCTTCAACCATCCGTTTTTTATTCAATTTAAGTTAGCCAGATTATTTAGAAACAAAAAAGAATACCAATACAAATACAGAATTCATGAATTAATTGAAGATAGCATAGAAGAAAACAAAGGAAGAATAAAAGAACTAGATGTTTACATACATCACTTTGGAACGCTAAAACTTAAAGAAAACAAAGAAAATTACTATGAAAGACTAGTTCTAAAACAACTAGAAGACCTCCCAAATGACAAAAGAGCATTATATTACGCCGGTAAACTTTTTTTGTCCCAAAAAAAGTTTAGTGAAGCAATAAAATTATTTGAAAAAATAACCGAAATAGATCCCTCCTACAAAAATATTCATGCCAAGATAGGTCAAGCATACTTTGCAAAAAACAACCTAACTAACGCAATAGAACACTACAAACAAAGCTTAGAATTTGTATCTGATAAAGATCAGAAAGCACAATTAGTAAACCAATTAGCATTTTTGTTTCACAAAAACAAACAAGACGATCTTGCAAAACATTTACTTGAAACCTTTCTAAAACAAGACTACTTAAATATTACTGCAAGAAAATTACTTGAATTAAATCTAAAAAATCTAACAGAACATTTAAATAAAACCACAAACAACCAGTAAAAAACCAAATGCGGGGATGCCGGAGTGGCCAAACGGGATTGGCTTAGGACCAATTAGCTTATTGCTTTCGCAGGTTCGAATCCTGTTCCCCGCAGATTTTTTCACAGAAAAAATCTGCAGTAACTGAAAGCAGTTTTTCTTTAGTTCGTTGGATTGGAGCGTTAGCGGAAATCCAACTTAAATGCATTCTATCAAATCTTGGCGAAGATTTGTTCCTGGATCCTGTTCCCCGCAGTTTTTTGTACAGAAAAAATCTGCAGTAACTAAAAGATTCTTTTGTTATTTGTTGTATTTCGTTGGATTTGAGCGTTAGCGAGAATCCAACTTGAGTGCATTCTATCAAATTTTTCACAGGTGAACCTAACATTATTTTGCACACCGTTTTTTCCGAAGTATTCTTGAGTTCTTGTTTTGAACTCAAGAATACTTATTCACAACATTTAAAAGCAGTTTTAGCACTACTAACCAATGGTTTCGTACTGAAAGTTATCTTTTTCTAAGATTAAAGCGTTTTACCCCCTTTTCAGGTATTTTCTTTTTTCAGATTACGAAAACTTTATAAACTAAAATACGACTACTACTATCACTAAGATGATTTTACAGAATAAAAAATCGGTGAAGAAAGAACCTTTACAAGATGAAGGTAGCCAATATTTAAACACGGAGGTGTGTTTTTCATGAAAACAGTAAATAGATTAAAAAAAGTAGTTGCTTTAGGAATGGGCCTATCAATGGTCGGAGCAACATTGTTTGGAGCTTCTGCAGCAGGCTTAGGTGATTATCCAGCACCATTTGTTAAGAGCGGAGTACCAGCAAGCAACCTAGCAGTTGTAGTTGGAGATAATGCAGCAGCAAGCGACGTAGTAGGAATGGGGGACATAATTGCAGGATTACAAGCAGCAGCAGTAAGTAAAGAAGCTGTTCCAGGAGCAGGAGCATCAAGAGTTGTACTAAAAGGAGACAGTGTTGAACTAGGAAGTCCAACAGACTTACTAGAATTAAACGAATCCATAGGATCAGTAAGGGAATCAATTTCTGAATTTGATTTAGCCTTACTAAAGGGTGGAAGCATCTCAACACAAAGAGGAGTAACAAAATACAACCAATACATACAATTTAACAACTCCCAAATTTATCCTTCTGAAAAAGTAATTTTTACAGAAGATGAATTTGACAACGTAGGAACATTCTTGTTCATAAGAGACCAAGACCCACTATTTGATTGGGTATTAGAATTTGAAGAAGGATTCGTATCAGATGCAACAAATGGAAATGCAGGAACACTACCAGATTTACAAGATAGAGAATTAAACGTTTTAGGAACAACATATGCAGTAGTAAACACACAAATTAACTTTTCAGGAGCATCATCAAGAGTTGATGACGTAAGACTTGAATTGTTAGGTGGACCAGTATACGATGAATTAGGAGAAGGAGACAAAAAAACATACACATTAAATGGAAAAGAATACGAAGTAGAAATAGTAGTAATCTCTGAAACAAACAACGAAGTACTATTAAAAGTAAACGGACAATTGCTGCCAAAATTACACAGAGCAGAATTAGAACCAACAAGTGATGGAACACTAATGGCAATAAGAGACATAATAGTAACAGGAAAAGACACACAAAGCTCAGTAGTAAGATTCTACTTAGGAGCAACAAAACTACAATTAAAAGATAACAGATTAGATGACCAAACATTTCTTACCGCAGGAGCAACAATCAACAACGAAGTAATAGAAGATTCAACCGTAAGAATAAGAGGATCAGGATCTGAAGGTGGAACAACAGTAACATTAAATGACGTAACATACAGATTATTATCCGACGCGCTAGTAGGAAACTTATACGTCCCACCAGGCCACGGAGTAAGAGAATACTTAGATGAACCTGCAGGATTATTAGCACCAAACTGGGACCTACAATACCAAGGATTAACTGACACAGGAGTAACAAACATAAAATTACACGCAGTAGGAAGAGACGAATATAAATTAGAATTCACAAACCAAGAAGGACTAAACTATGTAGTGCCAGTATTCTCCAACAGAGCTGGAAACAGACTAACATTAGGAGAACAAGCAGGAACACAACACAGAATGCTATGGACTGTAGAAGCACCAAACGACTTAATATACCCAATACAATCAGAAGACTATTTTATCTTAAGTGATTTACAACAACCACAAGTATCTGCAGGTCTTTTAGGATTTGATCCTTTAGCAGGTGGTGCTGGGAATTCTGGACAAAATCCAGGAAACTATGGTTGTGTAGTACCATCAACAACAGCATCTGGAAGTTATGGAGCATTACAAGATAATACTGCATTCACGCACGTATTAAAATTCCAGTCAGCAGTAAACAGTTCTGGAGTACAACAAATGACCTTCAACGACCTAGCAACAGGAACAAAACAAGTAACGTGGAGATTAGGCGGAATACAATCCCCAGAACCTAGCCAAGTAGCTAATAGCGTTGGGCCTACCGCAGGAGCAGCAGGTAACGCAACTTTCAACTTAATCGTTGGAGGAAACAATTACTTTGGAGCAGTAAACTTTTCAGGAGCAACATCAAGCGCAGCAACGGTAGCAATGGACTTAGATGGAAACGGAACAATTGGCAGAGGAACAGGGAGAGGTAATAGTGGTGCTAGCGGTTCAGTACCAGGATTGTTAGGTAACGCATGGATTTTAGTAGAAGGAGGAGCAGTATTATTCATAAACTCCTCAACAAACCTATCACCTGCTTTTGATACAATAGCAGGACCAGGCGCAGTATTAAGTAGCTCTATAAGCCCAGCAAGAAACGCAACGGGAACAGGAGGTCCAGAAGGTCTAACAGGTGCAACAAATGAAGGAGCAAGCTTCTTAGGTGGAACAATCCAAAACACAGGATTCGGAGATACCGGTTGTTTAACATACAGTATTGTAAACAAAGCATTTGATGAAGGACAACCAGACCCTGACAGAGTAAGCATGTACAACGTTTCAGTACCAGTAGTAAGAAGAGCAGGAAATACGATTGGACTAAACTTAACACAATACACAACAACAGCACCTAGTGCACAGTTGTACGGTTTAAGAGGCGGACTAATTGCATTAACAAGCGAACCAGAACTCAAGCAACAAATGGGGCCATACGGAGATTTATTTGAATTCTTCGACCCATTTACTTCAAGCACTCCAGAAGAATTGACAATTGAGTTCCCTCTAGCACAAAGAGGAGCACAAGTGTTTGTAACAGCTGGAGAAGTAACAGCAGAAAAAATGGCAGGCGCATCTGCAGACAAACTAAACAAACTACCAGCAGGAGTAAGCAAACTAGCAAGCGAAGTAAGCGACATCAAAGCATGGAACGCAGTAGTAGTAGGAGGACCATGTGCAAACGAATGGGCTGACAACTTAATGGGAAGTCCAGAACCTTGCCAAGAAAGCGTCCCAGCAGGAAAAGCACTACTAAAACTATACGAACATGCAAACGGAAACGTAGCATTACTAGTTGCAGGAAAAGATGCTGCAGACACCAGAAGAGGAGCAAGAGCTCTACAAACTGGCGAAGTAGCAAAAGCTGGAGCTGCAAAGAGCGCAGAAGTAACTGGTACAAGCTTAACTGATGTAACAGTAAGAGCTGCATAAAAAAGCTAAAAACTTTTTTTTCTTTTTTTTTCTTTTTCTTTGGTTGTTTAATATTTTTTCTTGTTCCCATTTTAATTTCTGTTCTAACAATTTCTTTTTAAAACTAAAAATTTCTAAGTTCCAGCCGCCATGAATCTTGTGCTTGCAGAGTTTAATACTACTCTGGCGGCATAGACAAATGATAAAGAAAGAGCAGTTCTGAGTGTGCACTCACAGAACAGTTCTGTTATTAATTTCCGCTTTTGCGGTGTTAATGTTCCGACCGCGACAATCACGCGGGTGACAATCGGGTATCCTTAATATTTGTGGAAATCAAATAGGTGTTAAGTTTCACTACAAACTACTAACCACAAACTACAAACTAGTAGCGGTCGGCAAGGGGAAAGTTTTCAAAGATTAAGATACTTAACAATTGTTCACAATACAAAATTTTAAATAAATCAGCATTATATCATTATTTTATGGGGGAAAGTGTTGTTTTAACGTTTGAAAACGTTTACGAAGTATTGCGCAGAGAAAAAGGTCGCGAAGATTTACAAAAACTAGATGAAACCTTCTTCACTCATGTTAGCAGTTATATTAGTGAAAAAAGAGCAAGCTTGGCCGTAGTTAGTAAAAAGAATGACATTTTTTCTCACAAAGAAAAAGAAAACATTAACCTGCAATTAGTAAACATAAAAAAAGTACTAAAAGATTTATACGACCAAAGAGAACAAAAAATAATAAGCCTAGCATTAAACAAGTCAAAAACCAACTCTTCTCTTATTGATACAGCCCAATTATTACCAAAAGAAAAACAAATGTTTGAAAAACTAAGCAAGCAATTAAACGAATACAGAGATGAATTTTTTAACTTATTTGAAGAAAACCAAGAATACCCAGTAATACCAGAAGAACAAAAAACAGAAGCAATAAATGAAAATACTGCCAAAGATAATGTTAAAGTAGAATTTTTAACAAGAGTTGACACATTTATAGGCAGAGAGTTAGAAGAATACGGTCCATTCGATGAAGGAGATACAACAGAATTACCTAAAGAACTAGCCGAAATATTAGTAAATGAAAAGAAAGTCACAAAAATAGCATAGAACCGAACAAAGTGAGGGATTATTAAAAAATTTTACAATTCTTCCAATAAACTAACAACGTTAAGAAGTTGAGTTCTAGTGTAAGATTCCAAACTATTTTCTTCACTCAATTCTTCTAATTCATTAAGAACACGATTTTTTGTTAAAGAAAACTCTACTGACGTTTGCAACAATTTTATTGTATTAGTTACTTTTTGTTGTAAATTTCTAGGAATTTCTTCCTGTAAACTTTGCAAAACTTCAATTATTTCACTAACGTCTGGATTCATTTTTTCTTCATTTCAGCAAGAACTTCTTCCTGCAACTTTTTAGCTTGATCTTGCAACTTCTTTTCTTGCTTCTCAAAAGTTTGAACACGAAGCTCAGATAATTCTTTTCTCTCTTTTAACTCAGCTTCTAAATCATTTTTACTGGACTCAACCATTATGTTACCAACAATTTTGAAAGTTTGCTTTGAAGAATTCAACTCCTTTAATGCATTATCAACTTCAAAAACTTGATTCTGAAATTGTTGTTTTTGAGCAGAAAGATTAGACAAATTATGCTCTATGATTTGTAATTGCTGAATTTTTTCTTGATCAACCATTTTTTACCTAGCTTTAATTTTTGTAGTAACACTTCTAGACTTGTAAAGTATTTTACCACCACAATAAGGGCATCTTATTTTTCTACCCATCATTTCTGTACCAATTTTTTTACTGCAGAATAAACAAGTGTATTTTACCATTTTTGATCCTCAAAATTTTCTTCTCCTTCCAAAACTTCTTCTTTTTCTTGAGGAGCTGTTTCTTCAAGAGCCCCCTCTTCTTTTGTTAAAATAACTGTGCTAACAGTAAATGCTTTGCCAGTAAATTTTGCTTTACAAGTTGGACAAGTAAAAATGCCTACAGAAACTCTTTTAACTCCTAATTTTAAGCAATAAGGACATTTTTGCGGTGCTTTTTGAGCTCTTTCAATCTTGGCAAGCCTATGCTTTGTAGTTCTACCATATCTAACTCCAAATCGTTTTACGCTTCCCAAACCAAGTTTTTCAGCCATTTTACAGAAATACTTAACAGAGAAAATCAAGGTTTATTTTTAAACCTTTCGCAAGAATTTCAAGAACTGTGTTTATGAAATTCTGAAAAACTAAAACTTAAAGAAAAGTCTTAAATATCCTCGTTTACTTTTACGCCTCATGTCAGTAAGTGCATACCAAAAGTTCAAACTTAAGAAAATTCTCAAAGAATTAGGAAATCATAAAGCTAGGCACACAGAACTAGTCACAGTACTAATTCCTGCTGGTTATGACATAAACAAAATAATAAATCATTTAGGTCAAGAACAAAGCACTGCAAAAAACATAAAATCCTCAAGCACAAGAAATAACGTTATTGATGCTTTAGAAAAAATGATTCAACACTTAAGACTTTACAAACAAACCCCCACAAATGGTTTAGCGGTATTTTCAGGAAACGTAGCAGAAAGAGAAGGACAAATAGATGTAAAAGTTTGGAGTTTAGAACCGCCAATACCACTAAAAACAAGAATTTATCGATGCGAAAAAGACTTTCAACTAGAAATTCTTTTTGAAATGATAGAAGCAAAAGAAGTCTATGGCTTAGTAGTTTTAGATGCAAGAGATGCAGACTTGGCATTACTAAAAGGAAAAAGCATAGTTCCCTTAACCCACACTCACTCACACGTTCCAGGGAAAATGAAGGCAGGAGGACAAAGTGCAGTCCGTTTCGCATCAAACAGAGCACTAGCAGTAAAAGCGCACCTGAAAAAAGTAGCAGATTTCATGAAAGAACAATTCTTAAACAAAGAACTAAAAGGAATCCTCGTAGGAGGACCCGGACCAGTAAAATATGAATTCGTCGACAGCAACTTCATAACTGGTGACGTAAAAAAAATAATAATAGGAATAAAAGACTTATCTTACACGGGAAGCTTTGGTCTAGAAGAACTAGTAGACCGATCACAAGACATACTTGCAAGCGAAGAAATTGCAGAAGAAAAAAAATTAGTCACCAGATTCTTAGAAATGCTGGCAAAAAACCAGAAATTAGCCGCTTATGGAGAACACGACGTAATGAAATGCATAGAATTGGGCGCAGCAGAAGTAGTCATGGTTTCAGAAGTAGTTGATGATGAAAAAATTGAAACATTTGAAGCAATGGCAAAACAATTTGGTACAGAAGTAAAACTAATCTCAACAGACACAAGAGAAGGAGTACAACTAAGAGACTTAGGAAAATTCGCAGCAATACTAAGATTCGAAGTAGACTTTAACAATTACCCATAAGAATGACCAAAGAATTAATCAAAATATCCTACGAAAGATTAGCAAACAGACCAATTCCATACCAATATGAACTTTCATATTCTGGACACTTTAAAGGATTCAATGCAAGCATAACAAGAAACTGGCAAAAAATACACTTAAAATTAAGCAAAGAATGGAGAGAAATAAGTGAAGAAATCAAAATAGGACTAATACAAGAATTATTAATAAAAAGTTTAAAATTAAAAAAAACAAAAACAATGAATATAGATTTATACAATAATTTCTTAAGAAACGCACACTTAGCCGTGCCAAAAACAAAAACCCACCCAGTATTAAGCGAAGCATTTGACAAACTAAACCAACAATTCTTCAACAACACACTAGAACAAGTAAATTTTGCATTATCAAACTCATTAACAACATTAGGAACATACCATTATGGAAGTGACACAATAACAATAACAAAACATTTGCTAGAAGACTTAACATTACTAGAATACGTGATGTATCACGAAATGCTCCACAAACATCACAAATTCTCAAGCAACATTTGCAGAAACTTACACCACTCAAAAGAATTCCGAGACGACGAAAAAAAATTTCCAAACTGGGAAGAACAAGAAAAAAAATTAAACAACTTAATAAGAAATAAAAGAATATCACAAAGAAGAGAAGAAAACAGCAACAATTCTAATTTTAACAATTCAAACACTAGTACTTCTTGGTTGAAAAGAATTTTTTCCTAACAGAAAAAATTCTTGAACTTTTCTTTTTTCATCATTTTTTGCAATGAAGAGAAATAACATTTAATATTGGGGTGTCTCGGCTATCATCTTTCAGAATAATTAATTTTTCGAGGTATCACCGAAAATGCGAGCATTTTTGATAGAAAAGCTTTTAAAACCGCATGCATTTTTAATCAAAAGGTGAGTATTTGGCAATAAAACTAACAAACGCAGGAAGCATGAAGTCAGGCAGTTACATCATAATTGATGGCGCAGCTTGCAAAGTTCTTGACGTAGCACATTCAAAACCTGGAAAACATGGTAGTGCAAAAGCAAGAATAGTAGCATCAGGCTTAATCGATGAAAAAAGAAGAGAACTAGTAACAGGAACAGGAGATAACGTTGAAGTACCAATCATAGAAAAGAAAACAGCACAAATCCTATCAGTAACAGGAGACAAAGCAAACGTTATGGATATGGAATCTTATGAAACATTTGACTTAGCAATTCCAGAAGAATTAAAAGGACAATTAGCAGAAGGAGCACAAGTTCTTTATTGGGTAATACTTAATGATAGAGTAATGAAACAATTAAAAAGCTAATAAAAATATTAAATAATCAATAAACAAATCAAAATAACATGTCAAAATTTGAAGAAGCGGACGAGAGAATATTTAAGAACAAATTTGTTTGCAGAAAATGCAAGTCAGTAATTAAGTCACCAAGAAAAAAAATATTTGATAAAACAGCAACATGCGTTAGGTGCGGCAGTCATCATTTTAAGCCTAAGCGTAAGAAGTAGAACCTAAATTGAGGTGAATAATGAATTTTGAATACGTTCTATTAACCCTATTTATAGTTTTATTATCAGTGCTTCTTTATTTTGAAAGAAAAAAATTACAAATAAACAAATTTCTTTTTCCACTATTCTATTTTGTAATGTACAGAACACGATTAGGACTGGACTGGATGGATAGAACAGCAAAAAAATATCCACGAATACTAGACAACACATTCAAACTAGGAATTGTAGTTGGAATCCTAGGAATGATCATGATTTCCTATGAACTAATACAAGTAACATATTTAGTTTTTACATCTACCCAAAAAGTACAAGCAATAACCCCAGTACTACCATTTGAAGCCAAAGGAATATTTTACGTTCCATTCAGTTATTGGATAATCAGCATATTCATAATAGCACTAGTTCACGAATTCGCTCACGGAGTTGCAGCAAGAGTATACAAAATACCAGTAAAAAGCTCAGGCTTCGCAGTACTAGGAATATTACTGCCAATAGTGCCTGCAGCATTTGTAGAACCAGACGAAACAAAAGTACCAAAAGCAAAACTCTCACACCAACTAGGAATCTTCGCCGCAGGACCATTCTCAAACATAATATTCGCAATTATATTTGCAATAATAACTCTATTAGTATTCCAACCATTACACTCCACAATAACAGAACAAGACGGAGTAATAATAGACAAAGTTTTAGTAAACACTTCAGCAAGCACTTATTTATTGCAAGAAAAAGAAATAATAAAATCAATAAATGATAAAGAAATTACTACTGTAGAAAGTTTTGTTCAAACACTAGACGCGCTAAAACCTAACCAAGAAATAAAAATAAACACTAACGAAAAAACTTACAACTTAGTATTAGGTCAACATTCAGAAAATCCAGAAAAACCATTCCTAGGAATAGTACCCGCGCAACACTTCAACCCAAAAATAAACAATGTACTTTACTTAATAATAAAATGGTTCATAGGACTGTTCTTGATTTTGTATCTTCTAAATTTAGGAATAGGATTGTTTAATTTATTACCTCTAGGACCTTTAGACGGTGGAAGAATGCTTCACGCAATATTACATAATTATTTACCTGAAGGCATAGCAATAAAAATTTTTGCAGGAACAAGCGCTTTCTTCTTATTCTTAATTGGTTTCCACTTGATTAACGCGTTCTTGGGCTAAAGAAAAAATCTTAGAATAATTACTCATAAAATCTGGCTTGAGAATAACTTTATCACTAAATGCACGAGCAAGAGCGAGTTTTTCTTCTTCACTTTCGCCAGTACAAACAACAACATAAGGATTTTTACATTTAGCAACTGCAAGCTTTGCAAGATCAACACCAGAATAAGGTACTTGTTTCAAATCAGTAATGACCAAATCATAATTAGGATTCTTAAGAATTTCAAGCATTGCTTCTTGACAAGTATTAAACCCAGAAACATTACATCCTAAACTCTTCATACACTTACTAAATAATTCTAACAAATTAAGTTCATCCTCAGCAATTAAAACATTTAATGTCATAAATAATAAGAAGACTGGTAGATTTATAATGTTAAGTGTTTATTACTACTTAAACAAACATGATTGAGTTTCACTCTCGATAGTTTGTGATGTGCTAAGTAAATAAAAGAATTTGATGAGGTTTCACCCTTAATAATTTGTTTTTATGCAAACTAAACTTTTCCCAGTTCCAGCCGCCACAAATTGAGTGCTTGCCGAGTTTTACATTACCCTGGCGGCATAGACAGATGATAATTATCAAAGAGTTCTTTTTGTGCACGCTTAAAACTTAACTACTTTTTTTATCAGCTGTTAATGTCGTCAAAATAATTAAGAAACTCTGCGGGCACACTTAGCGTGGTGACTGAAACTCACAAAAAATCAAATCAATCAAAAAACAAGGAGAATTTCTCCTTTTTGTCATAACATTTTTAAACCAATTCTACCCGTATTTAATCAAAAAGAGAGGTGTATAGTATCAAAAAAGAGGCAGTACTTAGTTCACTTATTTTAGGAGTAATCCTAACCGCGGATGTTGCACAAGTAAAACTAACAAATTCTAGAAGAACTCCGGTTGTCGAGCAAGCATACAATTATGTCTCTCACCCATTCCTCAATCTAGAACAACAGCTAGAAAGAGATTTCTCAATAATTTATGAAGGCGACCAAAAAGAAGAAGTGATCAAAGCATTATATCAAAACTTATCAGAGATGAAAAGTATAAATCCTGCTTTATTAAAACACATTAAAAAAATCAAAGTATTAACTCCTGAAGAAAGTGTGGGACTAGAATACATAGGTTTAGCACATCCTAAAGGCGATCCAGTATTTGACTCAGTAATTTTACGATGCGATTATTCTTTAAGCAAGTTAGCTCATGAACTAGCTCACATAGAGTATAATTATTCTCTCGCTTCATCAGATCTATTTTTTCAATCATTTTTCAATCCTCCAATCACTAAAGGCAAAGGTTGGAGAACTACTTGGGAAGACGGCACTCGAGGACCCAAAAAAGGATACATCTCACCAAATGCAACAAGAAATATAGACGAAAATGTAGCACAATATGTAGAACTTTTTTATTACAAGGACGATTGCGAATTCTGGAAAGGAATAAATAAAGAAGAATTTGATTACGAAACACCACTAAGATATTTGTGGGCGAGTGATCTGATAACTGAAAAACAATTTAAAGAAATAATAGATTTTGTCAGAAAATAAATTGTTTTTTATTTAATCTTCCCAATTATTTTTTTAAACAAACCCATAACAGCATAAGCTTCTCTTTTTGACAAGAAAATTTTTCCCAAAATCTTCTTCCAGACAACTATTTGCGTTTGCTTTTTTTCTTTAGTTGCAAATTTTAATTTACTTAAAATTTGCTTGAACATTTTATTCATCTGTTTCCTTTCGGAAACAGTCATGCTCTCTATGTGAGAAACAATATTTTCTTTATTTTTATTTAATTCATAAAGAATTATTGCAACAGAATGACTCAAATTTAATGCAGGATATTCTTTACTTGTAGGAATTGTCACAACAAAATCACACTTATTAATTTCTTCATTACTCAAACCATAACTCTCTCTGCCAAACAATAAACCCACAGTTCCCTTTAAATCTAATTTTGTTAATTGTTCAGAAGTTATAGGACTTCTAGGAATGTTATAATCAGTTCCTAATTCACTGGTTGTCCCGATTAAAGTGTTAACTATGGGTATTTTTTTCAAGATTTTGGCACCAGCCAAAATTTCTTGCGCATTTTTTGCTCGTCTCCTGCATTCTTCATCAATTTTGCATTTAGGATTAACTAGAATTAATTCTTTAAAACCAAAATTCTTCATAACTCTGGCAACTGCACCAACATTACCAGAATTTTCAGGTTCTAACAAGATTATTGACGTCATTTTTATAAATCTAAAATTACTTTTGCTAATTTCATACTGTCGTGCCTGATTATTTCAGAATTATTTAATAAATCTTCTGTTACCAGCTTTACTTTGCTCAAATTTTCAAAATCAATCTCAACAGGGAAAGCATTTTCTTCAGAATACTTTTTTAACAAATCTTGATTTCCTAATTCGGTATTACACAACATTATTTCTATTGAGTTCTCTCCTAAATAGGTTTCTAACGCTTTTAAGAAATCTGAAGCCTTGAAATTGTTTGTTTCTCCGTGTTTAGTCATTACGTTACACACAAATATTTTTTTTGCCTTGGATTCTTTTATTGCTTCAGGAATTCCTTTAACTAAAAAATTTGGTATTATTGAAGTAAATAAATCGCCAGGCCCAATAACTATTTTTTCTGCATTCCTTATTGCATCAATGGCATCTATCAATGCATTTGCTGGAGGATGAATGAATACTTTGTTTATTCTTAATTTACCGTCATGTTTGGGAATATCAATATTGGTTTCTCCCCTGATTATTTCTCCGTTTTCTAAGACTGCATTTAATTGAGAATTATCTATTGTAACTGGAAGAACTTTTCCTTTAAGACCTAATAATTTTGATAATCTTTCTATTGCTAAAACTTCATCACCAGTTATTTCTTTAAGCGCAGTTAATAACAAATTACCCATACTATGCCCGTTTAATCCTTTGCCTGCTTCAAAACGATAACTCATTAATGATCTTAACAAATCAGTATTAGAATCCTCAGGAGCTAATGCAAGAATACATCTTCTAACATCACCAGTAGGCAAATAACCTAATTCATCTCTAAGCTTTCCAGTACTACCACCAGAATCAAACATGGAAACAATTGCAGTTAAATCATTAGTGTAACGCTTTAATCCTTTAAGAACTGTAAAAGAACCAGTTCCTCCACCAATTACAACAATACCACCCATTTAAACACTAGAAGTCAAAAGAGAGTATAAAAATATTGTTAATAAATGAAATATTTTGATATCACGTGATGTCGAAATAATACTGGGTGTCGAATAGTTTGTAGTTTACGGTTTGCAGGACGTACTGTAAACTATAAACTTCACTGTGACTTTTTTATCATAACTTTTTTATACTTGTTATCTATATTCTAATTAAATGGCTGAAAAACCTTTAGATAAAGCTCTTGATGAACGTGTTAAGCCTTTATTGGCTGAAGCAATGCATAAATTCTTAGGAGTTAGTGTTGATGAAATAAAATCAGACATAAGTGATAAAATAAAAAAAAGTCCTCTAATTGATTACTTGGTTGATACGAACGTTCCTTTCAAAAAAGCAAAAAAAAACTTTAAAAAATATTACATAAGTAAAATGTTAATGCTTCATTTCGGAAACATTAGTGAAGTAGCAAAAATTTTAGGGTTGACAAGAGAGGCATTACATCGTGCAGTAAAAGAACTAAAAATAGATCCCAATGAATACAGGCGAGAATTATTTAGAAAAGAATACATAAAAGAAATAAAAATAAAAGACATCTTAGAAAAAACTTTTGAAACATACAAAAGTTCACTAAATCCTGAAAAATTAGAACAAATGTATCAAAACCTTCCAGTATTATCAAAAAACATAGTGAAAGAATTACCTGATGATGAACTGACTTTAAAAGAAGCTGAAAGAAAATTTGAAAGAAGATTTCTGAAAAAAGCATTAGAAGAAAGCAATAACAATATGTCAAAAGCAGCAAAAAGAATGGGACTAAGATTTGAGACGTTGCATAGAAAATTAAAAAAGTTGGGGTTGAAATAATAAAAAATTTGCAAAGCAAATTTTTGTCAATATATTTATATAGCTAAATTCTCAGTATTTGTTGTTTAAAATTGGTGAAGAAAAGATCTATAGCTAAACAAGTTTTAAGAGGAGCCATTGTTGGAACGGCACTTGCTGCACTAGTATCGCCAGTTGCTTATTTGAAAATTTATCACCCAAAATATCCCACTAATTTGGCGAGAATTTATTACAATTTAACTGATGATTTTAGCGGTTCATTGTTTGAAAAACTAATTCAAGACGACTTTAAAATAGACTATGAAGGAACCTTAGATGAAAAAGTAACCACTCATTTATATTCTGACTTGATTAAGATACGCCAAACTAATCCTGCATTATTGACTCATTTAAAAAAAATAATCATAATTCCAGAAAGCGTTTATTACAGCGAACTAGTTTATCCCTATTTGGATTATGTGGGCTTAGCAGATCCATCAGGAACAATAGAATTAATGGAAGGATATTCTATAGATAATTTAGCTCACGAACTAGCACACATAAAATATTTTAATGAACCTCGAGAGTCAAGAAATAAATTTTACGACTTTTTTAAATGGGATGAAAAAATAATTAAAACTGCCGATGGAACATTGTGGGAAGGAGGTACTGCCGAACCAAGAAATGGATTTCTAAGACCTTACGGAGCAACTAATGAGCATGAATGTATTGCAACTTACGTGGAAAAATTCTATGAAGAAATAGTAGATTATTCATTCTGGAGAAGACTAGATACTAACAAATTCGATTACAAACAAGTTCTGAACTTCTTACATGATGAAAATTTCATAACGCAAGAACAATATTCTAGTGCAGTTGCTGAATTGAAACAATAAAATAGTTTTTTAATAACTATTGCGAATTAGTTAAATTTTCTCAGTTTCAGAATTATCATAGAAGTCGCCACGCTAAGTGTGCCTGCAGAGTTTCTTAATTATTTTGACGACATTAACAGTTGATAAAAAAAGTAGTTAAGTTTTAAGCGTGCACTTACAAAATCCTTCTGTTATTAATTTTCGACCGCAGGTCGACACACTGTTCCGACCGCCTTCTAGTTTATAGTTTATGGTTTGTAGTAAGTTTGGGGCAGACTCCCCAGCTTTTAGCTTCCGTTTTTAACGGTGGGTGGAATGCCCTGCACTTTAGTGCTGTCGCTAAAAAGCGTTAGCTTTTTCTAGGAGTAGTTTTTGTATTTTTTTTGCACAGCGG
>JACRKG010000027.1 GCA_016215315.1 Candidatus Woesearchaeota archaeon | reverse complement strand
TTAAGAAATATATAGAAGAATCAAACCACTGGTCAGCCACAAAACAAAAAAAACTTTTTTGATTTTGAAAATCGGCGATAAATGCCCCTGGCTTTAGCCAGGGGATAGCCGATTTTCCCAATTATGTTTTTACTTTGTAGTGAAACTTAACACCTATTTGATTTCCACAAATATTAACGATACCCGATTGTCACCCGCGTGATTGTCGCGGTCGGAGCAGTGTGTCAACGCTAGCGCGTTGAAAATTGATAATAGAAAAATTATGCAAGTGCACGTAAATAACTCTTCTATTTTTTTATTAACTGTTAATGTCGCCAGAACAATTAAGAAACTCTGAACGCACACTCAGCGTGGCGACTGAAACTGAGAAATTTTTAGTTAGTCAAATTAAAAGTTTATAAATTCTAACTGATTTCCTGTGGTTATGCAAGGAAATTTTGAGTACCAAGGCTTAGATAAAGCAGAAGTTGAATTTTTTAAGAAATATATTGGTGGTGTTCCATTAGAGGCACAACTTGCGGTAGAGAAAAAGTTAACTCTTCGTGAAGAGTTAGAAGGATTAAAGGGAATAGATTTTATTGTCACACAATTAGAATCCATTCCTAAATGTGTTGCTGTTGGGCTACATCAAGGTCCTCTATTCGTTGTGAAACCTAAAAATCACGTTGTTGAATATAAAGGAGGTTTCTATGATGAAGAAGGGGAGAAAAGAATAAGTCCTACTTTGTTGCATGCAGCTCAAAGTTTTATTTATGTAGAATATCCTCAAGGATTTTTTGTTAATTTATATTTTGACCCTAACGCAGAAATTATTGATTAACTATCTTTGATTTTCTTAAGTACTTCATTCAATACTTCTTCCACAGGCTTATTATTTGTATCAACAACTAAGTCATAATGTTTCTCATCTGTGTAATCCATTCCGTAGTATTCTTTGTATCTTTTCTTTTCTGATTCTGTTCGTCTAGTAATGTTTTTTTGTGTTTGTTCTAAGCTAGTGTTTTCTTTTTCTTCGGGTCTTATGTCATTGAATATTCTTTTTGCTGCTTCTTCGTGAGTTACTTTTAAGAATACTTTTAGACTTTCAGGGATAAAATAGAATGCTAATCTAGAATCCATTACAAAATTGTCTTCTTTTCTTAAATTTCTAGTCATGTCATCGATTTCTTTGTCAACGCTTTTGTCATTTTCTGCAATTTTCGATAATTCTAGTAATGTCATTCCTCGGTCTTTTGCTAATTTTCTCATAAAATCTCCTGTAGAATAACGATTAAATCCTATTTTTGCTAGTTCTTTAGCAATAGTGCTTTTTCCGCTACCTAAATTTCCTGAAATCGTGATTTTCATTTTGGTTCATTTAAACCGACATTGACGAGTTTGTTTTCTTGTTCTTTTTTAATGCGGAACTAAATTGTTTTTTTAAGGTTTGTGTTCTTTGAAATATTTCACTATTTCTTCAAGTGTTTCTTTGATAGTTTTATTTCCCGTGTCTATAACTAAATCATAATGTTTTTTGTTAGTGTAATCAAGATTATAGTACTTCTCGTATCTTTTTCTTTCAGAGCTCGACCTTCTTTTTACTGCTTTTATTGTTTCTTTTAAGCTAACATCTTCTTTTTCTTCTTTTCTTTTTTGTTTAAATATTCTTTTTGCTGCAATTTCAGGTTTTGTTTTTAAGAATATTTTTGTGCTGTTGGGTATGAAAAAGAAACCCATTCTTCCATCAAGAATAAAATTATCTTTGTTTGCTAGTTCTTTAGAGCTTGCGTCTATTTCTTTATCAATTTCTTTGTCTTGTTCTGCTTTTTTTGATAATTCTAGAATGGTAATTCTTTTCTTTTTTGCTAATTTTCTTGCAAAATCTCCTGCAGAATAATGTTTTAGTTTGTACTTTTCAGCAATCAGTTTTGCAACAGAACTTTTTCCACTACCAACATCACCTGAGATAGTTATCTTCATTTTGGCGCCTCCAAAATGAACGTTAGTGAGTTTGTTTTCATTTATCCTATTCTTTTTGTTTCTCGACTGTATTTATCAAAATAATCATCATAAAGTCCTGGTTTTTTGAATAATTCATGCATTATTTTTTCGTACTTGCTGACTAGAACTCTGAAGTATTTCTTTGCTTGGGGCGGAACGTTATGGATGTCTCTTTGAGCGGACATTTTAGATTCATACAATCTTTTGAATAATTTATAATTCAAAGGATCTACTTTTACTTTATCTTCAAGACTCACAACAATCACCTTTTTCAGTATTTATTTTTTGTTGTGTTTTTATATCTTTTGCTTTATTTATGCTAAGTACGTACTTAATTTTATAAACTTCGTTCAATAGATATTTTTTATGCAACACAGAAATCAAAGAATTTTGAGAGAAGTTCCAGAAGATCAAGAACTGAACTTGAAGGGTGTTGGAAATGTAAATTCTATTAAAGGATTATCACAAATGCTTCCCATGCTTAGTGAGTCTGCTTTCAAATATCATCAATCTAAAGGGGATTTTAGTGCTTGGATGATGCAAGTCTTTGGCGATTTAGATTTAGGAAGACAAATCAGAGAAGTTAGAACTAAGCATTTCATGAAAAGACAAATAGATGCAAGATTAAAAGAATTAAAGAGAGGAAATTTTAATAGTAAGAAACTGGCTTAAAAATTAAGCCAGATTGTAATAATCTTTTTCTTATGAATTGTTTGTAATTCATTCAATCTTAAACTCCACTTGAACGTTTGTTGTTACTGTTACGTCTTTAGGTGATGGTTCTGGCATTGCTTTAGGTGCTGCACCCATAGCGTCCATAGCATAAACTCTATTTTCGTAATACGGAGTAACAATATAGTTTGTTTCTTGAATGTTCTTTACTTTTCCAACGCTTACATCTAAGCTTTTTGCTAGTATTTCTGCTTTTTCTTTAGCATTTTTTGCTGCTAGGGATAGTGCGCTTTGTTTTGTTTCTAGTTCTTTTTGGTCGCTTAAAGTGTATTGCAAGCCATCTAATCTGTTTGCTCCACCAGCAACAACTTCATCTAGAATACTTCCAACATTATCTAGTTTTTTCACAACTATTTTGAGTGAATGAGTTAACACATAATCCCCCTCTAAGTATTCTTGTGTTTTTTCATCCCATTTAGATTCTCTGTATAAATTGTAGTTTTCAGTGGAAATTTCTTCTTTATTTACGTATTTTTTTAGTGCTTGGTAAACTTTCTGCGTTGCTTCTGCATTTCTGTCTTGAGCTATTTTTGCACTTTCTGCTTTTGTTACTATGCTCATGCTAATTTCTGCTTGATCTGGTTTAATTTTCATTTCAGCATTACCGCTAACGCTAATAATGTTGTCTAAAACTCTTCCATCACTCACAACAACTGATGCTGGAGCGCAAGCAGACAATAATAATAGTACAACAAACAATCCTAATAAATAATGTATTTTCATTTTTTTTATCCTCCTAATCTATCATTACTGGATTTCCTCCTAAGAGTAATCCCAGTATTAAGCTTAATACTGCTGTTAAAAATAATGTTATTATTAAATTTATTGCTCCCGTAAGCAATCCATACTTTTGTCCGAAATAAATTGCGGGAGTTATTGCAATAGTTACTAGCATTGCAAATCCTGTTATTACTAAAAGCGCAATCCAGATTCCCGAGTTATGATAAAACAAGAAACTAAGCCATTCTATTGATTTCATTCCTAAATACCACAATAATGTTATTGAAATGCCGGACAGAAGGCTTGTAAGAGGCACTTCTGAAAAAACATTTTGTTTTATTTTTTTACTTCTTAATTTCTTAACTTGTTTTGCCACAAATACTAAAGATAATAACACTAAAATGCTAGTTATTGTTACTTTCCAAAAATTAAGCAACAACCAACTTCCAGAATATGTTCCTTTCACGTGAAGATTTTCTAAAGGGTCTAATTCTTTTGCTGTTTTAACAAATCCGTCTTGTATTTCTATATTACGAGAGTACACGCTCATTTTTTCTGAGCTTTCTGCTGCCAGAGAAGTTTCAAAGCCGCCAAAATCGGGTTGATAATTTACTTTAGAATTGCCTTCTTTCAAAATTAAGTCATTATCAACATTTATGCTAACTCTAACTTGATTCGTGTCATGATTTGTTTTTATTGTTTGAAAATCAAAATCATAAACGCCCAAAACATTACTTGTATACCCTTTTACTTTGTAATACAGAATTATTGTTCCGGTTTCTTGCGGTTTAATTAAGTCTGTTAATTTGATTGTTATTTCTTTTGCTCCTTGACGTAAAACTTCGCTTTTTTCAAGAGTCAAATAATTACTTGTGTATTGGTCTGTCCATGAATCACATACTTCTTTGCAATTATTTGAAGGAAGAAGAATGCAGTCCGAATTTTCTGGACAAATCTTGTCAAAGTTAGTGTTTGTTTCATCACAAACTTTTCTTGTATAATTACAAACCTTTTCAACTTTTTGAATTTCTTGAACCGTATTGATTAGTCTAACTTCTCCAGGAATTTCTATTTTTAATTCTTTGAACGCTTCTGTTCCTAGATTTTGAAAAGTTAACTTTGCTGCAACAGCTGCTTCTCCTTCCCCATCAAATAGAACTGAATAGTACTGATTTGTTCCTTTATCTCTGTTTTCATAAAATGGGGGAGAAAATGCAACCGGAGACATTGCAAAACTTATTTTTACTAAAACTAATAACAAAAGCATTACTGAAAATATTTTTTTATCCATTTTGATCACCAATAAACAAGAAAAGTATCCTTTTATTTAAACGTCTTTTTTTAGTTAGGTTTTTACCTAACAAATCACACTTCAAATTTCTTAAAGAAGAATCTTTTAACAGCTTCCACTACAAAAAAATAAGACAATAATAGGATTCCTATGTAAATTATTACGCTTTGAGGTATTGGTATTAATTTGAATAAAATCTTTCCGAAATTAGTAAATGGAAGTACTACTGTTAAAACCGAAGCAAGTATAGAGCTGAGTAATAATGAATTACTAGGTTTGCTTCTGAAAAATGTTAATTTTGTTCTTATTGAAAAAGTAATTATTAATTCTGTTAAAACAGACAACACGAACCAAGAAGTTCTTAATACGTCATTGTTTGCTTTGAACACCCAGATTAAAGGGATTATTAATGCCAAATCAAAAAAAGAACTTATTAGTCCAAAATAGAGCATGAACTTAAAAATCAAGTCTAAATTCCATCTTTTTGGTTTTTTAACAAATTCATTGTCAACATTGTCTGTTGATATTGTTAGCATAGGTCCGTCGCTGACTAAATTTATTAATAATATTTGAACGGGTAGCAAAGGGATATATTTTAAGAATAATGATGAAACAACTACCGTAAACATATTTCCGTAATTAGCACTTATCGTGTTTAATATGTATTTGGTTATGTTTCCGAATGTTTTTCTTCCGACTATTATACCTTTAGCTAATACTCTTAGGCTTTTTTTTAGTAAAATTATGTCTGCTGCTTCTTTTGCTACCCCTGCGCCGGTATGTACTGATATCCCAACATCTGCCGCTTTAAGTGCGGGAGCATCATTCACCCCATCTCCTAAAAAACCAACTATGTGCCCTTCTTTGTTTAAGCTAACCACAATTTTATATTTTTGTTCGGGAGATATTCTTGCGAACACATTATACTTTTTACAAACTTCAGTTAGTTCTTTTTCGTTTAATTTGTCAATTTGTTCTCCTGTTAAAACCTTATTTTCTGCAATTTTTAGATCTACTTCGTTGCATATTCTTCTTGTTATTATTGGGCTGTCTCCACTTATTACTTTGACGGCGATTCCTAATTTTTGAAGTATTTTTAGTGATCTTTTTACTGTTTTTTTAGGAGGGTCAGAAAATAAAAGTAATCCGACAAGCACTAAATTTTTTTCATCATTTTTATCTGTTTCTTTTTTGTCAATTGGCTTTTCGGCAACTCCAATTACTTTGTAACCTTCCTCTTCGTATTCTTTTATTTTATTTTGTATGGTCAACTTAACTGAGTTGGTTATTTTCGTTTTTTTATTTTTCAAAAAAACATAATTGCTTGCTTTAATGATGGATTCGGGAGCACCTTTTGCAATAAGAATGTTTTTTTTGTTTTCTATAACAAGAACGCTAGTAATTCTTCTAGTAAAATCAAACTCATTTTCGTCTAGTATAGAATAAATTTCTGTCTTTTTTTCAAGATTTTTGGCATCTTTGCTTTCCACAAGTGCTCTATCTACGCTATTAACTTCTCTAAGTTTTCCTTTTGATCCTCTGCTAGAATTGCACAGTAATCCATACAAAAGTACTTTCTTGTCTTTTAATCCTTCTATGTTGACAAAATTTTTAAGAGTTAGAATTCCTTCAGTAAGTGTTCCTGTTTTGTCACAACAAAGAGTATCAATGTTTCCAAAGTCTTCCACTGAAGAAAGTTTTTTAGTGATGACTTTTTCTTTAGCCATTTTTAGAGATCCATTTGAGAGTGATAATGTCATGATAATGGGGAGAACTTCAGGAGTTATACCGACAGCCAGAGCAAGTGCAAATAATAATGAATTAAGAATTCCTTTATGAAGTAACGCATTAATTCCGAAAATGATAAGCGTCATTAAAATAACAATTTTGAGAAGAAATTGACCAAAATTGAGCATGCTTTTTTGAAAATTTGCTTCTGGCTCTTTCTGGTTTAAGTATGCTGCTGTTTTTCCGAAAAAAGTGTTTTCTCCTGTTGCTATGACAATTCCTTTACCATAACCACTTTCCACATTAGTTCCCATGAAAGCAATATTTTTTAGATCTTGAGGAAGAGAATGTTTTTCACTAACAATGTCCGTTTTTTTAATGACTGGAACAGATTCTCCCGTCAATACAGATTCATTTGTTGTTAAATCATCCGCAATGATTAATCTGATGTCTGCGGGAACAATGCTTCCTATTCCCAAACTAACAATATCTCCTGGAGCAATGTCTTTTGCATTTACTTCAATCAATGTTCCTTCTCTTATAACTGATGTATTTATTGATAGGTATTTTCTTAATTCTCTCATTGCTTTCTCGGCGCGGTATTCTTGATAAAAACCTAAAAGAGAATTAATTAAAACGATTGAAAATATTACTAAAGAATCTACTTTTTCTCCTAGAAAAAAAGAAACCAATGAAGCAAATATCAGAATAAGAATCAAAGGATTTTTGAATTGATAGATTAGAATATTTAACCAAGATCTTTGTTCTTTGTTCTTAACTTCATTATGGCCGTACTCGGATAATCTTTTTTTAACTTCTTCATTACTTAATCCCGTTTCTGAACTACTCAATTCTTTTAATGCTTTTTCAACTGGCAAAGCCCAAAATACTATTTCACTTCTTTTTTGGTACATTAAGAAGATTCTATTTAATTAGTTATAAAAATATATCTACTTTTTAGTTAGTTTTTTGTACCACAAGAATAAAAGTACAACCAATGAGATTAGCATTAAGCCAGCAAAAAACCATAATAAGTAGTTTGGTTCTTGTCTTAAAACTTCAGATTTTTGTATTGCTGATTGTCCTGCTTCGCTTGCATAATTAATTGCTTCTGAGGAAGCTTTTGAAGCATATTCTGCTTGCTGAGGTAGAATAATGTTGGCATTGTAGGCGTCTTTAGTCAATTCTTCTCCGGCTATTTGTGCTGAAGAAAATTCGTGCACTCCAAATAAATCTTTTAAATAGCTCAAAACACTTCCTATAAAACTAAATATTAGTACTGCGAGTGTTATCCAGATTTGTTTTCTTTCGGGTTCTAATATTCCTAATGATTTTTCTGTTAAAACATAATACTTCCATTTTCTTCCTTCATCTTTTTGAAGTACTAAAGCAGATTTTAATAATGCTTTGAGATGATCATTTACACTCGCAGGTTTCATTCCTAATTCGTTCGCTAATTCAGCTTGCGTGTGAGGTTTTTGATGTAATAATTTTAGAATATCAACTCTAGTGCTTGCTGCTAATGCTTTAAAGCTTTCTTGGTCGAGGATTATTTTAGTCATTTTAGTTTTTTAAGTGCGTTTTCTAAATTGCCTAATATTGTTTTTATTTCTTCTTTTTTAACAGTTCCTATGGATAATCGGTACCAAGGGGAATCTTCCGCTCCGAAGCAATAAAATGGTATTAGTGCTATATTTGCTTCTTCTAGAAGGTAATCATTAACATCTTTATTTGTTTTTAATTTTCCTTGTCCTTCTAAGTCTATTTTCACTGTTAAATAAATCGATGCTTGTGGTTGAATTACATCAACATTGTACCCTTTCTTTTTGAGATCGTTAAATCCTTCGTAAAAGCGTTCTAATCTGTAATAAATTTCTTCTTTGAATGAGTTCAAAAATTGATCAACATTTTTTTCTCTTTTAAAATAATTTGCTGCTGCGATTTGTTCTGCTTTTGGCGCCCATGCACCCACATGAGATAATATTGATTTCATTTTATTCATTACTTTTTTAGGTCCAAAAGCCCAACCAACTCTCACGCCTGTTGCTGCAAATGCTTTAGTCATTCCATCAATAAATATGGTATATTCTTTCATTTCTGGTCTTAAACTTACAGGATTGGGGTTTTTATTTTTTTCATATACTAATTGCCAATAAATTTGGTCGTATAACAAACATATTGGTTTTTCGTTTGTACTTCTTTTCTTATTTTCTTCAAGTATCACGTCACATATTTTCTTTAGCTGTTCATTTTCGAAAATTGTTCCTGTAGGATTTAGTGGTGAACATAAAGCAATCAACACTGCTCCTTTTATGTTTGCGTGTATTTCTTCTGCAGTTGGCATGAAATTATTTTCTGGCTTCGTCTTGATAATTGTAGAACTTGCACCACTTAAATGGCAATAATGATTATTGTTCCAAGAAGGAACAGAATAGATTACTTTGTCGTTTTTATCTATTGTCGTCAGATATGTTGCGTAAATTAAAGGCCTTCCCCCGCCAGAAATTATTATATCTTCAGGAGAATATTCTAGATTTTCTTTCTTTTTAAGGAATTTAGAAATTTCTTCTCTTAATTCTCGTACCCCTTCTGGTGGAGGATAGTTAGTTTCTTTCTTTTGGTATGCGTTAATTATTTCTTCTTTAAATTCTTCAGGCAAAGAGAATATTTTTGGATCAAAATCTCCAATTGTTAAATTGTGGATCTTTTTTCCTTCTTTTATTTTTTCTTTTATCTGATTTGCTATCTTTATTATTTCAGAAGATTTAAGATTTTCTGCCATTTCAGATACGTGCATACACCAAAGAAAATAAAGAAGAGTTAAAATAACTTTCGGTTGATTACTTCACGATTTGTTATTATGGAATGCAAGCGAATTCTGCATTTATGAACCAGTTCATAACCCTAGTCTCGTCATGATTTTTTCTTTGCTGAATTTTTCTAAGTCTTTGTAGTTTTGTCCTGTGCCTAAGTAGAATATTGGTTTTCCTGTAACATAACTTACGCTTAATGCTGCTCCTCCTTTTTCGTCAATGTCTGTTTTTGATAGTATTATTCCGTCGAGTTCTATTGCTTCGTTGAACTTTTGTGCTTGTTCTACGCAGTCATTGCCTGTTATGCTTTCTCCTACAAATATTTTTAGGTCTGGTTTTGCTACTTTTATTATTTTTTTCATTTCCTCAACTAAATTATGATTGCTGTGAAGTCTTCCCGCTGTGTCTATTAGTACTACATCTTTGTTTTTTGCTTTTGCATGCTCTATTGCGTCGTATGCTACTGCTGCTTCATCTGCGCCGTAATCATGTTTGACTATTTTTGCTCCTAATCTGTCTGCGTGTGTTTGTAATTGTTCTATTGCTGCTGCTCTGAATGTGTCTGCTGCTGCAAGTACTACGCTTAATTTGTTTTCTTGTAATAATTTTGCAAACTTTGCGATCGTGGTTGTTTTTCCGCTGCCATTAATTCCTACAAAGCAAATGATAAAAGGTTTTTTTTGTTTTATGATTTTTAATAAGTCTGTATTGCTTTCTTTCAATATTCCTCTTACTGAATTTTTTAGAGACTCCATTACAAATTCTTCTACTTTTCCTCTAGGTATTGGTTGTTCTACTACTTCTCTTCGTAAGTCTTGTTTTATTTTCTCAATTACTTCAACAGCAACATTGTTTTCAAGCATTACTAGTTCTAGATCCCAGAATAACTCGTCAAATTTTCCTTCATTTATTTTTGTTGTTGTTATTTTTTCTTTTATTCTAGAAAAAAAACCCTTTTCCCTTTTTTCTTCGAAAAAAGGGGGTTCTGTTTTTTTGATTTCAGGCTCAGTGGCTTTTTCGAAGATTTCTTCATGAACAGGTTTTATTTCTTCTTTTTCTAGTTCTTCAGGAGTTTCTTCAAATTCATCTAATAGTTCTTTTGTGCTTGGTTTTTCTCTTTTTTCTCTTATTCTTTTAACTACGTCCTCTATTTTCTTTTCCTCAATAACTTCTTCTTTTTCTTCTAGAATGGGTATTTCTTGCGTTATTTCTTCCGTTATTTTTTGTTCTTCTTTTGTTTCTTCTGATGGTTCTTCTTCGAGCAATTCTTCTTTTGTTTCTTCAAATTCTTCTTCACTCATTTCGGTGAATTTTCTTTTTTTGTCGAATACTGATAATTCTTCTTGTGATTTTTCTTCTTCCCTTTTTTCTTCGAAAAAAGGTTGTGTTTCTTCTTGTTCGGTTTCTTTTATTGTTTCTTTTTCTTCAAGTGGTTCTTCTGCTAATTCTTCTTTAGCTTTTGTTTTAGTTTCTTCAGTTATTCCTTTTTTTTTGAGAAGTTCTTCTACTTGTTCTTTTAGTGGTTCTTCTATTTCTTCTTTTTTCGTGAATTTTTCTTTTAGTTTCGTGAAGAATCCTTTTTTTTCTTCTATTGGCTCTTTAATTACTTCTTTTTCTTCTATTTTACCTTCTTCTTCAACTTTTTTAGAAAAAGTGCTTAGTGCGCTTTTTATTTTTTCTTTAAAGAGATTAAACATTTTTTTGTTTTGCAATCATTTTTTGCACTTCTGCTTGTTTAAAATTGAATTGGTGTACTAATTGTTCTTGTTCTCTTATAAGTTTGGCTTCTACTCTTCTTCCTTCTCTCAATTGATCGTCTAGCATGCTTTTTGTGTCTTCAAGATTTTTGGTGACAACTGTGCCAGCTCCAACATTGACTAGTAGGTTTTCTACATCTTCTATTTTTGCTTTTGCGAATATTCCATTTGCTAAAGGTACAAGTATTGTGTTTCCTTTTTTTGCTTTGCTTGTTTCTGTTAGATTGTTTTTTACTGCTCCTACTTCTTCTCCTTGTTGTCTTAGTATTTGTATTTGTTGTTGTAATTGTCTTATTTGTCCATCAAGCATTTGTAGTTCCATGTATGCTTGTTGCGTTCTTTCTTCTTCAGTTTTGTTCGATTCCATTTTTTCCCCCCGGGGTGATTTTTATTTCTTCAAAATTTTTTTCTTGTGATAAATTTATTTTATCTTCACTAGATAAGTGCAATAATGGTATGAATGTATAAACTTTGTCTTCTTTCTTATTTGATGGTATTAGTTGAGAAAATGTGACTTCCTTTACTTTTTTAAATATATCGCTTAATTTTGATAATAGTCCAAATGTTGCTTTGGTTATGTCGAACTTTTTTCCTGGAAGCTCCATTTCGGGCAACTCATATCTTCCGAATCTTCTTTTTTTTACTTCTAATGCTTTTTCCAATGCTTGAATTAAGTCGTAAACTGATACTTTTCTTTTTCTTGGTTGTGGATATCTTGGTGTTAGTTCAAATTCTTGATTAAGTCCTATTTTTTCTCCTTGTCTTAATTCTTGCTCTAACTCATCATAAAAATCAGCCCCTTCTTGTTGGCTTGCCAATAATCTATCAAAGTCATCTAAATCGCTTCCGAGTAATTGTTTTGATTTTAGGTGTAATAACATTGATGCTGCCAATAATACTTTTCCGCTTATTTTTAAGTCTAGATTTTTGTAAGTTTTGAGTCTTTCAAGGTATTTATCAGATAATGAGGTAAGATTAATATCCCAAGGATTCATTCCTTCACTTCTGACTAAGTCAAAAATCATCTCTTTCCAGCTTATTTCTTCTTGATTAACTATCAAATCAAGGATTTTGTCTTCCATTAGGGTATGTGTAGTAATGCTTTTTTTAAAGGTTTTGGGCGAAAACTTTATAAATGTGAGTATCTCTGAGTATAATATAGGATTAGAAATAAATGAGGTGAACAATATGTCCTTGAAAGATAATCACGCATTGTTTGTTTTTGCTTTGGTAGCTTTAGTTGGATTAGGCGGGTTACTATTAAGTTCTGGACCAGCTTCAACGGGAAATGCTTTTGCATATCCGATGGAAGGAAGTTTCGGTCAAGGAAACATTCAATGGCCTACAGCAGCTAAAGAATTAATGTATCAATGTGCATCGCCATTCCCCGGAAAAGATGGTGAATTCCAAAAGAAAGCTTATGCATATGATGCAAGAACTGCAGCATGGCTACAAGATCAATACGGCTTCAAGTGTGAAGAAGTTAAATAAATAATTTTTTTTTATCTTTTTTTTTAAATTCTTATAATTCTTGATTTTTTTCTTCCGATACAATGATATTCTGTTGTTTTGACTACTTCTGCTTCACAGAATTCTCCAACCGTTCCTTCTATTACTATTGGAACATAACTTTCATTTCTGGCAATCATTGTGTTGTCTTTTCCTTTTTCATCAACTAAAACTTTTCCTTTCCAACCTTCTAATTTTTTTAATTGTTCTTCTGATATTTTCTTGCATAATTCTGCCATTTTTTTTGTTCTTTCTTTTGCAATATTTCCCAGTAACTGTTTTAGTTTCGCTGCAGGAGTGTTTGGTCTTGAAACAAATCGAGAAATATTTACAACTTCTGTTTGTGTTTCTTCCATTAATTTTATTGTTTGCTCAAAATCTTCATCAGTTTCAGTGGGAAATCCCGTAATTATGTCTGTGGCGATTCTGATGTTAGGTATTTCTTTTTTGAATTCTACAACTAATTTTTTATATAATTCTGCAGTGTATTCCCTTTTCATATCTTTCAATACTTTGTTACTTCCTGATTGAACTGGAATGTGCAAGAATTTGAACATTTTTGGACTTTTGTATGCTTCAATTATTTCTGGTAAATATTTTGCAATATGTTGTGGTGATGCCATTCCAAAACGAACCCAAAAATCTCCTTTAATATCCGTAATTGCTTTTAGTAAGTGTCCTGGATTTAGTCCTATGTCAAAACCCCAGCAGCCATTATCTTGTGATGTTAGCCAGATTTCTTTGCATCCTTCTTTTATGCATTCTTCTACTTCTTTTTTAATTGATTGCAATGAGTAAGATCCCAAATGGCCTTTTATTTGTTTAACACTACAATACGTGCACGTGCTTAAACAACCATTGCTTATTGCAACTATTCCTATTGTTGGATTTGTTCTTATTTTTGGTAAATTGATTTTTTTTTCATGTTTTCCTAATTTTAGTTCTACAGTTTCTCCTTGAATTGTTTTGTTAACAACGTCGCTTATTTGAGAAACTTGATGGGTGGTCATTATACTATCATTAGGAAAATCTTTTTTTAATTGTTCTCTTAAATTATTAGTAACGCAACCAGTAAGTACAAATTTAGAATTAGGATTTTTTTCGTGAGCTTCTTTGACTTCTCTTAACGCAGCATTATCTCCTTTAACTGTACATAAATTCATCACTACAACTTCAGCATCATTATTAACTTCATGGCCTGCTTTCTTGAGAAGTCCTTTCATTCCTTCGCTTTCTGCAAGGTTAGCACTGCAACCGTAATTTAGCACGTTGATTTTTGCCATAAAAATGACAAAGGGGAAATGTTTTAAAAACTTAATCCTCGGATACTAGTTTGTTTTCCATAAAATTTTAAAGAACGATGTTTTAATTAGAATATTGTGCGCTAGTGGTCTAACGGTAGAACGCAAGATTCCCAATCTCGAGATCGGGGTTCAATTCCCCGCTGGCGCAGTTATTAAAGAATTCTTCTGCTCTCATGACACCTACAAATATCTATGATGCCTTGAATCCTTTGATGCTCGTTTAATGTAGGTATCCCCAAGTTAATAATTTATCACTGTCTGTGGGCCATCCTGAGCCTATGTCTGTTCTGTAGAACATGTTTGGGATCATTATGTTTGCTATTTTGTTGTATACTTGTTTTCTTGCATCTTCTACTGTTGTTGCTGAGTCTGTAATTACTAATGCATAGCCTGAGTATCCTGCAAGACGCCAATCGTTTTCAACAAATTTTACATCACCTAAATGAACTCCTTCATTTACTGGTTTTTTGAATAATACTACTGCTTCTTCTGAATATTTCTTGAATGCTGCAGGATCCGTAAATGGAAATGGTGGAACTGCGATTACAACACAAAGTTGAAATCCTTTTTTTGTATTTATGTTAAAAGGTTCGCCTTTTGCAAGATTATACAATATATCTCCCCATTTTGAATTTATTCCTTCAATTTGTAAACTAATAGTTGGATAACCAAAACGTGAAGTAAATTCAAGAGGATAAATTCCTTTACTGTTTACGATGCAATTAACATCAAAATATCCCACATATCCTGATTGTGCTAGTTTTTCTTTGAATTTTGCTGCAGTTGCTTCGAAAATAATGCTTGAATCACTCCAGAAACCTAATGTTCCCATTTCTCCTGTAGACGGTCCGATATTTCCTGGGAACATTTTTTTGTGCTCGAAATTTATGAAAACTGGCTTAACGAATTCTTTTCCATTGAAGAATGCTCCAACAGCGATTTCAACTCCGCTCACGAATTTTTGTAGTTGAAATTCTTTAATTTTTTTAGACCAATGTTTTTTGTAGTGTTCTAGAACTTGAATAATGTCTTTTCCGTCTTCTTCCTGTCCTACAAAGGATAATTCTTTCTCACCTTGTGCGTGACCGCTCGGCTTAACAACATATCTTCCTGGATTTTTGTTTATAAAATCAATTGCAGCATCGAAATCAGAAAAATTCCAGTTAGGCAAAATGGTTATACCTAAAGATTTCATTTCTTCTTGTCCGAACTCACGATCCATTTCTAATTTATCCGCATAAACAGATCCGCCAAAAACTAGTTTTCCTTGTTTTCTTAAAGTTTCTGCTGTTTGACCAAAAACAACATCATCAAAAATTATTACATCGGCCCAATCTTTTTTTTCCTGCCAATCATCAGTTTTATTGACAAAACCTTCACAAACATCTTTTTGAGCTTTTTCTTTAATGTAATAAAGAACTTCATGTCCTTCTTTAGTTACTTCCCAAGCAAGATCGCCTATTAATCCTTCATCTGATACAAATAAGAATTTTTTTTTCTGTTCGGTTGATTTTTCTTTATCCATTTTTTAAAAATTGGTGGGCCCGACCGGAATCGAACCAGTGACCTTCGCCTTGTAAGGGCGACGTTATACCACTAAACCACGAGCCCAAATAAAACGTAGAATTGTGTGCGAGTTTATAAAAGTTTTGTGGAAAAATTTATTTTTTTTCTATGATGAAAAGCATTCTTCCGCTTTTTGGCGTAATATATTCCCATCTTTTTAGAAATTTTGTTATGAGAATTTTTTTATTTTTTTCTCCTTCCCACTTATCTGGGTCGTTTACGTAGAAGTATTTTTTGTCATACCCGGTTATTATAACTTTATGATCCCAAACGTGATATTTTCCGTAATGCAATGCTTGGTGCAATACTTCTGCGATTACGGGTATTTTTTTGTTTAAATAATTTTTTATTGTTTTGATACTCGCATTTCTTTTGTGAATTAATATTCCTTTTTTAACGGTGATTTCATATTCTTTCTTGTATGTTTTATATCTTTTTTTTGATAAGTTCAAATTTTCTATACTTCCATTCCAGAATGATGTAATTTTGTAATTTCTTTTATGTAATATTTTGGCGTAAATTGTGTCTCTTTTATAATCTAAATCTCGTTCTTCTTTTTCAGGCAATCCTTTTGAGTGTAGCCATTTTTCGTCGATATTGTCTCCATAGTACTTCAGAACCATTCTTATGCATGCAGGAAAGCAGGAAATTTCTCTTTGCTGTTTGCGATAAGGAACTTGGATCTTCATATGTGTTTTTTAACCTCTTTTACCTATTTTTATTTCCTTTGTTTAAAAACATTTTCAAAAAATTAATAAAGTATCATCAAATTCTAGTATTATTTCGCGCTGATGGTCTAACGGTAGAATGCGACCTTGCCAAGGTCGAGATCCGGGTTCAATTCCCGGTCGGCGCAGTTTAGTTCATAGTTTGTAGTTTACGGTTTATAGTACTGTAAATGTCAAATCATAAACTAATTTGTTTTTCTTAACAATTCATCCAAACTTCCTGCATATTTTAGGTCTATTTCTTCTGTTGTGTATTTTTCTACCAATCTTGCAATTTTGTTATTTAGTGTTCTTATTTTTTGTATGTCTTCTTCGTTTAACTCTTTTATTTTTTGTTCTAATTCTTTTATTTTCCAGTTTTCTTTTATTTTTTCTATGCTTTTTTCTATGAAGTCTTCAGGCATCTGATATGCTGCGTAAGGGTGAGTTTTCATAGGCCATTCTTTGTATACTAAGTTCAGTATTGGGTGGTCGATTCCTAAAATAGTTCTGAGTTCTCGAGAGTATTCCCAAAATTCTTCTTTACTTAATGAATGAATTTTTGCTGCGATTAAACAAGCATTAATAACTTCTTTTGAATCATAACTATGCATTATTGAATAATTTGTTTGTCCTCTATTTCTTATTTTTCCTCTTTTATCTATTGTTTGTCCTATGTATGCTCCTGGAAATCCCATCATGTCCTCTTTGGTTGCTTTTTTTGTTTCAAAAACACAAGAAGGATGCATAAAATATAGTGTCAAAAAAACGTAAGGCATTCTTTCTTCATTGACGTTCCCAACACTAACTTGTACAGTTCCGGCAAATTTTGGGAAAAAAGCGTTTAACTCTTGAATTAACCACTTGAATGCGTAAGGATTTGTAGGCATAGTTCTTATTTCTGATTTATTTTTTCCTGAATACGTTTCTGGTACTTCGTTAAAAACAATTGATGCTGCTTTGTTAAATTCTTCAACCACCAAATTATCTAGACTTCCTTCGTAAACAATTTCTACACCGACTGTTGACAAGTGCTTTGTTTCATTACTTACTTTTTTTAATAATTCTTTGACTTTTTCATCATCTTTTCTTAAATTTAACAAAGAATAATCCCCTATGTTGAATTCGGGTATTTCTTCATAAAGACGCGAAAATGTTTTGGTCGGTGTAAAAATAGATTCAAAACCGTAGGCTTTTATTTTATCACTCAGTCTTTCTTTTTCTTCTAAAATCTTTTTTCGGAATTTTTCAGTGTGAATCATGTAGTAATTAACTATCTCGATTTTGTTTGTTTGATCTAAAAAACTTGCATAAAATTTTATGTCGTAGGTATTTGTGTATTTTGAATTTTTATTGAAATTTTGCGAAGCAAAATTTCTGGGGGTTGAATACCCCGACCTTTAGGTCGTTTTCTTTCGAAATTTTTTTGAAGCGGCTTCGCCGCAGAGTGTTCTGCGGACGAAACTGCGCATAAATTTTCCCAATTTA
>JACRKG010000026.1 GCA_016215315.1 Candidatus Woesearchaeota archaeon | reverse complement strand
TGCTGGAAAGTTACAAAAAACAACGTCACAAAATCACAATATTTCGAGAATATAGAACAAATGCAAAATGCCCTAGAAAACTATTGGAGAGAACATAAATTTACGCAAAATTTTATGCGTTATTTATGTCGCTAACTAAAAGAACCAATGCATTTAAGACAGGTATTTATTATTAGTAAATAAAATTTTTAAACCCACAAAAAACTAAAAACACGATGTCAAGAATATTAATAACTGGCGGAGCAGGATTTATAGGATCAAACTTAGCACATCAGTTAGTAAAAGAGGGTTCTAATGAAGTACTAATAATTGATAACTTGAGCGCGGGAAAAAAAGAAAATTTGTTAGGCATAGAAGACAAACTAAAGTTCTATGAAAATTCAATACTCGATTTGGCAAAATTACGAGAAATAACTAAAGGAGTAGATTACATTTTACACCACGCAGCAATTCCTAGCGTTGCAAAATCAGTTGACAATCCGTTACCTTCACATGAAGTCAACACGACAGGAACACTAAACGTTCTCATTGCTGCAAAAGAAAACAAAGTTAAACGAGTAATATTTGCAAGCTCGAGCAGTGTTTATGGAAATCAAAATGCACTCTATAAACATGAAGGTTTACCAACACAACCATTATCTCCTTACGCAACACAAAAATTAACAAGCGAGAATTACTGCAAAAATTTTTATGACTTATACAGCTTACCAATAGTTATTCTAAGATACTTTAATGTTTTCGGACCAAGACAAGATCCCAACAGCGAATACTCTGCAGCAATACCGGCAATACTAAAAAAAGTTTTAAACAATCAACAACCAATTATTTATGGCGACGGAACACAAAGCAGAGATTTCACTTTTGTTGACAATGTTGTAAAAGCAAACATACTTGCATGCGAATCAGATAATGCTCCCGGAGAAATATTTAACATAGCAACAGGAGGAAGTGTATCCGTGAATGATTTGGTGTTTGAAATAACGCAATTAACTGGAAAAAACTTAAAACCTCTCCACGTAGAACCAAGAAAAGGAGAAGTTCTTAATTCAACTGCAGACATTTCTAAAGCAGAAAGACTACTAGACTATACTTCGAGGGTACCATTCATTCAAGGATTAGACGCGACAGTAGAATGGTATAAAAAAGGTTTTAGCTTGTGAGCTGTGTTTGAAGTTCTTTTTCACAAAGTATTAAAACGGATATTGATTTTTTATATTTTTAAAAATTTGGGGGTACAAAATGGCAAAAAAAACTTTTTTAGAATTAATCGGTTTAATGAGAGTTAAAAGAGAATATGGTTGTGTAAATATAAAACGAGCGGTTATTACCAAAGGCATAGGATTGCATGCAACTTATTATCCTGCACAAGGTGGTGCACTAGAAATTCAAGAATATTCACCAAGTAAAGGGTCAATAGAATATATGGATGAAAATAATGATGGAAAAGTAGAAAAAATAACCACCATTTTGAATAATGATAGCGGTTCTAAAGAATACACGAGAGATGACGCGAAATATGCATCCGCATTTGAAAAAGCAGATAAAAAATTCAGCAAATACAAAAGAATGCTGAATGTAGACAAAATAGTTCCAAGAGAATTAAAAATAGCAGAACAAGGCTTAGAAGGGCTTGTTGATGAAGTATAATTAAAATTTATTTTTTATTTCTTTTTTTAAAATCTATAACTATGAAAATTTTTTTAAATCTTAAACTGCAAACTACGAACTGTAAACCGTAAACCAGTTTGGAAACCATTAAATATCTTTAATTCTAAACAATGCTAAAAGAGGATGTTAGACATAATCACTATCGGAAGTTGTACAGTTGACGTATTCGTAGAACCAGAACAAAAAAGATTTACAAAACACCTCAATCACAAAGATATTCAGTTTTGCATAGGCTCAAAATACTTAATAAACAATTTATTCTTCAGCACTGGTGGTGGAGGAACAAACACGGCAGTTTCATTCTCGAGATTAGGATTGAAAACTGGGTGGATTGGAGTTTTAGCAAAAGATCACAACAGTCATTTAGTAGAACACGAACTAAAAAAAGAAAAAGTAAGAATTCTAGGACCAATAAAAGAAGGAAACATAGGATACAGTGTTATCCTCTCAAAACTAGAAGGTGACAGAACAATACTGACTCACAAAGGAATCAACGATCAATTATTGCCAAAAGATGTTCCAAAACTAAACACGAAATGGCTATATATTTCCTCAATGATGGGAGAAAGTTTTAACACAATAAAAAAAGTGGTCGAGCAAGCAAAGAAAAAACGAATTCATTGGGCATTCAATCCAAGCACATACTTAGCAAAAAAAGGACTAAAACAATTAATGCCAATAATTTCTGGTTGTGATTTATTAATTCTAAACAAAGAAGAAGCACAATTATTAACGAACACAAAAAATGAAACCAATCAGTTGCTAAAAAAATTACAAGAACACACAAAAATTGTAGTAGTAACTGATGGAAAAAAAGGAGCTGTTTCTTACGATGGAATAAGTTATCATACGTCAAAACCAAATAATGTAAAAATATTAGAAACAACTGGTGCCGGAGACGCATTTGCTTCAGCAGTACTTGCAGGAATAATAAAAGGACAAGACTTGAAAACAGCACTACAAATGGGGCAAGTACAAGCAGAAAGTGTAATACAATTTATGGGTGCAAAAAACAAATTATTAACTTGGAAAGAACTCATGAGGGAACTTTAATGATAACAACCAGCAAAGAACTTCTCGACAAGGCATACAAGAACAAATATGCAGTGGGACATTTTAATATTTACAACTTAGAAACAATACAAAGCGTAATTAACGCATGCGAAAAATTGAATAGCCCTGCAATACTTGCAACAAGCGAAGGAGCGATAGAATACGCAGGACACAAAGAATTATTCTTAATGATAAAAACTTTAGCAGAAGAAAGTAAAGTGCCTTTCGCAATACACTTAGATCATGGAAGAAATTCAGAAATAATAAAAAAATGCATACAACTAGGATACACAAGCATAATGTTTGACGGAAGCAAAAAAGAATTTGAAGAAAACGTTAAACAAACAGAAAAAGTAGTAAATCTGTGTGAAGATAAAAACATAAGCGTAGAAGGAGAACTAGGAACAATAGGCGGAGCAGAAGAAGATGTTACTTCAAGAAAAATATTATTAACTGATTCAAATAAAGCAAAAGAATTCATTGAAAGAACTGGAATAGATTGCTTAGCAGTTGCAATAGGAACAAGTCATGGAGCGTACAAATTCGTGGCATCAAAAAGACCTCAGCTAGACATCAGAAGACTTCAAGAAATAAACAAACTTTGCCAAATACCTCTAGTTCTTCATGGCGCAAGTGAGGTACCAAAACAGTTAGTAAAACTAGCAAACAAATACGGCGCAAAAATAAAAGACGTCCGAGGAGTTCCTTTAACACAACTAAAACAGGCAATAAAAAACGGAATCGCAAAAGTAAACACGGACACAGACTTAAGGCTTGCATTCACTTCGGGAATCAGACATCAACTAGCTGTCAACAAAACCGAGTTTAATCCCAGAAGTTTTTTTTCCGAAGGAAAAAAAGAAATGCAAAAAGTAGTAGAACAAAGAATAAAAGAATTAGGCAGTGAAGGAAGAGTGTGATTTTTTATTTCACAATTTCTTTCTTAAACTGAATCTCTAGAGAGTTTTTGCTTAGAATTCTCACTGTGTCTATTAATCCTGCTTCTATTCCGTAATTATTTATTTTTTTAGGAAGTAACGCTGCAATAGAGGAACCTACTTTTATTATTTTTCTTTCCCCTTCAACCACTTTGTTTGCATCACGCAATCTTATTAATTCTTTAGTTTGATCTGGTGTAAATAATCTTTCTTCACATTTGTTGCACTTCATGCAACTAACTAAAAAATCTTCAACCAAACATCTTCCTTGTTCAATGATTCCGCCACATTTGCACTTGTATTTTTTCATTTTTAGTATTTTCCTTTTTTCTTAATTACTGTGACAACTTTAATAAATTCCGCTTCATACTTGACTATTGCAAAATATGTTTCTTCTGTTGTTTTGAAATATTTTTTAAAACAAACTCTTTTATTTTCTTCTGTTGATTTGCTCTCTTCAACTTTGCCAAACTGAATTGTTTTGATGACGTTCTCAACATCTTCTTGATTTAGGTTCTTGTCTTTTGCTGCGTGATCTCCAAATAATATATCTGTATTAGTTCTATTCAGCTTATTGGTGATTTCTAGAATCCAAAGATTCATTGAAAACACCAATCATAATATTTGTAGAAGAATATTATAATATTTAAACCTTTTCTTTTAATTTGTTCTTTTTGAGGTTGTGAATTCATGAAGGTATAAATTCCGAAATTCTTTAAATGTCTTTCTTAGAAGATTTCCCAAAAAATTGAGAAGATTTTCAGACCGTATTTAAGTAACTTGAAAAATTTTCAAATTAATTAGAATTTTTCCCAAAAATTTTTGCGAAGCAAAAATTTATAAACTAAAAAATACGCAGTATTTTTTATGAGTAAAAAAGTGGCGATAGGTGCAGATCATGCAGGGTTTAAACTAAAAGAATCGCTAAAAGTTTTCTTGAAACATCACAGGTATCAAGTTGTAGATAAAGGCAATATAAAATACGATCCAACTGATGATTATCCTGATTATGCAGCAAAAGTAGCAAGAGCAGTAACAAAAGATGTTAAAGGAATTTTAGTTTGCGGAAGCGCAGAAGGAATATGCATTGCTGCAAACAAAATTAAAGGAATACGCGCGGTTGCTGTTTGGAATTTAGAAAATGCAAAATTAAGCAGAGAACACAATGATGCAAATGTTTTATGTTTGTCAGGTGGAGGAATGCTAAAACCAACAGGGGGTTTACCAATAAAAAAAGCTGAACAAATAACATTAACTTGGCTAAAAACTGAATTTTCTAACGAACCAAGACATGTAAGAAGAATAAACAAAATAAAAAAATTGGAAAAATGATTGTTGCAGAAACTAAAGTTTTCAAAACAAAAGAAGAAGCAAAGAAGCAGTTTGATGAATGGTTACAATAAGTCTTCGGTTTTTTCTTTTAAAATCTTAATTAGTTCTGGTTGGTTATACTGATAAAAATCAGGAATATTAAGAGAAATTATTTGCTTCTGCAAATATTGTTTTGGGAATCTTTTCGCAATTTCTTCCCTCTGAAAATCTTCCATAACAACAACTAAATCTGCCCAAGAAATTTGTTTTTCTGTTACTGGATTGTTGAAAAGCCCTGCAGATTTGGTGCTAAATTTATCTTTAAATAATTCTTCTGCGGTTTTACTCCTGTGCTTGTTTTGATTGCAAATGAACAAAACCTTCTTCATAGAGTAAAAATTATAAACTCAACAATTTAAACTTTACTAAAAAAGAGGAAAATCATGAAACTTTACCCATCCCCATTTTCAAACAGCATTTCAGACTTTGAAAAGAAAGTCAAATTAGTAAAAAAAGAATTCACAACACTGCACGTAGATATTATTGACAACAAATTTGTAAAAAACAAAATTCTTTCACTAAAACAATTAAGAAAAATACCTCAACAAATGAATTATTCATTTCACTTAATGGTTTACAACCCTGAAAAATACATTAAACAACTAAAAAAATTCCGAGTGAAAGAAGTTTTCATTCATTGCGAAGCTGTCAATAATTTAGATAAGGCTATTTCTATGTTTAAAAAAAATAAATTAGGTGTGGGAATTGCATGGAATCCAGAAACAAAAGTAGAAAAACACTTAGACGACTTGAAAAAATCGAACGAACACTTAATTATGACAATCCACCCTGGTGCGAGCGGAAGAAAATTATTACTAAAAACACTCGAAAAAATTAAAAAAATAAGAAAACACAACAAAAAAGCAAAAATCACAATCGATGGCGGAATAAATTTTAAAACAATTAAAGAAATCAAAAAATACAAACCCGATGTTATTGCCGTGACAAGTGGAATTTTTAAAGGAGACATTAAAGAAAATATTAGGAAATGGCACAAAATTCTAAGTTAGTAAGTTTTTTAAATAATCTTTGATTCTTTTGTGCTATGGAACAAAATAATTCGGAAAATAATTCAGAAAATAACATTCAAGAAACACAAAATCAAGAAGCACAAATTACTGCACCAAAAGCTAGAAAACTAACCTTGGGATCAGCTTTGATTATTGGAGGCCTTGCAGCATATTTAGGCTGGGGTGCTTATATTTTTTACAATAAACCACTAATCTACTTAAGACCTTACGTTGAACAAACAGTAGAAAGAACCAGTAAAGGAGTTGAAATATCAAGACAAGAGTATGAACGTTTTAGTAGATTTTTTGATGGAACAACTATGAATGCTTTTTATTATGCAAATACAGTACTAACTGAAGGATCTGGGCAAGATTTACATTTTATTGATGGACCTCAACTTGATTTGGATGTGTTTAAAAACGGTCTATCTTCGAGAGAATATTATCAAGATAAATATGATGATGGCAAAGTTGACAAATTTTCTAGAAATTATCAAAGCTTTAACCGAGAAGAAAATTTAGAATTTTTTGAGCAAAAAGTTGATCCGAAATTTGCAGAATATAAGCAAAGACTGAATGTGAACCAAATTGTTGCTGAGAAAATGCAAGAACCTGCACCAACAATTGAACAAGTCTTTGAAAAATAAGTACTTTATTTATTGGTAGTAACCAATTACTTCTTTTAAAAAGTATTCGGAAACTATTTAAACATTTGAGAACTTCTATGACTCATGGCACAAAATGATTTGACTGTTGAAAATAAAAGTAATTACTTAACAGTTTCTAGAGTGTTGGGCAAAGAAAGCAAACTTCACGCAGAATATAATATTATTAATGGAAACTTACGTGTTTACGTTTATAACAAAGATGTAATAGTAAGAGCATTCTATGATGATGATAATGATGGTACAGTAGAAACATTATTTGTTAATAACTCTCCCAACCATAGAAAAGACACTAAGAGAAGATCTTTTTTCTTTTTCAAAAGTGAGGAAACAAAAGAGCTTGAAAAAATGTTTTCAGAAGCAGACAAAGACTTTGAAGACTACAAATCAGTATTGAACTTAACTTATTTGATTGCTCAATTAAAAGCAACAAATTAAAATTCTATAAATAAATGGGCTTACCGGAATTGTTTGGAAAAGTTTGGGTTGAAAGAAACAAAGATACAATAGAGATAAAGAGACATCCTCTTTTTGGAAACTTTGTGCGTGCGATTTATGACATACGTAAAGGTTCTTTAAAAATTTCTGATTACACTCTAAATAAAGGAGGGGTGTGTTATTTTGATGATGACTATGATGGAAAAGTAGAAGTGATTGCAGTCAATTTTGATTTTTACCGAAGAGCTGATGATGAACAATCATTTTTGAAAGCAGACAAAAAACTAGCAGAATACAAACAATTGCTAAACGTTGATGAAATAGTAGAAAGAGAACTTAGAAAACCAGCACCAAAATTAGATGATATCTTGTAATAATAGTAAATTTGTTCTTTATAATTATTTTTGAGAAATTATTTAAAGTGTCAGTTTCTAAATCAATCGTGGCAATTGGTGAACTTGAAGAAACTCTTGGAGAAATAACAATTACGAGAAGTGCAGATGAGATAGTAATAAATAGAAAAAACACGAACTATCCCAATTACAGATCTCTAACAGCGTATTATTCTCCCCGAAAAAGAGAATTGCGCATTCACGACTTTAACATGAATAGGGAAGCACTTTTTCTTTTTGACTCTGATGATGATGGAAAAGTAGAGATGTTTTTGTTAGATTTTGAACCACACAATAGAAGAAATACTCCTGAAGAGTTTTTGAACGCAGACCAGAAACTAGCAGATTACAAAGCTTTGCTAAATTTTGATGCGATTATTGCTGAAGAGTTAAAAAAACAACACAAACTTTAGAAAATCAATTAGTGACTTCTAAACTGTTCTGTCAAAACAATTATAAATAACAACTTCCAAAGTATTAAATTGAGGTGAGTGTGTGAAACTACGCAATCTTTTTGCTTCTTTAATTATTGCCGGTTCTTTATTAGGTTGTGGAGAATTAGAAACTCAAGTCAAAACGTTTACATCTGTCAGAGGAGATTTAATAACGATTAAAAGAGTGGAAGTTAAAGGAAAAACTATGTTTGATATTCAGAAAGAAATCATTGCAGTTTATGATACTTGCAAAAGCAAATATGTGAATCAAGATTACTTTCCAATCTTAACAATAAACATCCGAGAAAGAAATAAAGAAGAAATTTATTACGTTGACGAAAAAAATGATGGAACTGTTGATGCTTACATTATTAATGGAAAAACTTTTGATAGAACGCAAAATAGTGAAATTAACTTTTTAAATTTAGACAAAAAACTTGCCGAATATAAGAGTTTATTAGACGTGGAAGAAACGATTAAGAAATTGTCAAAATGATTGTTTATCCATACTTTTCCATCTTGACTTTATTTGGAGCAACTCCTTTTTTAAGAATTATTTCTTTCATTTCATTACAAAAATCATTTGGTCCACACAAAAAATAACAAAACTTATCAAAATCACCAATGTTTTTTTTCAAATGTTCTTCATCGATTCTTTTCATTTCTTTTTCACGAGTTAAACTATGAAAAACTTTCACGTTGTTTAACGTATTCCATTCATCTAGCTCTTTTTTGTAAATAACGTCTTTTTCAGTTTTATTGCTAACAAACAATTTAATACCTACTTTGAAATTTGAGTCAAGAATGAACCTAATAATACTTCTTAAAGGCACAATTCCACTACCTGCACCAATTAAAACAACATCTCCCATTTGTTCTTCATAAAAAAAATGACCAAAAGGACTCCTAATTTCTACTTCATCGCCAACATTAATTCCTCCACTTAAAACCCAGGGAGAAAACTTACCTTTATTCTCTTTCTTGATGGTGAATCCTAAATGATCTTCTGTAGGTGAACTAGTATAAGAATAAGCTCTAGGACCATGTCTTCGGCCTTCTTCAACTGTTTCCAACTCTTTAAATTGTTTAGTATCTATTGTTGCAAATTGACCGGCAAAGTAATTAAACTCTTTTGGTTTGTCAGTCTCAAAAGTAATTGTATCTGGAGTTTCTCTAATTAATCGTTTAACTGTGACTTTTACTAATGTTGGTTTAATCATTCATTGGCTTAAAATTAAGCAAAATTTTTAATACTATTCATTTATTATATCAAATAATGAACAAACTTCAGCTTACAAAAGCAGCAGTAATGGGAAAAAATCCCCACAGTATTGATTTCATAAAAAAGGAATTGCAAAAATATGGTTTTGTTCATGATGAAGAAAATCCTGATTTTGTTGTTTCTTACGGCGGTGACGGAATGTACTTAATAAGTGAAAGAACATATCCAGGAATCCCTAAAGTTTTGATTCGCGACAGCAAAATATGCAATAAATGTCATGACTTGCCTTTAGATCATGTGCTTGAAAGAATAAAAACTGGAAAATTTAAACTAGAAAAAGATTACAAACTAATGGCAGTATTGCCTTCTGGAGAAAGCTTTCTAGCAGTTAACGAATTTGTTTTACGAAATGAAAAACCAACACACGCATACAGATTTGACTTGTATGTAAATGAAAAATTATTAGAAAAAGAACTAATTGGTGACGGAATAGTAATAGCAACATCTTTTGGTTCAACAGGATATTTTTATTCAATTACGAGAAAGAAATTCAAAAAAGGCTTAGGAATCGCATTTAACAATTTAACAATACCAAAAAAACCACTAATACTGAAAAACACAGATGAACTAAATGTATTTTCAGTAAGAGGTAACGTGACATTTTCATCAGACAATAATCCTGACATACACATAATAAAAGAAGGAGTTACACTAAAATTTAAACAAAGTGAACACGCAGCTATTAGAATTGTAGTAAATTAAGTATACCTTTGATGAATTCTTTGTACGCACACAAGTTATCTTCCAATTTAATACGGGGTAATGTTTTCGACGCTTTTTTGATGTCCGCAGTAAAGCGCAGAAACAAATAAATTTTTAAATGCCGATACCTCTTTTCAACGAATGGTGAACATAACTTGTTTTGAATTAGAAGATTGGGAAGCAGAAATAATCAAAAAAGAATTCAAACAACACAAATTATTATTCTTCAAAGAATCATTGAGTAAAGAACATTTGCCAAAAATTAAGTCTACAGAAATTTTAATTGTATTCGTGAACTCAATTGTTGACAAAGAAATCTTAAAACACTTGCCAAAACTAAAATTCATAGTAACAACTAGCACTGGTTATGATCACATAGATTTGAGTGAATGCAAAAAAAGAAAAATTCCAGTCAGCAATGTTCCTGAATACGGTACAAACACTGTAGCAGAACACACATTTGCATTGATTTTATCAATTAGCAGAAATTTATATTCTGGCATAGAAAGATCGAGACAATGCAGTTTTGACTTAACAGGGCTAAGAGGCTTTGATTTAAGAGGAAAAACATTGGGAGTTGTTGGTACAGGAAAAATAGGAAAGTACGTAACAAGAATAGCAAAAGGTTTTGAGATGAAAATTTTAGCATACGATCTTTATCCAGATAAAGAATTTGCTAAGAAGTATGAAGTCAAATATGTTAAGAATTTTACTGAATTATTGAAAAATTCCGACATAATAACTCTGCACACAATTCTTAATGAAAGTACACATCACTTGATTAATAAAAAAAATATTAAATTCATCAAAAAAGGAGCGGTATTAATCAACACAGCAAGAGGCGGATTAGTAGAAACGGAAGCAATGGATGAAGCACTACATAACGGAACATTAAGAGCGGCAGGAATTGATGTATTAGAAGAAGAAATAACATTAAAAGAAGAAAAAGAATTATTATCAACTCCAGAAAAATTTAAAGTACTAAAATGTGACTGGCACTTATTATTACAACACAAAAACGTCTTTGTAACGCCACACAATGCATTTAATTCAGAAGAATCAGTGCAAAGAATAATGCAAACAACAGTTGAAAATGTTGAAGGTTTTTTAACCAAAAAACCTTTAAATTTAGTTAAATAAAAAAACCTTTAATTTGGTTTTTTTATTTTGCAAACAAAAAATCCTTCAGTATCATTATCTTGAGGCCACAAACGCAAACATTTCTTAATTTCTTCAGAATATTTTTTATCTTCAAATTCTAAAACTGCAGGAGTTCTTTTAATGTCTAATTTTATTTCTTCAATTTCGGCATTAGTATTCATCAACAAATAGTTTACAACTTCTTCATCTTCTTCAGGCTCAACAGAACAAGTAGAATAAACCATTGTCCCTCCTTCCGTTAACAAATTATTATACGCATGCATGATTAATTTCTTCTGCAACTTTTGCAATCTTCTAATTAAATCAGGATTCCAAGTTTTAACTGTTCTAGGACTTTTTCTAATTGTTCCAGTGCTGCTGCAAGGAGCATCTAATAAAATTTTATTGTACTTTCCAGTAAGTCGTTCAGCACTACTTTTTGTTATGGCAATACTAGTTATTCCGAGTCTTTGAGCATTTGCGCCTAAAGAACCCAATCTATCGCCCGTAACATCATTAGCAATAATGATTCCTTTATTCTGCATGAATTGAGCAAGTTGTGTTGTTTTACTTCCTGGAGCCGCACACAAATCAACTACAACATCTGATGGTTCAGGATTTAAAACAATTGGAGGAATCATAGATGCAGCTTCTTGAATGTAAAAATAACCTAACTGATGTTCTAATAAATTTCCAACAGCTTCACCTTTTTCTTGCTCAATCCAAAACCCTTCTTTACACCAAGGAACTTGTGTTAACTTGTAATTTTTTAATCTTTTTTTTAGTTCTTCAATACTAATTTTTAGAGTGTTAACACGAATAGATTTTCTTAGTGGCAATTTATTTATTTCTTCAAAAACTTTCCACTCTGTTAAATTAGAATACCTTTCAATAAATTTTTCTTTGTAAACTAAATTGTTGCTTTCCATTTATATTTTGTAACACGGAAAGATTTATAAATGTGTGTCATCATAAGTTTGTTACGCGAAACAGCACACATCACATTAAGACCAATTGGGTGCTTCTTTTCGCCGCGCTAATGGGGCTAATTCTTAGTTAACTTTTTTTTAATAAAAAAGTTAGAAAAAGTTGTTAAATGTTGTTCTGTCAGAAAAGGTTTATAAATGAACTAACGTTTTCTCACTTCATAGCGGGGTAGGGCAGTCAGGAGTGCCCGGCGTGTGTATTGGTGAAAATCAATCACCCGGATGGCTCATACGGAATTTCCTGAGTGACCCGCAGGTCAGTGGTTCAAATCCACTCCCCGCTACTTTTTTTAAATGTCTCACATTGTTAAAACCTATTTGACGGGACCATTTTTCTAATTCCTTTCTACCATTCAATTGTATTTTTATTTTTCCTTTATCTAATTTTATTATTCTAGCATTAAAATTGCTTTTTTTAAAAAACTCAATAAATTGATTTTGCATTGGCGAAGGAGATATTTTCATTTCTAATCTAAAATAATCTTTTCCATTATTCTTTGTTTTAACTACGCAGCCATCTGTGTCAAAGTATCCTGTTATAACCTGAGGCATATAAGGAATACAGATATCTGGAATTTTTGCACGTAACCATTTTGGTGAGTAAATCAATCCATATTTGTTAACTAAAAATTTTATTAAATGTCTTCTAAAGCAAAATAAATCTCTTGTGTTTTCATTTTTTCTAGTTTTATCTATTAGCGTAATATTAAACAAAGTTAAAAATAAAATTTTTATGTGCTCAGAATACTGAATTTCTCTAGAATCAAGAGTGATTTTTAAGCGATAATGATCTTTTATTTTTCCTTTGTTCGCTGTTTTATAATAAGACAAAGACCCATCTCCTAATAAAATCCCGACAAACTCTGAAAAATTTGCCAAATTATTTTCTATGTTTTGTTTCCAAAATTTTTCTTCCATTTCAATAAAAATTCATTTTTATCCATTTAAATACGCTACGCGTAAATGTCCAGTGTCCAGTGAACTCTAGTTTATAGTTCGGGGTTTGTAGTTTGGAGTACATGGATTTTTTGAGAAATCAGTCTATAAAATTGTTTTTCATCATTGAATTTTTTGGTGAATTTTTGGGAAATCTTTCAATTTTTTGGAAAAGTTTACCAAAAAGGGGTGTCCAGTGAAATTAAGCAAAAATCAACAAATGATATGATAACATTTAAAAATCACTCACCACTAACCAAAGTTTACGGTTTGCAGTGTGCGGTTTACAGGACTGTGAATTGCAAACCGTAACTTTCAAATTATTTGCCACGGTGGCACAACCTGGTACTGCGGTGGATTGCTAATCCACTTTCCTTCACCGGATTTCCCGGTTCAAATCCGGGCCGTGGCGCTTTTTTAAAACTGGCATCAATAAGGGTATCAGTTCGGTGTCGAAATATTACTGGGTATCAGACAGCATAGTTTTATTTTTGAAATTAATTTTTAGCTTGTTTCCACATTAAATTAAATATTTGTCTGTATGAATTTGCCACATGTTCATTATTGATTATTGTGACTATTGGTTTTTCTGTCCAGACTACGAATGCAACTTTTGTTCCATATATTGTGGTTTCTGTTAGTGGTTCAAATTCTTCATCAAAAAATTTGAGCTCTATTAAATTTTTGGGTATTATTTTTGTCCAATTTCTTAATGATTTATGGAATATCATTTTTGCTTTTATTCTGTATTCTTTTTGTTTGGCGTGCAGATTTTGCCAATAGTAATCTCCTATAATAATTTCTGACTCCTTTGGACTTCCAAAAGCAAGATAATCTAGTTTTTCTTTAATGATATCTGAATAGATTTGTTTTACTCCTTGAAGTCCTTTAAGGACTATTGCAGTTTCTGGACTTACAAAATGTTTCTTTGTAAGTTCTACTTGTTCAGATAGTCTTTTTGCTATTCTTTCTTGTTGTTCTATTTCGCTTTTTTTCTTTGATATGAATTCTATCAAAGAAGCTGGCTGTTGTAGTTGGTATACTCTTGTTTTTCCTTCAATTATTTTTGAAATTATACCTTTTTCACACATTCTTTCTAGTGCATCATAAGTGTTTGATTTGTATAATCCTGTCTCTTCTACAAGTTTTTGCACATTAGATGCGCCCATTTTTAACAAAGCAAGGTATAGCTCTGCTTCTGTTTCTGAAAGTCCTATTTTCCTTAAGTCATTTGCTTGCACAGTAGTACTCTTATACTACTACCAGTTTAAATATATTTCTATCACTTATTATGTGTAGACACAATGGGAGGTGTTCAAAATGGAAACAAATTTAGAACAAACAATATCTAAAGGAAATGATAAAAAAAGTGTTGTTAAAGATTTTTTTAACTTTTTTAACCTTACGTCAATAGAGTTATGTGCTATGATGATAGAATATCCTTTATTGACTTTGCCTATTGCGGTGGTAATTGGAAATTATCCTTCAATCTATCATGGAAACTCATATGAAGGTTTAGCATATGGTGTGCTTCCTCAAGCGATAACTTATGTTGGTGGAAGAATGTGTGAGTTATTAGGACCTAGGAAATTAAGAGAAGCAATAAAACAGTGTAAAGTTGGCGAGCCTGAACTAGAAGCGTTTACGAGAGGAGTGAAAAGAGGTTTATTTCTTTATAGAAAATGAGTGCTTTTTTTTATTTTTAAATTAAATCAAAAATTATTTAAATCATGTTGTATTGAATCGATAAAAATGTCATCAGAACTAGATAAAGCAAAAGGACTGCTTAAGATTCTTGAGAAGTCTGAACAAGTTGTTAGACTTTTTAACAAAATTTATGAGGAAAGAGCAGAGGTTTACAAAAGTTTATCAAAAAGATTCAGTTTATCAAATAAACCTGCCTTGATTGAAAGGCTTAAAATTTTGAATGGAAGAGAAAGAAAAATTTTAAGTATTTTGAGAGAAAATAAAGATGTTGTTCTTCCTGAGCTTGCATTAGCGCAAGACAATGTTAAAGGTTTAAAGATGCTAAAAATTGTAGTGCCTTACTTTGATAAAATACTAGACGAGCAAGAAAAATTTTTGGACGATGAATTGTGTGTTATTGAAGGGACTAAAAAATGGAAAGATATTCTAGTTGAATTTCAAGAATTTTTTGCTTTGTTGGAAGATTTCAAGAACAATGCAAAAAATTGTAACAAAAACTTTTTTTCTCCGAAAGATTTGGCAGACTCATTAGAAAATCATAAAGGTTTACTTCCTAAAGAAATGAAGGAAATCGTGCTTTTCTCAAGCGTATTTGTTTTGATTTTCGAAGCCACAATTATTGCATGGGATTCTTGGTCTCAAATAAAACTTTTTGATCCTTCCAAAATTATTCCCATGACTGAACTTATTAAATACATAGTGATTGCATCAGCGCTTTCTTACTTGAATCTTCCAGTTACTGTTTTTACAGCAATAAAATCTCAGTTCAAGACAATTTCAGATTCCCTCTTAAATTTGGCTGAGACTGCTTGATTTTTTTTACTATAAACTCCAAACCATAAACTATGAACTATTTCATCTGCTAACCAAAAGAAAGCTAGTCCAATTGTCTTTTTTGTCTTGTAGGTTTTCTTCTATTATTTCCAAGTTGTATTTTTTGCTTAATGTTTTTGGGCCTAGAATTGCAATGTTTTTTGGTAGTTTGTTGTTTGCTAAATAGAATGCTGCTCTTGCTGTGTCGACTAAGTCTCCTTCGCCACTTTTTTGTTCTAGTTTAGGATATTTTTCACTTAATGTTTTTTTGCATTGTAAAAAGTTTTGCGGGTGTGCCATTATTGTCTTAATTTTTTCTTTTGTAATGTCTTTTCTTTTCATTAAGAAATGTCTAATTATTATTTGTAGCTCTTCAACTATTTTGAATTTGTACTTTGCCATTGCGTGAACTGATTCGTGAACTATTCCTCCGGTTGCGTTTTGAATAGCGAATAATCCTAAGTCTATGTTTCCTTCATGAAGGTTTTTTAGAACTTTCTCTGAAGTGTACAAGTATTTGATGTTGTACCTTTTGATCTTATTTTGTTCTATATAATTCAGTATTGCTTCTTCGTTAAAGCTGCCTTCTCCTCCTTGTATTCCGAAAGTTATTGCTTTTTGATCAACTTGTTTTGGCAGTAATTGGTTGTATAATCTATCGTATGCTTTGCCTAAATCTAAACGCATTCTTTTAGTGAATGGGTTGTAGTGCTGTAAATCGTTGAATAATTGTCTTGTGTCGTTGCATGTTTGTTCTTTTACTTGCAATAATTTTTTTGCACCTGTAGAGCTTATTGGTGTATCTTTGAATTTTAGTTCCTCAAGAAGCCTTCCGATAAAATGAGTTAGTCCTTGTGAATTTGCTGCAATTTTGTCGTGCATTTTTGCAGACATTTCTATTACTCTTAACTTTTTGCTTTCAAAATATTCTTTCCAAAACTTGTAATTTTCATTAGAAGCCATGAATTTATCAATTACTATAGGCAAGCCTTGGAATGATTCTTTGCTGCTGTCAGGACCAAACATTGGGTGAGTGAGTAATGCTTGTGTTTGAGTATCTCTCAAATGTTTGCTGAATACTTCTGCTGGATGTAATTTTACTGACAACACGTCGATAAGTAATTGGTTTGGTTGAAAGTATTTTTTGTGTTCGGAAATTACTCCTTCAAAAGCTGAAATTGGCATTGCGTAGAATATTATTTCGCTTTTATAAAGATCGCTCAATTCTTGAGCGATCTTTGTGTTTTTATCGATTTCTCCGAAATCGATCTTTTTGGGGTCATAAATAGTTATCAAGAAATCATTCTTAATCAAACGGTATAATGTCTTGCCGAATCTTCCGAATCCTATTATGCTGACTGTTTTCATATTTTTTACACGCGCTCTTTTTTTATTTTTGGTGTTTTCTAGCTTCTTCCATTATTTTCTTGAAGATTTCTTGCAAGTGTTCTGCATGTGGATTATTTTTTAGCTTTTCGAGAATTTCTTGTTCTCTTTTTGGTTGATGAATTTCTAGACCTAAATTTTGTTTTATTTCTTTAATACTTTCAACTAATTCAAAACGAGTGATGAGTAATTTGACTATGCTGTCATCTATATTGTTGATAAAATTTCTCTCTCTAGTTAAAGGGTCTTTTCCGTCCATTCTCTTGATTAAAAAATAACTAATATTTAAAGGATTCCACTGAACAGATTAATTACTACTAAAAAGTAGTTAAAAATAGAAAGATTTAAATAGTGGTTGAGATTATTAACTACAAAGCACGGCGATATCTGTGCCGGAGGCATAAAATGGTTGAAAATAAAATTAATATTAGCGCAAAGTTGGATGAAGGATTGCCAATAAATAAAAGTATAGAAGGCAGATCATCTGGTTTAAATTCAAAAGAAAGAATAATACTACAATTATTTAGAGAGATAGGTGATTTTCCTGAAAATCTTGCTGAAGATTTAGTAATTCATTTAAAAAAATTTCCTGACGGAAGTTATGGAATGAGATCTATTTATTGGAATAGATGTGATTCTTGATTTTTCAAATAAATGAGGAATAAAAATGTACTTTAAAACAACAAATGCAAGAATAACAGGGAAGACTCAAGAACCAAGACTTTTGAGAAGTCCTAAATATGTTCTAGCTTACGAAACTGTTGAAGAAGGTGTTGTTGGACAAATAAATGTTGATTTTGCTGAATTCTGCAGGATTAAAGAAGGAGATTTAATCAGGGTAGAAATAGCATCTCATGATACAACTGAATGTTTTAACACAGATTCTTCATTAGACGTTTTGCTAGAATTAACTTTTGGTCAGTTTATTCATCCTGACATGAGGTAAAAATGACAGAACAAAACATAAAAAATAACAAACTTTTGAGAGATTCTTTATTTAATTTAGTTGCGCTTCCTTTTTGCGGAATTTCCACTGGGTTTTGTGCTACTGCTGCTATGTACAAAAGCATGTATCAAGAAAGCTACACTCTTCCTCTTGCATTATCGATTGTTTATGGAACAATAACTGTGTTGGGTGTTGTGAAATCATATTATAACATTAAAAGATTTGTCAATGTTCAAGAGGGTAATAAAGAAGTTAAAACTCAAAATACTAAAAAGGGACCTATAGATCCTTGGTGCAAACTTGAGGATAAAGTTCAAACACTTCAGTAATTTTTTCCGGAGGAAAAAATATGACTTTAAATGAATGGATTGGCAAAAGAGAAGTTTTCCAAGTAATTATGGAAGGAAAACCTTATGATTCTGTTTATTCTGGAGTAGTTCCTGAATTTGAATTAATTGATGAACAAAAAATTGATAAAATATATTTAGCTATTAAAAAGATGCAGAAGTGCAGGTGTGGTGGAGAAAACGATCTTTTAGCAAACTATTATAATCCAACAATTCAAAGAATTGAAAACGCATACTTTGTTCACGATAGAAAAAGATTCAAAGAAGAAGTTAGCAAATTGATGATGTTGATGGGTTCGGAATAAAATGCACACACTAGAAGAAAGATTATCAGGACTGGAACATGCAAAGCAAGATTTAGTTCAGCACTTTCTTAGTCCTATGCTAGTTCCTCGTTATTGGAATTGTTCTTACTTAAAATGTGATCTGATTTGTAGTGTTAAGGATTTTTTGAAAAATCAAAAAGTTAGATTGAGAGAAAAAGAAGGAAATCAATACGGACAAATTAATAGAACTTCTTGGGAAGCTTTAAAGCGAGTTGAGTATGGAAGACTAAATGCTCAAGGAATGCACGCAGGAGTTTTCAGAAGGCTTACTGATTTTGAAACAATATATTTCTTGGCAGGATTGTGGAGGAAAAAATCTGCAAAAGATCCATCCAAAAGATTCAGTGAAGAAATTCTTGACGCAACTCCAATAAAAGTAACTGTTGCTAGAATGATTGCTGAAGGAGCATATTTGTTAGAGCACACAATGAAAGAAGAAGGTAAAACACAAAAACCTCCTTTTATGAAAAAAATAATTCCGAGATGTAAACAAGTAGTTGAATATCGAGAAGTGCCTCAAAGTATTGTTCAAGATGAAGATGAATATTCATTGAGTGTTAACCCAGAACAACTTTCAGACCTGGCGGCTTACTTAAGAAATTGTGATAGGTTAAGCACGAAACCTACGCTATATTTTCTTTTTGACGAAGAAAGAACTCATCCAATAAACTCATTCATTCCTGAACAAGCTGCCTAAATTATTTCTTAATTTTATTGCCTTATCAAAATCAAGGTTTCTAGAAGCCATTTCTAACTCAGTTAATTCTTTTTGAACTTTTTGGTGCAATTTCTCATCAACAATATTTAGTTCACTTTGTCCTACTTTGAATTTTGATTCGAATACTTTCATAAAAGAAACAAATCGTTGCCGGTTTATATACTTTTGCATCAGCAAGTATTAGATTTTTTTAATAATTTTATTTTTCTCTTAGCCGACCGCTTGATGGTGTGCTTGTTGTGTTTTTTTCTTTTTTTAGCGGTCGGAACATTGACTCCGCTGCTGCGGAATTGATAATTGAATAATTTTTTGAGTGCACTTAAAAGATATTTTGATTTTTTTCTGGATTCATGATGCTGCCTCCAAAATCATTAAGAAACTCTGCGTGCACATAATTCGCGGAGGCCTGAGCTGAGAATATTTTTCATCAAACACGGTTTTCTGAATATGCTCAAATACTATCTTCTTTCGTAAACTATTTAAATCTCTTTATCTGAATGTTTGCTATGACAATCGAACTAACAGTTAAGGCAGCAGAGCGAGTAAAAAGTTTAATAGAAAAAAGAGTTCAAGAATGGATTGATAAGAACACAATCGAACCAAAAGAGAAAGATCAATATTTGAAAACGTTAGGTTTTAGAGTTGGGCTTGAGGGAGGCGGTTGTTCTGGTTTTACTTATTATTCAAAAGTTGATGAACCAACAGATAATGATGTGGTATTTTCTTGGCATGGAGTAAATATTTACGTTGATGCACAATCATACGCTTATCTTTATGGAACAAAAGTTGATTGGGTTGAAACAGATATGGAACAAAAATTTGTTTTTGACATTCCAAAATCAACTGGCGGTTGTGGTTGTGGCAAGTCTGTAGGTTTTGACTAAATTTTTTCTTCGGAAAAAATTTATAAATGACCACTGAAATTCTCTATTAATGAAAACTTTGGTTTGCATAATACTGCTACTTTTTTTACTTCTTTCTTCTTGCACTACGCAAAGTTTAGTGACTAGAGTGATTGATGGAGATACTTTGGTGCTAGAATCTGGAGAAAAAGTAAGGCTTGTATGCATCAATACTCCTGAAAAAGATCAACCTGGTTATGAAGAAGCTAAACAATTTCTGAACAAATTAACACTCAACAAAGAAGTAAGATTAGAAAAAGACATAACAAACAAAGACAAATATGGACGATTGTTGAGATATATTTATGTTGGAGATACTTTTGTTAACCGAGAAATAGTTCAGCAAGGCTATGGAAAAATTTTCAGATACGAGCCTGATATAAAAAGATGTGGAGAAATAGAAACTTAGTTTGCAGTCCACAGTTCATGGTTTACAGGACGTACTGTAAACTGCAAACCATAAAATGTAAACCAAACCCGTTGTCCGACGAAACATTTATAAATATTAGTGCCCCTATTTAGAGTGTTCTGAAAATTGGGGGAGTGAGGGCTTAAAATTCAAAGATCCAGATACGATTGTGTACGCCTATGAGTTTATCATTGGAAGACGACGTTAAAAAATATAGTTTTATGTTGACCGAATTTATGAGTAGAGATGAAGTTCTAAAAATAGAAGAAGACGGTCAAAGAATGGTAGAAGCAGAATATGCTTTCCAAAAAATACCAATTAGCAGCGATACTGATACTTGGGATAAACAGTTTTATCAAAAGTTCAGAACTAGAATGGCTGAGTACAGACTTGAAAGAATGAAAGAAGTATACCGAAGCGTTTTAGACAGCACAAAGAAATCAAATAAAAGTTTCAAGCCAGTATTTTATGTTTACAAACCTTTAACAAAAGACCAAATTGCAGAAAAAGTTAAAGCGCGAGTAAATAAAGAGGGCAAGCAATGAGTTTGAAAAAACTCGTTACTGCAGGAATTTTATCTGGTTTTATTATGGCTTCGGGGGCGCAAAGTTTGGCCCTGCCAGAAAGAAGACCGCAAGAACAACAATTAGAACAAGCAGTAAGTGGTTACGATTTTAACAATCAGCATCTTACTGCTGAAACAATACAGCAAATGCTAAATTCTACAGTAGAAATAACTGTTGAAGCAGTTTACAAAAGAAGAACTGTTGACTTAAATGCAGTTATGAACGCTTTAGAAGCAGAACAGTTTACTTCTCAAGAATTAAAACCAGGAAGATTGGGTGACTTAAAAGATTATAATTATGGGTCGGGAGTAGTGATTAGTAAAGACGGAAATTCTTTGGAAGTTCTGACCGCAGCTCACTTAAAAATGGGAATAGCAAAATTAATTGTTCAGCCTTTCACCGAAAATTTAGTGCAAGTTTTAACATTATCAGAAATAAATTATTATGTTGTTGAAAAATTGCAGAAAGACAGATTTGGAAACAAAATCATCAATGAAAGAAACTCAATAAAATTAAGTTCTGTAAAATCAAATGATACTATGGACTTAATGTTTTTGAAAAGTGGAGAATTAGGTGATGAACGAGTCCAAAATTATGAAGCAACAAAATTATTAGCAGAAGAATCAGAATTAATGCAAGGTAATGTTGTTTATGTTGTAGGATATCCGGGTTCTGTTACTGGTAGAGAAATTAGACATTTAAACAAACAGTTGACTGAGGGAATAATAACAGGAGGAATAAAAAATCCTGCTCAAGGCTTAGAAAATTTTTTGGAAACAAGTGCTTCAGTATCGACAGGAAATAGTGGAGGTCCGGCATTTGTTTTCAAAGACGGAACACCTTACTTGACTGGAATTGTTCGTGGGATGCCAGGCGGAACAAATGAAATTTATTTAATAGTCAGACCAAAATCAATAAAAGAATTCTTACATCCGAGAGTTCAATCCAACAATCCTTTACAAAATTACATTCCTTTTCAAGAAATTATTCCTAAAGGATTGTTAGAGCCTCAAAATAATCAAGATAATAAAAGTGGAGAAGATGCAGCAGAACCTCCACAAGGCCAATGATTAGTTTGGTTAATATTTATTTTAATATGAATAATCAAGCATAACAAAGTTTATAAGAACAAAAAACCGAAAATAAAATACCAAAGATGGGTCTTGACGAGAAAATAACTAAAGAAGACGCACAGAAATTCTTCAAAGAGGCAGGGATTACTAAGGGAGACCAAGCTATAATAAAAGAACTTCTAAAGTATGGTTTAAGAAATCCTGATCGTTGGGGAACAAAAAAAGGACTCAGCATTAAAATAAATCCTCAAGATCCAGAACACGGACTAAAAACAGTAGAAAAATTATTAGCAGGCTTAGAACCAAAACTAACCAAACTGGGTGTAGAATTAAGAAAAACACACTCAAATATTCACGATGAAGAAGTCTATTCGATAATTCCAGAATCGAAAAAAGGAATACTAAAATTCTTACCAATATTTGATGAACAAAAGAAAAAAACAACCGTATTATTTATAGCAGATCCTGGTTACGGCCAAAATATTCACGATCCAAGAAGTGACAAAGGAGCACATTACTTCTTAAAATACAACAAGTTATTGGAAGAGATAGACACGACAATAGTAATAGGTGCAGTACCCAGAGTTCCCGCGAGAGACTCGCCATTAACGACGCAATACATGAAATTGTTAGGCAAAAAAGTACAAGACACACAATTTCCGGATGAAGATGATGGTGAATCTGATGAAGATGAAGATAATGATGATTTCTCAAAAAAACATGTCAAAAGCAAAATCACTTCTCTGCCCGAAGCAATAGAGAGTGGAGCAAAGAGCTTAGAAGACTTGTTGGGAGAAAACTACCAAGGAGACTTGCATTTGGTTTTTGGGTATCAAGATCACCTGAATTTGTATGATAAAGAAAAATTATTAAAAACAAATTACCGAGATTTAATGAAAGACAAAGATAAACAAGAAGACAAAATTAACAAACTAGAATTAGATCATCAAGAACAAGACGCAAAATACAAAGCTCTTGAGCAATCAGTTGAATTTTTTAAAGAATTAAAAAATTATTTGAAGAGGGAAAAAGAGGAAGAAGTTCTTGCAGCATGCATAGCAAAATATGCTGAAGAACAAAGTGATTCCCTAAAACAAATATTATCTGAATCGGTAGAAATTCACCAAGAAGTTTCAGAAACTCTAGAAAGATTGCATGAAAAGCAAGAAGTACTAACTCATTTAACCAGATTGACAGAAAAAAGAGACGAACAAAAAATGAAAACAGAAGTATTAAAGCATAAATTACAGGAAGAAATGCATAAAAAATCAGAAATAGAAAAAACACTCAAAAATTACAGCCTTCATGCTTTTCACGGAGACATGTCTGGAGACCCACAAAAAACATTATTACATCATCGACAAGCAATGAAAGAATACACTGAAGAAGTAAGCCAATTATGGAAAGACTGGAATGGAGGAACAGACAATATTCATCCCGAAGGCATCGTTGATTTAGAAGTTAACGGCTATATTTACAGAATTGAACCTCAAGTAAGTAAAATATCAAAATCTCCAGGACTAAGAACACTTCAAAAACAAATGCAAAAAATAAGAGAAAATCCCAGTACTAACAAAATAATTCCGGACGTTTACGCTTCAGCTCATGATGCTGGAGGAACACGAGCAATGCCTCAACCCAAAAGAAGAGAAGAAATAGAAGAGGGCAAATATAGCTCTGCAGGAGAAAACGTGCTTCACCTAAAATTACCAACCATGCATTCAGAAGACATGCTTGATTACTGGAGAATAAACAACGTAAACGGTCCATGGGAAATAAACAGGTATGATAAACTAAATTATGCCAGCGGAATAGTGCTGCAAATATTCGATGAGGAAGGACTAACTAAAGAAGTGTTCATAGACAACAAAGATTTAGTAGAAGCGGGACTGAGAGCGGAAAAACTAGAATCACTAAAAAAGGAAATTAAAGATAATTTAAGCAATGAACAAAAAAAAACATTACAAAAACAAATAGAAGAACTTGAAAATTCATTCAAAATAGAACCAGAAAGGGAAGGAAAATTAGAAAAAACAATTGACATAGCGCACATAGGAGATAGTCACACAGGATCACCAAGTTTCTTAGGAAGAACAACCAATCTAGAATTAGTTGAAGCAGTTGTTAAATACAGCAACACGAGAAATTCCGAAGTAATTGTATTAAGTGAATTACTTCATGGAAATCATGATGCAGGCTCATTCAGATCAGACAAGCAAGATGTAGGCCTGTTACCTCATGAAATTCAAAAAATTACGGACATAATAAGAAATGACGCACAACTAAACGACCAGCAAAAAATAGCAGTACTATCATACTTTTCATTTCTAAACAGACTAACTCAACCAATGAGTTCATCATCAAAACAATTACTAGAAGTAGCAGACAGCGGACTAATACAATACGCAGAAAAAATACTTGAAGAAAATGGAATAGCAATTCTGGTTTCAGGAAATCACTACAATCACAGCAATGGTCAAAGTCATGATGAGGCAGAAGTATTATCATTATGCTTTGACAGGAAATATAGAGACTCTGGAAGAATCTGGGTTTTAGACGGAACTGGAGAAAGAGATGGTAGAGGACAAGCATCACTAAACCAATTAAGAACAGAATACGCAAAAAAACAAGGAATTGATTATGGAAATATTTACGCAGCTCACAGTTTCAAAGTAGCAGGCGACCCAATATTTGGAATAATGCAAAACACACAATTAATGCAATTACCTGCAAGAGCAATATTTGGATCACATGTACACCAAACAGGCTTTGGTTATTCCAGCGGTAAAAGCATTCACATTCAACCAGGACTACAAACAACAAACAAATTCGTTGACGTAATAGGACAAGCAGGTGGTTTCCGAGGAGCAATGAACGTCGAACTAAGTAGAAATGAATACTTGCCAAGCTATAGAAAAGTAACTTGGGCTCCACAAAAATATTTAGAAGACAAATTCTTAAAAGAACAAACCTGGGCTCATCAACAAATAGTAGAAAAATATATTCCGCAAGCCAGAGGGAAGAAATAAGTTTGCGTATAGTGCCAATTGCGTAGATTGCAAACAACATAATACAATTTAGATAACTAGAATTATTGTAAACAAAAAACTAAAAATTGCTAATTTTCTCAGCTCAGGCCTCCACTTTGGTTTGTAGTTTGTGGTATGTAGTTTGTAGTCACCCTAAACTCCAAACCATAAACCACGAACCTTTTCGGCAGCATCATGAATTCAGAAAAAAGCAAAGAATTCTAGTAGTGCACACGAATAACCAATCGACTATCAATCTTCAACGCGCCAGCGTTGACACACTGTTCCGACCGCTAATACTTTTCTACTTCAAAGTCTTCTAACTTTTTTATTTTAAAAAATTTCTTTTTCAAATATCTCTTGTTAGACATCGCCACTTTAGCTCTCACTAGTTTAGCAAATGTTGCTGAGACTAACAAACCTAAAAAGCTCACTGAAACAAATGCTGCAAATAAATCGCTGCTGTATTCTAAAAAATAAAAACTGGCTGCAGCTTCTAGCACTGAAAATACAAAAAAGCCTTTAACACTACTTGCTGTGGACATCCACTACACCTCATTTTTTCAACACGCCCTTCGAAACGTGATGTACTAACCCAACCCTAAGAAGTCTTAATAATCATATTCTAGTAGTACTTATTTATTAATCTTACTTTAGAGAAGCAATTATCCCGACAATTTTTGCTTCGCAAAAATTTATAAACCTGAACACGTAATGCCGTAATAATGAAAAAGTTAGTGTTATTGCTCGTTTTATTATTGCTGCCTTCAGTAAGCGCGTTACCTTACTCTGATCACATAATAGAATTAAGTGTAAACATGAGTTATAAATTAATTCCCACTTCTAATTATGCAGAACTAAAAGATATAACTAGTGAAGTGTACGCGTTTCCGAAAAATAGTAAAGACCAAAAAGTGCTAGAACTCAAAACTAATCCTTTAGCAAAAACAGATCACGACAAATTAGTTTATGAATGGAGAAATGTAGAAAATACCTCTTATGAATACAGAAGTGTTATAGAAAGAACAGTAAATCCAATAAAAGTAACTTCTAAAGAACTTTATCCTTTTGATATAACAATACTTCTTCCTGAAGTTCTTCAACTAACAAAACCATCAACACACGTTGATAGTGATTACCCAAAAATAAAAGAAATCGCTCAAAATTTGGCAAAAGATGAAACAGACTTATGGAATTTGGCAGTCAAAACTGCTATTTGGGTGAAAAGACATGTTCCTTATGACTTAAACACTTTGACTGCTAATGCAGCACAAAAGGCTAGCTGGGTTTTAGAAAACAAGAAAGGAGTATGTGATGAAATAACAGCATTATTCATGGCCCTGCTAAGAGCAAATAATATTCCTGCAAGGTTTGTTTATGGAGTTAGTTATACTGAAAATCCTGCAGTTTCACAACAATGGGGACCTCATGGATGGGCAGAAGTATACTTTCCAAATTATGGCTGGGTTCCTTTTGATGTAACCTTTGACCAGTATGGGTGGATAGATACCGGACACGTAAAATTACATGAAGGCAATGATCCAGAATTAAAAAGCTTGCAATTGACTTGGAGAGGCAAAGACTACAATGTTAGTTTAGGAAATATAGAATATGCTGCAAGAATAAAACAAAGCAAAGAAGAATATTCCTCAAATGTTGAAATGAATCCAACAGCATATTTAGATAAAGTTGGTTTTGAAAGCTTCAACTTAATAATTGCAAACATAATAAACGATAATAATTATTACGTTGCGACAAATATAATATTAGGACAAGTTAAAGAAAATGAAATAATAGGAGAAGACGAACAGTTCGTAAATTTAGCTCCCGGTGAAGAAAAACAAATTTATTTTACAACGAAACTAAAACCAGGATTAGATGAAAAATCTGATTATAAAATACCTGTAGTGCTTTTGAACGAAAAAAATGAAAAAAGCGAAACAAGTTTCACAGTTAGCAAAGGAAACACAAAATTATCTCAAGCAGATATAAACGCAGCAAAAGCAATACTTGAGGAGGAAAAAATAAAACCATTATCAAACAGCATAGATCTAAACTGCACAGCGCCAGCACAAGTTGGAGAATACGAAACAGCAGAACTAGTCTGCAATGTAACTAGTGATGGTAGTTCTTACTTTGAAAACGCAGGAGTTTGTTTGTTCCAAAAATGCAAAGAAATAACTTTAAGAGATCATGCTAAAGTAAGTTTTCCTTTAGCACTACAAATAGGCAGAAATGATTTAAGGGTAACATTCAGGCACGAAAAAGCAAGCAAAAGTCAAACAATAACCGTAGAAAAACTAGACACCCCGGAAGTACAAATAGAAAACTTAATTTACCCAAAACAAACGCACGATGGAGAAAACCTAAAATTAAATTTTACGATAACCCAAAAATCATACACTTCACCAAAAAATTTAAGCGCAAAAATATATTTACCTAAACAAACACAACTGCTAAAAATAGAAGATTTCAAAAAAAACTTGCCATTAGAAATAGAAATTAAAAGTAAAGAATTATACGGCGGAGACAACAAAATAATTATAGCCGTAGAAACAGGTGAAGGCGCAGAAAAAAGAATAACTAAAGAAGAAATAAAAATCAAAAAAGAAGGCAAAGGAGCAGTATCAGAAATAATCTATGGGGTGGGTGAATTCTTCAGAAGCATACTTGATGCATTTTTAAGTGTGTTTGGGTTTGACTAAATTCATAAATAATTTAATTCTTATTGAAATTTTGCGAAGCAAAATTTCTGGGGGTTGAATACCCCGACCTTTAGGTCGTTTTCTTTCGAAATTTTTTTGAAGCGGCTTCGCCGCAGAGTGTTCTGCGGACGAAACTGCGCATAAATTTTCCCAATTTA
>JACRKG010000002.1 GCA_016215315.1 Candidatus Woesearchaeota archaeon | reverse complement strand
GTTCTCATACAACATGTGACCTCACCTCTTTTTCGTGAGGCACATCATTTTACTACCCTAAAAAAAATCCAAACAGAACAAGTATAAAAACGCTATCCATCTCAACAGTAAACTGTTGAGATTTCCGCTTCTTTATTTAATAACATGTTTGCTAAGAATTTTACGTCAGCTTCGTTTCTTGCAACTCCTGAATTTGTCGGAGCATTAGGTCTGTAGTCTAAACCTAAAAATCCATCACTTATTCCTCCAACATTAATCCATCTTATTGTGTTGCCAAAAGCTTTACCTTTGCCTTGATAAGGATCTTGCGATACATCAAATTGTCCTTGCATTGCTTCGCCGTGATGAGCTAAGTCTCCTAGAATTAATAGTGTTCTTCCTGTTTCTCTTTCAGTAACTCCTTTAGTGAACGGTAGTTTTATGAAAGTGTCAAATTTTCTGTCGTTTTCTTTAATTCTAACTAATACTGAGCCTGCTTCTGCATTAAAGCATAACAAGTCATCATCAATTTGAGCAATTCTTTCTACACTTCCCGAATTTCTTTTAGGATCGCTTCTTGTTGATGTTCCAACATAAGCAACAACATTATTTTCTACTCTAGATGTCGGATGAGATCCATAATTAGTGTATTCTGAAGGGCCATAACTTGCTGATTTCCAAACCATTTTTGCATCTCCGTGAATTAGTTTATAGTTCGTGGTTTGTGGTTTGTAGCCACGAGCTTTTTGTCTTTCTTAATCACAAATAACACTAAAGAACGGATTAATATAAAACAATTTATGTAAAAATCAACAAAAAACAGAATTGTTATGCTTAGAATTTTGTTTATGTTAACATTATTTTAGCTGTGTTCTTTGTCTTCTTGGTTTTTTGGGAGGTTCAGTCGCCCCGCATAGTGTGCTTGTTTTATTCTTTGATAATTTTGGCGACATTAACAGTTGATAAAAAGAAAGTAGTTGAATTTTCTAAGTGCACTCGCTAAACTTTTCTGTTATCAATTTCCGCGTTAGCGGCACACTGTTCCGACCACCCAATCCAGAATAAAACTCAACTGGCACAACCTGCGAGTGGTCGGTAAGGGGAAAATTAAAACTAAAAATAAAACAAAGTTGAAAACAAATAAAGAAAAAATTAATTCCGTAAACTGCAAACTAGTTCTATTCTTCTTTTACAGGTCCTACTGTTGTAGTTAAGTATTCTTTCGGTACTTCTTTTGGTTCTACGCATTCACCTTGATAGCAAGGTAAGTTTAGTGGACAGTTTCTTGATATTACATAGCCTGCTTTTGTTTCTGCTCTGTTAGGATGTTTGCAGAAGTGTTCCATTAAAAAACATTGTCTTCCTTTACAATAATTAGTAGTTGCTCCATCACCAGTAACGCAGTAATCAGTTCCATAAAAATCTTCTGCTATGACGGTTCCTCTTTTGTAAGGATCAATTCCTTCATCAGTATCTACACAATTTTGTATTACTTTTGTTTGAATTACTCCACCAGTTGTTTTTAGTAGAGTTCCAGCAATTGCAACTAAAATAACAATCACGATTAATCCAATTATTGTATATTTATGATGCATTTTTATCACCTTGGAAAATTACATAATACATATTCTGGAGGACATGGAGGCATTACAAAGCTTCCTTCTTCATCGCTGCAAGAGTACTCAAATGATTCAACATCCATTGAACAACTTTTTGCACCCATTTCAGCCATTTTTACAAAACTACAACAAGCAGCTTTACTGCTCGGTGTTGGATATTCTTTAACACTAGGAAAAGGAACTTTTTGATTCCAATTTTCTATACCAAAAAATTGATCACTCACATGAGAAGGTTGTTGTCCTTGAGGGCCAAAATTTTGAGCATATCTATAACTTTGACCGGTTAAGTTTGCATTAAGCAATATACCTACAACACTAACAACAATCACTATTGCAAAAATAATTAAGGCATATTTTTTCATCTTCTTTTCTTTGCTCTACCCTGTTGATGTCTCGTCTTAATTGCAGTAGCAAACTTTTTGCCCCCAGCTTTAACTAAGCCTTTAGCTTTTTTTAGTTCTTTATTAATTTCACCAGTCATAAATTTTTGAAATTCCTTTCTTTCCATACTAGCTTCTCTAAGAATCCTCTTTAGTAAATCTTCTGCTTGTTTTTTTGATAATAATCCTTCTCTTTCTAATGAACAAACTGTTGCTTTTGCTTCATTTTTTGCACTTCTAACTAAACCAAGACCAAAATTTACCACTTTTTTCAAAATATTAGTTATCACTGTTTCACCTCTTTACTTAATAAGTAGGGTTTTAATGTTTTTAAAGCTTTCTGTGATGATCATACTTCTGAGTACCCTCCCTACGCACAGAAATCAATAATAAAGCAAGCATTATACTGGCAGATGAAAGAAAAATCAAGCTAATCACTGAATAACCACCATATTGAGGTCGTAGTTCTGTAAGCATCGAACCACCAACAATTAATGCAGCAATAACTATGGCATAAGAAAGCCTATTACTGCTCATATTAATATCCATACCTAAATGCTTGATATCAGTATCTTCTAAATCAAATGAAAATCTTCCTGTTTTTAGTTTTTCCAATAATTCAAAAGCTTCTCCAGGAATTTTAAGAACTGCATCACTCAATTCCTTGGATTTTTTAATAAAACGATTCAGTACTTTTTTAGGCGTGTTTTCTTTTTCAAGAATTCTTATAACATGAGGTTGTGATGAATTAATAAAGTTAAAATCAGGAACTAAAGATTTACAAGTACCCTCAGCAGTCAAGAATGATTTTGCGTAAAGAATTATTTCTATGGGTAACTTAATTTTGTATTTTATGCAAGTATTAACTAGGTCATAAATAACTTTTGTAATATAATTCATTTTTAGTTTTTGATCAAACCACTCACTAAGTATTGACTCTATATCATTTTTGAAATGAGGCAGATCTGTATATTTAGTCTGAGTTCCTACCTTTAATAAAATCTTTATGACTTCTTCAGTATCTCGATTTATCAAAGCAACAAACAAGTTTAAGCTTGCTGTTTTCATTTCTTGATTAAGAACACCAACAATGCCAAAGTCAAGCAAAGAAATTTTATCATCATCTACCACTAAAATATTTCCAGGATGCAAGTCAGCATGAAAAACTCCATGCTCATAAACTTGTTTCATTAATGCTTCAACAATTGTTTCAGCAATCTTTTTCTTATCATACTTCTCATCTTTTAATTCACTGATTTTTTTGCCTCTTAGATATTCCATGACTAAAACATTTTTTGTAGTGTGATGCCAGTAAACAGAAGGTATCCTGACATGAGGATCTTTAGAAAATATTTGGTAAAAACGATCAATATTCTTCGCTTCATTAACAAAATTAAGCTCTTTTTTTGTATAATTCTCAAATTCTTTTACAATTTCTATCGGAGAAAATTCTTCAAACTTTTTTTCTAGCTTGTGAGCAATATAATACATGATATCTATATCAGTTTCAAAATCATCTTTAACATAAGGTCTTTGAATTTTTATTACAACATCTTGATTGTTTTTTAGTTTAGCTCTGTGAACTTGAGCAATTGATGCGGAACCTATTGGTTTTTCATCGATTTTAAGAAAAACATCTTTTCCTACTTCATTTTCTAAAATATTCATTGCTTGATTAAAAGGAAATGGAGGAACTTGATCTTGTAATTTTTTAAGTTCATCACAGTATTCTTGAGGTATCAAGTCAGGTCTTAAACTAAGTAATTGTCCTAACTTAACATAAGCTCCTCCTAATTCTTCAAAAACAAGCCTGATTTTAACTGGCAAATCAGAAGGCAATTTTCCATTCATCATTACTCTTTTATGAAACGGAAGATATTTTCTAAGTCCGTGATCGTAAAGAATTTTTCCAAAACCCTGCTTTAATAGAACTCTCACTACCTGAGTGATTCTTCTTATATCTTTTATTTTGTTCATTTTATCTCTTTTTTAGTTAATTACGCCTTTGATATTTAAAAACTTTTTTAAATAAACCAATCTTAGTATGACTTATGGGTTACACTTTACTAATATCTGAGAAGCCTGCAGCAGCCAAAAAAATAGCTGAAGCACTAGCAGATGGAAAACCAGTTGCTAGAAAAGAAGGTCAAGTAGCCTATTACGAAGTAACTTGTGAAGGAAAAGATTTAGTTGTTGGATGTGCAGTGGGTCACTTATTTGGTCTTGAAGAAAAAAAGAAAGGAGACCGGTATGTATATCCCATATTTGATATAGAATGGAAACCATCTTATGAAGTAAGCAAACATGCAGCGTTCACAAAAAAATATTTTGAAGTTCTCAAAAAACTAGCAAAAAAAGCAGAAAACTTCATGGTCTGCACAGACTATGATATTGAAGGAGAAACAATAGGGCTAAACATTATTCGATTCATTTGCAACAGAAATGACGCTAAAAGAATGAAATTCTCAACACTAATAAAAAAAGACTTAATTCAAGCATACAAAGACCAATCACCCACACTTGATTGGGGACAAGCAGAAGCAGGAGAAACAAGACATTTCCTAGATTTTTATTATGGTATTAATATTTCAAGAGCACTAACAACTTCAATAAAAAAAGCAGGAACATTTAAAATTCTAAGCAGCGGAAGAGTTCAAAGTCCAGCACTAAAAATAATAGTAGACCGAGAAAAAGAAATCAAGGATTTCGTTCCGAAATCCTTTTGGGAACTAGTACTATTCACTCAAAAAGACACTGAAGAAATTGAAGCATTGCATAAAGAAGATAAGTTTTGGGAGGAAAAAATTGCCGCAGCAATTTTTTCTAAGATTGAAAAAGAAAAAGAATGCACAGTTGACAATTTGGAAGAAACAGAATTCAAACAAGCACCACCAACACCTTTCGACTTAACAAGCTTGCAAGTAGAAGCATACAGGTGTTTCAGAATAAAACCAAAAAGAACCCTAGAATTAGCTCAAGACTTGTACACAGGAACATTTATTTCTTATCCGAGAACAAGCTCTCAACAATTACCTGAAGCAATAGGATATGCAGCAATCATAAAACAACTAAGCAAACTATACCCAAAACAAACTTCTTTTTTATTAAGCCAAAAAAATCTCCAACCAAACAATGGAAAAAAGACCGATCCAGCACACCCAGCAATTTATCCTACGGGAGTACTTCCTAATGAACTTGACAAAGACCAAGAAAGAATATATGACTTAATTACTAAAAGATTTTTTGCAACATTTGGAAAACCCGCAATCAGAAATACTCTGAAAATAACTTTTGACGTAAAAGGAGAAAAATTCATCACAAAAGGTTCAAGAACAAAAGAAAAAAACTGGCATGAACTGTATGAACCTTACGTAACATTAGAAGAAATAGAATTGCCAAAACTCAAACTAAAAGAAAAATTACCAGTTAAAAAAATAACGAAAACAGAAAAACAAACACAACCACCAAAAAGATACACGCAATCATCAATAATCAGAGAATTAGAAAAAAAAGGCCTGGGAACAAAAGCCACAAGAGCTTCAATAGTAGAAACATTATACGATCGAAGTTATGTTAAAGGAGAATCCATCGAAGCAACAGAATTAGGAATAAACATTATAGAAATTCTAGAAAAATACGTTGAAAAAATAGTTGATGAAAACTTAACAAGACACTTTGAAGAAGATATGGAACAAATAAGAGAAAGAAAAGTAAAAAAAGAAAAAGTATTAGAAGAAGCAAGAGATGTACTCAAGAATATTTTAGGTGAATTCAAACTTAAAGAAAAACAAATAGGAGAAAGCTTAAAAGAAAAACTAAAGAACACCAAAATAGCACTAACAACCATAGGCGAATGCCCGAAATGTAAAGAAGGATCATTAGTTTTAAGAAGAGGAAAATACGGCATGTTTGCAGCATGCAACAAATATCCTGACTGCAAAACAACTTTTGGCATGCCTCCAGGAACATCAATAACAAAAAATTTATGCGAACATTGTAAGTATCCAATAATAAAAGTACTAAAAAAAGGAAAAAGACCTCAAGAAACATGCATAAATGTTGATTGTCCAAGCAAAAAAGTAGAACTTAAAGGTGAAGGAGAAACTTGCAATAAGTGCGGTAAAGGAAAAATGATAATAAAAAAAGGAATTTACGGAAGCTTTGTCGCATGCGACCAATACCCAAAATGCAAAAACATAAAAACACAACAACAAAATTAATACTTATTACTGCATTATTACTGATTCTTCCAATAGTTTATGCTCAAAGAGAAGGCTCAATACCACTACTAGCACTAGTAGAAAGCGGCGGAGAATCTAGAGGTGGAGTAGCAACACTCAACTTAGCAATCAGAGAAGGAAACGGAGGAGTTTTTTTAGACACTTTCCCTTTAACAAAAACATCAACACAAATAAGCATGCGTTTTGCACAACAAACTGCTTGCCAAGAATTAAATCTTGACTGTTCTAACTTGGACTTTTTTTACACAATAAGATCTGCAAAAGGAATAGTTGGAGGCCCAAGCGCAGGAGCAGCAGCAACAATACTTACGGCAGCAGTACTAGAAAATAAAAAATTAAACGAAACAGTTGCAATGACAGGAACAATAAACAGCGGAGGAATGGTAGGTTCAGTAGGAGGATTAAAAGAAAAAATAAGCGCAGCAGCTGAAAAAAACTTTTCTAAAGTACTAATTCCAAAAGGAACGGCAATACTAAAAGAAAACAACTCAAGCATAAACTTAATTGATTATGGAAAAAATCTAAGCATTAAAGTTATAGAAGTAGGAACTCTTAGCGAAGCACTAAACCATTTTGATGGAGCACAAAAAGAAGAAAAAAAAGTTGAATTCGTGATAAGCGAAAATTACAAAAAATTAATGAAAGAAGTAGCAGATGAGTTATGCGGGAAAGTTAAAACTTTCCCTGAAGAATTACGGAACTATTCAAAAAAAGCATTAGATGAAGAAAATTATTATTCTGCAGCCTCATTATGCTTCAGATCTTTAATAGATCAAAGAAAGAAAGAATATTCTGAATTAAACGCAACAAAAGAAAATCTCGAAGCACTGACAGAAACACTGAGCAAAAAAATAAATATAACAGAAAAAGATTTGATGAGTGAAAAAGTTAATTCTTTAACTGCACTACAAACATTCATGGCAGTAAAAGAAAGGATTGATGAAGCAAAAGAATTGTTTGAAGAAATAAAAAACAGAAAGAATGAAGATGCAATAACTTATGTTGCTTTCGCTGAAGAAAGACTCAATTCTGCAAAATTATGGATGAAATTCTTCAAATTAGATGATAAAAAAGTAGAATTAAATGACAAAAACTTAAAAATTTCCTGCGAAAACAAATTAGCAGAAATAGAAGAAAGATTACAATACATAAGCGAATACCTTCCAATACCATTAGTTAGAGCCGAACAAGACTTAAAGAAAGCATATGACTTTTTAGAAAAAGATCCTATTTCTTGCTTATACTTGGCAAGCAGAACAAAAGCAAGCGTAGATATCGTAGTAAGTCTCTTAGGAGTACCAGAAGAAAGACTTAAAGAAATACTAGACATAAAACTAAGCCTTGCACAAAAAGCATTAGTAAGAGCACAACAAAAAGGGATATTTCCATTAATAAGTTACTCATACTACGAATATGCTGATTCTCTCAAAGAATTTGACGTTCAAAGCGCATTACTTTATGCAGAATACGCTCTAGAATTTGCAACACTAGACATTTACTTTCCACCAGGCAAATTTTATGAACAAAAACCTAACAAGTTCTTTAAAGAATTCTCAATAAACTCATTCTTATTAGGCATAGGTCTTACATTATTAGGACTGAGCTTAATGATATACATAAAAAAACACAAACATCCAACAACTAGAAAAACAAAACAGAAAAAAAGTAAATTTTAAAAAACTCTCATTTCCCGCTAACTATCTCTATAACATCTCTGTGCTTCAAAATGTAATCTCTTCCAACTCTTTGTTTTGTTTTAACATTTATTGCAGTCACAAAATTATTCCCTAGATCTGTGTGTAATTTGTAAGCAAAATCCAACGCTGTTGCACCTTGTTTTATCAAAAAACAATCAGGCAACACTCTGCCTTCTTTATCTACTAAATTATTAACTCCTCCAGGAAAAATAGCTATAAAACCCAAGAAGTCAAAAACTGCTTTGTTCAAACAATCTTGAACTCCAGTTTTTCCCCACTCTTTGAGAATTTTTTCTTTAATAAAATTCAATGCATTTCTTTGTGTATCGTTCACGTTTCCAACAATTTCAAAATCAGAATCACCAGGCAAATACTTAATTAAATTCTTTTTAGCTGCCTCTCTTAAAGCCAATTCTCCTTCAGAACTACAAGGAATAATCAAATAATCAGGAAATTCTTTTTTCATTCGTTCAATATTTGCTTTTGCAGTTGGAACATCAGTTTTGTTAGCAGCAATAATCATTGGCTTGGTCTTTTTTCTCAAAAAAACAGCCAAGTTATGCAAATCTTCATCAGTCCATTGCACAGTATCATCAAGACTTAAATTAAGAACTCTTATCGCTTCACTAACCATCTCTTCAGTAACATTTAGTCCAGATAATTGTTTTGCTATCGCAGGACTAATTTCAGCATTTTCTTGACGAACTCGTCTGGCAAATTTTTCCCAACCAGTTTTCAAAATCCCTAAATACCACATATCTAATTCAACTTCTAAAAATCTAATATCAAACAAAGGATCATAACTTCCAGGAACCACCGGTTCTCCAAGAGAATTACAACTACCACTAGCATCAACAACATGAATTAAAACATCTGCTTGCCTTAAATCATCCAAAAATTTGTTACCCATCCCTTTACCTTCATGAGCTCCAGGAACTAAACCTGCAACATCAATCATTTCTACAGGAACAAATCTCTGAGTATTAGAGCAAAATCCATACCTCGGATTACATTGTTTTCCAAAATCTTTATCAACGCAAGTAATTCTTACAAAACCAAAACCTTTGTTAGGATCAATAGTTGCAAAAGGATAATTAGCTATCAATACCTCTGCAAGAGTTGCAGATTTAAAAAAGGTTGACTTCCCCACGTTGGCCTTTCCTACAACGCCTATGATCATAAAAAATAAAAAATCAACGTTTATTTAAAAAAGTATGCTCAAAGCAGACCTTCATTTACATTGTTCAGCGGATCCAAAAGATAATATTAGTTATTCTGATAAAGAACTAATAGATCATTTAGCAAAATTAGGTTTTAACGTAGCATCAATAACTTGCCATGACTTACAACATTACAATGAAGAAATAGCAAGTTATGCAAAGAAAAAAGGAATTCTTTTGATTCCCGGAATGGAAAAAACAATCAAAGGAAAACATGTATTATTTTACAATTTTAAAAAAGAAGAACTAGACAAAATAAAAGATTTTGCAGACATACCTAAATATAAACGAGACGACAATTTAGTTGCTTGTCCTCACCCATTCCTACCTCATAAAGCATCGATGATGTGGAAATTTGTTAAATTACAGAGCGTATTCGACGCAGTCGAATACTGTCATTTCTATACTAGAACAACAAATCATAATTTAATAACAAGAATATTTGCAAAAAACAAACCATTCATAGGCAACTCAGATGCACATTTCTTAGAACAAATCGGAACAACTTACTCAACAATTAATTCTAAACCCGAAATCACCAAAATACTAGACGCAGTAAAAAGAGGCGACGTAACAGCAAATTCAAGACCATTAGGTCATTTTGAAATTCTAAAAAGAACATTTAAAATAATGAAATTGAGTGCTAAATCTAAGAAGTAGTTTGAGATAAAAAAATAATAATCTACAAAGAATTCAACTGCGCTTTGACTACCAGTAATATTTTGACACCAAAACGGCGATATCGCGTGTTGGCAATCAATATTAGAATTTTAAACCCTCGCCCAGATATCCGAAGACACCCGGGGAGGGAAAAAGAGGTGATTGTAAACCCACGTCCGAACATCCGAAGACACTCGGCCGCGGGAAAAAGAGGTGATAGCGTGATTTCTCCAATTAATCCCTGAAAAATGTATTCACTACTCAGGGATAGTACTTCAAGTATTTAAATCTTTCGTTTTGAATCTACTCCAGAGTAGTAAAAGTTATTTTAAATAAGTAAAAAAAGAGCATTATTTATAAATATCCTAGAAATTTGTTATTCAGATGGACCAAGCAAATCTAAAACCAAATTTTTGCCAGAAGTGCAAACAAGAAAAAGAATTATTCACAGGAAAACTATGTAGTTTCTGCCTCATAATAGTTTTAGAAAAAAGAATAAAGAAAAACATAAAAGAACAAGGCGGATTCAGAAGAAATGAAAAGATACTATTTTTAGTCAATAAATCTTTAGAAAGCAAAGCTTCAGAGTATTTTTTCAAAAAAATATTCTCTGAAATGCCTTTGGAAATTGACTATGAAGATAAAGGCAAGCAATATAACAAATTAATAATTCCTGGCAGCTCGGAAAGCATAATAGAAGAATTTCTAGACTCTTTATTCAGCAATAAAAAGTTCAATTTTGGAAAACAAATAATATTTTTAGAAAGCTTAACAGGAGAAGAAATAAAAGATGTGGCAAAAATAAAAAATTTCTCAGAAACACTTACGCAACATGAATTATTAGATAAAATAGAAAAAAAGTATCCTGGAAGCAAACTTTCTTTGTTAAAAAGCATCAAGGTTTTGGAAACGTAAAATTAATTAATCAGTCTAAAATACATCAGTCTCCACAATTCTCCAGCTAAAACTATATTTCCCGGAGTATGAGGTTCTCTTGAAATATATCCATAAGTTATTCCTCCCAACAGAGTTATGTTTGGAATTATTTTTCCTAATCCTATATCAACAATTTTTTCCAAGAGATTTTTTTCAGAGAAAAAAATCTCGGTTCCTAAAAAATAATTAATTAGTTTACTCATCTTCTCTCCTCATTTTATCGAATGCTTCTTCTCCGCTTCCTAAATCCCACAGACTGTAATTATCTGGATATTTTCCTTTTTTGAAACGATAAATATCAGCACCTAAACCATTAGTTAGACCCACAGGAAGTCCACCCAAAGTATTAATTCCTAAATATATGGGATAAATAATTATCATAGGAACAATCAATAGCTTTTCTTGCGGTTTTTCTGACTCTACAAGAATTTTTCTAAAAACAGGAAAACACTCTTTATGAGCTTCAACAGCAGCCACTCCAGGGCCAACAATCACATTCGCAATTGTAGCACAACCACTACTCAAAGAAAGCGCTGCGCACAATACTAAAGTTTTAAGGTTCATTCATCATATTAAGAATTAGTACTATTTAAATGTTTCTATATTAATTACTCGCGAGTAGTAAAAAAGCAGAAAGAGAATTTCAAGAAGCAATTGAAAGAACCGTCGAAGAAGAAAGACTAAAATTAAGAGTCCAATGGGCTTGCCCAAAAAATTTGTTGGTAAAAATATTCTAAAACTCCAAAAAAACTCAATACTACTTTCTGATACCCACAAATATTTCGACACCAGAAAAGAAACCCCGATGTTGACAAACAAAATTTAATGATAAGCCCTTGGACTGAATCAAGAACCGGCCTTTTGCTCGCGCAAAACCCCGGGGAAAACAAGTAGGATGCGCACTGCTGTGCTTACCCACAAAAACTCGGTGTTACTTTCTGACACCCAGTAATATTCCAATACCAAGCGGCGTCTCGCGTTGACATACAAATTAATGATAAGCCCTTGGAGGGAATTGAACCCCCGACCTACTGCTTACAAGGCAATCGCTCTAGCCGGTGAGCTACAAGGGCATAAGAGAGAAGAGAAACTTGTTTCTTTTTAAAGATTACGCCAACTATTAAGCCAACATGTTTAGGTAGGCTTTGATATTTTTCAGTACATTTTCTACGTCACTTGATGCTTCTTTTTTTATTCCTGTTAAAAATGAGTCATAAACGTATTTTTCAAATAAGTGTTTTAGTAGCCAGAATGTTGGTTTTGATTCCCATCTTTTTTCGTAATCTGTTTCCATTACTGCGTCTGTGCTTATTGTTACTTTACCTGTTTGGTATTTTTTTTTCTCAACAACTTTATCATTTACTTTTGTGAATTCAAATGCTATTTTTGTTTTGAGTTTTATGTAATCATTAATTGTCTTTTTTATGAATAGTTCAAAATTTATGTTTCTTCCGTCTTTATTTAGTGTTTCTGTATGCGCTCCTTCTTCTATTCCGTAACCTTTGTCTTTTCCGAAGTCTTTTGCTAAATTTATTAAGTCTTTTACTTTAAATATTCCTTCGTAACTCGTGCTTTTTTTTATTATGCTTTCTTTTTCTCCCATTAGTCTTCCTCTTTGAATACTTTTGCTTCAACTTCGCTTTTGAATTGTCTGAATCTTTTGTCAAACCAATCCATCCATTCCTCTTCTATTTTCTTTTTTATTATATATTTGTGGAAAAAATCTTGTAATGCTATTAATAGTTTGTTTCCTTGGAACCTTTTTTGCCAGTCAAGTTCCATTCTTCCTTCAAATATTATTGAGAGTTTTCCTTCTTGCATATTTAATTTTTTCCCTTCTTTAACTAATTCTATATCTTGAACGTCTTCTGTTTTAAGGGTTACTTCAATAGTGTACTTGACATATTCATTTCTTTTGAGTATTCCAGTTAGCTTTACTTCTTGCTCTTTTGGTCTGTACTTGTATTTTGGCTCTAGAATAAAAAAGTTGTTGTCTTTAAGCCAGCTTCTAAAAAAGCTAAGCAATTCTTCAAAACTAAAGACTCCTTTATATCTTGTTCTTAACTTGTCAATTTCATATTTTGTTTTTACTTCCATTTTTATTCAGGATATCGCTTTTCCCAGAATTCTGAGAATGGTACTTCTTTGCCAGTAGCAGGTATTTTGAAATAATTCTTTAGCATGTTTTGCAAAGCATTAACATCATTATAAACTTCATTTCTGTGATTATCATATCTTGTTTTCAACATTTTGTAAACAAAGAAACTTTTAAATGGCTTTAGCCACTTGTTTTTTTCCCATTTAGAATCGGGATCCACTATTAAGTTACCTCTGCACTCAATTTCTACTTCGCCCATATCCATTGCTATTTTTTTGTTCTTGTAGGGAACTTCAACTTCTTTTAAGCCTAAAACATTTATATCTATATCCAAATCATACCTGAATAACTTTGAAGGATCTCCCGGGTCTTTTCTTACTCTCCATCTTACCGTTACTTGTTTTCCGGATTTAGGATTTTCTCTTTGTAAATAATACACTTCACCAAACTCAGAATCTTCTGCAGGTGCATACTTTGCATCTAAGAGCCATTCGTGAAGCAATTTGTAAAGATATTTAAGCGAAAAAGCATCTTTAAAGTTTAGCTTGAATGAGTTACAATTATTGTATTCTAAACCTTCATACCGATGTGTTATTTTTCTCATTGAAAATTCATTTGATTTGTGAGTTTAAAAAGGTTTCCCAGTTTTAGTACAGGACATAAGTAACGCATAATTTATATAGTGGTTGTGTTTTGTTGGTGTTATGATAAATCTACAAACACGGGAACTGATCCTTAAATGGATGCATGAAGGCAAAAAACAGTGGCAAATTGCGGATTTGATTG
>JACRKG010000004.1 GCA_016215315.1 Candidatus Woesearchaeota archaeon | reverse complement strand
TGCTGGAAAGTTACAAAAAACAACGTCACAAAATCACAATATTTCGAGAATATAGAACAAATGCAAAATGCCCTAGAAAACTATTGGAGAGAACATAAATTTACGCAAAATTTTATGCGTTATTTATGTCGCTAACTAGAAAAGCATCACAATTTGGTGAAGGAGGCTGTTTTAATTTAGGACAAGATTTTCTTCTTGTTTCTGAAAGAATATTTGATGAAAAATACACTTCAGACAAGCTAGCGATTGAAGAGGAAGCAAAAAAACATTATCCCCAAACAAGATTCAATGTAGTTCCTGTAGGTTGTAATCACGATGCAATTTATGGTCAAGAACTATTCAGACATATTGATTTAACTTGTTTATTAATTCCTTCAAAAAAATTATTGTTTGTTGACGAAAACTTTTATGATGATCCTCATGCTAGAATGAGGTTTGAAAGAATTGCTGAAAAAGAGGATTTAACTTTAAAATTCCACAAACCTCACCCGGAAATAAGTTTTCAGTATTATCCTTTAAATTGTTTATTACTTCCTTCAGCAAATGGAGAAATAATTTTTGCTAACTCTAATGACGCTTCTTTTATTAGATTGCTCAACTTATATAATTTGGATGTTGTTGAAGTTAGCATGACTCAAGCACCAAAGAGAAGAGGTTCGATAAGGTGCTGCACTAATGTGAAAAAACCCGAAACTCCTTTAAAAGATTTAATCGATTATGAATGGTGAAAAAAATGATAACTGCAAAAGAAATACTGGAATCGGGAGGATTTATTTACGAAAATCAATGTCGTGAGTTTTATGAACAATTAGAAGATTTTGTTGGCGAAAGAGAAATAACTCATCGGGATTATTTTGCTTTCTTAAAAAGTCTAGGTTTTGATTTTAATGAAAAAATCCAATTACCTCTTAATTGGCCTCAAACACGACTTGTTTGGTTATTGACTCATGGTTTCAAATTTGATGATTTGACTTATTTGAACCAAAAATATAATTTAGGAAAATTACTTTATGCAGCGAGTGGTTTTGACACAATACCGAAATCAGTTTTAGGCGTTGAAAGAGTTGTTCATTTATCTTTAGAAGGACGCAAAGGAAGAGATTCTGAAAATAAAGATAAATCAACTTATTTTGAAAAATTAGGTGATGGAACAAAAGTTGTTGGGGATTCTCAACAAATGCCTTTTGCAGAGAATAGTTTTAATTCTATTTACTGTAATGTTGGATTTTTAATGAAAGGAGAAAGTTTAGAAGAATTAATAAGAGTGACTAAACGTAAAGGTTTCTTGATTTTAAACCCTCAAAGAGATGGAGCTGTAGGTTGGGCGTTGTTAGACAAAAGACTTAATGAGTTAGAAAGGCTCAAAGGATACTTTGTTTTTAGGTGTCAAAAATGAAATTCTTCAATTTCTTTTCAAGAAAACAGAAAAAAGACGTATCTGGTCTAGAAGGATTTATTCAACAAATTTATTGGGCAGAAAGCTTAACAGACGACCAATCAAAAACCAACATTCAAGAAAGTTTAATAGAACTAACCTATCAAGGTCAACATTACGCAAACGGATTGTTAATAACGAACAATGGATATTTCTTAACTAACGCTCATTGCTTACCTGACGATGTTCTTCCTAATATTAAAATAAGAATGCACGATGAAAGAACTTATGCAATTCAAGACTGGTGCATAAGATCTAGAAAAAGAGAAGATTTAGCGCTAGCAAAAGCAGATTTGCCAGGAGATAATAAACCTCGAAGTTACAAATTTCATATTGAAAAATCAAGAACGCCAACAGTTATTTTATTAACAAGAAGGAATGGAAAAATATTGTATAAACTAGGCAGTATTCCAGGAAGTAAATCTCTTGTTAAAATAGCAGATGATCCTTCTGCTTTATACTCAATGCATTTAGACTTAAAAATAGATAATATCCCGGGCGATTCTGGAGGAGTAATAACCACTACTGATTTGAGAATTATAGGACTATTGAGCTCGGGTAATACACAAGATTTTGCTTCAGCAGCAACACTACAAAATGCATTAAATTTAGTGCAAGCGTACATTAACACCGCAAAAAATGCGGGTAATCAAAGGTAACTGAAGATATCGCAAATATTTGTGGGCGTCAAACCAACAGTAACCTTTATATTCTTCCTTTGTTTTAAGTTACTAAAAAAGAGGGTTAGAATGCTGAAATACTTATACATTGATCATAAGACTAAAAAAGTTTCTAAAGGAGAGGGTAATTTTCCAGATCCTAAAAAAGGTTGTTTGTGGTTATTCTTAAGCAATCCTAATGAGGCAGAAAAGAACGTTATTTCTAAAGAGTTTGATGTGCCTAGTGCTTTTGTTAAAAACTATTCTAAAGAACTTCGATCAAAAAGATATTCTACAACCCCATTAATATTTGTAATGGTCGATTATTTTCTTCAAAATGGTGTTGTGAAGAATACTAAAATTTTGATTGTAATAAAAAAAGATTTATTCATAACAATTCTCCCATCTCACTTAGATCAATTTGATGCATTTTTTGATGAGATAGTAGAATACATGGGTGCAAAGGATGAGAAGAATAGAAATATTGGAGAAGTATTATATGAATTCTTAGATAGAGATGTTCAAGACAACTATGAAGTATTAAGAAGAACAGAAGAAAAAATTAATGAATTAGAACGAAAGATTATTCTAAAAAATGAAGAGCTATCTCATAAAGTTGACGAAGTACTCATATTAAAAAGAGAATTATTTGCTATGAGCAGACGTTTTTGGTCTACCGCAAAAATTGTATTCTTACTAAAAAAAGGACTCTTGACTGTAGATATATCCAAAAAAACAGCAAGCTTGTTAGATGATACTTATGATACTTTCCAACACCAAATAGAAATCTTAGAAACACAAAGAGATATGCTCGGTGATGTTTTTGCTTTACATCAAACAGCAGTTTCTAACAGATTAGCATTTATTTCTAATGACATAAACACAGTAATGAAACAATTAACTTCTTTAACGGTAATAGTTCTAATTCCTTCTTTTATTGCGGGTGTTTATGGGATGAATTTCAGCGTTTTACCAAGAGTAGATGATACATATGGTTTTTGGGAAGCCTTAGGCTTAATGATTTTATCCGCAGCAATAATGTATTACTTCTTCCACAAAAAGAAATGGATCTAATGCTTTGCTGAGACGCAAAGCCCGGCAATCAATGATGTCTGAGGTGTCGAAATATTACTGGTAATCGTTTATATTATAAAATCTTTCAATACCGGTAATTGAAAATAGAAAAACATATTAATACTAATTTTTTAAGGTTTTATGGGCTTAAAGAGGGATATATGCTGGCTGAATTTATAAGACGTTTGTTCGGGGGAAAGAAATATCCTGATCTAGTTTCAAAAAGCAAAACTACTAAAGAAAATTTCTCGCAAGAACTAAAAGCACTAAAAAACCACAGAAATCTTAACTTTGGAGATTATGAACTGATTTATTTTAAACACGATTGGCGTCAAGAAGAAAAACAAAAACTAGTAGATTTATTGCAGGAAGTAAAAAATTATTCAAAACATTTACCTACGGTGGGGGTTGAATTAGCCTACTCAACAAAATTACCTAAAGAATTTATTGACCACTTAAACTATGGAAAGTATTCAGTTCCAAATACGGTAAGAAAAAGTGAAGCTTCTTTTCACGTTTCTGAAATAAGACCATTACCAACAAATCCATATTCATTCCGATGGCTTTTAGAAGATATTGGAAGATTTTTGCCTTCTGATTCTAGTTCGATATTAGTCAATGTTGGAAAAGTCAATGATGCGAGAGCTCCATATATCTTTCTTGCATTGTACTTTCTTTATCCTACTTGTGTTTTTCCAATGCAACAATCTAAACATGGAGATCACATAGGTTTTCCAGGCGCTTATATCGGTCAATCAGTTAATTTTAGAGGAGACCTAGTATTTAGAGCGCAAACAAATTATTTAATTACGCATAGCAATGATATTAACGAAATAGCTGACTCTTGTTTTTATGCAGCACAACTGCACTCAATAAGTGATGAAGAGTTCACTGAGTTTGAAGAAGAATTAAGAAAAGTATTAGGATTCCAAAATCGAAGACAAATGATAAATGGAGAAATTTGGATCAGAGAAAAAGAAGAACTGGGTGATTTGCTAAAAAAAGAATGGCCGATGAAAACTAAGGACAACAGATGTCCATATCAATTACCCCAAGAATTCGTACAAAAAAGCATAGAAAAGGCAAGAGAAAACCTAAAAATATCTCACTTAACAAAAAACATTTACAATTTAGATGAAAATGCAGGAAAAGAATTACGGGCGGTTAATGAAAAAGTAAAAAAAGTAATAGAAAGATACTTACACATAACTTCTGAAGACATAATATACAGAACAACATTAGAAAATGCGTTGAAAAGTGTTAAATAGAAACGTTTATAAAAACTCATTGTTTGATCTCAGTTATGGAAATAAAAATGTTTAAATTGGTGAAAGATCCTTGTTTTGGCGAAAAATATGAACAAATAGAACAATGCAAAGCTTGCTGGATAAAAAAAGCCTGTTTTGTAACGTTCAGAAACAAAGATTAATTCTTTTTCCAAATTTTTGCGAAGCAAAAATTATTCAGCAAATATTTTGTGCTTTTCTTTGCCAAGTATCTCGTCAGTAATCCTTTTCACAATTATTTTCTCTGGGTCTGGCATTAATCTTACTCTTTTCTTTATATCTTCAAAACTTTCAAAAGGTTTGTGTTGTCTTTCTTCAATTATTTCCCACATGTGCTTTTTTCCAAGTCCTGGAAGTAATTCTAATTGATGCATTCTAGTAGTCAAAGGTTGAGCATTATTGAAAAAGTCAACAAATCTTTTTTCTTGTTTTTTAACTGAATCTTTTATTACAAATTCTAGCTCAGATTTAGCTGTAGCGGTTAATTTTTCTATATCTAGCTTTCCAATTATGTGATGAATTTCATCCCTCTTACCTTCACCAATATAAACTTCTTGGTAAGGTCTTAAGAATGCTTCCTTTTTAGGAACTAGTTCTAACAATACAAATCGTTCTTTTCCTAAAGCTTGAACAATAGAAGTTTTTCTATGGCTAGGTGTAGGATCAAATGGATAACCGTGCGGCAAAAAATCTAGTACAATAGCATACTCTTCTTTCTTCTTTAGTTTTTGTAATTCCATTTTCGTACCTTTTAGTAATACTTCTAGCCATTTTATACATTATTAAAGAACTTTATTGAGTACTTGTATATAAAACTTATTATTTTTTAAATATTGAAATAAAAGCGTGGTGGTCATGTACAAAAAAATTTGAAGTACTTTGGCAAGAAATAAGAATAATTTATGCTTCAACTAATTTAGCATGTTTTTCAAGTTCTTTTTTTATCAACATGTTATACACTTCTTCTAACTTTTGCACAACTTGATTTTTTCTGTTTAATTTGTATAATTTTGCTCTACCTATTTCTCTCACTTCAATAACTACTTTGTTTTTTATAAATGTGGGAAATATCCTGTGTAAGGTACTCCAGCTCATTCCTGCTTTTTTTGTCAAATCTGTTAAAGTGTATTCAAAATCTCTCCAAGTTAACAAAAGATCAAAAAGTCTTGTTGCTGGAGTATCTCCCATAAATTCTATAAATAAACTTTTTTCTGTCATATTATTAAGTAAAATACTGTACTATTTAAAACTTTCTTTTAGTATATTAATATCCTATCAGAGAAAGATTATTTTATATATCGCTCAAAATTTTCCCGATCTCGTGGATGAAATAATTAAAGCAAAAATTGCTATACTGCAAGAATTAATAAGTAAGAAAAAAATTGGAGGCTCACACATTCCCTTAGATAAGGTTCTTAGTCATGCTCCGAGTGAATTTTTACATGATAAAAAGGGAAAGAAGATTTTAGAGAGCGCTTTAAAAGAGTTGGCAAATGATTATTGGATAACAGTTTTAATTAAAAAAACTGGCAAAGGAACTGGAAATCATATATCAATTAATCCCAGATCAATTAAAGATGTGTGTGCTTTTTTAGAAAAAACAAATAATTTGTAGTTCTGAAAGATTAACAGTTATTTTCCTGTTAATTTTGGTTTATATTATTTGTATAGATCTTGTCTATTATTGAATATATTGTTTTGTTATTTTTGAATTCATCTATAAATAATTTGGTGTTTTTTTTAATATCACATTTACGATAAGCAATTTTGTTACCACAAAAACGACAAATTACTGATACTGGAATTTTAGGAAGATCACCAAATAAAGGATCTTTCTCACTTGTTGTATCCGTTGGTATTGGCAATTCTTGTGGTGCTACTTCTTGAGTATCTTGAACTTCTGAAAGACAATTAATTGATGAATGTGTTTCACTTCCGCAGATTGAGCATTTCATTTTTTATTCCTCGCACTAATTAATTTAGGTAATTTGAATTTAGGTATTTTAGCTCTTCATTAACAGCTCTTGCAGGTATTGCATACCCTAAACCTTCAGCAAAGAAACCTTCTTTTTGAGTTACTATTCCAACTATTTCTCCTTTTTTATTTACTAAAGGTCCTCCAGAATTTCCTGGATTGATTGGTGTATCGGTTTGTAACCAGAACTTTCCTAAGCCATCATTTAAATCTCTGTTAACTGCAGAAACCATTCCTTTGGTTGCAGTAAATTCAATGCCTAAAGGATTGCCTAAAGCAACAACTTCATCACCCGTGTTAATTTCAGAAGATAACGATAATGAACTGCCTCTTAAACTTGTTTTAATGAAAGCAAGATCGTATTGAGAACTGACTTCTACAATATTTGAATAACTAATTTCTCCTTTAGTAGTTAGTACTTCTATTTCTGCTTCTTCAGGAGAGCAAACAAAAAATTCACTTGTGAATGGATCATTGCAAATTTCTTTTTGAGCATCAGCAACGTGTCTGTTGGTAACTATGATTCCGTTTCTTACAAAAACTCCTGAACCGGTGATTGCTATAGAGCCCCCAACATTATCATCTTCATTAATTAAATAGCCTTTACTTTTCAAAGAATTTTTCATTTTTTCATTATCAGCATCAGGCCAATCTTTAAAAGTTCCTTCGACTTTAACAGTTATTTTTACTATGCTAGGCATAGAATCTTTTATTGTTTGAGAAAAATCATCTGCTTCGAGTTTTAATTCGTCTAATCTTTTATTGATTTTTTTCTCTTCGGTGTTGAAATTTTTGTTGTTAATTTGATTAAAATAAAATAATTCTTTATCATTCATTTCTTGAAGTAAAGTATTATATTGTGTTCTTTGTGAGTCTGCAAGCGCGCTTTTTGCTTGAGCTAATTCTCCTTGTAATTGTTCAAACATTGCATTATTGTTTAATTCTTGTTCTGCGATTTGAAAATTAGTAAATACAAAAGTTAATAGAAGTATGATTGAAATTGTCGTGTTCATGAAGGATAATATTTTTAGTATGTTCATTTTATTGTGTTAATTTCAGCTCAGTATTTAAACCTTTCCATTTTTACTACTATTTAGTAGTTTCATACGTGGGTCATAAAGTATATAATGGCTCACTTCAGTTCTTCCTGTATGGCGCTTAATTTGTGCGTTAATTCTGAAAATGGCGTTCTTAAAGAGGTAATTATTGGCAATCCGTATAATTACGGTAAAATACCCAATCCCCCTATTTGTGAAAGACAAAAAAGGTTCTTTGGAGTTAATGCTCCGTTAAAAGAAAAAGTAGTTGAAGACTTTGAAAAATTTAGGCAAGTACTGATTGATAATGGCGTTAAAGTTTACGAAGCCAAAGCATTAGATGACGTTCCAGATCAATTGACTCCTAGAGATATTGGTTTTGTTCTTGATGATACTCTTCTAATTTCTAACATGGTTAAAGAACCTAGAAAACAAGAATGGAGAGGTATAGAGCACATAATTGAATTAATCGATCCGAAGAAAGTTATTGATGTTCCAGAAAACGTTTTCATAGAAGGAGGAGATATTATTTATGATAGAGGAGAAATATATGTTGGGATTGGTCAAAGAACAAACATGCAGGGATTTTTCTTTTTAAAAAATACCTTTCCAAAACACAAATTCAATCCAATATTTTTGAAAACACCAAATCAAGAAGAAGATGTTCTTCATTTAGATTGTACTTTTATGCCTGTGGGAAATGAGCACGTATTAATTTATAGAGATGGTTTTCATGGCTTGCCTGAATCAGTTCAAAAAAAGTACTTTTCTATTCTAGTTTCGAAAGAAGAACAACAAGAATTAGGAACAAACATATTATCTTTAGCCCCAAATAAAGTTATTTCTAGAAATAAATCGAGCTATGTGAATCGTGTGCTAGAAGGTTTAGGTATTGAAGTAATAAAATTAGACTTTGATGAATTCACAAAAAACGGCGGCTCATTTAGGTGTGCAAGCCTGCCTCTGTACAGAATGTGATTAGTTTTATTTTTTTCTAGAATTTAACCATTCATCTCTTGTGTGATTATTATCATAAATAAATTGTAACCCTTCACTGTCTAACCAAGAATAGATTGTATCCGCAGGAACTATAAGTCCTAAGTGAGGAACAACAATATCATGTTCTTTTAATGTTTGATCTTTATGACCGTTGGTGAATTCATGTTCTAACTCATCTGCTTTTAGTGCATAAAACATTCCAATAAATTCTCTAGTTCTCTCAAGATAAACTCCCCCTCCAGAATTACCAAACATTGCAGGAGCGTTTATTAACCAAGAATTTCCATCTTCATCAACATAATGTTTGCTCATAATCTCTCCATAAGTAGGAACTGGAGGGATCTCTAGCGGACAACCAACATTGTAAACTTTATCAAAAACTCTCAGCGTATTGATATCTTCTTTTCTTATTAATTTTGCAGTATTGATTTTTGAATTCGTAACTATTTCGATTAATGCCAAATCTTTTTCTTTATTTGAACTTATTAATTTTGCATTATATTTTGTTGACTCATATTGTCCCCAAGAATATTTATACACTTTAATGGGCTTAGCAAGATCTTGATCTTCAATCACGTGCGCAGCAGTTAAAATGTAAGAATAAAACTTTTTATCTTCTCCCTTAATGCAACTAAGAACAGTTCCAGAACCAGTTTCTTGCTCATCAGTTGATGAAGTAGATTCTATTTTTACTGTGGGAATAATCATTCTTACGTATAGTTGGTTGATATTTCTATTAATTAACGGATTATTCATTAAGGCGTTAATCATTCCAGAAAGCTCTTTATTTTTCCCCGCTATTTGTTCAATCGAATCGTGATTATTTTTTAAAATCATTGTTAAAAGAAGACCATAATTTCTTAGTTGGATTAATTGATTATTTCTAGATTTATCCGATGTTTCATTTTCTTCTATTTTTTTGGTTAAAACATTAATGTAGTCTTCTAAAATTTTATGCGAACTAATTTCATTTTCTCTTTGTTCTTCTAACTTTTGTTCTAAATTGTTAATTGCTTCTTCTAACTTAACTATTTCTTCTTGCGGTTCATTGATCTTTTCTTGCTGGTTATACTGCCCAGTATGACACCCTGTAGCTAAAGCACCCAATAATACTCCAACACCCACTTTTTGTTTCCAACTCATTTTTATGCAAAAAACGCCAAAATCAATTTAAAAAAGTATCGACACAAAACAAAACGCGGTAATCGCAAGATATCAGAAATGCGCGGTATCTGCGGACATCAAACATTACAGGCGTCAGATGGGTGATTAGTCTTAGCTGATTACTGGGTTTTTCTACTATTAACTAATCATAACTGCTTTTTTTAAAGGTTATCAAAAATTTATAAACAATCCTGCCTTATTTGGTCTTAAGTAAGTTAATTAGTTTGGAGGATAATAAAATGTCAATAGAATTAACAAAAAATAAAAATGGCATACAATATTAACGAATTAGAATCAGAGGATGACAAAAAGTTTTGCAAGAATTGTGGGGAAGAACTAAAACCTAAATGTTCTTGTAATGAACCAGAAAAAAAGAAAAAGAAGTCTGGAAGTAGCGATGATGGCTGTTGCTGTGGATGCTTATTAGGATTAGGTTTAGGCTATATTTTATGGCATGGTCATGCTCAGGGGGCAGAATTAGCTCAGCTAAAACCAACACACCCACAAAGCATAGAACAAACAGTAATCGAACAAGAAAATAATTCTTTACTAAAATTAATAGGTCATTATCAAAGAGAAGTTTCTCCAAGACTACATGCAGAATTAGGCAAAGAACAAATTTGCAAGTATGAACCTTCATGCTCTGAATACGCAAGACAAGCAATAATAAAACATGGAAAAGTTAAAGGTTCAGTTAAAGCAATGGGAAGACTTGCTAGATGCAACCCATTGAGCAAAGGGGGATACGATCCAGTATGACAAAACAAGATTACGTAACTGCATTAGAAGAATTAAGGAAAGGTGTTACAGACATAAACATTATTCGTGAAGCATTACCACATATTACTAAAAGAGAAATACAGAACTACTTAAACGCAAGCAAGAAAGGAATAGAAACTGTCGTTTGCGCTCCGCCAACAGTTGTTCAAGATGCTGCATGGTTTATTTCATTTGCACCTGAAGAAGTAGATAGAAGAACAGGAGAAGTTTTTCCTCAAGGAGTTTTTTCTGTTGGAGTTACAAGCGATAAATCACAACCTTGTTTTGATTTGGCACAAAAATATGCTAAAAAAGCGTGGGGCGAAGACTTAAAACCAATAACTTGGAAAGATTTTGTTCACTTTCATTTTGACAATCCGAAAAAAATAAACGCTCAAGGAAAACCAACTTGTGTTGGAGATGTTTATTTGGCTATTAAAGAGGAATTTAAAAGATTAAATTTAGATGTTTCAAAAACATTAAGCGAATTATTAGATAGTTCTATTGTTGAAATAACAAATAACTTCGTGGTTGCTACAGAAATAGGTGTAAGTTGCGATGTAAATCCTATGACTTATATGACCAATAATTATTGAAATTTTGCGAAGCAAAATTTCTGGGGGTTGAATACCCCGACCTTTAGGTCGTTTTCTTTCGAAATTTTTTTGAAGCGGCTTCGCCGCAGAGTGTTCTGCGGACGAAACTGCGCATAAATTTTCCCAATTTATG
>JACRKG010000025.1 GCA_016215315.1 Candidatus Woesearchaeota archaeon | reverse complement strand
CCAATCAAATCCGCAATTTGCCACTGTTTTTTGCCTTCATGCATCCATTTAAGGATCAGTTCCCGTGTTTGTAGATTTATCATAACACCAACAAAACACAACCACTATATAAATTATGCGTTACTTATGTCCTGTACTATACTTTAGCATTCCTTCAGTAAAACTAACTTGCTTCAATTCATTAAAAACAATTATTAATTCATAGCTACGAATGTAATCAGATAGAACGTTTCTTACTTCTCGCATTACTTTGTTCAAGTGTTGATGATCGTCTGCTAATATTTCTACTCTTACTTGCCATTTGCCTAATAATTTATCTGCAAAGAAAATGTTTTTTTGCAATTGGCAGAACATTTCAAATTTTTGTTCTATTTCTTTAGGTAAAGGAGTTGTTTCTATCAATAACATATACCATAAATGGTCTAATTTAGTAACGTTTAGTACTGCTCTGAAACCTCTAATTACTTTTTCTTTAACTAATCTCTTTATTCTGTAACTAGTTCCTTCAGGAGTTAAACCAACTTCTTTGGCAATGTTTACAATGTTTTCTCTAGCATGCGTGCTTAATTCAGATAAAATCTTCATGTCTATTTCGTCAAGTTTGTATAATTCTTGCGGAGGTACTGCAGTGAATCCTTTTTTAGGAATTGTTATATTATCTCTAATAACTAATGAAACATCTGCATCTTTGTAAACGCTTAATGTTGAAAGAATATCATAAAATTTTATTTTATTCTTGAATTTTCCAGTGAAATCGTACAAAATATTATTCAGGTGGCCTGTATCTTTTGCTGCAATTGCAAGAGCTAAATCCCATTGACCAGAACAATTAACAACCCACTTAGTAAAAGGATGTTTTACTAAATAAGCAATTATTTCTTTTTCATCATCTTCAGTGCAATTCTGCAAGTTCACATAAACGTTATATGTTAAGTAGCCTAATCTAGGCGTATCAACCAAGGTTATGTATTCTCGGATTACTTCTTCTTTTTCCAAAACTTTCACTCGGTAATCAACAGCTTCTCTGCTCAAACCAACTTTTTTAGCAATATGCTTGCTAGGAACCCTACAATCTTGATATAATTCATACAAAATTTTTTTATTCTTCAAATCTTGCTTCATATTTTTGCCTTCGGCAAAAATAACTATATAAAACTTTTGTTTTTGTAAAAAATTCCAAGAGATATTTTATATTTTTCTCCGCCCCCATAATATTATCGCACAAACTAATGGGGGCGGATCAAAATGGAAACAACAATAAGAACATTATGCGAGCAATTGAATGCTCAAGTAGCACTAAGCGAAATATTGGCTGAAAGCAATTTGGAAACACCAACCAGATTCATAAGAAGAATGAATAATGAATCAAGATGGACTGAAGTAAAGAAACCAATCGTACAAAGAGTAACTTACATGAGAGAAGGTTTCCCAATAGAAGTTCAAATAAAAGCTTATGAGCGAGCAATCGCAATGTACAAAAGATAAAAAAAAGCGTTAATTTTAAATATTACTTTGTATTACCTAGTATTACGATGGAAACTGTCTGCGTTAAATTCGAAGAAAACATGCTCAGAGATGTAGAAAAAGCAATGAAGAAAAACAGATATGCTACTAAGACCGAGTTCATCAGAGAGGCGGTTAGGGATAAGTTGGGCGATTACGAAAAAAAGATGGACATTGAAAGTTTGAAAAAAATGTATGGCATGTCTAAAAAAAGAACAACTCAAGAGCAATTGAGAAAAGCAAGAGATAAGGCATTTGAAGAATTAGATAAAGAACTCGGAGAGTAAATTTTCCGGTTTTTCAAAATGAGTTATGTCTGTGAGTTTCTCAAAATCTTTATCAGTCGAGACCAATTGAAGATCATTATCTCTGCAAACTATTGCATGCAATGCATCTCCAAGTGGAACTTTTCTTTGCTTTGCAATCCTTCTGGCTTCTTCTCTCTGATCTTTAAAAATATGAATCTTTTTTGCTCTACAATAATGCGAAAATTTCAAAATCTCCCAAATCTCTTTACTCGAATAGCCTAAATCTTTGAGTTCTTTTATAACTTGCTCAGAATGACATATTTCTAAGTTTTTGTTAAGAATCTCAATTGCTAGTTTTATAACAAATTCCCCATTTACGCCTCTTTTCTCAAATAAATCAAGCCATATCGACGTATCAAAGTAATATCCGTTATGTTTCATCAAATCCATTTAGAGCTTAAATTCACCATTTTTTATAATTCTTGCTCCAAAAATTTGGGAAGATTTTCAAGTTTTTGAGACGATTTTCAAGAAGTTTTTCAACAAGTTGAAAAACTTCCAAAAAACTTAGAAATTTTGCCAAAAAGCAGGTAATTCCCAAATTCCAGATTTAACATGATTTAACCACTCTCAAGTGGTAAAAAATAGAAAGATTTATATACTTGTTCCAATATTATTCATAATAAAACTCAAATGGGGGAAAGATAAAAATGGTTAGCACAACAATTGATGAAGTAATAGTAACATATGATAAAGGAGAATTAAAAGTATATGAGGCAAAGGCAAAAGAAAAAAAAGCATTAAGCAAAGTTAGAAGACCTGCATTGGGCGATCAGATAGAAGTTCCTGTAAATTATGCCATAGAAACTCCAGATGGAAGTTCTCTTGGAACAGTTATTTCTTACAAACCACAAAGAGAAGAAGTATTAATGCAAAATGGAACTCAAGCTTCAACATTAAAAACTAAACCAGATAATCAAGGATTAGTATTAAACCTAAAAGGAGGAAGAGTTTTCGACGTTGAAACAATTCATTCTTTAGATGATTTAGCAGGAGATGAAAGAGCAAAATTAGAAGGACAATTCTTCACAAAAGGCTACAGATTACATAGTTCTCAAGAAAAAGTAACAATCGATGTTTTTGAAAAAGATGGACAAAGAAGAGCAGTGCTTCACGCCAATAACGGTTCTGATTACACAAATTTCTTGCAATTATTACTCTATGATACAATAGAAAAAGATCTTGAAGGAAAAGAATTAAAAGAAAAAGAAGCGCCAAAACCTAAACGTGTAGAGGTTGTTAGAAAAGTAGAATTAGGACCTTATGCAAGATTTGTTCTAGAAAGATTCTCTGCAAACATGCTTGATGAAGCATTTGAGTATATGGATCAAAATGGAGAAAGCAGAAGATTCTTTGAGTACATGGATGATTTTGAAGCACCAGTATTATTGAACGGTCCAACAGGTAATGGAAAAAGTGTTTTAGCAATGAATTATGCCTTCGCAAGAAAACTACCTTATTACGCAGACAGAGGACAAAGAAAATTTGATCCAAACAAAACAATCGGTAGCTTAGTTCCAGGCGCAGGACAACCATTCTATGCTCCAGGACCATTATTACTTTCAATGATTCACGGAGGAGTTTATGCATTAGAAGAAGGAGCACACATTCACCCAGACGATTTCACGGCATTCAACATAATTCTAGAAAGAGGAGAAGTATTTGTTAACACACATTTAGGACCTGAATTAATAAAAGCTCAAAAAAATTGGAAATACGTAGTGCTAGGAAACTTTCATGCACACTACACCTCTAATGAATGGACTGATGCAAACTTACAAAGATTTGTTCAACTAAAATTCGGATATCCAAGTAAAGACTTAACTTCACAAATCTTGCTAGCTAGAGCTCCAGGTCTAGAAGCACCAATGGCAGGAATACTATCTCAAGCAGTTGAAGACTTAAGAGAAGTAGCAAGAAGAGCACACAAAGACTTAGGACTAAAAGGATTAGTAAGAGCCGCAAGAAGACTAACAAAAGGAACCGACATACCACTAATAACACTACTAGAAGAGGAAGTAGTAAATCCATTAACAACTTACGAAAACAACATAGAAAAAAAAGACGGTAAATTATACACCGCATTAATGGATAAAATAAAACACCTAGAATGAGCTTGAAAGATTTTGGTATGGGCGTTGTTCATGGAACATTTGCAATCCCCATATATGTCTATAACCTGAACTCACATTATAAGCGCAAAGCATATGTTATGGGAGGATTTATTGCAGCCACTAGCTCAATTGCAGTTATGGGTTTTGGATTGCATAAAATGTACATTAATGATCCTAATCAAGCTGATTTACTTAACGTAATATCAGGACTACTTTTAATTGGTACAAACGGAATGAGCATTGGAAACGTTCTTGAAAATGTAATCAAGTCATATTCAAAAACCAATCAAGAAAAAAAGACGGAAACAAAAAAACCAAAAGAACCAACAAATGTTGATCCTTGGTGTGATTTAGAAGAACCTGCTAAAAAAGAAACTGATCCGTGGGTTAAACTGGAGAGTGTTATACAATGAACCTATACAATAAACTCAAAACAGGAATCAGTACAGTTCTTTTAGGTACAGCTATTTACGCAAGCGCAGTTCTACCAGTTCAAGCTCAAGAAGTACAACGACAATTGCCCTATGCAATACAAAGATTGAGTGAAGAAGATCAAGAAATGTATAAAATGAATCCTGAGGCGTTTGGAGATTATTTTACTATTTATAGAATTGCTGAGAAAGATGGAGAAATCAGTGAACTAGAAAAATCTATGATAGAAGTAGTTCTAAAAAAGAGAAGAAAAGAAAATTTTAAAATTCTTCCTAAATTTGAAGAGTACAGACATTTATTCTCACAACTAACAAATGACGGCATAATTACAAGTACCGATGTTGAAAAGTTAGAAAGAAAACTCACTGAAGCAGTATCTTCTTTTGATTATGAACGTCTTAATATGACAACGCAAGAAATAAATAGTGATAATGAAAATTTATATTTTTACTCACTTAGAAAAACAGATTTAGAACTTCTCAGAAAAGCATTGCAAGAAAAAGAATATCGTTTAAAAAGAGGATATGATGATGGTTCTTACCTGAATGCGGGCGTTGTGGGTTATAGCACTGAAGCAGTAGATTCACTATATCAAAAATCTTTGAGAGAAGTATTTAACAAAGAATTTTATTTATTTGCGCAACCTAAAAAATATGAATTATCAAAATTAACCGATGAGATACCATTAAAAACCAAAATACCTTTTTGGCCCGGATTCTTATTTGGACTTACTCCATTGTTGGCTTCCGTTGTAGGACTAATGAAAAGAAAAAAAACACATACTGCTGATTTTTTACGAGCTCCACTCATTCACATACTAGGATCAGTAATATTTGATGGAATCCATCCAGCAGTCTACCCAATAAGAGTTGGTGGAGGACTAGCTTGGGAAGGAATCAAGACGTACGCGTACAATAAGAAAAATGCAGTACAACAACCACAACAACAAACACCACAAAATAATCCCGTACAAAACAATCCTGCAATCACAAACACAATAGATCCATGGTGTGAACTAACAGACCCAGAACAAAAAACAATAGACCCTTGGACAAAACTGGAGAGTATTGCACAATGATAACTGCAGAAGAAGTTAATTACCAATTTGGAAATGTGGAAGGAAAAGGAGTCAAAGTAATTGTAAGATTTCATCAAACATCAAATCATTGTTTAGAACAAGTAGAATTAAGCAATGGACTTTCTTTAAGATTAATATATAATGAAATTGTTACTGGGTCTGGAAGTCAAGTAACTTTAAAGAGAGCTATTTTAGCAAGATCAAGAACAAATAACAATGCAGATTATCCTGTATTTAAAGACTTAACAGACAGATTAACTTTTAGTGCGCCATTTGATAATTCAAAAGACAATTACTTAGATAAACTCAACCAAGAAAAAGAATCAAATATCAATACCTTGCCTAGAGGGAGTTTAATTATATCCCCTGAAGATCTTTACATCTTAGACGCGTTACAAAACATTGAATTTTCAGAAAGCAACTTAGCTACTAATATTATTGACATACTTATTTCAGCAGGAATTTTCGGAGGAGTTTATTCTCTCCTCCCAATAGACTTTCCTGTAATTTTAAAAGCAGGAGCAGGTATGATTTTACCCGCAATATATGGATTAGCACAATTCTGCGAAACTTCTGGCAGAGACTTAAGCATTGGCAATTTTATAACAAGAAAAGCAGAAGAATTTCGAAATACTAGAAAACTAAGAAATTATTCCAAATTAGCATCACAAATACAAAGAGCATACCAAGATTTAAACGAAGCAAAAAATAACAATAGACAATTTAGAAAAATCAGAGAAAAATTAGAGCGATTAACACAAACACTTTCAGCAAGCTTTGATCCTTTTTTTGAAGGATTCCAACATGAATTTATGTTTCAAACAAAAGAAGAAGCTCTGAAATATTTAGAAGAATTATTTACAACAAAGAAAAGACAAACAATAAATCAACCAGGCAAAGTGGATTTCATCGACCCCTGGTGCGAACTAAAAGAACCAGAAACAAAAGCAATTAATCCTTGGGTTAAACTTGAGAGTGTGGTTCAAAATGTATAGCTTCAGTTCTTTTTATCAAGCAGGGGATAATCTGCACGGTCAAGCATGGAGACTAGAAACACCCGATAATTTGTATTACCAAATTAATTTAGCTAATGGAATAAAAGTAAGAATACGAGCTCCAAACACAAGCAATCCTTTTTGGACAGGAACGTTACTCAATCCTAACACAACAAAGAAAGATAAAGATTACAGAACTTTCAAAAACCTAACAGATAGACTCTTAGAGCTTACACAATTAGAAATACCTAATACAGATGAGAGTTATTTAAGCCAATCAGAAACTGGAAAAGATTTTCACGATGAAATTGTAAGATTGCTTATTGCTAGAAAAAAAATAAACGGACTAACAGCAGCATTCTTAAAAAAAGAAGATTCTGAACTTTTAAAATCCTACATACCAAACGAAGCATACTTAAAAAAAGCACAACAAACCGGACTAGTAACTTCCGGATTATTTTATTCTGCTTTGCTCATGGGAATGTACTCTTTGAATCAAGTAGGAGCGGGAATATTTGTAACTGCAATCCTTGGCTTAGTTGATGCAGTATCATTACTTGCCGAATGGATGACTGATGATAAATGGATAGGACTAACTTCCTGCATAGGATATTGTCTTTCGCACAAAAAGAAGTACAACGAATTAAAAGATCTGAAAAAAATAGCAAGAAAGATTCCAGATATTTGGAATGAAATAGAAAAAATACAAGAAGAAGCAAAAACAAGATCAACTCAAGGGAAAGGAACCATTCATTTGGCGGAAAGAAAAACAAGAGCACTAGAAAGACTTGCTGCATGCGAAAAAACCTTGCAAAGAGGAATGGAAACTCCAGGGGACTATAAAGGGTTATCAATAATTTTAAGAGGAATCACAAAAGAAGAATTAGAAGCAAAATTTGATTATTTGTTAAGTGATGGCACTGGAAAAAAACCAACAACAAATAACACTCAACAACCAACACCCAATACAACACCATCACAAGACAATACTACAACAACAAAAGAACCAACAAACATAGATCCCTGGTGTAATTTAGAAGAAACACAAGAAAAACCAATCGATCCTTGGGCAAAATTGGAGAGTAAAATACAATGAGCTTAAAAGATGTAATTGAAAAAGCAAAAATAAATGGGTATGACTTAGGCAGAGGAATAATTCAGGGAACTTTTGTAATGCCTACATTTATTGTAAATTTAGGAAGAAAAAACTATTCTGATCGCATATATAAGTTAGGACTTTTTATGCTTCCTGTTTCTTTAGTAGGTACAATTTACGGTGTAATAGTTTCAGTAGATCCAATTACAGGATCTGATGTTATGTCATACACTCAGAAAGTCATAGCAGTAACCTCTTTTGCAAGCTTAATAACAAACCTTTCCAGTTTGGAGCTTGAAAAAGAAAAGTATGACAAGTGGGAAAAAGAACAAAATGAACAACTTGAACAGACATCCAATAGAGAAGCACAATCAACAAAAATTGATCCATGGTGCGAACTTGAAGAACCAAAAACAGAAACAATAGATCCTTGGGTTAAATTGGAGAGTGTGATTCAAAATGTATAGATTTGCGGATGATTCACGTTATGCACTAAGACCTAACATTAAAGGTAATGCCTGGGTACTTACTGGGGATCAAGGTGAACTTCAGTATTTTGAACAAATCACTTTAGCTGATGGCAACAGGATAAGATTTTTTTATAGTGGAATGGATGCAACAACTCGCACATTAACTGGAACTTTATTAACGCCGAAATTAACTAAAAAAGAAGAAGATTATGCCAGATTCAAAAACTTAACAGACAGACTTAACGAACTAACACAAGTTAAAATCAAGAATACACAACAACACTATTTAGATTATTTAAGAAAACAAAACCCAAACATTATTCGTCTGATTGAGGCAGTAACTCTTCAAGCAGGTCTAGCTCAAGGATTAGCCGCAATCAAATTAAATACGTCTAATAATGCACTTAGCCCAAATGATACTCTTTTTGGCAAATCAAAAGCATTAGGCTACATATGTTCTGGCAGTCTTTATCTAGCAGGCATTGGAGTGGCAGCTTATCAAGGAGCGAGCTATAACGATATCTTTGCAACAAGTTTGTTTTCAATTCTCGGTGATTTTTTATCAGGAATTATCATAACTCGAGGAGAAATGTTACTTTCAAGCTCTGCATTATTTACTGCAGGTTCAATATTAATTTCCGAGCATCATGCAAACAAAAGAAACAAACAGTTATGGAAAAACGCAAAAGACGTTGAAGCTAGAGAAAAAAGCATAAAAGAAATAAATGGCTTAATAGCACAAGTAAAAACTCCAAGTTACGCAAGGGAAGTTTTAGAAAGTCAAAAAAAAGAACAAGAAACAACAAAAGATCTGCTAATTTTAGGCTTGCAAGCCTATTTTGAAGAAACAAAATACTACGGACGCGGTCTTTCAATTTCGTTCAGATCAAAATACAAAGATAATTTATTGGACCTGTTTAATTATCTATTAAGCGATGGCAAAATACCAATACCATTCTTCCAATCACTAGAACCAATTCAAACAACAGCAATAGATCCTTGGTGCGAACTAATAGACCCAGAAGTAAAAGTAATAGATCCATGGTGTGATTTAAGAGAACCAAAAGATTTGTCTGACGCAGAATTGGATGCTAGAATAAAAAAGAACATTCAAGAAACCGAACCCTTGACAACAGAATTAGGCGCAGTTTTAGCAAAACAGGATAATGCCTTAAAAAATGAAGATTTCATTCAATATGGCAAAGCTTCAGAAGTATTAAAGCCAGTTCTAGAAGAGGCCAAAGAAAAAACAAAAGAAAGAATAGAACTATTAAAAGAGAAAATAAGAAGAGCAGAAAATGAACCTAAAATATAGATTGAAAGAATTTACAAGAGAAACAAGTGAATTAGGTAGAGGTATGACTCAAGGACTTTTTACTTTTGCTACTTATGAAAGAAATATTAGAGAAAGAACTCATTCTAGTGATTTGTACGAACACGGAAAAGCATTAGTGCCTTTTGGAGTAGTTAGCGCTGCGTCTTGTGTGATCTCTGTTATTTTTTATTTAAGAGAAACAAATCCAGATTTTCAACCATTAGTTTCAGCTTTCAAAATAGCTTCTGCAACAGTAGGACTTCCAAACATTGCAAGTCTATTTTACGAGCAAAAAATAAGAAAAGTAAAAACATAATTGGGAAAATCGGCTATCCCCTGGCTAAAGCCAGGGGCATTTATCGCCGATTTTCAAAATCAAAAAAGTTTTTTTTGTTTTGTGGCTGACCAGTGGTTTGATTCTTCTATATATTTCTTAATTGTT
>JACRKG010000024.1 GCA_016215315.1 Candidatus Woesearchaeota archaeon | reverse complement strand
TAAATTGGGAAAATTTATGCGCAGTTTCGTCCGCAGAACACTCTGCGGCGAAGCCGCTTCAAAAAAATTTCGAAAGAAAACGACCTAAAGGTCGGGGTATTCAACCCCCAGAAATTTTGCTTCGCAAAATTTCAATAAGAAAGAGAACAAAATTTATAAGGTTTTAATAAGATTAACTGAGATCTGCTAAAATAGTAATGCACACTCTGAACGGCGACTGAAACTGAGAAAATTTTAGTTCATTGATAAATCAAATATGAATAAATTAACTTTAAGTTTTATGCTGTTTAAATATTAGAACAACGTCAAGAACTAACGCTATCACGCGCTATCGCAAGTCAACATCATGCGCGTTACTTTCTTTCCAGCCTGAGCTTGTTATTTTTATAAATTCTGCTTTTTGCCACATTTCTGGAATCGATTTTGATCCGCAATAACTCATTCCTGATCTTAATCCACCGACTAATTGGGTTATAAGATCTTTTACTGAACCTCGGTATGGTACTGTTGCTTCAACTCCTTCTGGAACTACTTGGTCGAATTCTTTCTCTATTTTTCCTTCTTTTTTGCTTCGCACCATTGCTGCTTCTAGTGATGCCATTCCTCTGATTATTTTGTATTTTTGTCCATTTTTAGTTATTGGAATTCCGGGGCTTTCATCTGTTCCTGCAAATAAGCTTCCAATCATTACTGATGAAGCGCCTGCTGCTATTGCTTTGACTAAGTCTCCTGATTTTTGTATTCCGCCGTCAGCGATTATTGGGATGCCGTAATCTTTTGCTACTCTTACGCAATCCATTACTGCTGTTAGTTGTGGTACTCCTGCACCTGCAACTATTCTTGTTACGCAGATTGAATTGTGAACTATTGCATTGTTTGCTATGAAACTGTGTGTTGGGCAGTCTATTTCTAGGTCGTAAACTTTTGTTTCTATTTCAGTTGGTTCTGATTCAAGCAATTTTACTGCTTGGTAATTTTTTGTTAATCTTTTGGCTCCAGTAGTATTTATGTCTGCTCTGTAAGATTGATGAAAATTTTCTATGTTTGCGTTTTTTAGTCCACCTATTTTTATTTCTTGTTTTAGATTATTTGGAAAGAATCCTTTCACTAAATAACAAACAACGTTGAATAATTCTATTAATTTTTTTGAAGTATTAGTAAATCTTATTCTTCCGTAATCTTCTATTTCACCATCACTATCAATCATCCCATCAAGTAATCCTTTTAAGTATTCTTTATTGTTGACTAAGTATTCTGTGGGTAAGTGTTTGTTTGTTTTTTTGCTGAATGATTTTAAGAATTCTGCTAATGGTTTGTGGTATAGTATGGATAAAATTATTTTTTTCTCGTAATAAATTTCGAGTTCTTTGTTGAATGCTTTTTTTATGCAGTCTGCTAATTTTTCTGCAATTTCCATTTCATTTTTTCCAAAATACCATCTTACTGAGCCTATGTTTGAATTATTGTCTAATTTTGCTGTGTGCGACGAACCGTCGCCCAAAAAAGTTCCGAAAATGTAACCTAGCTCATATGTTGGGATTAATGTGATATCAGTTTGGTATTTGTAGCCTGTTCTCCAATTTCCTCCAATTCTTTTTTTTAGAGGAATTTCAAAAGAGTCTTTTAATTCAAAGTTTATATTTTTAGGCATTAATAGGACGTCTTGTTTTAGTTCTTGTATTTGTTTCCATTTGTATTTGGATATTTTTGGAACTGTTTTGCTTTGTTGTTCTAGTAATTGTGCATAACCTTGACTTTGTAATGTTGATGTTGAAACTGTGTTTAAGTCTCCAATCCAAAATCTGTGGTCTGGGGTAACATATGTGTCTTCGTAGAATGTTGAGCTTCTTATTTTTTGTACTTTTCTTATTCCTGTGGAAAATGCATTTAGTACATTTACTGGATTTCCATCTTTGTTGATTACTTTTTCTCCTGGCTTTATTTCTTCTATGTTTTTATAAGTTCCGTCATTCATTAAAATTCTTGTTCCTGCTGCAAAGCATCCTGGGCCAACTCCGACTTTTATTGAGTCTGCTCCTGCTTCGATTAATTCTTTTGTTGCTTCTGCTGTTGCTACGTTTCCTGCGATTATTTCTATTTTTCCAAAACTTTCTCTTAAGTGTTTGATGACTTCTAAAGTGGTATCGGTATGTCCGTGGGCTATGTCTATTACTAGGACGTCAACTCCTGCTTGTAGTAGTGCTTCTGTTCTTTCTAAGAATCCTTCTTTTACTCCGATTGCTGCTCCGACGCGTAATCTTCCTTTTTTGTCTTTGCAAGCGTTAGGATATTTGGTTCTTTTTATTATGTCTGTTGTCGTGATTAGTCCTCTTAAGTTTCCTTCTTCGTCTATTAATGGTAGTTTTTCTATTTTATTTTGTTTTAGTATTCTTTTTGCGTCTTCTGGATTTATTGTTGGTGATGCCGTGATTAAGTCTTTTGTCATTAATTCGCTAATTTTCTGTTCGTAATTTGTTTCAAACAAAGTATCTCTGTTTGTGAGTATTCCTACTAGTTTGTTTGATGGGTCTGTTATTAATAATCCAGTTATTCCTTTTGCTTCCATTAATTCTTTTGCTTCTTGTAATGTTCTGTTTGGTGTTAGCGTGTATGGGTTTTCTATCATTATGCTTTCTGCTCTTTTTACTTTTTCTACTTCTTTTACTTGTTGTTCTGTTGACATAAAACGGTGTATTATTCCTATTCCGCCTAGTCGTGCCATTGCTTTAGCCATTTCGCTTTCTGTTACTGTGTCCATGTTAGCGCTGATTAATGGAATGTTTAGTTTTATGTTTCTTGATAAGAATGTGGACGTGTCTGCTTCTGATCTTGATACTAAGTTGGATTTTTTTGGCACTAGAAGGACATCGTTAAATGTTAGTGCTTCTCTTATTTCCAAATTTTTTCACCCTATATAACTTTTTGTTTCGGATTGTTTTTTTGTTTCTTGCAGTTTAGCAAATTCTTGACTTTTTTTCATTACTTCTTTTTCTATTTGTTTGATTTCTTTATCTAAATTTTTAAGGTCCAGACCTAGTTTTAGTCTTTCATTTAAGAATTTCACTAATTCTCTTGCTTCTTTAACTCCTAAATAAAGCGGGTGTTGTAATGTTTCCACCAATAATGTTGCAGCAGGTATTTTTCTTCTTCCTGATACGCCTAATAATGTTCCTGAGACTCCAACTATTGGCCCTATTAATCCATGAAGTTGGGTTTTTACGTTTGAGTTTCTTGAATATTTTTCTATTATTTCTTTGTTTGTTCCTGTGCAAAATATTTTTGGTTCTTTGGGAACTTGTGAAAGTCCTATTCCTCCAGTTGTTATTACTTCTGATCCAGAGAATTTTTGGAATAAATCAAGAACTGCGTCAGTGAATGAATAACAGCTTTGCTCATCTAATGGTTGAATATCTCCTGCAAGTAATAATAAATCTTGTTTTTTCATTTTTTTGTAATACATTTCTATTGTTGGTAGTTCTACTATGTTTTTTTCGTTTATGAATACTGAGTTTGGCATTGTGTATGAGAAGAATGTTGCTAATTTTTTTGCTTTTAATTCATCAATTATGTAATCAATTGCGACTTTACCTACGTGTCCTATGCCGGGTAGCCCTTCAATTAGTATTGGTTTGTTTAACTGTTTTGGTGCATTTTTTTCGTAGTCTACTGTCCACATTTTTTTGCTTTTAAGCGATATTCTTTTATTATTTTATTTTGCAAGTATCTTGGTGGTTTTGTATTTATTGTTTTGTTTTCGCAACAAGTTTCTTTCATCGTGTACTTTTTGCACTTTTGGCAGTACAATATGTGTTTCATGCTTCTATTTTTTTGAAACTTGCTTGAATATTTAATTTTTTAGCTTTTGTTAATACTTCTTCAACCTTTTTTTCTATTAATTTATCTGCTTCTTTATAATCTTTTGAGGTTATTGCAAAATGATATTTTCCTGCACCTGCGTATGAAACGTTCGTTCCTTCTTCAGCCAATTTTACTAGCAAGGTTTTAATTTTTTTGACTCCTTCTGGATCGTAAGAAGTTATTGTGAAATCTCCTTTCACTATTACTGCCGGAGGTTTTATTCTTTGAATTATTACTTCTGTTAATTGTTTGCTTATTTTGTTATCAAGACCTATGTCATCTAGAGATAATTTTCCTAACATTACTTGTTCAAATGCTTCAAATAAGTAAGTATGTTTTAGTTTATCATGAAGTTCAGGGTATAATTTTTTTACATCTAATTTATTTTGTTTTGCAACGTGTTCTACTATGTTCTCTGCTAGTTGTTCCTGTTTTACTTGGTTTAGTTTTATTCTCTTTTGTGCTTCATTAACTCTTCTTAATGATAAGTCTATATGTCCTTTTTCTTGATTGATTTTTAGTACTTTGCAAACAACTTTTTTCCCTTCTTTAACAAAGTCGCGTATGTTTCTTATTCTTCCCGGAGCTACTTCACTTATGTGAATCATTCCTGTTCTATTATTATATTCGTCCATTGTTACGAATACTGAATGAAAGTGTATTGCTGTAACTGTGCAAAGAACAAGTTCTTCTTCCTCAGGAAATCCTGTTTTGCTTAATAACATTAGGACTCAAAAATTTTATTCTAATACTTCTAGCACTCTTGCTTTTACTCGGCTTTTTCCGCCTGTTGGTTCAGCAAGTTTTCTTCCACACACTAAACAGCTTACTACTGTTGATGATTTGCCGAACATTATTTGTTCGTTCTTGCATTTTGGGCATCTTATTTTTACAAACTTTGAGCTTGTTGCTGTTAGTAATTTTTGTGCTTTCATGATTATACCAACTCCAATCTTTTTGTTCTTACGCTTTTTCTTGGAACACTAGTTTTTTTGCATTCTTTGCAAGTAAATCTGATATCTGTTTTTTTGCTTTGTTTTCTACCTGCCATGGTCCACTTACTCATAGCTGGTTTTGAATATTTTCCTAAGTTTCCTGTACCTCTAACTCCTCTACGTCTTGCTCTGATTTTACTTCCTCTGCTCATAGTGTGAACACTGCTTCTAGTTTTTTTCTTTGATTCGCTTACTTTGTGTTCAGTGTGTTTCTTGCAAAACGGGCAATATCTGTTTCTTACTTTAGGAATTTTCATAAAATAGAAGGAAAATAAGCAGATTTAAAAAGGTTTCGTGAATTTTTGATAAAATCCTCACTTCGTTCGGATTTATCAGAAATTTGCTAATGTGCTAATTTGTTATATTATGCTTGTGATAATATTTTTTATGCTTTTTATGGCTTTTTCTTTTGCTTTTTTTAGCTCTTTTTGGTATAAATCTTGAGGTATTGGCATTACTTCTAAAGGTAGGACAAAATTGCCATAAGATATTTTGTATGTTTTGGGTTCTCTGAAAATTAGTGTTCTAGAATAAATGCCGGGTTCTTTTTCTTTAAGTTCTAATTTTGTTGGTATCTCTCCTTCAGAGCCTAATAAAATTTCTATTTTCTTTCCTGTACTATCTTTTACGATTATTTCTGTTTTGAAGTCTACATAAGTTATTTCTATTTCGCAACTAAATTCTATTGGTTTTAGTTCTACTTGTTTTTTCTGAATTTGAACTATTGGTTCTTGTACTGCTTCACACCCTCGGAATAATCCAGTACCTCTTTTTTCTACCGTGCATTGTTGTCCTTGAGCGCATTTCCAGCTTCCTTCGTATAAGCCATTATGAAAATTGTCTTCTTCTAAATTAATTTCAGTTAGAACTCCATTTAGTAATACTTGTCCTGTACTGCATGACCTGAATGTTACAACATCATTTCTCGTGCACTCAAATCTTGCATAAAGCTTATCTCCCACTTTGACATGATACGGACTTGCATCACTACATAATTCGCTAGTTGTGCGACCTGTAATTAAAGGATTATTCAAAACATAATTTTTAGGAGAAAAATCTTTCACATTAATTAATACAGGACATTGCAATCTAGGAGTTTCTTTGAAGGAAGGCAATTCAACTATTTGGTAGCCAGTATAGGTTAGCAACCCAGATAAAGCTACAACCAATATGAGCAGAAAAATCATTACTTCAAATTTCAAATACATAATTAGGTCATTATTTTTTAGTCTTATATACTTTTCGTTTTATGTATTTTGACAATGTTTATTTTCTGCCAGTATTCATAGCCTTGTTTTAATTGTTTTTTCAGGCCTCTTTTTAGTAAGTACTTCATCCAAGCGGGATTGTTTAAGACGTTGTAAACTTTTAATGGAACTTCTAGACTTTCAAGGATGGTTATTTTTACATTGTTTTCTTTCGCCAAAGGCTTCACTAAATGTTCACACAAACTAGAAATGTTAGTTATTATCACTCCATTTTTTGTTAAATTGTTTTTTGCTTTCGTTATTAAGTAATTTAGCAAATAAATCCCTTCGTAAGGATTGTCATCAATACTTTTCGGTCTTGGAATGTATGGCGGATTACATAAAATCAAGTCGTATTTTTTGTTTTTTAGAAACTTTAGTGCGTCGCCAACATGAAATTTTGCTTTCTTATTTTTAATATTATTTTTCGCACACTTTATCGCGTACTTGTTAAGGTCTGCTAAATCCATTCTTTTAATTTTTGAATTATTTATTAAATATTTAGAGATAAATCCTGAACCACAGCCCATCTCTATTGCTGTTTTGAAATTATTTGAGTTTAATTTTTTGAGTGCTTTACAAAATAATAACGTGTCTATTGAAGGACCCCACACTCCGGGATAATTTTGTTGTTCGAATTCTAAAGAAGTATTTTCGTATTCAGTTATTTTAAGCGGGTAAGAAAATAATGCAAACACTGTATCTCTCAAGGTCGGATTTAGTTGGCTGATTTTATACGAATCTGTGACTAACAAGGGATTTTTGAAAGTAACTACTAATTTTTTCTTTTCTTTAGGCCAAGAATAAACACGCCTTCCGCGCCCATCTTTATCAAATGCTAAAGCTCTAGAAAGATCATCACCATTAGCATAAATCTCTTGTTTTGTCAAGTCAGAGTTGAATTTTAATATCATGAAATAAAAAATAGAAGTTTAGGTATAAAAATGTTTAGCTGTGTTGTTGAGAAAGCCACTAAACTAAAAGCGCATCTAATTCTTCTCTTGAACTGAAGATTTTAGGATTTTTAATTTTAAGCGGTTTTGAAAAAGTTATTTCGTTACAACGTAAATTCCAGTTTGAACGAAGACAGTAATCTGTTCTGTGGTATAAGTCTGCAAGATGTATTGACAGTTCTGGATGAACTACTGTTGGTTTTAGCCTTCTAAAATATTCTCTAAAATCCCTCTTAAAATCTTCTGCAGTTGGATATTTTTTAAGCATTGCTTCTATGGAAGAAAAAACAAATCTTTCATATCCTGGAAGATAAGTTCCATCCCTCATTAGTTCAAAACTATCCGCAGGACAAGCATAAACTACTGGAGAATCCGTTTCAAATATTATTCCTTCTCTATTTCCATAAATTCCGCTATATCCTTCACAAACATAACTGCAAAAAACAATAGCCTTATCTTTGAATAAAGGTATTTGCGAACCAATAGGTTTTGAATTCTTACCGATCTCACCAGTGGCAACCAATACATTTAGCGTTTCCAGTCCAAGTGATGCTGTATGAACTAACACTCCTTTTGTACAAGCTTTCTTTAAAGATTTGGATGTTTTCATTTTGTGCATTTTTGAGTAATTAAGTACACTTAAAAAATGTTCTATTGATTACCCTTTATTGAAATAAAAAAGAATAAAAATAAAAAAATCAAGCACCAAATGCTATGTCTCTTGCTTGTCTCCACATTTCTCTGTCCCAAGCAGAATCTAATACTCTACCTAAATCTACTTCTCCAGAGCCGCCTTGAGAATCTTTAACTCTGACTAATGATTGCGGTCTGCTTGAATTTAATTCTTTATCACCGTAAACTTGTGCAACATAACTCATTAATCCATCTACTTTTTGGGATATTTTAGCCACTGGAACTCCTTCAACAGTTGCTTCTAAACCACGAACAGTTAATTCGTTAGCAACATCAACAGCATTTTTAAGAGAAGTCCAATTAAATCTTTTAACTTTCAAATCTACTAATTCATAACCTCTCTTTCTTGCTTTTTGATAAAGCACACTTGCTTTTTCTTCTACTGTTCTAGGTATTCCGAAAAGCTGATACATTATTGACATTTTATTCTCCTCCGAAACGCACATTTGCGCTCCATGTACTAATAATAACAACAAGTATATAAATCTTTCGTTTTTTTACTACTCGGTAGTGGTCACAAGAGAGGTTTTTTAAATAAAACTAAATTTCTCCACATCATGCCATTACCTTCAGAAGTTGAAAGAAAAGTTCGAATAAAAGTAGAAAACGTTACTAGCGATCCTACAAAAGGATGTGAGCCTAATAAAAGACCCATACCTGAATTGCTTGATTACGGAGTTATCAATCTTAACAAGCCTAAAGGGCCTACTTCTCATTTAGTTTCTGATCATGTGAAAAAGATTTTGGGAGTTAATGCAGCAGGCCATGGAGGAACTTTAGATCCGGGAGTCACGGGAGTTTTACCAATAGCCATTAACAGAGCAACCAGAGTTATTCAAACTATTTTGAAAGGAGGTAAAGAGTACGTTACAATAATGCATTTGCACAAACCAGTTGAAGAAGCAAGATTAAGAGAAGTCATTAGCAGATTTGTTGGTAAAATCAATCAATTACCTCCAGTCAAAAGTGCAGTTGTTAGAAGAATTAGAACTAGAAAGATTTACTACATCAACATTCTAGAGATTAATGGTCAAGATGTTCTTATGAGTGTGGGCTGCGAAGCAGGAACTTACGTGAGAAAATTACTTCACGACATCGGACAGAAATTAAAAGTTGGAGCAAACATGTCAGAATTAGTTAGAACAAAAGCAGGTCCTTTTAGTGATAAAGATTGGGTTACTTTACAAGATTTAGAAGATGCATTTGCTTTCTGGAAACAAGACGGAAAAGAAGAAGAATTAAGAAGATGCATACGACCGCCAGAAGTTGCCGTTACTCATTTGCCTTGGGTCTGGATTCATGACAGCGCAGTAACTCCAGTATGTCATGGAAGTTCATTAAAAGTTCCAGGAATAATAAAATTACATGACTTTAATGTCGAAGGTTTAGTTGCAGTAATGACGCTAAAAGATGAATTGGTCGGAATAGGCAAGGCAATGATGAAAGCAAAAGACATATTAAGAGAACAAAAAGGCATTGCAGTAAAAATGGAAAAAGTATTTATGAAAACAGGAGTCTACTAAATGAATCAAGAAATTAGTTCTGAATTTGCAGCAAAGAATATTTCTAAATTTCTAAAAGTAATCCCTAGAAAAACAGTTCCTAAACCTAATTTTGTACAAAGAATTTTTGGCAGAATGTATGAAAAACATTGGAGTTTGGATGAAACTGGGAAAAAAATTCTAGAAAACACTCTAAAAGAAAGCGACAAACTAAAAACGGATGAAGAAAAAGCAGCATTACAAGTAATAATTCATATAAGAAGATGTTTTGAAAAAATAGTTGACAAAAAAATAATAGAATTATCAGAAGAAGAGTTCAAAAAAAGATTGTTGAACAATTTAGATGCAGGAAAAAAAACATTAAGACCGAAATGGATTTACAATTCAGATTTCACTGAAAAAGCAGCAAAATGGTTAATCGATCTATTATTTTCAAAATTAATTAAAGGAGAAGTTGATTTCTTAGAAAGCACAACTATTGAAAAAGATAAAGAGAAAATAATTTTGGTGCCAAAAGAACCAGAAGCAAAGAAAGAATATCTAGAAAAATTAGAAAAAATAAGAAAAGGAAAATTCATAAAAGTTAATAGTTTTGTTAAAAGATACAGATTAGAATAAAATACAGCCTACAAGTATCAGAATACGTTGATAAAGTGTACTGAAGAAATTCTCTCATCCAGCAGAATATAACCACTTAAGAGTAGCAAAAAATAGATAAGTTTATAAATGGTGAGACTATTTCTAATAAAAAATGAAAAATTGCGACTTTGAAAAAACATACGGCGCTGTTAGTGAAGAAATGCAAGTATTAGTGAGCAATGGAAAATCACTTTTGTCAATTGAAGAATTTTTTAAAAGACGTTTAGAAGTTACTGACAGACACTTAAGAAAGCTTTTATGGGATTATGTTTATTTGATGAGAGATAGCGTTTTCTACCCTCCTATTGGAAATGATAAGTTCAAAGTTGTTACTAACGCTCCTTTAATGAGATCATTAACTTCTGAGAGCCCTTTTTATAGAGGCGCTCTTATGCTTGGAAAAGATGTTGATGAATCTTTAGCAGTTTATGAAAGTCTTAACGGTCTTGAATTTAGAAGAACTGATTTAGTTCTTGACAAACCATTAACAATGAAACAAGTTTTAGCTCATCCAGTTTGGCAAACATTAGTGCCAGATAAAGAACTATTAACACAAATTGTTGAAAAAGCATTCAAAAGAAACAAAAAAAAGGAAGATAGCAAAAAAGGAATGGGAGTTTATTTAGCCAAAACTGAAGACCTTGCAACGGTTGCTACCGGACGCTTATGGCGCATCGGAACAAGTTATGGTGCGACAGGTTATGCCGACTTAAATGAAGCAGAAGAACTTTTGTTTAAGTAATTAATTTCTCACAATTATCCGAATTTTTTCGCTCGAGAAAAAATTAAAAACATTTAAATAAACCCTTTCTTTTTGTTGTGTTATGCCTAAAATAGTCATTACATTTCCAGATGGCAATAAAAAAGAGTATGAAAAAGGAGTTACGGGTAGGGATGTTGCTAAAAGTATTGGTGAGCGTTTGGCCAGGGATGCTTTGTGCGTTAAAGTTAATGACAAAATAATAAGTCTTGATTTGCCAATTAATGAAAACTCAACCTTTAAAATTCTAACATTCAATGATAAAGAAGGAGTTTATGCTTTCCGCCACAGTACTGCTCACGTTTTTGCTCATGCAATAAGAAGACTTTATCCTAATGCAAAAAATACAATAGGTCCTCCAGTTGAGGAAGGATTTTATTATGATTTTGATGATTTAGACATTACCCCCGAAGATTTTCCAAAAATAGAGGCAGAAATGCAAAAAGTTGTTGATGCAGACCTGCCTTTTGAAAGAAGAAAAATAACTCTTGAAGAACTAAAAAAATTATTCCCAAACAATCAATACAAAATTGAATTAGCAGAAGAATTTTCTAAGTCAGGAGAAGAATTGACTACTTACAAAGATGGTGATTTCGAAGATTTATGCGAAGGACCTCATGTTACAAGTACTGGAATGATTAAAGCATTCAAGTTAAACAAGTTAGCAGGTGCTTATTGGAGAGGCGATTCAAAGAATAAACAACTAACAAGAATTTATGGAATTAGTTTCCCAGAAAAAAAACAATTAAAAGAATATTTAGATATGATTGCAGAAGCAGAAAGAAGAGATCATAGAAAAATAGGCAGAGAATTAGATTTATGGAGTTTTAACGAAGTAAGCCCTGCATGTCCTTTCTTCCACCCTAAAGGAATGATTATTTACAACGAATTAGTCAAATTAATGAGGGATGAATATTTCAAGAGAGGATACCAAGAAATTAGCACGCCAACAATATTCCATAAACAATTATGGATGACTAGCGGTCATTGGGATCATTATCAAGATAATATGTTTTTATTGCAAGGCGGAGAGACTGGTGTTAAGCCAATGAATTGCCCTGCAGGAGTTTTAATTTACAAAAGCAGAGTTAGAAGTTACAAAGAACTACCGTTAAGACTTGCAGATTTCGGAGTTTTGCATAGAAAAGAATTAGCGGGAGTACTTTCGGGATTATTCAGAGTTATGCGTTTCATTCAAGATGATGCTCATATTTTTGTTGACGAGAACAGAATGCTTGATGAAATTTCAGGAGTTCTAGAATTTGTTAAACATATTTATTCTTTGTTTGGTTTTGAGTATAAAGTTGAATTAAGTACAAGACCGGAAAAAGCCATGGGTAGTGAAGAATTATGGAATAAAGCAGAAGAAAACTTAATGAAAGCACTAGACCAAAATGGAATAAAATACAATTTAAATCCGGGCGATGGAGCTTTTTATGGACCAAAAATAGATTTCCATATTAAAGATTGTTTGGGTAGAACGTGGCAGTGCGGAACAGTACAATTAGACTTCCAAATGCCACAGAGATTTGGACTAAAATTCATGGGAATGGATGGAGAAAACAAATATACCCCCGTAATGATTCACAGAGCATTATTTGGAAGTTTAGAAAGATTCATAGGAATACTAACAGAGCATTTTGCGGGTAAATTTCCATTATGGTTGAGTCCAGTACAAGTAAGAATGCTAACTATTAATGATTCTTGCAATTCTTACGCTCAAAAATTATTGGAAGACTTAAAAAAGAACTTTATCAGAGTAGAAATTGATGAAGATTCAGAAACAATGAATAAAAAAGTAAGAAAAGCACAATTAGACAAAGTACCATTAATTCTAACAATCGGAGAAAAAGAACAATTAAACAATACAGTTGCAGTAAGAACTCTCGACGGAAAAGTATTATTTGGAATAAACAGAGAAAGCTTTATTGAACAAGTAGTTAAGTTAGTTAAGGATAGAAGTTTGGAAGTTAAGTTGAGTTAGAATGATAAATTGTTGTTTGTAAGAAATTATTAATGGATTTAACAAACTAATAATTGGCACCGTTTTCTTTGATCATATTTCTTCTTTTAATTGTTTTAGAAATTTATGAAGAAATTCAGTTCTTTTTTTAGCCAACTTTTTAGCGGTTTCAGTGTTCATTTTATTTTTAACTATTAAAAGTCTTTGATAAAATAAGTCAATTGCGTATTTCAAGCTATCTGGTTTCCTGAATTTACAGAACGGATCTTCAGAATTGTAGAATTTGTTTTTCATTTGCCCTGATGAGCAGAATGTTCTCATTATTGCAATTGCTCCAGTAGCTTCTAAACGGTCTGAGTCTTGAACTATTTTTGATTCTAGTCTTTTAGGCTTAATTCCTTTACTATAAGAATGTTCAACAATAGCTTCTTCAACCATTCTTATTTTATTTTTATCATAATTTTTTATTTTTTCTAATATTTTTTTAGCGTATTTCGCACTTTGTTCTGAGGCACATTCAGATTTAGGACTATTTTTAGGATGATTAACAACATCATGAAACAATGCTGCAGGAATTATTATTTCTAAATCTCCACCTTCAATGCTTGCAATATACTCTGCATTGGCTAAAACTCGTAAAGCATGAGAAAAATCATGAGAAGGGTCTTTGTTTTGTACGACTTTTCTTGCTTTTTCTATTAATTGCGATCTTAAGGTTTGTTCCATTTAGTACGATTAATTTGTTTAGTTATTATTGCTTAATAAACTTGAGTTGTTACCTTTTAGCACTTCTGAGTAAATTTCGGCACCATATTGTTTTTCCTTGATTGCAAAAAGAGATATTCCTAAAGAATGTGACTCTAGTTCTGTTGTTTTTATTCCTTCTATCAATCCAGTATTTGGTTCAACATTAAACTCTTTGCAGAGATCCAAATAAACAGTCACAAAAGATCTTAGTTCATAATCGAGAGCTACTAAAAAGTCAGGATTTCCTGTTTTTTCGTATAATTCTTTTCCTAAATATCTTGCAACACCCATAGAATGCCCTTCTCTAATAACATTGCTAGTTCTCGACATTCCATTAAGTTCCTGCAAATGGTGTGTTATTTCATGAGTTAATGTCATTGCTAATTTTTCAGGATTATTGATTTTTAAACAGTCGGTATTCTGATAGTTTATTATCACTTTTCGTGAAACAGTATTATACATAGATTTGTTAAGTTCTCCGTAAGGTACATCAAATAACAGAACTGCTAAAGTTAAAACTGCCGCAGTATTCATGCCTGTATTAAGCAAGGTTGCATAGTTTTTTTCTTTAAATAATTGTTTGCCCTTCTTACTTAACGCGCATAAATCCAATACGTGTAAGAAAGCAAAACAGAATAATCCGAGCAGTCCTAGCCCAGTAATAGTTGCCATCATAATGTTAGCACTATCACCATATTTACTACATATTTTTGGGTTTTCGAAATCATTTATTTTCAAAAAATCAGTTAAATTCTTTTTTATTTGTTGGTCGAATATTCTGACTGCTTCATCTTCAGATAAATAATTTGCAGCACTCATTTCAGGAACATCTTTTAAAAAATGCTTTTCTTCTTTTATTATATCTTCTAGAACAGAAATGTTTTTTTGAGAATAAATTGTTTCTGTAGCTCCTTGATTTCTTTTATGATTAACATGATCAGAAAGATAAGAAAATCCCACTACTGCTGTGCCGATAATTAACCAGTTTTTAATAACAGACCAAACAGGGCTCTTCTTAGTCATAAACATTCATAACAAACAACTTTTTTAAAACTAACTTTTTATTATTAGTTAAAAATAAGTCAACTATTTAATTTTCCTCGATTTATAATTAAACGATAGTTTAACTATAGTTATTGATAGAAGCGCCTCATCAAAAAAGAAATGTTTATATACTTTTAGTGTATATTCATCAACTAAAGGTGTATGAAATGATCTTGACATTGAATGAGAAAAAAGTAATTAGGTTTTTGGCGGCAAGTGTTAGAGATCACTCTATTAACGAGATTGCAAAAGAATGTGATCTAGCTCCAAATGGAGCACATAAAATACTGAAAAAACTAGAAAAGGAAGGAATTATTAAATTTAAGAAAATAGCAAATATTTCATCACACACGTTGAATTTTAACAACGAAAAAACAGCTCTAATTTTAGAACTTTCATTCATTCCTGAAGAATTAGAAGGCAGAATTAGACATCGTGCAGAAGATTTGCAACCATTAAAAGAAGTAACAAGTATTTGCATAATGTTCGGTTCTTACATAACTAACAAGAAAAGTCCTGGTGATTTAGATTTGTTATTCGTTTTAGAAAAAGAACAATTTAACAATTATAAGAAAACACTCAACAAAATCCAAGATATTATTCCAATAAAAATTCAAGATGTTGTACAAACAAGCGATGATTTAAAACAAAACATTAAAAAAGAAGACCCGATAATTTTAGCAAGCATAAAAGAAGGAATAATCTTGTGGGGCTTTAAAGAACTAGTAAACATTATTAAAAATGTCAATCAAGAATAAGATCAAAAAATGTTTGGATGAAGGAGAAAAAGGTGGCGAAAGACATAAAGGCCTAAAGAATGTAGCTCAAAATACAGAAAAAGCAAAGGGGCATCTTGCCAAAGCCATCAAAAATTTTAATGCCATTACCGATTTTCATGATATGCAATATAGTGATTGGTCTGCAAGCGCAGCCTTTTACGCACTCTATCAAGGTTTATTAGCAATTCTTTCTTTGAACGGTTTCGAGTCAAGAAACCAAAGCTGTACCTTCACAATAATAGAAGATTTAATACTTAGACAAGAGTTAAAAGAATTGACGGTAGAAGACTTAAGGAAAATATTTGACAAATCAGTAACCGAACAATTAGAACATAGCGATAAAATACTAGATTTAAGAGAAGAAATGCAATACTCAACAAAAACGACATTAGCAGAACAAGAATTCCAACACCTAAAACAAAAAACTAAAATGTTATTTGACAAAATAAGAACAGAGATAGAAACAAAACTGAGTTAACAACTACGAGTAATTTTTTAAATTCTTCAAATTTTCTCCTAGCCGAACGCTTGATTTGTGTGCGTGAGAAGTTTTGTCATTTCCTTAGCGTTCGGAACATTGACTCCGCTGCTGCGGGATTTATAAAAAAAAGACTTCTTTGAATGCACCTGTCATTCCCGAAGACTGGCCGGCCAAAGTTTATATCAATTTGCCGGCCAGTCTGAGTGTTAATGTCCGCAGGACTGGAAACTGAAACATTTTATTATCAAAACTAAAAAATAGCAGAAGGGGTTAACAATCTGTAGCTACAAATTTTCCTGGAAACATTTATAAAAAACAAACAACAAAATCATGTTATGGCAACTCTTGCTGGCGATATCATAAATTTTCTCGTAAAGCTTGGTTTGTATGATGTAATTTTGCCTTTCGTTTTAGTGTTTAGTATTAGCTATGGTATTCTTGAAAGAAATAAAGTTTTGGGAGATAACAAAAATGCTAGTTCAATGATAAGCTTTGTTCTTGGATTTATTGTTGTTGCAACAGCTAACATACTTGATCTTGTTAATTTTGCAGTTACTTTTTTTGTTTTGACAGTTATTGGACTTATTGGAATGTTAACCATTGTTAAATTTGTTAATAAGGATTGGAAGCCTGGCGATTGGCCTTTAGGAGTTGGATTTGCATTCTTGATAGCAATCATACTAGTTCTTTTTGCTGACCTTATAGATTACAAATGGATTGAAGAATACGTTAAGCCTTTACTTCCCGCGCTAATATTTTTAGCACTCATTGCATTGGTTGTTTGGGTTGTTATTAGAAAACCAGGAAAGAAATCCTCAGGAACTCATGAAGAAAAAGATAAACGTTCTTCAGAAAAGTCTAGCACACAAAAATCAGATGATAGTGAAGTAGAACTAGAGAAGGTCAAAGAAATTAAGAGACCAAAAGGAAAAATCGATATCAATTGAATGATAACACGCGACATCTTAAATAATTGTCTATTAGTCATCTCAGGACATCATTTCGGTGTTAAAACATTACCGGACATCAAAGGCATTTTATTCAAAATTATTCTGACTAACTGCTTTTTAGAATTTTACGCCGCTTTGATTGCAGGCTTAGAAGGTTTTGCTCCTTGTTGTTTATCTTTCTTGTAAACCCATTTGTAAACTTCTACTTTTTCTATTTCTTTAGTATCGTTATCAACGTGAATTACGTAAGCGTATTTTTCTGTTGATTTTAGTCCTTGATATCCTTTTGTGTCATCGTATAATCCTGCTCCATGAATGTGTCCGCATAATTGTAGTTTTGGTTTCATTGTTTCAAACGCTTTTTTGGCTCCTGCATTAACTCCAAATCCACCCGCAAAACCGTCGAAACCTTTGTGAGTTACTAAGCAATCTATGCTTTGTCCTTTGCATCTTTTTACTACCGCATTGTTTTCGTAGAATTCTTTTAAGTCTGAAGCACTTCCATTACTTTTCAAGAATTCTTCAATTCTTTCATAAGGAACATCTTTTTCAAAGTGAGCATACAATTCTTCTGAAGGAACAATTCTATCTTTATCTCCGCAATTAATCATTCCTCCAAAACTTAGACCGCCAACTTTTATTGGTCCTTTTTTATCTAACCAATGAATCGCGGACAAGTGTTCGTAAATATTAACTAAGTCATGGTTTCCTGGAATTCCTACAATCTTTTGTTTTACTTGGCTTAATTCTTTGTTTGCTGCTTGAGCATCTTTTTTAGCCATTCCTAAAACTGCTTCTAATGTTTTCTTTTGCGCAGCTTGAATTTTATCTTTATTATCGTGAACAAACTTGTTTTGTTTTTGAGCAGCTACTTGGATTTTATCTTCATTTTGTCTGTAAACACCAACTAATTGAGATATTTGTTCATTAAGTTCAGAATCTTTGTTTTCTATTAATGCTTTTTCTAAATTCTCAATACCTCCATTAGCTTGAACCATTTGCGCGATTTGCAAAAGTTTAGCTTCATCTGGAGATAAATTATTCTTAAGACCGCTCATTTCTTTTTTAAGAGCTTCTTGATATTTTTCAGCGTAAGTTTTACCTTCAAAAGCATCACCAACAAACACACCAACATTTATGTCAGATCTAGACTGCATGAATTGTCTAACAGCACTATATTTACGTGGATCGTGCAAGTCTCCGAATTGAAATATTTTTGTTGTAGCCATTTTTTATCAAAAATGGCCGTATCTAAATAAATACGGCGCATCTTTAATCAATAATAGAAGTACCAGTATTTAAATGTTTCGTTTTTTAACTACTATGAAGTGGTGAAATAAGCGAAAAGCTTAAATAGTACCATTATTACTAACCTAAGTATGGAATCAGAAACTGCTTTAGCAAAGTATGAAAAAATGTTAATGGAAGGAAACTTACATATTTATCTCACTAATTCTTGCTACGATAGATGTGCTCATTGCTACATGAATGCAGTTCCTGAAAAATCGCACAGAGCAAGACATATTAATCCGGATGATTTAATTCATTTTGCTAATCTATTAAGACAGGATAAACCACGAGGATTAAACATTGCATTGAGCGGAGGAGATCCTTTATTGCATCCAGATATCGTGCCAATTTTAGATTCACTTTCTGAACATTCAAGTCTTGAAATACTTACAAGCGGGTTTGCATTATCGAACAGAAATGCAAATAGAAAAGAATTGCTTTTAGCTCTTGCGAGATGCAACGGAGCTTTTGCAGTAGCATCACCAGAAGAACCTTATCACTCGATCACCTGGGAAACTATTTCAGATATTAGAAAATACATCAAAGAGCAAGGTTTTAGTCCAAGAAAATTCGGGTATCCTTCAAGAACGATAGATCTTGCGCAGAAAGCATTACTCGCATTAAATCCTATTGGTCTCGCAGTTATGGGTGCTGGTTGTTTGTTAAATAAATTATCAGCAAACGAAAAACCTAAAGCAATGCCAATTGGAAGGGGACAAAATTTGCCTAAAGAACAACAACTATCTGGAACATCGAATTGTGAGCTTTTTGAAAATATCAATACAATTTATGTCGGTTATGGAGGACAATTACAATATTGTATTTATACCTGTCATGATGGTTTTATGAATATTAGTGAATTAAGAGATGTTAGCACAAAAGAAGAAGCAATAAAACTTATTTTACAAAGGTTGAGAGAAGATCTAACATTCCAAGATATAACTCAACACGGCAGATGTTATTTTTCAAAGAAAATAAGGAAAAAAGCCATTGCAGACCAACCAGTAAAACAAAAAGAACAATTGACAATTTAGATTAACTTTATATATTTCTATCCAAATTAATAACCCATGTTAAAAGAGGTCTTAATTATACTAATTGCTTACTTACTAGGCTCATTAAGTCCTTCTTATTTTTTTGCTTGGCTTAAAGGATTTGATTTGAGAAGTAAAGGAACGAAGAATTTAGGGGCAACAAATACAATGCTTAGTTTAGGCAAATTTTACGGCTTTCTTGTTGCACTATTCGATGTTAGCAAAGGTGTTTTGGCAATCTATTTGGTTTATTATTTTGGTTTAAATGAGTTAATTTATTATTTGGCAGGAACTGCTGCCGTTTTGGGGCACATTTTTCCTTTTTACTTAAATTTTAGGGGAGGTAAGGGAGTTGCTACGTCAGTAGGATTCATAATTTCATTATTGTTTTTGGATTTAGCTTTCAAGAAATGGTTTATTCTAATGCTATTCTTATTCTCCGCAATTATGACTTTGTACAGGGTTAGAAAGCACAAAAATATTAATTTAAATAGGAAAATATTTCGATGTTTAGCATTTATTTTTCCTTTAGTTTACACGTTTATCAGTAGAGAAAACATGTTGTGGCTAACATTGATTGTTCTTTTTTTATTTTTGGCTTTAGATTTGGTAAGAATTTTCAGTGATAAAATAAACAAAGCATTGCTCAAATCACTAAAAACAATTGCAAAAGAAAAAGAAAAAAGAAATTTGTCAACTTCATCTTACATGTTGATCTCATTGGTTTTAAGTGTTTTCTTCTTTGACAAAAACATCGTAATTCTCGCAATGTTTTTAACTATTTTCGGGGATGGAATGGCTGAGATTTATGGAAAGTGTTATGGCCAAAAAAAGATTTTTGGCAAGAAAACCTTTGTTGGCAGTTTGGCTTGTTTTGGATATTGTTTCTTTTTAGGAGTTGTTTTAGTTCAATTCTATAATTACACTTATCTCACAATTTTTATTGGCGCTTTAGCAACAACAATAATAGAACTAATTTCTACAAGAATTGACGATAATTTAACTTTGCCTTTTGGAGTAAGTCTCATACTTCGACTTACAAGACAATTTTAGAGTTCACAGATTTTATACAAAAAATCCATTTATCATTTTATTCACCTAAATTTTTTCCCGAGAGGGAAAAAATTACTTAAACTCTAAATATCTAACTAACCTAGAAATATCATTTATGTGAAAAATGCAGTATCTTAGTCTGTTCATTATTCTTCTGCATTTTACAGATTCTTTCTCACTCATGTATTTTTCGATTTTTGCAATTGTTTCATGTCTCGAATGAGCGTATTTATCACATAAAGCAATATCGTGAGTGTATAACGCAGTTAAAGTGTTTAAATAAAATTCCTTCATTTCTTCAAATATTTCTTTCACTTTTTTAAAATCAGCAGGAGGAAGTTTTTCATCCAGATTAGTCATTGCAATTCTTTTTAGTTCATCACCTAATTTTTCAATCGTATTATTTAACTCCCAAACGTGCATTAAATTTTCTGGTTTGAATCCATGATCGATTGTTTCATGAGGATTATTCGCTAAATAGTTTAGTCCTTTATAGATCAAATAAGTCAGTCTGTTAACTTCTTTATCTCTAAGTCTTATCGCTTCTGAAGATTTTTCATCTACATCCTTCAAAGCATCCAAAGTATCTATTAACATTGATCTTACAATATTATCAATACGCCTGATTAAACCTTTAATGACAATTTCATCAATATCAATAAAGTCTTTTGCAATTATTTTATCTCCTGTTTCTTCTATTACTTCTAAACCGGGTAATTGAGAAATCGCATTCCTGACTTCTTTTAGTTTATCTCTTAATTCTCCTTTAATTAGAATGTTTCCTTTGTTGGTTAGATAGCCTGCAACTAAATCACGGATAATTGCGTCCATCAGTACACCACTACCAATGGACAGCACAAGTACATCCGTGGGTTTTTTTTCCTCGGGTTTTTTTGGCAAAATAACAAGACGGTTTCCTTCTTCCTTACAAAAAATTACCCCGCCTTTTCCTAGATTATTCCTCACCAACCAATCTTTTGGTAAGGCAATCGTGAAAGATGACAAACCAGATTTTACCAGTTTGCGCTCTCCCATAATTGATTGAAAAACAAATGAAATATTTAAACCTTTCGAAAAAGTATATATTGTACATGTTCACAGTTCTATATGTACGGATAATATATATTTTAGTATTTGTTAACTATCATTAAGAAGGGCTTAAAAACCACTCAAGTACACAAAGAATATAATTCAAGGCCAGACTCGATTTCAGGGTGAAAATAATGACCAAAGGGAAAAAATCCGATGAAACAATAATAGGAAATTACAAAGTTCTTGAAAAGATTTCCGAAGGAGGTTTTGCAGTAACTTACAAAGCAGAACACTCAAGTTTAGGAACTTTGGCTTGCATAAAACATAACATTAACATTTCTCCTGAAGATTCTGAAATATTAAAGCAAGAAGCCAAAGCAATTTGGGATTTAAGACATTTTGCTCTGCCTGCAATGAGAGATATAGTTGAGTTGCCAGATAAAAGTCTTGCATTAGTAATGAGTTACATTCCAGGGCCAACATTAGATGATTTAGTTAAAAAAAATGACGGTCTTCCTCCAGAACATGTTGCTTGGATAAGTTGCAGAGTTCTTGACGCATTAAGATACTTGCATTATTTTGGAGTAATTCATGGAGATGTAAAACCTCAAAACATAATTGTACAACCAAAAACACACACTGCAGTACTCGTCGATTATGGTTTATCAATGGTTAAACCAGGAAGAAGTAATTCTGCAGCAGGTTATACACCAATGTTTGCTTCACCAGAACATATGTCTGGTCTGCCATTAATTCCAGAAACAGATTTGTATTGCTTAGGATTAACAATGATTTACGCTTTAGGAGGGGATCCAAAAGCAATGAAGATTCCAGCAAATACTCCTGAACCATTAACTGATTTCATAAGAAAACTCACCGTAAGAGATGTTAATAGTCGTTATTCATGGCACAAATGCGATGTGCTTGAAGAATTAATTAAAGCAAGAGAAAAAAGTTTTGGAAGAAAACGATCTGACTTGCTACAAATAAAAGAATAATTAAATCGGAGGTATCAAAATGGGAGCTGAATTAGGAGGATCATATGATCCTGGAGAATGGAAAGGTTTTGATTATAATTCTGCGAGGGCTGCTTATGACCCTAGTGCAGGTAGAGGATATTCTAGTAGTTCTGGTTCGTCGAGTAAATCAAAAAAAGCAGTTGATTCTGTCCCTGCAAAACTAAAGACCGATAGCCCGTCACCAGTCATTGTGGCTGTTGACGTTACTGGTTCAATGAAAGAATGGCCTGAAGTTATTTTTGAAAAATTACCCTTAGTCGATTTAGGACTTAAAGAATATTTAGACAATCCAGAAATTAGTTTTATGGCTATAGGTGATGCTAACAGTGATCAATATGGATTACAAGTTCAAGACTTTACTAAAGGAACTGATTTAGTAAGTAAACTAAATAAATTATACATAGAAGGAGGCGGTGGTGGGCAAGTTCAAGAAAGTTATGAGTTACCTGCAGTTTATGCAACTCACAATATTGAAATGCCTAATGCTGCAAAGCCAATATTTATTTTCATAGGCGACGAAGGATTATATCCTCGAGTTGATGCAGGCCAAGCAGAAAAATGGGCGCATGTAACTTTAGAAAAAGAATTAACAACAAAACAAGCATTCTTTGACTTACAAAAAAAATTTTCAGTATACTGCATAAGAAAATTATACAACGCAACAGGAAGTGATCGTATGAGTGCTTTAGACCAACAATTGCATGATCAATGGCTACAACACGTTGGCCCCGGCCACGTAGCAATACTTGACGAACCAAGAAGAGTTTGCGACGTAATATTAGGAATTGTAGCTCAAGAAACTGGCAACATGGATCACTTTACTCAAGAACTAAAAGATAGACAAACACCATCACAAGTAAAAACAGTAATGAAAACAATGAAAACACTTCATAACTCAGAAGTTGCTCCTTCACCAACAAAATCAAAAATGAAGAGCGGAACAAAATCAAAGAAAAGTAAAGACCTAATATGAAAATGAAAGAATTAGAACTTTTTGTAACATTGTGGCCTTCAGATAAAATATTTCCACACTATGAAAAATTTGCTAGCGATGAAAGAATCGCAGGAGTTAGACTTAATACTGCTCTTTTGTACAATGAAGAAAGGCGTAACGAGAAACCTATAGAAGAATTATTTGATGAAGCAGTTAAGAAAGCGCACGGCACTAGAGTTTATTGTGATATTAAAGGAAGGCAATTAAGGGTTTGTGAAGTTTCAGATAGAAAAGACAAACTCGAGCTAACAGTAAATCATGACATAAATGTTAATTTACCAACTGTTGCAATATTCAAGGGAGGTAATGATCCTGCAAGGTTAGCAGAAATAAAAGATAAAAGAACTCTAGTTTTTGATGCTGGGCCTAAATGGAAAGTTAAAACTGGAGAATCAGTAAGCATCAGAGATCCTTCTCTAAAAGTTCAGGGAACAATACCTGAGTATGAGAAAGAAGTAATAAAAAAAGCAAGAAATGCAGTAATAAAAGACTTCATGCTATCATTTGTAGAAAACGAAGAAGACATGACTGAATTAAGAAAGTACACTGGAAGCGACGGAGAATTGGTTGCTAAGATTGAATCTAAAGATGGATTAGATTTTGTAAGGTATGAATATAATAAAGATTCCGGATATAACTTAATGACTGCCAGAGGGGATCTTTTTGTTACAATAAAAAAACCACACCAAATAGTTAAAGCAACAGAAGATATAGTAAAAGCTTGCCCTAACGCAATTGCTGCGTCAAGAATTTTGTTATCAGTAACTAACGAGCCAGTGCCTTCATGTTCTGACTTTAGCGACTTAGAATTCTTGTTAAAAGCAGGCTACACCAGATTAATGTTATGCGACGGATTATGTATGAAACCGGACTCTCTTGACATAGCAATTAACATAATTGAAGCATATGCCAAAGATAGAGGTTACAAATTAGTTAAGAAGTTTTCTCCACCAAAAGAAGAAACAACACTAAACAGTAAGCCAGTGGAAACGCCAGTTAGTAAACCAATAGAGACTCCCGGTTGGTTGGGAAAAATATTTTATAAAAAATAGTTCAGCTCAATTTTGCAGTAAAAAAATTGATTAGTCATCTGACACGTGATAAATTATGATACTAAAACGATGTCGGACTTCCGCACAAAAGGTCGGGGGTGGAAAAAATGAATAAACAAGAAGAAATAAAAAATAAAGCATACTGTGTGGCAAAAAGTTTCGGGAAAAAGAATGTTGAGCGAGGAGTTAATTGGGAATATTTAGAGCACACTTTTTGTGATGAAGGTTTAGAAATTTTTGATGGATTCCAAACAATAGAAGAAAAAGCAGGAACAGCTTGTTTTTTAACAACACAAATAAGAAATCACGGAGAATTAGTATATCATTCAGAAAGAGATCATTTATTTTACGAACCTGGAGAATGGGAAATAAAGTTAAACGAATTATATAATAGGTTGAGGAAAAATGAGCAAGGACAATTTTGAAAGAACTCTGAAATTAATCGAAATGCTGAAAATAGTTGATGAATTGGAAGAAAAAGCAATAAACAGGTTAAGGGAATTAGTGGAAGAAGTTCCTTTTGAAGAAATAAAGAACATTGAAGATGAAGAACAGAAATTAAGAATTATTAAGGCTTACGCAGAAATTGCTGCTTATGATGCACAAAAATACGGAGGTAAAAATGGTAAATAAATTTATTCCGAAGTTTCATCCACGTTACGAATTGAAAGATTGGTTAAGAAAAGAGTTTGATTATTTTGATAGAGAAAAATCTCAAAGAGCAATTAGGCAGATCCAGAATAATTCTGAAGAAATAATGGGTAGCGTTAGAGAAGTCTTAGAAGCAGTTAACAATTATAGTGGAGAGCTAATAAAAGATTATTACAAAAATGATTTGACCAGCATAAAAGAAGCGTACGATGAAAAAGATTATGCTAAATTTGCTGAAAGACTTGAAAGTTTAGTCTGTGCGATAGAATATGAATAAGAACGTGTCAGAGACTTTGTTTTATTTAGTATTTATTTTGATTTTCTCCTTGCCGACCGCAGATTAGTTTGTGGTTTGCAGTTTATAGTTTACAGGACGCACTGCGAAGTAAAAACATAATTGGGAAAATCGGCTATCCCCTGGCTAAAGCCAGGGGCATTTATCGCCGATTTTCAAAATCAAAAAAGTTTTTTTTGTTTTGTGGCTGACCAGTGGTTTGATTCTTCTATATATTTCTTAATTGTTTC
>JACRKG010000023.1 GCA_016215315.1 Candidatus Woesearchaeota archaeon | reverse complement strand
TGCTGGAAAGTTACAAAAAACAACGTCACAAAATCACAATATTTCGAGAATATAGAACAAATGCAAAATGCCCTAGAAAACTATTGGAGAGAACATAAATTTACGCAAAATTTTATGCGTTATTTATGTCGCTAACTATATTACTATTCAAACAAGCCTTTTTCTTGAGCTAAAATATCTGGAGAACCGCCGCCGTGCCAAGAACTTCTAGGTTTTACTCTCATTGGAAAAATTTTTTCATTAACATCATCAACTGCTAAGCAAGCTCCAGGAACAACAGGCAAGTATTGTAATTCAACATCTAAACTTTTTCTTAAATAACTCTGCATTAAACTACCTAATGCTTCAGTATCGACTTTTGCAGTTAATTTGTGAGCAAGAATAACATCGCTTTGAGTCATTGCATCTGTATGAACTTTTCCGGGCTGTTGAGTAGCTAAAACTAAAGCAATTCCGGGCTGCCTACCTTCTCTTAACAAAGTTATTAATGCATCAGATGCACCAGTATGACCTGTTTTTGGTAAGAACTCATGAAATTCATCAATACATATCCAAACATTAGGCAATTCACTCTTAACTTTTTTTCCGCCCATGAAATGAATTGCGGACTTTATTGATTGGAATTCTTCTTCTTTTCTAACTTTCATTCTTTCAATGAATAATTTGCTGCAAATAAAACCCATTGCTAAACATTTTATTTTCCAACCATTAGGCATAACAGCATAAGGACTCATGTCAAGAATAGTAATTTCTCCACCTTTAACTAATTCTTTTATTGGCGTTCCTTTGGCACTGAATAACCCCCAGCTTTCAGCACTAGTAAACCTATTAATTACTGCTTGTTTGATGTGTTTTTCTTCTTTTTCATCATGCTCAATAAAATGAACAATATCATTAATAGAGTAATCATCTTCTTTTTGCTGCAAATTAAGAATTATTCTTTCAATATAAACTGCTAAAGGATCATTCATTCTTAACTCAAAAGCATTCCACCAATCTTCAGGATTTAATTCAGAAGGCTTAATTGAAAACGGTTTATCAGTAGGAATCTTTTTTTCTTTATACTCCTCAAAGTATCCTTCAGGCGTATAAATTGTTACATCAACTTTTTCAGGCTTCAAACCCCACTCTTCTAATAATTTAATATCTTTATTATTTGGATATTTCATAGTCCAATAAATGCCCATGGTGTCTAGCATTATGACACTGAGTCTATTTCCAACTTCTTTAGGCAATGCTTTGATGCCTTCTGCTATTACGGCTAAACTATACGATTTCCCGCTACCACGTTTGCCCGCTACAAATACAACATGTGCTTTATTAACATCCAAGTAAATATTTTGAGCAAGAGTAACTTCCTCGCCCATCTTAACGTAATGCTTTCCTAAAAGAATAGTTCCTTGAATACCGTGAACTTCTTTCTCGTGCTTCTCTCTACCAAGAACAATCTCGTAAACCAATAATACACCTCTTTTTTATATTACTTAGATAACTAAGTTTAAAAATGTTTTTAAAAATTACTTCGTAATTTTTCGCGATCTATGCGAATCACTAATACTTATTATGATGCCCGTAATGTTCGACGTCCTATTGAAGTCATTGACGTCCGCAGTATAAAGCTGCTCCCGCCGGGATTTGAACCCGGGTCACTGCCTTGAGAGGGCAGGATGATGGGCCGGACTACACTACAGGAGCACAAATGAAAGAAAACGTTTATTGTTTTTTAAGGTTTCCATACTAGTTTATGGTTTATAGTTTGTAGTTTACAGTGCATACTATAAACTCCAAACTGTGAACTCCAAACTAAACACTATTCCATGCCCACTCAAAATATTCTACATAACTATCTGCACTTTCTTTGCTTTTAACTAGAATTGCTAAAGGAACGCTTTCTATGCTTGGCGTTAATGGCATAATAACAACCTTATCCCCATAAATTAGCATGATCATTAAATCTCTCATTTGTTTAGGCAAAAATTTAAATTGCATGTTGTTAAATTCTTTTGTTAATTCTTTTGCTTGCTTTCTTGTTTTCTCATTATCAATTGATAATACTTTAATTTTTATTTTGTTATCTTTTGCTTTTTTGTAAAAATGAGGCATGAAATAAGGAAGAACTATTGACGCCTGCCCTCCAGTACCCATTGCGTACAATGTTTTCTTTTCTTTAATTATTCCTTCAAGAACGTGTTTGAGTCCTTCTTTGTCTTTGTAAATTTCTGCATTAACTTCTTCAGCAGTTTTTTCAAACATTAATTTTAGTGTCGGCAATGCTTCATTAATTGCACTTTCCTTTTCTTTAATTAAATCAAATAATTTTTCTGGATTTGTCGGATGAAATTTCTTTTTTCCTTTTTCAATTATGTGCGTAACTAAACCTTTGTGCTCTAGTTTTTCTAAAACATCATAAATCTTTGAAGAAGCAATACCTGTCTTACGAATGATCTTACTAGTTGTTGTAGGTCCTAAATCTAATAATGCCAAATAAACACGTGATTCTCTTTCAGACAAACCTAGTGTTTTAAGTGCTAATTCTGTGTTCATGAGTTAAGTTTTCTTTGCAACTATTAAAATCTTTCTAAAAAGTACTTACCTTTAGGAGTAGCTAAATTGAAATACTAACTAGGAATTCTTGTGTATTATGCACGTGAGTGCGGAGGGAAAGAAACATGATTAGCGAATTCAGTGCGGGTTTATCTGGATTAATAATGGGAGGAATCAACGGATTTTACAATGGTCAAGGAAGAATTATAGAGCCTGAAGGGTTAGAAACAACTTTGAAATATGGTCCTGTAGCTATCGGAGGAGTTCTTGGCGGTATCGGAGGTCTTTTTCTTGGAGCATTATCTGATAGTAGAGATGGGGGTCCAATTAGTGAAGGAATTTTCAGAGGAATACGTGGAGCGGCTGTTGGTGGATTTTTTACTGTTGTAAGTTACTGTGCAGGTTACACATTAGGGGGTGTTCTAAAATGATGAACGCAATTACAATTTATGGAAGTGTTGGGGGTGCAGGATTGTTTGCGGGAGGGATTCATGGTTTTTGTGACAATAAAGGAATAGATCTTAAATCAGAAAATCTTGAAGCTATGTTAAAATATGGTCCGGCAGCTTTTGGCGGTTTACTTTTTGGAGGACTTGGTTTTACAGTAGTTAATGCTTTTTCGGGAAAAAGTGAAGATGCAGTAATGGTTGGAGCAGTAGCGGGGGCTAAAGGAGCAGTTATTGGAGGTCTGTGCACTATTGTTGGTTATTGTGCAGGTTATACTTTAGGAGGTGTTCTAAAATGAGTAAAGGAAATTTAACAAAGCTTGTTGTTTTAGGAGGAATTTGTGTAGGATCTTTTGCTGCAGGGTACTACAAAGGTAATGCTGATGCTAAAGGAATTAATTTGCCAGGAATGAGAGATATTGGGTTGTTATGTGCTCCACCAATTGTTGGCAGCGTTTTATGCGCAACTATTGAAGATCGTTTTAGTACAAGAAATCATGATGTAGTTGGAGCAATATTTGGAACATTAGATGTATTCGCAGCTTTTGTTGGCGGAGGACTTGGAGCTTTTGCATTTGAAGGAGCAGGCTACGCTACAGGATACTTAACTAATTATTTAGGAGGTAATTAATATGGAGGGAAATAAAATGGAAGAACAAAAAATAATTGAACCAAAAACAAATTTAGAAAAAACTTTAGAAAACGAAATTAGATTTTCGTGGGGTGCAGTACTCAAAGGTTGGATACAAAACTTGAAAGATGACGTTGATCCCGCAATCACTGGAGTAAAAATGGGATTTTTTGGATTGCACGCAATACCAACTTGGATGAGACAATACGATGAAGGAAGGATGAGCACGAAAAAAAATGGTTTAACAGGACTGCTAGGTTTAGTAGTTGCAGGAAGTTCATTAACAGGATATTATCTTGCAGGAAAATATATCAATGAAACAACTAACAGTGAATTAGGCTATGCTGTTACAGCAATTCCTTTAACTGCGCAAACATTATCTTGGTCTTACGAAGCATTCTTGAGAGCAAAAAAAACAGAACTATCAAAAGTGGTAATGAGCAGACTACAAAAATCATTCAACAAAGAAAGTGAAACACAATACGACTTAACTTCAAAAGCATTAGTTGAAGAATTTGCTAAAAGATTGTATGATTCATTTGAAGAGCAAGTAAAGAAAACAAATGAAGAAATCAAATTAGAAATTCAAATTCTTAATGATAAGGGAATGGAAGGATTGAATGCTATTAAGCGAGCTGAAATAGAATTATTGCCAAAAGGAAGAAGACAACAATTGATAAATAATAACGAAGAACAAATAAAATCAAACAACGCTTCTTTAGAAAGATACAAGTCCAAATCGGTTGTTTACGCAAGAAGAGAAATGTTGCGTGCAACAAACAGTGTATTCAACGGACTAGTTGCTGATGGAAGTCTAGGAAGAAAATATAACATGACTACTGACTTGTTAACTGGCCCAGTAAAGAGACGCATGGATAGAGAAAAATTTGAGTTCGGACAATTTGAATCAGATGAAAATGATTTAGATGATAGAGAATTCAAATTTGACTACAGACAAGCAGGTCTTATGCTAAGACAAATAGTTTTGGAAACAGTAAAATCAAAACAAGGAAATCCGATGAGCTTAGAAACATTCGGAACAATAACTCCCGTCTACACAAACGCAGGAAAAGACTTAGTCTATCAAGTTAAACCAAATAATATTTGGAAGGTTTGAGGTGGAAAAATGTTTACACATGTATTTTTGAAATCAACATTTGTCGCACTCTCAGTTATACCTTCAGTTGCGGTTGGGGCATACTGCGGTTATTGCGAATCAAAAGGAATTCCTTTAAGTGCAGGATTAGAAAAAGAATTAATTTATGGTCCTGCAGTTATTCAAGGAATTGCGGGAGGCGCTTTTGGAGCGTTCTGTTTGTATGCTTTAGGAGGAGGAATGAGGCCATTAGGTCCTAAAGATGCTGCAGAAATAACTCTATTCGGAGCAGTTCCAGCTGCAGGAGCGGGAGCAATAATAGGAGGACTAGAAACTGCGGTAGGTTATTGTCTTGGTTATGTTGCTGGGAAGGTGGCATAAAATGGTATTAGGAATAACAAGTTTTGGATCAGGTTATACACTGGGAGGTAAAGGATTATGAAAATAAAACTATTTAGCGGAGAAATGGAAATTATTGCAAAAAATATTCCGAAAGATATTTGTGATGTTTATTTTCAAAATAGATTTTGGAGATCTTCACTTTTCACGGGAGCAGTATATTTAGGGGTTGGAGCATATATTGGTTATAATCATGCAAAAAATATTCCTCTTGACCACAAATTGGCACTTGCTATCACTCCTGCGGTAGTGCAAGGTGGGCTGGATAGTTTGCGTGGATTTTGTTTCATGATTGGTTCGGCTGCAAGTACAAATAGTACGTTTAGTATTTCTAAAAATCAATATGGAGAACTTGTTGAAGGGCTTGCCAGTGTAGCAACAATGGGTGCATTAAAAGGTGGACTAGAAACAGCAGTAGGTTATGGACTTGGTTATACTACAGGAAAGATTTTTTGATTTCTTTCCGAAGACAGGCAGGCCAAATTAATTTTTTTGCCTGCCTGTCTGAGAGTCTATGTTCCGCAGGAACTGAAACCTCTGAAAGTTTAAGTTCATGAAAAAAGAATAAATTGTTTTCAAATATATTTATATACCTCAGATTCCACTTTAATGTAAAAAAGAGGTTTGTGAATGAAATATTATTATTTTGTCATTGCAGGAGTTCTGTTAATTATTTTATTAACTTCTGTTTTTGGTTTTGCAATAACTGCTTTTGCAGTTAGTCCTATTAAGACTCCAAAAGCACCCGTTGTTATTAATCCGGCACAACCACCAAATCAACATCCACAAGTCAACGCTCAGTCTCAAGGTCCCATAAAAATTTACGGAACTGCAGAAGAACAAAAAAAAGAATACCGACGTGTTGGTTCAAATCAACCTGAAGCACGAGTTGTTAGCACAGAAGGACCAAAACCAGTAAGTGTCAGACAAAGAGGTCCTTTACAGGTTGATCAAGAAGCTCTCAGAGAAAAACAACGTCAAAAAGATGAGGTGAGAAAAGCGCAAGAGGAAGCAAGAAGAGCACAGGAAGAAGCAAGAAGAGCTGCAGAAAGAAGGACTTGCAGAAATGCATGCACTGAAAAGAATACTGATTGTACAAGACTCTGTCCTATAGGCATTTTCAGTCCTTTTGTTGCTAATTGTGAAAATAATTGCAGAAACGAAAAGAATCAATGCTTAAATCGTTGCGGTTAAATAGTTTTTATAAAACTCAAAAATAAGTGTCTTCTTGATTGGTTTTAATTCTTTTATTTTCTAACTCTTCTGCTTTTCATAATCTCAAACAATATAGGTAAAAAGGAAATAATAATTATTCCCAATATCACAAAAGAAAAATTTTCTTTTACAAAAGAAATATTTCCGAAGAAGTAACCTCCGAGAGTAAATAATAGCACCCAAACTATTCCTCCCAACAAATTATATTTCAAGAATTCTAAATAATTCATTTTTCCTATTCCTGCAATGAATGGTACAAAAGTTCTTATTATTGGAATAAAACGGCCAAGAAAAATACTTTTTTTACCGTGCAAATCATAAAACTCTTTTGTTCTGTCCAAATATTCTTTTTTAAAAAATCTAGCATTTTCTTTTTTGAATACTTTTGGACCTAAATAATAACCAAAATAATAATTTGCTGTATCGCCAATGATTGCAGCAAGAGTTAAAAGCAAAATGCTTGCACTAAGATTCAAGGAACCTAACGCAGCAAATGAACCAACTGCAAAAAGCAAAGAATCTCCCGGCAAAAAAGGAGTTACGACAAAACCAGTTTCTAAAAAAACAATTACGAAAAGAATGGCATATGTCCAAATACTATAAGTTCCAATTATACTGCTCAAATACTTGTCAACGTGCAGTATTACATTAATGAATTCAGCAATCATTTGTTTTCATTCAGGTTATTTGTTAGGTTGTAATAAATCTTTCTAAAGATAAGTTTATAAATAAAAAGCACTAGTAATACTAAAAAGGCAGCGAAAATTCAAAAACAGAATTTTCTGGTCTTTTTTGTTTTCAACAAAAAGGTGGTATGAATGAAGTTAAACAAGCTAAATGCTTTTCATTACGGCTTATTTGCAGTTTTGTTAGTTGTATTATTAGGAGTTTCTAATTTTGATCTTCGCAGTTTAACGGGGTATCAGATTGTGTTAAGTGAAGATCCTTGTGTGAATGCAGAACGTTTGAGAGAAGAATATTATTCTTTAATAGAAAATGTTAACGAACGTTTAAACAGAGGTGAACCTGTTGATTTGAACGAAGCAGAAAGATTTGAAGGGCAATTAATTGAACAAATTACTTCAGCATTAAAAAAGTGCAGAAATATAAACGAAAACATTGCTTACGCGTTGGAAGTATCAAATTTTTTAGACTTGGATGAAGAAGCTCAGCAACCTAAATTTATTCAGCAAGAAAGCATTGTTGGAGAATGTCCAATAATTGTAGTTGACAGTTGTGGTAACGGAGTTCTTGAAGACAATGAAGAGTGTGATCCTCCAGGATATTATATTCCTTCAGATAAATATTTACGAGAAAATGCGCGTGAACGAGACGTACGTGGTTACGTTAATGCAGTGACATGCACAGAGGAATGCAAACTAGAATTTTGGAATTACTATTACTATCCTAAAACTGTGGAAGAAGAAAAAACAACAGAGCAAACAGAATTAGACCTTCAAAGAAGAGGACTTAACAAATTAAAACACACTCCTCAATTTTATATGCCTAGAAGGTCACAATCAAAATATGATCCTGAGGAGCTAAGAAAGGAAAGACAGTCTCGACCAGCAACAGGAGGAAATATAGGAACAAAAGGTTAAATGAACAAATTTAAACTTTTAGGAATCGGTATTTTATTTTTGTTAAGCTTAGTTATAGTTTACGCTCAAGAAGGAAAATTATGCGAAGGCCAGTGGGATTGTGATCCAGGATTTAATTGTGTTAACAACCACTGTACTAATCCTAGCATAGGTGGTTCAGGAGGAAATGCTCCGCCACAAAGTCAACCTCCAACACCTCCGCCAGCTAATTATTGCGGTGACGGTTCTTGCACTGAAGACGAATATTTTAGCGGTAATTGTTTAGCAGATTGTCCTGCATTACCTCCACAACAACCTCAAGGATTTTGCGGGGATGGAATAAGACAAGCTCCTAATAGTAATGGAAAGACCGAACAATGTGATGGAGGCGATTTAGGCATTTGCGATCTTGAAAAAAAAGGATACTCAGTAAGTTGTGACTTTAATTGCAACTGTTATTATAAAAAAATTCCAGTTTCAGAATGCGGCGATGGTTTTTGTAATGGAGATAGTGAAGACAGATTTTCTTGCTCCGCTGATTGCTCAGAATTTCCAACTTCATGCGATTCTTGCGCAAGTCAACCAGAACTTTGTTTTTGGTCTTCACAAAATAAACAGTGGGCTTGTGAACTACCTCCAAAACCACCAACACCAACCTGCCCTGATGTTTACCAACCAGTTTGCGGAGTGGATGGCGTTACTTACGGCAATTCTTGTTTAGCAAAAGAATTTGGAATGCAAGTTCTTTATGCTGGAGAATGCAAAGCAGAACAACCACCCGTGCAAAAAACTTTTTGTGGTGATGGGATAATACAAGATCCTAACGGTTACGGAATGCAAGAACAGTGTGATACTGCAAAATCAGATCCGGATTTAGATTGCTTAAAAAGTTTTGGCACAGGTTATGATTGCAAAGCTGATTGTACTTGTGCTTTACCAAAAAAACCCCTAGAAAAAGTAATGTGCCAACCACAAACTACTTACGGTCCTTTGAAATTAAGAGGATTTAATCCAAACGAACAAATCTCGGTTTACAATGATAAACAACAATTTGTCGTGAAAGCTGATGAAAAAGGAGCAATTGAAGATTTAAATTTGGAGTCAGGCAAATGGACTATTGACTCATTAAGTTCAACACTACCAATAGTTATTCCTGCAGGAGAACCAAAATTGATTTGGTCAAAAACTCAACAACAAGGTCCGGTCATGTGTCAACCCAAAGTTTTCGTCGAGAAAACTTTAGCATTAAGATTTGATAATCCTGATAAATTAGACCAAGCACAATTTACTGTAGAAAGCAACGGTAAAATATTAACATTCACCGCAACAAAAAATGAAGAAGAATATTTAGTTGCAAAAATTAACAAAGAAGAATTACCTGGCAAACCATTACAAATTCAAATAACAGGACCTTACGGAGATAAACTACTCGTTCTTTTAAGACAAAAAGGGGGAGAAGAATTACTTCCTTTGCCTGAAGCAGAACTAACATTTGTTGAAGAAATAGGAATGTGGATAAAATCATTATTCATGGGCTTATTCTTTCCAACACAACAAGTGTTGTTAGATTTGGATTTAAAACCAGTTGAAAAACCCGCCGACAAACAATTATTATCCTGTGGTCATGTTGATGTTGATGGTGTTTATGCAAGTGGAAGTAATTGCGGAGAAGCAGATTATAATGCTGAAAAACGCTGTAGAGAAAAACTTAATTGCCCATCATCATGTTCTGCAATATTCCAAAGAACAAGTAAAGATGAAAAAACTACGCGCTGTGATGTTTCAGGACCCTGCACTTGCGGTGTCCTTTCAGGCAATTCAAATTCTCCAATTAAAATTCAAGAAAGTTTAGATCAAAGCCAGAACATAAGGCAAGCAAATAAAGAAAAGTTCTGCGATGGTGAATACCAAAGATTAATAATATTGCTAAAGAAAGGTAAGAGTGATTTGGGTGATAAAATAAAATTAACTTTAGAATCGCTAAAAAAAGTTTGCCCTAAAGAAGTTAGCTTATTAGAAAAAGATGAATAATAAATTTTTTTTATAAACGATGCTTTTAAAAGCATAAACCCGTTCTATCAATTAATTACCTTACAATCATGTCGTTTCAACAACTTAATCTAACCGAACCGCTTCAAAGAGCGCTCACTCAACAAGGATATATTACGCCGACTCCTATTCAATTAAAGTCCATTCCTGACCTTTTAGCAGGCAAAGATTTGATAGGCATAGCTCAGACAGGAACAGGTAAAACTGCTGCATTTGTGCTGCCTATTCTCCAGCGGATGACTGAAAAATATCCTAGAGTGCTTCGTGTATTAGTGCTTGCTCCTACGCGAGAACTTGCTGCACAGATTGGTGATAGTTTTGCTGCGTATGGTCAGTTTCTTAAATTTAAACATACAGTTATTTTTGGTGGTGTTGGTCAAGGACCACAAGTTAATGCTGTATCCCGAGGAGTTGATATTGTTATTGCAACACCTGGACGATTGCTTGATTTAATGAATCAAGGTAAAGTAAGTTTAAAAGATATTGAGTTCTTTGTTTTAGATGAAGCAGACAGAATGCTTGATATGGGATTCATTCATGACATAAAAAAAATCATTGCAAGATTACCGCACAAAAGACAATCGCTTTTTTTCTCTGCAACAATGCCGCCGCAAGTTAGTCAGCTTGCACATCAATTGCTGAGAAATCCTGTTCGTGTTGAAGTTGCGCCTCAAGCTACCACTGTTGAAAGTGTCAAGCAATGTGTTTTTTTTGTTGATCCTGGTGCTAAAGAAAAACTACTCTTAGAGCTTCTGTTACAAAAACATCTTACTCGCGTCTTAGTATTTACTCGCACAAAGCATCGCGCAAATGATGTGACATCATATCTACGAGATCATAATGTTAAAGCAGTTGCAATTCACGGCAACAAATCACAAGGTGCTAGAAAACAAGCGCTTGAGAATTTTAAATCAGGCAGAACTAAAGTATTAGTTGCAACAGATATTGCTGCGCGTGGTATTGATGTTGAGGATATTTCCCACGTTATCAATTTTGAACTTCCTAACGAACCTGAAAGTTATGTTCACAGAATTGGCAGAACTGCAAGAGCAGGAGCTGAGGGAACTGCATATTCTTTTTGTTCTGCTGAAGAAAGAGATTTTCTTAAAGATATTGAGCGATTGATAAGATTAAAACTTGAAGTTATGCAGCATGCGTATCATTCAAATCAAGCACAGAATGCTGTCGGTTCAGCTGCTAGACCACCACCAAGAAATCAAAGAGGAAGAGGACACTCGCGAGGCTTTAGACATAATCAAAACAGACCACATTTTAGCAGACACTAATTTCAGTTGTCCGATTTTTGCGGACAACTCAAAACCTTCTTCAGAAAGCCTTTTTTTCAGGTCTGCCCAGTACTTTCTAGCTCTTTCACTTTCGGTTAATACTTCTACAATATCAACTGCTGAAAACCACCATTCATTATTAAACCAAGTTCGCCTGATTTTCTTGCTTTGAAAAACAACCAACCCTTTTTCTTCCATGAATTAAATACAACAAATGCCTCCTTTATTCACCCCCTGCATTTTTGAGTTATTTGTTAAAAATGCTCCTGTGCAAAATTGGAGGAGATTATTTGGTGTGTTTTTTGTCTCTTAATATTTTAGTTTTTTACCAGTTTTTCGAAACATTTATATAGTAACTTGGAGTTATCATGTGATAACTTGGAGTTATCATGGTATCTTTAACTCAAAAGGAAAGAGAATCTATGTTGGTGTTGTTCAAAGATTTTTCTAGTTTTTACAATGCTAATTCGATGAGTAAGCTTCTTAAAATGACTAGTGTTGGAGTGCAAAAAATGTTTAAAAGATTGTTGGATGCGAATTTATTAATTAGTAAAAGGATAGGTAAATCGATAATTTACAAGGTAAACTTAAATGATAATTATGTCAGACAGCTTATGTCTTTTTTGCTTGCTGATGAAGCAAATAATTTTAGAAGGTGGAAAGAAGAGTTCGAGGGGTTATTTAAGAAAGACCGTATTGTACTGATGTATGGTTCTTCAATAAAAAACTATGCACAAGCGAGTGACATAGATGTTATGATTATATTAAGAAAAGGAGAAGTTGAAGAAGTAAATAAATTTATTAAAGAAAAAAAAGAAATTTTGCCTAAAACACTCCATTCAATAAAAATGACTTATCGGGATTTATTAGAAAATCTTAAAAAAAAAGACAAAGTAATGATAGATATAATTAAAAACGCAATAGTATTACACGGGCATGATTTATACGTGGAGGTAATCAAAAATGTCACAAGTATCTAAGCATGTTCAGTGGTGCATAAAAAAAGCAGAAAATGAAATAAAAGAATGCAAAAGTTTAGGCAAAAAGCAGAAGCACAGAGGGCTATTAAAGGTGGATCTTGATGATAACGAAGCCAAAAAACATCTTGCAAAAGCAGAACATAACCTGGTAGGTATTACTAGATTTAATGAGATTGGATTTTCTGACTGGTCAATGTCTGCGGGTTTTTACTGTATTTATCATTGTTTTCTCGCAATAGCAGCTAAGTTTGGCTATGAATCAAGATGAACTAAAGAAAACATGCAAAGATTTGATTGACATTACAAAAGGAATTGTTCGCCGATAGCTAAAAAATTAAAAAGAAAAAAATACAGAAATTTTTTAATTAAACTTCTGCAGCTGTTAGCACGTCAACGTTCATGTCTTTTACTTTACTGTCCATTGCTGCTAAGTGTTTTACTCCTGATTTTTCTGCTATGCTTGCTAATTCTTGGTCTACACTTCCATCCATTACGACTGCATAAACACTTCCTTTAAGACTTGTTAGTGTTGTGTTTAGTTCGCTTAATGGAACTTTTCCAAGAACATTAAGCTTATCATCTAAGAGTACAGCTCCTTTTGTTCCAATTAAACTTTCTAGTAATGTGCTGAACTTTTCTTTCTCTTGACCTGTAGCTTGTTGTTTTCCAGCAGGCTTTTGAGGTGCTGCTGATGTTGGTGCACTTGTTGGTCTAGAAGTTACTGGAGCACTTTTTATTGGTTGCTGAAGTTTTGTAGTTGTTGTTGGTTGTGATTGCGGTGTTGTTGGTCTTGCAGTTGTTGATTGTGGTTGCTGGGTTGTTGGCAATGGTCTTTTTTGGAACATTGGTTTTCTTATTGATTCACTAGTATCTCCCATTTCTAATTTTGCTTGCTCAATTGCTACCTTACTTCTTAGCGCTTTATGAATTTCTTTCTTGGTTAATTCTTCTACTTCTTTTCCATCAGGTGCTTTTACTACAAAGTCTATTTCTGTTACACCGCTTAATTCTTTAATTATTAAGTCTCCGCCTCTGTCTCCGTCAACAAAAACAGTAACTTCTTTTTTCCTGCATAAGTCAACAATTGTTGGAGGGCAAGAAGTTCCATTAATTGCTATAACGTTCTTGAAACCGTTCTTCAACAAGTTAAGAACATCTGCTCTTCCTTCAACAACTATTATTTCTTCACTATCATCAATGCTTGGTCCTGCAGGCAGTCTGTCTCTTCCATATTCACATATTTCCATTGCTCTAATTGAGTGAGCAACTTCTTCAGCCAATTCTTGACTGTCAGGCATAACTTGATCCATCAATGTTTTGAGTAATTCTTTAGCTCTTTCTACAACAAAGCTTCTCTTACTTACTCTTACATCTTCGATATTTAGAACTTTAAGTTTAGCATTGCACGGGCCTATTCTTTGAATTATTTCTAGGCTAGCAGCAATAATACTTGTTTCTGCTTTATCTAAAGAAGAAGGAATAACGATTGTTCCAGCTGTTTTACCACTTCTTATATCAACATTAACTTCAATTCTTCCAATTCTACCGCTTCTTTGTAACTCTCTTAATTCAAGCTCTGATCCTAACAAACCTTCTGTTTGTCCAAAAATAGCACCAATAACGTCAGGTCGATCAACAACTCCTTCAATTTCTATTGAAGCATTAACTATATACTTTGAAGACATCGGACTTATTTTTCCCATTTTAAACCCCCGTGTACTAGAATAAGATCTTACCCCTAAAACACTAAATTACTACTGCTTTACTTTTCTCAAATGTTCAGTGATAAAGGATTATTAATGATCTTATTCTGTATTATTTTATTTTTTTGTGAACATTAAAGGCCAAAGCCCTCGACTAACTCTTCAACTCATAGCTCGGCTCAAGCCGTAAGCTCTGTGAAGTAACGCCTGTCATGGGCCTATAAATAGGCCTTTACAAAGACCAAACGCTCAACATTTATAAACTTTACGGTTTTTTACTACTAAATGCAGAGCAAAGATGAATTTAAGACATTTAAGGACGTTTTTGATTTATACGCAGAAAGAAATCTATCTAGCTTAATAACGCAAGGTTATTTTGAAGGAATAAAAAGCCCGTTAAGCTTAGGAAAAGAAGCAAACATATTTAGCGCTGAAAGAAAAGACAAAAGCCTAGTAATTCTAAAAATCTACCGAGTCAACACCTGTGATTTCAGCAAAATGTACAGTTATCTAAAATTCGATCCTCGATTCAAAACTGTAAAAAGAAAAAACAGGCAAATAATTTTTGATTGGGCACAACGAGAATACAGAAATCTGATGAAAGCAAGAGAAATAGGGCTAAATTCTCCTGCACCTTACGCGTGCAAAGATAATATTATAGTTATGGAATTCATTGGCGACGATAAACCAGCACCACAAGTAAAAGATCTCCCGCCAAAAGATCCTGAAGATTTTTTCAAAAAAACCATTGCTCAAGTAAAATTATTATACAAAAATGGATTAGTTCATGCAGACTTATCCAAATTCAACATTCTGAACCATAATGAAACACCTTACCTTATTGATTTTTCTCAAGCAACAACCACAGAAAATCCTAGAAGTGAAGAATTCTTAGAGAGAGACTTAGATAACTTATTTGTTTTTTTTAAAAAATTGGGCGTTAAAATTGATGCTGAGAAGATTAAGAAAGAATTTTTGAACGAACGTAAGCGAGTTCAAAAATTCTAAAAAACGAAATACTTAAAAAGAAATATCAAACTCTATTAGTTATGACCTCCGAAATGAATGAATATTCTTATGAAATACGAATACCTAAAGATAGAGTTGCTGTTCTAATAGGAAAAAAAGGAGAAGTCAAAAAAAATCTAGAAGAAAACACTAATACCAAAATTAATATTGATAGCCAAGAAGGAATGGTATTAATAGAAGGGTCAGATCCTATCTTTTTATTCTCTTTGCGTGAAATAATTCGTGCAATAAGCAGAGGATTCAATCCAGAAATAGCACTTTCATTATTAAAACAAGATTACGGTCTAGAAATACTTCCATTAAAAGACTACATAAAAAACAAAAAAACACTAGAACGATTAAGAGGCAGAGTCATTGGGGAAGGAGGCAAGTCAAGAGCAACAATAGAAGAACTCACAGGAACGCACATTTCTGTTTACGGAAAAACGGTAAGTATAATAGGAGAATTCAACGGACTTTATTACGCAAGAAAAGCAATAGAACAATTACTCCAAGGCAGCCCCCACAGTAATGTTTATAAATGGTTGGAGGCCAGACAAAAAGAATTAAGACAAAAAGAGATGATTGAATGACAACTGCTGAAGAATTAGCAAAAAAACAAAGAGAAGTAAGTGTAGCAGAATTCTTTGAAAGAAACAGACATCTTCTAGGTTTTGACAATAAAAGAAAAGCATTACTTACTGTTGTAAAAGAAGCAGTCGACAACAGTTTAACTCATGATATGCCTCTATTAATAAAAGAAAAAGGCAAAATAAAAATAGTTAAAATAGGAAGCTTTATTGACGAAAGAATAAGTAAGTTTTCTGAAAAAAAAGAAGTTCTAAGAAATAAAGAACTGGAGCGTTTACCTTTGGATGAAAACGTCGAGGTTCTAGCATTTGACAAAAAAACACTAAAAATAGACTTTCGCAAAGTGTCGACTTTGTTTAGACATAAAGTCAACAGCAAAATTTATCGAGTTAAACTAACTTCAGGAAGATATGTAGATCTCACAGCTTATCATTCAGTATTTACTCTAGATAAAGGGAAAGTTGTTTCGATACCGACCGCCGAATTAAAAAAAGGAATGCCAATTGTAGTTCCAAGAACATCCTGGAGGACGCCAACTTGTATTAATGAGATTAACCTGATTGAAGAATTATTATTTTTAGATCCATCGTTAACTTCAAAAATAAACATTTATGGAGTAAATAATTTATTAACAGACATAACTGTGAGAGACATTAGGAAGGCCTTGCCTGAGTCTAAGCAATATAGAATTAATGATTTTAAAAAACTTAATTATTTACCTTTAAATATCTTAAGAAAGCTTCAAATAGATATTAACAAATTTTCAGACTCAAAATTAGGGGAATCTCTTTCAAGACATAAGATTCCTGTAATAATAAAAATAGATCATAATTTTGCAGAACTGTTAGGTTTATACGTTGCAGAAGGTTCAATGTTAAAATCTCTAACCAGATTGCACTTTTCTTTTGGAAGTCATGAGAAAGAATTAATTTATTATTTGCGAGATCTTTTTGAAAAAGTTTTTAAATTTCTACCAATGATAAGAAAAGCGCATAAAAGTGCTTATAATGTAATCTCGAATTCAACAATTTTGTGTTTTATTTTCAAACACGTACTTGATGTGGGAGAAAATGCAAGAACAAAGAAAATACCCGAAATAGTGTTTAATTTTGATTCCCCACTTAAACACTCTTTTTTACTGGCTTATTTGACTGGAGATGGATATCCTAGTAAAGAACTATTTTATTTATTGAAAAACGATTTACCTTTAAATAAATTAAATGTGCAAAAAATAACTTGTGCGACAGCCAGTTTTGAGTTATGTGTTCAATTACAATACTTACTCTCATCATTAGGATTAAATTATAGTACTAGAATTGCAGATAATAAATCTCGTTTTGTGAATGGAGTGTTTGCTAAATTTGGAAAAAGCTTTTACGTCTATATTTATTCAGACAATAGAAAAAATGCAATGAACTTTTTGCCAATAGATCAGTCCATAATTGGCACTACGGATTCTAAACTAAACTATTCAATATCTAGATCTAATCAAACAAATGTACATTTGTCTACACTAAACACAGGACTATCCCAATCTACCTTGCTCGTTCATGAGGGGTTACGAACATTCTTAGAAGGTGATTTGGGTGTTTTAAGAATAACAAGTATAGAAGAAATAGATTATGATCATGAATGGGTTTATGATGTTTCAGTGCCAGAATGCGAAAATTTTGTTGCTGGTGTTGGTGCGATTATTTGTCATAACTCACTAGATGCTTGTGAGGAAGCAAAAGTTCTCCCCGAAATAAAAATAGAAATAATAGATATGGAAAATGAGCGCTTCAGAGTTGTTGTAGAAGATAACGGTCCGGGAATTATTAAAAAACAAATTCCTAGAATTTTTGGAAAACTACTTTACGGAAGCAAATTCTTCTCGAGAAAACAATCGTTAACTGGCGATGAACCAATAATTTTGAAGAAAGATGGAAAAATACAAATAAAACCAATAGGAGAATTAATAGACAAAATTAATGGCAATAAGGAAACAAAAAACGTAGAACAACTTAACATTCAAGTACCTGCATTTGATAGAAAAACTTTAAAATATTCATTTAAAACAGTTTCACATTTAATAAAACACAAAAGAGAAAATGAAATATGTGAAATAGAGCTGGAAACAGGAAGAAAAATAAAAGTAACCGGATGTCACAGCATTTTTGGAATTTCTAATCTAGAAATTAAAGAAATCGAAGCAAGGCAATTAAAAGAAGGAGATTACTTATGTGCACCATCAATAATTCCTTTAAACGATGAAGTAAATGAAATCAGTATTCTGGACTACATTGATGAAAATAAAGTTAAGAACAATTATTGGTATATATATAATATACCTGAAGAAATAATCAAAGAAGTTTTTTCAAAAGCAAAAACAATTCATAAAAAAACAGATAAAAGCAGAAAATATTATCAGTTCCGAGTAGGTCTAGAAACTATTGATGTTTTAGAAGATTCTTACAAATATAACTACCTAAAAAACGGATTTATTCCAGTTTATCTGTACAAAAAGCTTAATCTTAAAATTCCTGAAGCAAAAATAAGAACGTACTTCCACGGAAAAAGCTATGATCTGTCAATAGTTTGGCCAATAACAAAAATGTTATCCCGATTCTTAGGCTTTTACGTTGCAGAAGGTCATTGCGACAATAGACAAATTGGGTTTACTTTTAATGAAGATGAAAAAGAATTTGTAAAAGAAATAACTGATTTTGCATTGTTTTTTGGACTAAACTATACAATAGAAAGAAGACCGGAAAAGTCATGTGTAAGAGTAAAAGTGTTTGGAGGAGTACTTAGCGAGCTAATAAAAAAATGGTGTGGTAAAGGAGCCAAAAACAAAATAATTCCTGACTTTATTTTCACAACAAATTCACAAAACAAACAACACTTCTTAGATGCGTACTACCAAGGAGATGGGCATCTTTTCAAAAAATCCAGCCAATTAACAGCTACAACAGTAAGCGAAAAATTGGCACAACAACTAATTTATTTGTGGTTGATACAAGGAGTTGTTGCCTCAATAAGAAAAAAAGAATTTAAAGGGCTTGGCAAAAATTTATCAACCGGATACACAGTAGATATTTATGGAGATAGCATAAATAACTCATTTGTTTTCAAAGCAAAAACAGAACACAAAAGTAAATTCTCAAAAATTCCCATAAATTCATTTTATCCTGAACCAAAAAGAATAAGCAGAGATAACATATTATCCTCCTTAGGGTTTGAACACTACCAAGAAAATGATCTTTATCCAAGATTATTCGAATTGTTTAATCAAAAAGATTCTTTTAAAATTGAAGATTTAACAAAAATAACAACAAGCAGACACGCGATAAGTTTTCTAGAAAAAAAAGGAATATTAAAACAAGAAAACGGTTTATACATATTAACAGCGCAATATTACAAAGTCCAAGAAATATTAGAAAAAGCAAGCAAATTAGTAGATTCTGATTTTGTTTTCCTAAAAGTAAAAAAAATAAGTAAAATCACTGAAGGTTATGAATATGTGTATGATATTTCTGTTCCAGAAGCAGAAAACTTTGTTGGAGGACTTGGCGGAATAAGCTGTCATAACTCAAGAGGTCAACAAGGTATAGGAATAAGTGCAGCACTACTATATGCACAACTAACAACTGGAAGACCCGCAAAGATAACTTCAAAAACAGGAGCGGGCAAAGAAGCATCATACTTCGAATTAAGAATAAACACTCAAAAAAACGAACCAGAAATTCTAAAAGAAGAAGTTGTTAATTTCAAAAAGGATCACGGAACAAGAGTAGAAATGGATTTTGAAGCATCATACCAAAAAGGCGACCAAAGCGTTGATGCTTACGTAAAAGAAACAGCAATAGTAAACCCTCATGCAACATTTATTTATACAACACCAAAAGCAGAACAATTCGTTTTTGCAAGAGTAACAGAAAACTTACCAATAGAACCTAAAGAAGTCAAACCACATCCTTACGGAGTAGAACACGGAATTCTTACAAAAATGCTTGCATCAACACAATCAAGAACTCTTCAAAGTTTTTTAACAACGGAATTTTCTCGAGTTGGTGGAGGAACTGCTAAAGAGATTTGTGACAAAGCAGGACTTCAAACAGATATGAAGCCTTCAGAACTAAATCATGCTCACGTCGACAAATTAATGACTGGAATCAGAGAAACAAAAATAATTGCGCCAAGCTCAGATTGTCTTTCACCAATAGGGGAAGAATTATTAGAAAAAGGATTAAGAAAAGAAGTAAACGCAGAATTCTACACAGCAGTTAGTAGAAGTCCTTCAGTTTATAGAGGAATTCCTTTTGTAATAGAAGTTTCAGCAGCCTACGGAGGAGAACAACCAGCTGATGAACCAATAAAATTATTACGTTACGCAAACAGAGTACCATTACTATACCAACAAGGTGCTTGCGCAACATTCAAATCAGTAATAAGCACAGCCTGGAGAGGTTATGGACTACAACAAAGCTCTGGAAGCTTACCACAAGGACCATTAACATTAGTAATACACTTAGCTTCAGTATGGCCTCCTTTCACTTCAGAAGCAAAAGAAGCACTAGCGCATTATCCTGAAATAATCCGAGAAATAAAATTAGCATTACAAGAAATTGGAAGAAAACTAGGAAGTTACGTAAACAAAAAAAGAAGAGCAGGAATGGAACAAGAAAGAGTCAACATATTCGAACGGTACATTCCCGAAGTTGCAGATTCACTTTCAAGACTTACTGGAGATAATAAAACCAAACTCATTGAAAGCATGAAAAAAATGCTAGAAAAAAACAAAGAATTCATACAACAAAACAAAGGAGAACTAAAAGGAGAAGTTGAAAAACCAGTTAAAGGAGAAAGACAAATAAAACTAAAAGGAAGTTTCGAAGAGGATGAATAATGGCAGAAAACATTAAAAAAATATTAATCGACTTAGGAAAAAAAGTCGTAAATGATATTTTTAAAAATAAAAATCCTGCAATAGACATTCCGGTCAGAGCAATTTCCAACGTTGTATTCAATGAAAAAACAAAAATGTTATCTTTAGGATCAAAAACAGCAGAAAGATTCTTTTTTAACATAGGTCATTCAAAAAAATTCTTGCAAACACTAGAAATCGCTGCAATAAGCAAAAGCCTTCTTGACGTAGCAAAACACGCAAGCTTAAGAGACGTATTTTACATGGCCAAAAGAACAATTCCCGGAAGCAATATTAACATTGTTGATGAACAAACAGAATCAGATAAAGTAATAGAAGACTTAGAACTTATAGCGGATCTTTCCAGAGAGCAATTAAACATTAACGCAAACAAAATGGGTTCTGTAGCAGGAAATGTTATTGTAGAAGACAAAGGAGACATAATAGATTGGTCAAAACTAGGAAGCGGCGGTTGGAGTATTCCCTCAAATGTTGAAGAAATAAAATTCAAAAAAGTAAATGCCAAATATGTCATTTACATGGAAAAAGCGGCAGTGTGGGAAAGATTGCACGAAGACCGATTCTGGGAAAAACAAAATTGCTTAATAATGTCCTCACAAGGACAAACAACTAGAGGAATAAGAAGATTACTTCAAAGACTTTCACAAGAACATGGGCTACCAATATTTGTACTAGCAGATTTCGACCCTTGGGGAATGTACATTTATTCAGTAATAAAATACGGTTCAATAAATTTAGCCCACATTTCAGAAAAAATGACAATACCAAACGTCAAATTTTTAGGAATCACAGCAGACGACATAATAAAATACGACTTGAAAAAAAACTTCATCGCAATGAAAGAAATAGACTTTTCAAGACTAAAACAATTATCAGAATATCAATGGTTCAAAAATAACAAAAACTGGCAAAGACAATTCAAAATGATGAAAGACTTCAAAGCAAAAGCAGAAATCCAAGCTTTAAGCGGTAGAGGAATTACATTCGTCTCAGATAAGTACTTACCTGAAAAACTCAAGAATAAAGATTATATCGAATAAAAATACAAATGTTTAAATAATTAAAACACAGTTTTTGATTAAAATGAGGTGATTTGATTGAAAAAGAATTTAATTTTGTTAATGATTTTTTTAGTTGCTTTATTTGTTGGTTGCACTCAAGAAAAGTACTTAACTTATGAAGGTGAAAAATACACGATAAGTTATCCTCCAGAATGGAAAGTTAAAACACTAGAAGGAGGAATAGTTGGATTTGTTTCCCCAGGAACAAGTGCTTCAGACCAATTCTCTGAAAACTTAAACGTTTACGTTGCAGCAGCACAACCAGGAGCAACATTAGATGATTATGCTGATGCAGGAACGGAACAATTAAAACAAACAATCCCAGGATTTGCTTTAGTTAGCAAAGAAAAAGCATCAAGTTCAGGAAATCCCGCACTAAAGCTAGAATATAGCGCAAATAATGCAGGCCTAACACTCAAATTTGTTCAAGTATTAACTATTAAAGACAACTTTTTTTACACACTAACATTTGTTGGTGAAGAAAAAGAATATGGCGCATACTCTGGACAAGTAGAAAAAATGTTTGACTCATTCAAGATGAAGTAAAAATGGCTAGCAAAGATTCAATAGCCCTTTTTTTTATTTCTTTTATTTCTTTATCAGGAATATTTGCAATACTAGCGTTTTCTCATGAAAACGCTACGGTGACGGGTCAAGTGAGTTTTATTGAGTCTTTAGTTAATTGGGTGATAAAACCATTTACTGTATCAGTAGAAAAACCTAAAACTGAAATAATACAAGAACAAGTTCTCGAGCAAAAAGAAGAATTACAAAAAAAATCTTCCTCAGAGTTAGCAATAATAGGCTCCTGGCGTCCATACACGCAAGAAATAATGTATGATGCGGGAGGAAATGATCATATTAAGAAACCAGTCACTAGAAGGCTAACAATTAATTCGGAAGGTACTTGGGAATTTGGCTCGACAGGAACTTGGAAAATAGAACAAATAAACGAAGATGACTGGAACAGATGGGGAATGGGCTCTTTTGGACCAACAAAAAAATTAGTTCTAGACGGATGGAATAATGCTGTTGCAGACGGACCAATAGAAGAAGGAACAGAAGGAGTTGACTTCATTTGGGTAATATATCACTCAGAAAAATTATCCTTAGGACCCGCAACAATACAGATAAAATTTGGACATTAAAAAATGAAAAAAGAAGTATTACTAATATTTTTAATTGTCGGAATAGTGGCAATTTTAGGATTAATAATTGTAAACTCTGAACTACAAACTCCAAACTTTACAACGGGACTTTTATCATACGAAGGAGGACAAAACACTTTAACAGTATCCACCTCAGGCAAAGGATACGTTTCATCATACCCTTCAGGAATAGAATGCGGATATGCATGCTCAGAAATGTACTCACAAGGAACAACAATAACACTAACAGCAAAATCACTAGGAGACTCTTTTTCAAGCTGGGGCGGAGCATGCAGTGGAAGCAGCACAACATGTACTTTAACTCTCAATTCTGACAAAACAGTAAGTGCTAATTTTGGATCAGCTCAACAAGAACAACCAAAAACAATACAACCCAGAGAAGAAATAACTTACCAAAGACAAATAACCCCTGCAAGTCAAGAATATCCCGCCGCGTGCGAAGATTATCCCACAATGCCTGGCTGTCCTGGAGAAGGAACAAACATCACTCCACCACCACAACCAAGCATTCCAGAAGTATCAATGACTGGTTTTGAACCAAGAAAAGGATATGAAAGAACTGTCATTAATATTAAAGGAACAAATTTAAGATATGTTTCAAGAGTTTACTTTGGCGGAGAATTAGTTGAAGGATTTAGCGTTTCGCCAGATGGCAAAGAATTACAAACAATAGTTCCTCAAGGAGCAGAAACAGGAAAAATCACATTAGTATTAACTTCTGGAGGAGCAGTTGAGTCTAATGAAAATTTTGTTATATGGACTGGAAAATGCAGCAACCCTGATGTTACTAAGGCATTCAACCAATTAAATAAATTACCTCAAGGAAATGGAAATTCGGGTGAATGCAATATAACTAGATATGTGCGCGCTTACTCAAATTATAAAGAACTAAGAAATGCAATACAAAAAGTTGTAGGCTTCAGCAAATTATCACCCCCAAAAATAACTCGTTTTGATCCTTTAGTAGCATTACCAGGACAAGAAGTATCTATCTTTAGCACGATGCTTGATGTTTATGCTGATGAAATAAAATTCGACGAAAAAACAATACCGTTTACATTAGTTAGCAAGGAAGAAGTAAAAATAAAAATTCCGGTAAGTGCAGTTTTTGGAGAGCACGAAATAACTGTCGTTTCTGATCTTCACGGAAGCGGTAGTGCAAAAATAAAAATAGTACCATTACCAGCAATAAATTCGTTCAATCCAAAAAAAGTCTGGACGAATGAAGAAATAACAATAACCGGAGAAAACTTTTATGAACCCGTAGAAATAAGCTTTTACGACGTAAACACAAAAAAAGAAATTCTTACAAAAACTTTCAAAGCAGAATCTTTAGAACAAATAAAAGTCAATGCACCACAAACAGAAGGATCATATATTATTACAGTAAAAGGAAAAAATAGTTACGTCAGAACAGAAACAACATTGACAGTCGAAACAAAACCACTACCTCCAGAAATAACCAGCATAGAACCAGATGATGAAATGTTAGGAAATACTGCTATAGTATATGGTAAAAATCTTAAAAGCGTTAATTCAATAACTCTTAACGGATACCAAATAAATTATCAAAAAGACGACTCTGAAACGCAAAAGAAAATCTATGTTGATTGGGGTATTGATCATGGCCTAGTTGAAGTGAAAAATCCTTCAGGCAGCGCTCAAGCACAATTAATCTCAAACAAAAACCCAGTAACAAAACTAATCACTGGAAAAGAAGAAACTTGCTTTGGAGGAGTAGGCAAAGGATGCTACGGCAGTGAAGATGGAAAAGAAGAATGGAGTTGGGGATCACAAAAAATAGTAGCACCAGTAGGATGCTCACAAGAAGTTAACGGAAAAAGAAATTGTTGGGTAGTTCCAGGAAGTATTAAGCACGATAATTGTTGCGCAAGATATCCTTCAGGAAAAATGTGCGGCGGCCCAGGAAAAGATGGACAACCTGCAGGAGAAAGCAATCATAATGGCAAATGTGTTAGTGAATGGGATGCAGCATTCTGGGACGTATTCTGGTGGAGAGCTTTTACGGCAACATTTGATGCAACAAAACCAACAGACTTAACACCAAAAGAAAGCTCAAGATACACATTAAAAGATGATGATGGAAATTCAATACCTTCAGAAACTGCAGAAACATTAAGACTATGCGCACCAGCAGGACATGAATTAAGAGAACAATCAGACGAAAAATTCTGTTGTTCAGGTTCAGCAACAAACAAAAAATGCACTGGAGGAAGAGGAGTACAAACACTACCAGAAGCAGATGAAATAAAAAGAACAGAAAACGGAGCAGACCTCACAACAGTACCAATACCACTCGCGCCAGGAGAAATTGCAAAACCAACTCCGCCAGTACAACAACCAACACCACCCCCAACAGAAACACCAACACCAGTACCAACGCCTACTCCTCCTCCAACGGAAAAACCAGTACCAATTACTACACCAACACCACCAGTAGAAACACCAAAACCCAAGCCAGTTAGAGGTCGTCCAATTGGTGATGTTTGCAGAGGAAGAAGATATTGTGTGAGACCTGTTTTAGGATAAAAACTAGTTTATAGTTTGTAGTTCGTGGTAAGTTTGGGGCAGACTCCCCAGCTTTTAGCTTCCGTTTTTAACGGTGGGTGGAATGCCCTGCACTTTAGTGCTGTCGCTAAAAAGCGTTAGCTTTTTCTAGGAGTAGTTTTTGTATTTTTTTTGCACAGCGGATTTGG